>JAHJKP010000032.1 GCA_018821985.1 Pseudomonadota bacterium
TCTCCACCGCCAGTGCCAGTTGGTTTGAGGTCTCCAGATTGGCCCCTTCCGCTGCCTTGATCTCGACGAAGGCCCGGTTCGGCTCGGACTCGGGGAAGAGCTCCACTCCGTGACCGAGCAGGCCGTAGCTGGCGATGATCAGGAACAGCAGCAGAACCGCACCGCCGATCACCCGGCCGCGGTGATCAAGCGACCTCTCCAGCAGCCAGCGATAACTGCGGAGGACGCGGGACTCTTCGCCGCCAGCGCTCATATTGGTATGGCCGATGCGCATGAAGGAGGCGCAGAGCACCGGGTTGATAACCAGGGCGACAAAGAGCGATGAACTCAGGACGATGATCAGGGTCAGCGGCAGGTACTTCATGAACTCACCCATTATTCCCGGCCAGAACATCATCGGCCCGAAGGCGCAGAGGGTGGTCACCGTCGAGGTGATGATCGGCCAGCCGACCTCTTTGGCAGCCAGGCGGGAGGCGCTGCCCCGGTCCTCGCCTTCCTGCATGTGCCGGTAGATGTTCTCGACAATGACGATGGCATTGTCCACCAGCATCCCCAGCGCCAGGATCAGACTGAAGAGGACCACCATGTTGAGGGTGATCCCCAGGGCCTGCAGGACGGCAAAGGAGAGCAGCATGGAAAAGGGAATGGCCGAGGCGACGAAGAGGGCGTTGTTCAGCCCGAGGAAGAAAAAGAGCACCACAACCACCAGGATCAGACCGGTGAGGATGTTGTTCTCCAGATCAGAGACCATGCGCCGGATATCCTTGGACTGGTTCAGGGTGACGGAGATCTCGACCCCCTCGGGCATCTGACTGCGGGCCATCTCCAGCAGGGCGAAGACGTGGTCGGCAACGGCGATGATGTTCTCGCCGGTCCGCTTTTTGACCGCCAGGGTCACGCTGTTGCGGCCGTTGAGTCTGGCGTGGCTGGTGCGGTCTTCAAAGGTGTCGCGGACCGTGGCCACATCCGTGAGGTAGATTGGCCGGCCATCGCGGATCGCCACCATCAGGGTGTCCACCTCGGCCGGGTCGGTGAACTCGCCGGGGATACGCAGCAGATATTTCCCCTGGCCGAGATCAAGGCTGCCGCCTGGGATGTTGACGTTCTCGCTTCGGACGGATTGGAGGATTTCGGCAAAGGAGAGTTTGTAGGCGGCCATCCGGTCCGGGTTGAATTCCACGCGGATCTCCCGCTCCCGGCCGCCGATAAGATCGGCCTCCAGCACACCGGGAATCGCCTCTATCCGGTCCTCCAGTTCCTCCGCCACCCGCTTGAGCACGGACTCCTCGACGTCGCCGGCTACGGCCAGCATCAGAATCGGGAACTCGGAGAGGTTGATTTCGAGGATGGAGGGATCGTTTTCCAGGTCATCGGGGAGATCCCCCTGGGCCTGGTCCACTTTGTCGCGGACCCATTGCAGGGCATTGTTGATGTCCACCTTGGGGGTAAACTCGATGGTGATCAGGGAGGAGCCCTCGGCGCTCAGAGACCGGATCTCCTTCACATCCTTGAGGCCCTTGAGTTTGCGCTCAATGGGCAGGGTGATGAGGGTCTCGATGTCCGAGGGCGCCACCCCCTCATAGGTGGTGCTCACCAGGACGTAGGGGATGGTGATGTCCGGGGTCGACTCCCGGGGCAGGGTGATATAGCTTGCGACCCCGACCACGATGAACATCAGCATCAAGACGAAAATGGTGCTGCGGTGTCCGATGGCGACATTGGAGATCAGCATGTCACTTTCCTTCCCCAACTACGGAGGCACCAGCCTTGACCAGATGCTGGCCCTTGACGATGAGCTGCTCCCCTGGCGCGAGCCCCTCTTCAATCACTGCCAGGTCGCCGACAATGGGGCCGACCTTGACCGGACGCAGCTGCGCCTTGCCGCCCACTTCCACATAGACCACCTTGACCCCGTCGCGATCGACCAGGGCATAGAGGGGGACGGCGATCACCTGAGAGAGTTCCCGGCGGCTGAAAGCGACCTGAACGATCATCCCGGGGCGCAGGGTCCCCGCACTGTTGTCCACCGCGATCTTGGTCTGGTAGGTGCGGGTGGCGGGATCGGCCCCGTAGGAGAGGTGGATGATCTCGCCGTCCAGTCCCGGGCCGCTCCCTCCCCGTACCGGGGCCGCGAAAACCAGGGCCTTCCCGCCCACGGCCAGGCCGAGGATCTCCTTCTCGGGCACGTCCACCAGGGCCCGCAGCCGGTTGACCTGCATCACAACCGCCGCTGCGTCCCCTTCGGAAACGTACTCGCCCCGATCCACCAGCAGCCGGTCGAGAATGCCGTCCACCGGGCTGCGCAGGGTGCTTTTGTCCAGGGCCACCTTTGAGAGCCGGAGCTGGGCCTGGGCCTGTTCGAAGGTCTTGCGGGCATCTTCAAATTCCTGCTGACTGACCAGCTCGCGCTCAACCAGCGTCCGCCGGCGCTCCAGGTGTTTCTGCTGCAGTTCGAACTCAATCTGGTCGCGGGCAAGCTCTGCCTCGCGTCTTTCAGGATCGATGCGCAGGATGGCCTCCCCCTTTTTCAGCCGATCTCCCTCTTTGGGGCCGATCCAGCGGACCGGGCCGGCCATCTCAGCGGCCAGGGTCAGATCTTCCCACGCCTCCAGGGTGCCGGGCAGGGTGAAGGTCTCCTGTATGTCCTGCCGGACCACCGTGTTCAGTGCGACGTTGGTAACCTTTTCTCGGGGCGGAGAGGGGGGCTGGGTCTCGGTTTCCTCGCCGTTGCTGCAGCCGGTCAGCGTCAAGGATGCCAGAAGAGCCAGGCAGGCTATCTGAATGAGGCGAAGATGAACGGATTTCATTGCTGGTCTCCGGAGTTTTATATTTTGTATAGAATTATAGCTTTGGTAGATTGCATTTTGAAGTGCAACTCACAGTGGTGATGCACTATAATGCATCGTCTGAGCAAAGAATACCTCAAATGGGGTTATGATTCCCATGATTTTACGAGGCCGGTGGTTGAGGCTTTTACCTGCGCCCGTTTTCCCTTGATGCCCGGATCTTTGTTACCGAATGTCGATATATCCTGTGCCGGATTTTCGTCCTTAAATTCAGGAGGTTGGTAAAATTGTTTGTGTCTAACGAATTACTTGCTAAAAGGATTTTCTCGGGTAGATTGGTTTCAATCATACGTTCAGGTGTCTTTTGAATTTGGTACAGCAATTTAGGGGGGAGCTGTGGAGCGTTTTGTAAGTCAAGTGTTGTATCTCGTGGTTGCGATAGCGTTGGCAATGGGTCCGGGAATTCTTTTTTTGTTGTGGTTCAGAAGGCAACGACGAGAAAAACGCAGTCCAATTTGCCGGCATATCCTGCGTGGTTCTGGGGAGTCATTGCGAAAGAAGATTGCCCAGCTTGATGATCAGATAAATGATCAGATCTTTCTGTTTGCTGTTACACCGGTTGTTCTGGCTGGTTTTATCTTGGGGGGAGTCTTAGTAAAGGGTGGTAATCCTACCCTAGCCAACTATTTGACTCTCATCTTCGCGCTAGCTATTTTCCTGCCTATTCCTTTGGTTAAATTTGCTCGGAGATTCCGAGAAAGGTCCAATTACCAATTAGGGCTCGATGCCGAGTTAGCGGTCGGGCGGGAACTGAATCTCATCATGCGGCAAGGATTTTACGTCTTTCACGACTTTCCTGAAGAGCATAACAATATCGATCATGTGGTGGTGGGACCGTCCGGAGTCTTCGCGGTGGAGACCAAGGGGCGGTCCAAGCCGGACAAGGGCAGGGGGGCGGTGGACGCCAAAGTCATATACAACGGCGAAGCTCTTTACTTCCCAGACAAAGCCAAGGAAACCGCCGCTATTCATCAGGCCAGGAAACAGGCCACCACCTTATCAAAATGGCTGAGCAGTGCCGTGGGTGAGCCGGTTATGGCCCGACCCGTACTGGCACTTCCAGGTTGGTTTGTGGAGCGGAAGAAACCAGATGATTTGATCCTCCTGTACGGTAAGAGCGATAATTACGCCCGGAGCCTCAAAGGGCCGGAAGTTCTGTCGGAAAATATGATCAAACGGATTGTCCATCAACTGGAAACTAAATGCCGGGATGTAGAACCAATTGCATATAGCGGCAATAAAAAGAAGCAGAGTTGATATTACGAGGCTTGGCCATGGGTAAAGATTGCGACAAGAGTCAAGCAAAGACTTGACCCCTTTTATCCTTTTATCCGTTGATGAAATTTCGGCCAAAATTAACGAAAACCAGAAGATGCTTCCATTAGCATAAAAAAACTTGTCTTTGGGTTAACTTTGAACAAGGAAAAATTGATATGTCCAAACAGGATATTATAGATAACGACATCAACCAAGAGCTTGCAGCTGATGGACGTCAGGCTGGCATCGAAGAGGAACCCATCACCCCTTTTCCGTTTGATGCTGATAGAATTTCTATTTCAAATAAGCCTGTGCCGCTTCAGACACTAGTGCGCCGATTAGAGCAAGGCACCATCTCTTCTCCACTGATTCAGCGAGGTGAGGGGATATGGAACGATGGCCAACAAAGCCGTCTCATTGAATCGCTCATGCTAAAGATTCCACTGCCTCTTTTTTATGTCGCGGCAGATGAGGACGAAAAGTGGAAGGTAGTAGACGGACTTCAGAGAGTGACAGCAATTCGTCGTTTTGTTCTCACTAAAGAATTTGCCTTAACTGACTTAGAATTTATCAGAGAACTCAATGGGAAAAAATTTAATGAATTGCCACAAAAATATCAAAATAGAATTTTTGAAACAGAATTTACGTTTGCTATTATAAATCCCGTTACTCCCCCAGAAGTACAGCGCAATATTTTTAAACGGCTGAATACAGGTGGATTACCACTTACACCGCAAGAGATTCGTCATGCCCTTTACTACGGCCGGTCTGCTGAGCTACTCAAAGAACTAGTTTGCATGGAGTCATTTAAAAAAGCAACAGACTATCGTGTCAATGATAGCCGAATGGGTGCACGCGAACTCATTCTTAGATTTATTTCATTCTTGATTCGAGGAACAGCCTTATATCCAAAAAACGAAGATATGGATGCATTTTTATGCGAAACAATGCAATTGATTAACCTCATGCCTGATTTTGATCCTGCGGATATAATAAAAGCATTTGGCGATCGGGATATTGTGCTAAAGGTTAACTATGACAACAATGAAGATATTCACTCTAGGTTCGAAACAGCTATGTGCCGCGCTTACGCCCTTTTTAATATTCATGCTTTTCGGAAATCAACCCCGCGCTCTAATTACAGAACTCCTGTAAATAAATCACTTTTTGAAGCATGGTCTGTGGTGTTGGCGGAGATGGAAGAAGAAACATATCTTGTTTTGAAAAAGAGGAAGAATAAACTGTACCAAGAAATAAATTCTCGGATGTATGACCTTAACCAAGAATTTGAACGTTCAATATCCCGAGACAGCCATAAACCAAGCGGCGTTAGAGCAAGATATCGTATTATTAATGAGATTGTTAAAAAAATTATAGAAGAGTAGCTTATGATTGATCAATTAGAAATTGTCGGGTTTAAATGCTTTAATAATGAAACATTAAATGTCGCACCTCTAACACTACTCTCTGGATTAAACAGCTCCGGTAAAAGTTCTTTTATTCAAGCTCTGAGGCTGCTGAAAGAGGGGGGGGCATTGGCTGGATATGGTTCATTGGCGGATTTGAAGTCCCGGGCACATGCGAGCTTCAAAATTTGTGCTCGGAAAGACAACGTACATTTCGGATTAGAATATACGGGCTCCGGTCAACTTAACAATTTAAATAAAAAAGTAGCATTTTTCCCTCCACTTTTTTCATTTATCAGTGCTTCACGATTTGGTCCCCAGTCTTCCTTGCCCATTTATCCTGGCGACAATCTTTTATCAGTCGGAGAAAGAGGCGAATATGTAATCGACTTCTTTGAGCGTAATTACGAGCTTTCCGGCCTTTCGCCGATGCTTCGGATGGCAGGTCCGGAGACAAGCAGCGTTCGTCAGAACATTACAGCTTGGTTAAATGTTATTTCTCCGGGTGTAACATTTGATACCAAAATCGACAGAATGGCGGACATGGGGCGGACAGAATATGGTGGTTTCAGAGCTTCTAATGTTGGTTTTGGCCTTTCATATACCCTACCTATTATTGTTAATATTCTTATTTATTCTGCCCTTATTGAATCTAATAAGCATAATTCTGCAATTATACTTATTGAAAACCCTGAAGCTCATCTTCATCCATCAGGCCAGACTAAAATTGGTGAGATGTTGGCTCGAGCTGCTGCATGCGGAATACAGATTATTGTCGAAACACACTCTGACCATCTATTAAATGGGGTTAGACTTGCAGTAAAAGATGGACTTCTCAGAGCAAAAGATTCTGTTTTCTACTATTTCGCCCACAATTTTGAGGAAGATTACACATCAATTGAAACTCCAACTATTGATGAATTTGGCATGTTTGATGAGTGGCCAAATGGCTTCTTTGACGAGTCTGAAAAAAATCTCGGGAGACTTTTGTAGCCATGCCTGACGTGTATTTAAACCCCTACCCAGGTGCTGAGGTTGATATAGAAATCGGAAAGGAAAAATTTCTTGCAACAGCCGAGGCATTATATGAATTAAGAGACAACTTTCGCTTTTTTTATAATCCAGCCGTTGACACGCCAATACGAGCGTTCACTTTGATTCGAGACGCTGAGACCAAAGCAACTTATCGTATTCAAGATATTATTTTTAGGCTGAGTGGGCGCCAAAAAGAAATTGCTCGTGCTTTTCTTGATTTTTTTAGCCGTGGCCAAAAATTAACGGAAGAACATCTACAACATTGTGAAGACTGGGAACTATCATGCCTTAAAGCACCAGCACCGATTCTCGAACTTGCACTTCGCAACGAGGGAATGGTCACCACAATTGCGACTGAGAAAGAATGGGAAATAGATTTTATTGAATTCACTCAGACTGACAAATTGCTTCCAAATATTTGGGGGCAGAACAATCTTGAAAAAATTAAGCAATGGATAATTTCTTGGAACGAAACGAATCTAGCAAATCTTCAACTCCTTGAGGAAATTTACAACGTACTTATCTGTGATGGTGCAATGGATAATTACCTTCCGACTCATTCAGAATGGCCTACGATTTTTAAAATGTTTAAAAAGGCCTCAGCATCAAATTTTATCCATGATGGTTACCAAATTAAAGATGTCGACTCATCTTCTTTTGGAGTACTTAAGCAATTGAAGCATTTGGGCTCTGGCTTGCGTGTTTATGTCACGCCACACGATTCTAAACTTCTTTTAGGTGGCTTTTATAAAAAAGGGCAAGGAAACCATCAAGATGCTCAAAATAAAGCTATCAAGAAGGCTATGAAAAGAATTGAAAAGTTCTTAGCTACATAAAGCCAACTTTGGATAAGCATCAGAAAACGCCTGTCCTAACTGAACGGTGTTGGACCACGGCAACCAATTGATACCATGTATGTAAATGTAATATTCAGTAGTTGTTTTGACTTTAAACGTAAACTGACATCTTTTGATGTCTAAAAGGGCCGTTTAAGAAAAAGGTACATACATGATTTTTGTTAGACTATCCATTTCATACCCAAAAATGTATTTTTAAGCCTTGGAATCGGTCTTTTTCAAAGTTCTTTTGTTATTATTTCAGCTCGATATTGTGGTCTGACCCCAAGCCTCAAGTGATTGACTTATAATGAGCCCCTGCCGATGTGTTCTTGCTAATGGCTCTGAAACGAAAATTGATGGAAGAAAAAATTTTACACTTTTATCGTGTGAATGCAGATACCTATATCGAGGAGACAAAAGGCCTTGATATGTCACAAACTCTGTATCGGTTTTTAGAGTATTTGCCATCGAAAGGACATATCCTTGACCTTGGTTGCGGTTCTGGGCGAGATACTATTTTTTTTCAGCAACACGGCTACAGGGTCACGGCAATGGATGCTGCCCCTGAAATAGCCAGTATCTGTAGTCGGAATATCGGCCAGGAAGTTCTTGTTATGTCGGCCCAATCTATGGATGAAAGGGAATGCTATGATGGCATATGGGCCTGTGCCAGTCTGCTCCATATCCCAGAGATGGAGTTGGGTGATACCTTGCACCGGCTAAATGTTGCACTCAAACCCGGTGGTGTCTGTTATATGTCTTTCAAAAAAGGGCAAGGGGAGCGATGGGATGAAAAAGGGCGTTTTTTCTTTGACACCACCCCTGACATTATTCGTCAGGCTCTTTCCTATCTCGAGAAGATCGATATTATCGATATCGAAGAACAAATTAGGCCACTCCGAGGCAAGCGACAGGCTTGGGTGAATGTTTTTTTTCGGAAAGGATAAGTTTATGTACCGAAAAATGCATCATTGGAGCTCAAGATGGCTCGTTCACATAACCCTGCTCATTCCCGATTCTGGATGGTAAAAATATCATTACCGCTTTTATTCTTCAGTAGTGAAGGTTGAATTTAAAAAAAAATGGATGCAAAGCGAGGTCGAGAATGACGGATGATGCGCGTTTTTACGAAATTGAACCGACTCGTGAGAACTACTGGCGTGCCATCATTCTATTTGGGAGAAATGTTGCCTCGTACAAATTTGCTTTGGCAAAAGCTCTCTACGAACTTCGTAGTCATCCGCAAGAACTTATACGAATGGATGAACTGGCCCCCGTATTTGCCAAGCATATTTCTGAACATCTAAAGCTTTGTGACAAGCAAGCAACATCAAGCAAGAGCCGCTTTCTTGATATATGTCGGTCATTCAACAATGGAGAAATCCAGGAATCCAAATTGATCGAGCAGACCGTCAGGCTCGGCTTTCAAAATGTCATTGATGCTTTTCACAATGTTCACGGCAGTGAAATCCCTACGAGATTCTTTCTTGATGAACGAAGCACAAATGGTGGCATCCGCCTTACTGATCAATTTTACACTCTATCAGAAAATCCAGTAATTCATGATCTGAACCTTGAAACTGAAGCCCGTTGGCGTTTAGTAGAGACTGCTTGGGATTTAAGTCTTTCCCCGCATATAATTCAGATCACACACGATGAAACTAACAAATTACTACACACGTTATCAGCGAAAAATCGCAGAGTGTCGATTACCTCTTCGCGGGACGCACTCAACGGGTATCAGAAAGGACGTTGTTTTTATTGTTTTAGAAAAATTTCAGTAGACACATTTTCGCCAGATCTTGCAGACGTAGACCATTTTTTTCCTTATAAACTGAATTATTGTGCAAATGATAAACCGATCAATGGGGTAGCAAATCTGGTTCTTGCATGTAAAGAATGCAATCGTGGTACCAGTGGAAAATTCGATAGGCTTCCAAGCATAGGTCATTTGGAGCGTCTCCATTACCGGAATGAATATCTCATAAAGAGCCACCATCCTCTTCGTGAAACTTTGATGTTGCAGACAGGTCTTTCAGGACCGGATCGCCGATCGTTTCTTCAGTCAGCATACAATTGTGCAAAGAGTACGCTTATTATGAATTGGGCACCACCAGCATGCGGTGATGCTGTTTTTTAGTTAGAAAAAGGGGTTAAGTCCGCTCTGGCTTTTATCGGTTGTTGGAGAAAACTTCATTCCTGTCCAGACCATTACGCATAGAATTCCTCGGTGTTTGATATCATGTCATGAACCGGGGACGCAGCTTTATGTTTGATCGTTACCTTCGGTTGTTCGTTAGTTAAGTGAATACGATTTCCATTAACTAAGGACGAGGTTAAGTAAAATGTGGCACAGACCAAGGAATAGGTTATCGAATCATAAGGAATGGGGCCGGGCCGTGACCACAATTGAACGTCTACGAACACTATTAAAAAAAATTACATCCAAAATTTCTTCTCCCGGGCTATCAATACAATCCACGTTTCTGCCTTCGTTTTCCTCCATCATACTGATGCCAATACAGAATTGGGATAAGGGAGTGATACTCCTCATTTCCTTTAAATGACAACACCGCCGAAGACCCATGAAAATAAGGGTATGGTTGGATTTGAAAAAATTGTTGTCTGCCTGGGAAATATGATAGTCTTTTAATAATTACTTTCTTTCGTCCGCCTTATTTGAAGACCCGCTCATATCGTTGCAACCTCACTTTTATTGTAAATAAAGAAAAAGGAGCATACCCTATGAAACTGTATCAACTGATTGCGGCCAGCGCGCTGCTATTAATGATCATTGCCGGTTGTACTACTACCGGTATTGGGCACGGAGAAATGACAGCCCTGGGCAAACCCGCTCAGCCCGTTCTGTTCAGCTGGAAAAGCATGGACGGAGGAATTTCCGGCACAATGATGGCCAAACTCCCTGATGCAGTTTACGAAGGAAAATTCTTTCAGATTACCCACCAGACGCAGAGTGTAACCCTTGCTCCAATGTGGAACGGCTGGATCGAAGGCTGGGGCGACTGGCCGTACAGGAGACATCCTTATCCTTATAGTTATCCTTATACTGCTACGCAGTTCATTACCTACTACAGCGGCAAAGTTGTTGCCAACCTGGAAACCTACGACGGGCAGCATATGCGCTGCCGCTTCAATCTGGCCAATCCGGCAAGCGGTATGACCGGTGGCGGCCAAGGCGAGTGTCAACTCTCCGGCGGCAGAAGCATTAAGGCAACATTTTAATTGTATAACAGGCACATTTCACAGCGAAAGCGAGGAATGAGAGCAGATGAACATAAACGGCCAACTCGAACGATAATGAGAATAGGGTCGGGCCATACTAACTAACTGAAAGTATGGGTAGTCATTATTGAAAGCATGCTTTTCCCGGGGCTATAATGACGTTTTTAAGGATAAAAACGCAAAGAGCCCAGGAACAACACCGCATCGTCGCTAAAATCGACCAGCTTATGGCTCTCTCAATTGGAAAACCAAATCGATGCCGCCACCATCAAACAGACCGTCCTGCTCAATGCCGTGATGGCGCAGGTGTAAGGAAACTCCATGCGCCTGCAAGCGGTTACCATCGGCAAGTCCAATCTGTTCGCGGCGCTCATCGAAATCTTCCGAAACCTCTACGAGTACGATATACTGGAGGTATTTTCTTGCTTCTTGAAATATCTGTATTTGCCGTTGGCGGCGAGGAGAACATGGTATGTCGACGAAAATACGTACTCAATTGATCGCCCTTGGCCCTGAAAAGCTGGCGGATGCCCTGCTGGCGATGGCCGACAATTATGATGAGGCCGCTGCACTGGTGGCGAGACTGGTGGCCACCCCCGATGAAAAGGTGAAACGGTTTAAGGCCAAGCTCGCCGGCTTGAAGCGGTCGCGCCGGTTTATTGACTGGCGGGAAGGTGGCTCTTTTGCCAGGGATTTGGCGGGGCTGCTTACTGATCTTGAAGAAGGCGTGGAAGACGGCAAGGTCGGCGTGGAGTTGGTGGCGCGTTTTTTTGAATGCGACCGGGCGGTCTTTGAGCGTTGCGATGATTCCAACGGCATGGTGGGGGATGTTTTTCGCCATGACGCCAGCAAGCTTTTTGTACGTTTTGCCGCAGCCTGTCCGGATAAGAAATGGCTGACTGAACTGCTTGTCAAACTTTTCGGTGGCAACGACTATGGGGCCAGGGATTGCCTGCTGGAATCAGCGGCCATGTTTCTGCCCGAGGAAAATCTGCGTGGCCTGGCCGAGCAATTCTGGCAGTTGGCAGAAAAGGAAAAAGACGAGTATCAACGGCGGAGCTGGTATCGGGGGGTGGAGGAACTGGCAGCTCAACTGGGTGATGCGCCCCTTTTTGAAAAAGCGCGGCTGGCCGCCTGGGGTGAACCAGGAACCGCGGCCTGTCTGGATATCGCCGAGGTGTATCTGAAGACCGGAGAGGCGCAAACCGCCCTTGCCTGGATTAAACGGGACAAGGAGCCGGGCGCTTTTATGGCGGATAAGCGTGACCAGCTTCTCCAGGCCATCTATACGGAATTGGGTGAATCGGAAAAGGTCACGGAGATTGCCTGGAAACGTTTTCGCAGTCATCGCAGCGTTGCCGGTCTGGATGAATTGTTGGCGGTAATCGGCCAGGAGCAGAGGGAAACGGTAATTGCCGGGCAAGCCCGGGAGATCATGGCGGCAAAGGGCTTCAGTGCGTCCGATGCCAAGTTTCTCCTCCTGAGCGGGTGTCTTGACCAGGCTGAAAACTATCTCCTCCAATCCGTTGAACAATTGAACGGCGATTTCTACGACTCTCTTCTGCCGCTTGCGCAGGCCATGGAAAAAGAGGCGCGCCATCTTGCCGCCTCCATGCTCTATCGCGCCCTGCTCGACTCCATCCTCCGAAGAGCGCAGACCAAGACCTATCCGTACGGTGTCCGTTATCTCAAAAAACTTGATGCGCTGGCTCCGGCGATCAGCAACTGGCAGCGTTTTACCGGTCATGAAATTTACAAAAAAGAGCTTAAGCTGGCCCATGGCCGCAAGCACAGCTTCTGGGGAAAGTATGATAAGTAATCCTCAACAGGGTGAGAGTTTGTAATTATTGGAACATAATACTCAAACAACTCATGGCCAGGGCTGGCTCAGAATGAGCATGGAAAAGGGGATTGACCCTTTGCCATTAAATAAAAAGCCGGCTATCTTCTAGCTGGATATGATCGCGACTCGGGTGCGGGTTAGCGCCAAATGCGACTGTGTAGGAAGGCAAGTATACTCTTTGACCTTGCCCTGATTAAACGAGTACTGTTCAACATGAATAAAAAATAGTTTTTTTGCGGGCCGTGACCACAAAGGAACGTCTACGAACACTCTTAAAAAAAATTGATGGGCGAGGGTACAAGGCCTATAAGGAACTGAAGGGGAGCTATCAGTTTAATGGCTACCAGTTCACTGTCGATCATGTCCAGGGAGATCCTTTTGCCCAGCCTTCGCGGATAAGCATTCATGTGCCGTCATCGGCAACTCCTCTTCCCTCTGAACTCTGTTCTGGCAAGATACGGAAAACCGCTGCGGAAGATTTTCTGGCAAGGGCCGTTGCCAGGGCAATCCAGGCACACGTCAAGGGGCATCGGGGGATCGGCAAGAGTGGCGAGATCCGGATTGAAACGAGTGGACAGCAGATCCTGGTCAGAAATTCGGTGCAATCAGAAACGGGCGCAAGACCACCGAACACGCCTGGATGGTCTCGGTCCAGGAGATCGTGGCGCTTAACTACAACATCGACTGCAAGAATCCCCATGAAGTCGAAGTAAACTACAGCAACCCGGAGGAACTGATGCAGGAGTATCTGGAAATCGCTCGCCAACTCGAAACGGTGCAGAACACGTTGAAGGCCGAGTTGATGGCGGCATTGGGCGGTACTTCATGAACGGTGAAACCTTGCTCACCCTTAACGAAGGGAAGACCCTTGAATTCAAGCGGGATCTGTCATCTCCCAAAGGACTGCTGAAGACCCTTGTCGCCTTTGCCAATACAGCGGGCGGTAAACTGATAATCGGGGTGGAAGACAAAAGTCGACAGGTGATCGGTGTCGACTTTCCGCTCGACGATGAAGAGCGGCTGTGCAGCCTGATTGCCGACTCCATCAGCCCCCGCTTGGTTCCCAATATTGAAATGACCACAGTGGACAACAGAACCCTGCTGATTGTCGAAGTCTTCCCCAGCAATTCCCGTCCCCATTATCTACGTTCTGAAGGCCCGGAAAACGGCGTCTATGTCAGGCTCGGCTCCACCAACCGGCAGGCGGACCGAGAGCTGATTGGCGAACTGCGACGTTCTGCCGAGGGTGTTTCGTTTGACGAAATGCCGCTTCCGGAACTCTCAAGAGACGACTTGGACCTCAAGGCCGCACGTAGAGCATTTGCAGGAAAACGTGAACTTGACGAACAGGAGTTAATCACCCTCAAGTTGCTTCGGAGTGAACAGGGGCGACTGGCTCCCACCAAAGGGGCGATGATCCTGTTCGGGAGGGAGCGCACCTTTCATTTTCCCGACGCCTGGGTGCAGTGCGGGCGTTTCATCGGCCACGACAAGACCGACATCTTCGACCACATCGAACTGGACGAACCGCTGCCCCAGGCCGTGGAAAGCATCATGTTGTTTCTCAAAAAACACGCAATGCGCGGGGCAGATTTTTCCGAAATTCAGCGCAAGGATGTCTGGAGCATTCCCCTCACAGTTCTGCGCGAAGTGGTCATTAATGCTCTGGTACATACCGATTACTCCCAGCGTGGTGCCCCGATCCGCATCGCTTTCTTCGACGACCGCATCGAGGTTGAAAATCCGGGCATTCTGTTACCGGGGATGACCATTGAGGATATGAAGAGCGGAGTTTCCAAGATCCGCAATCCTGTCATTGCCCGCGTCTTCCGTGAACTGAAGCTGATTGAACAATGGGGCAGCGGCGTGCGCAACATCCTGCACCAAAGCCGGGAAATGGGCCTGCCGGAACCGTTGGTTCAGGAACTCGGTATGCGTATGCGTTTCACCGTCTTTCTGGCCAGGCCGATTGTCCTTGATAAGCAGAAGGTCGGTTCACGGTCAGGATATCAACCTGGGTTGGTAGATGGGTTGGTAGATGGGTTGGCAGAAAGTCAACGCCAGATCCTGTTACTGATTACCGAAACCCCTCACATCTCCAAACGGGAACTGTCTGAGCGGATCGGCATCAGCACCACGGCTATCGACAAGAATATCAAGACCTTAAAAAACAGAGGAGCTCTGCGGAGGGTGGGGCCAGATAAAGGCGGCTACTGGGAAGTAGTGGGATACAGTCATGAATAAAGGGAGCGTGGAGTAGCTGAGTAACAAGGGCACGGATCTATTTAAATCCTAAGGAATGGGGGGCTAGCCGTGCTAACTAACTGAAAGTATGGATAGTCATTATTGAAAGCATTCCTTTTCCCGGGCTGTAATGACGTTTTGAAGGCCAAAGACGCAAATATAGAGTCACGCAACTCCCTGGCCAGGGCTGGTTCAGAATGTGCATGGCAAAGGGGATTGACCCTTTGCCATTAAATAAATAATCCGGCTTTCTTCTAGCTGAATATGATCGCGATTCGGGTACGGGTTAGCGCCAAATACGACCGTGTCGGAAGGAAATTATATACTCCTTGCCCCTGCCCTCGCTCTGATTCAACGAGTTCCGTTCAATAGGAACAAAAAATGGTTTTTTGCGGGCCGTGACCACAATGGAACGTTTACGAACACTCTTAAAAAAAATTGATGGGCGAGGGTACAAGGCCTATAAGGAACTGAAGGGGAGCTATCAGTTTAATGGCTACAGGCTCACTCTCGATCATGTCCAGGGTGATCCTTTTGCCCAGGCTTCGCGGATAAGCATTCATGTTCCGTCATCGGCAGCTCCTCTTCCCTCTGAACTCTGTTCCGGCAGGATACGGAAAACTGCTGCGGAAGATTTTCTGGCAAGATCTGTTGCCAGGGCAATCCAGGCACACGTGAAGGGGCATCGGGGGATCGGCAAGAGTGGCGAGATGCAGATTGAAACCAGTGGTCAGCAGATCCTGGTCAGAAACTCGGTGCTGATAGACAGTGAAGGTGTCGAGGCACGGTTGACCGTCGGTCTGCCTGCAGCAGGGCGAACGATCATGGCAAGGGATGTGGAAGAAATGTTTTTCAGGGAACTCCCGGAAGTTGTCTCTCATGGTCTTTATTTTGAAAATCTGGATCAAGGCAGCTTTCAAAGACATGTCGAGTCTGCTGAAGATCAGGACTGTTTGCGAGGCCTGCTGCTGCCCAACAATCTTGCCGCTTTTGTGGCCGACAACTCCCTGTTGCCAAGACAGAGCGGGATTGATGACCGGCCCCTTAAAGGAAAGGTTATCCCCTTTGTGGCCCCGGAATCACTGGCCTGCACGCTTGTCTTGCCCAACAGGGGCAAGGTTCGGGGGATGGGCATTCCCAGGGGGGTAACCCTGATTGTCGGCGGCGGTTTTCATGGGAAATCAACACTCCTCCATGCACTCGAAAGGGGTGTCTATAACCATATCCCCGGCGATGGCAGAGAGCTTGTGGCAACCGATCCCTCGGCAGTCAAGGTCCGGGCGGAAGACAACCGGGTCGTTTCCAATATTGATATCAGCCCCTTCATCGACCGGCTGCCCTTTGCCAGAAATACGACCGGTTTTTCCACTGAGAATGCCAGCGGCAGTACCTCCCAGGCAGCCAACATCATTGAGGCCCTGGAAGATGATGCCGCTCTGCTCCTGATTGATGAAGATACGTCGGCCACGAATTTCATGATTCGCGATGAGCGGATGCAGAGGCTGGTGGTCAGGGAAAAGGAACCGATAACGCCCTTTCTTTTCCGGGTGCGGGAGATGTATCACGTGCTCGGGGTCTCCACGATTCTGGTCATGGGAGGTTCCGGCGATTATTTCGCGGTAAGCGATACGGTCATCATGATGGATTCCTACAGACCGGAGGATGTCACCCTCAAGGCGCAGGCCCTGGTCGACCGGGAACAGGTTCAGGAAAAACCGGGCGATCTGCCGCCCATTGTCAGAAAGTCGGCAAGACGTCCGGACGCCGGGCGACTCAATCCGGTGCGGGGGAAAAAGGATGTTTATATTGAGACCCGCGGCATTGACACCCTTTTGTATGGCCGACATGAGATTGATCTGAGTAAGGTGGAGCAGCTGATCGATATCGGTCAGACCAGGGCCATCGGCCTCATCATCCACTATTACGCCAGAAACTATGCTGACAGGGCTGAAAATCTTACGGAAGGGCTGAGGCTTGCCCTCAAAGATGTGGAAGAAAAGGGGCTCGATATCCTGTCGCCCTGGAAAACCGGAACACTCGCGCTGCCCCGGTTGCACGAGGTGGCGGCCGCGATCAACCGAATACGGGCGGAAGGGTGATTTCCATTCATTCATTCATAACTTTTCAAAAATGCGAAAAAATGGCGGCGGCAGTTAATCACACCAAGGTGTTAAACAATGTCTGAGATACAAGATCGAGTCCAGCTGCACCCTTCCTGGAAGAGCCGGATAGGAGGTGAATTTGAGCAGGAGTATATGCAAAAGCTCAGAGAGTTCCTGATTCAGGAGAAAGAGGCCGGCAAGATCATCTACCCGGAAGGGAAAAATATCTTTAATGCCATGAACATGATCCCGTTTGAGGACGTGAAGGTAGTGATTATCGGCCAGGACCCGTATCATGGCCCGGGTCAGGCGCATGGCCTCTGTTTTTCCGTGATGCCGGGGGTGGTGCCGCCACCGTCGCTTAAAAATATTTTCCAGGAAATCCAGGCCGATCTCGGCATCCCACCGGCCAGCCATGGACATCTCCACAGCTGGGCCGAGCAGGGCGTGCTGCTGCTCAACAGTGTGCTCACCGTGGAACAGAACAGGGCGGCCTCGCACCAGGGTAAGGGCTGGGAACGTTTCACCGATGCCATTATTCAGACGCTGAACCGGGAGCATTCCGGGCTGGTGTTTTTCCTGTGGGGCAGCTATGCTCAAAAAAAAGGGGCGATTATTGATAAGAAGCGGCACCTGGTACTGCAGTCGGTTCACCCGTCCCCCTTATCCGCGCATCGTGGTTTTTTTGGGAACAAGCATTTTTCCCAAGCAAATTCATATCTGCAAGCTCAGTCAAAAGCACCAATTAACTGGGAACTGCCTTTACTGAATGCAGGGAACAACAACCCATATAATCATTTGTAAATCGTCCGGTTTTTCATACCTTATATTGACCTTTACTATCGTGTGGCATTCGCCAAGGAGAAAGATTGTATGAATATTCTGATTAGTTCTCTTTCCGGTCTTCCTGTTGCGGCCGGTCCGGTGGAAATGGTTGAACGCAAGGGCTTGGGGCACCCGGATACTATCTGCGATTATCTGGCTGAAAACCTCAGCCGGAACCTGTGCCGCTTCTATCATGACCGTTTTGGAATTGTCCTGCATCATAATGTCGACAAGGGTCTTCTTTTCGGAGGACGTTCGGCCCCGGCCTTTGGCGGTGGGAAGGTGCTGGAGCCGATGGACATATTTCTGGTGGGCCGGGCGACCATGTCCTTCCGTGGCATTAAGGTTCCGGTTGAAGAACTGGCCATTGAGGGAACCCGGCAATGGTTCAGGGAAAATTTCCACGCCCTGGATCCGGAACGCCACTTGAACATCCATTGCCTCATCCGGCCGGGATCACAGGACCTGACTGAGCTCTTTCTGCGCCAGGCGACAACCGGTATTGCCCTGGCCAATGACACCTCCTGCGGAGTCGGCTACGCGCCTTTCAGCGAACTGGAGACAGTTGTCCTGGAGTCAGAACGCTATTTAAACAGTCCCGTCATTCGCGATGCTCACCCGGCATTTGGCCAGGACATAAAGGTGATGGGTCTGCGCAATGACGACCATATTGTGTTAACCGTGGCCTGTGCCTTTATTGACAAGTATGTGCGGGACCTAGAGGACTATCTGCAGCAGAAAAAGATGCTGGCGGGGTTGGTGCACGAACATGCTGCAAAGCTCACCCAGCAGGAAATTGCGGTGCACGTCAATACCGGGGACGATCCAGCGGCTGACAGTGTTTACTTGACAGTTACCGGCACCTCCGGAGAGGCTGGCGATGATGGCGAGGTTGGCCGGGGCAACCGACCGAATGGCCTGATCACTCCTTATCGCCCCATGAACATGGAGGCCGCGGCAGGCAAGAACCCGGTCACCCATGTTGGCAAGATATACAATGTTGCCGCGCGCCGGATGGCTGAGCAGATTGTTCAAAATATTCCGGCCGTGGAGGAGGCCTATTGTTTCCTGGTCAGCCAGATCGGCTATCCGGTTCAGGAACCACAACGGCTGGAAATCAAACTGCGGGTTGCCGACGAGCGAGTTCTCCCGCAACTGCAGGGGGAGGTTTCCTTGATTGCCGAAAATTCCCTGCAAGAGATGAGCAACCTCTGGCGGCAAGTGATAAAGGGGACAGTGCCCGTATGTTGAATGATTATCGTTATGGATTTGAAATGGCAAGGAAGGGGGGCAGACCGTACTAACTAGCAGCAGGCGAACTTTTTGACAGGTTCTTAAACCGTACCCCGGTGGGACTCTGCTGGATCCGTTTGCTGTACTCGTGGATATCGCAATGGCTATGTTGCCTTCGCAGTTAACGATTTTGCGGAGAATCACTTGTCTAGAGTGGTGGTATGACGAAAGGCCGCGAAGCGTCCATGGGGAGATAAACCTGCTTCGCAATGGAGTGTTGTTTAGTGCTTGGCAAGTTCCAGGAGGGTAGGGACAAGGCCGGTGACAACCCGGGCCATCCGTTCATAGTCGAGTTTCTCAGGGGTGTCTGCTGAGGTATGATATGAGGCATAGCGATAAAAGGCGGTATCGGTGACCATGATGGCCGGGTAGCCCATCCGCCAGAAGGAGAGGTGGTCGGACCAGCCGACACCGCTGATAAAACCCGGTGCCGCCAAGCCCTCGGAGGGAAATCTGCCATGATGGCGAAAGGCCTTGATTGTCTGGCGGACAAGTTGCCGTGAGCGGATATTGCCGACAAAGGCGATGAAGTTGGCGGTATCAGGATAGAAGAGGGAAAAGGGGATGGGGTAATGTTGGCTGCCGGGGTTGTCGCTGTAATAGCCTATGGTCTCTAGAGAGAGCATGGCCACGATGTTTTCTTTTCGCTCACGGCAGCGGGCCGCATAGAAGGCGCTGCCCATGGTGTTGCTGAAGAAAAAGGGTGGTTCTTCGTTGGCAAAGGCGACCAGCCGAACGGTACGTTGCGGGCTGGAGCCGTGTAAAAAACGGGCCAGTTCCAGCAGGGCAGCCACTCCGGAACCATTGTCATTGGCACCCGGACAGTCCGGGACGGTGTCGTAATGGGCTCCAATCACAACAAGCTCTTCAGGATACAGGTGGCCGTGAATTTCCACCTCCAGGTTCACTGATGTGATATCGTAGGCTCTGAATTCCTGCCTTTGAACACTATACCCCAGATCTGACAGAACCTTATCGAGGTAGCTGACAGTGCTCTCCATTGAAAAGGACCGCCAGATATTACGGGGACCGATGTTACCCGCCAGAATATGAACATGTCTTTCGAGAAGAGCGGCTGAGTGTTGCTCCTCTGAGCTCAGAGGCGACAAGGTGCCGGTAAAGGAGGAACCGGGCATATTGATCAAGGGAAAGAGGCCGGTCATAAGTACCAATAAAAGAAAGAAGATCCGGATGAGAGCCCACAGCCATTGCTGAACGCCTTTGGGATACAGTGTCAATTTCATCTGGCCCGTTGTTTTTTCTGATCCCTCATGGTTCCTGTAGGCAGCGAAAATCTCAACATATCGTCAGGGGATCTTTTCTGCAGAAATGCTCTCTCTCAAAAAACTGTCGATCCCGTCTCTATATGCTTTTCCTGTAATAAGGAAGCCGTCATTATGGCCGCCGCGAAGCTCCAGGAAATGTTTCGGTTCCTTTGCCGCTGCATACAACGCACGTCCATGTTTGTAAGGGATGATCTCATCGTTGCTGCTATGGGCAATGAGCACCGGGCATGCCACATTCGCAAGCTTTTCTCTGGCGTTGAAGTGGAGCCGGCTCAGCAATCTGGCCGGCAGGAATGGGTATACGTCGGCGGCAATATCAGGTACGGATGTGAAACATGATTCCATGATCAGGGCTCCGGGAGTGTGCAGGGTAGCCAGGTGCGCAGCCACCGCAGCACCAAGGGAGCGGCCGAACAGAATGATCTGCTGCGGAGGAACACTTCGCTCTTGGGTCAGGTCTTGCCAGGCGGCCTCCGCATCCCGGTACATCCCCTGTTCCGAGGGTTTACCCTGGCTGCGACCATAGCCTCGGTAGTCGAAGATGAAGGTGCTGAGCCCCAACTTATTGAGCAAAAGGAGTGTGTCGAGACGGTGGGAGATATTGCCGGCATTGCCGTGGAAAAAGAGCACAACGCCGCGAGACTGAGGAGCGGGAATAAACCAGCCGTCCAGCTTGACATTGTCACTGGTTAGCAGTGTCACCGACTCATAGGGCAAACCTGCTTCCCCTGGCGACATAGCTACTGCGCGAGAGGGGATATTCGGGAAAAACAGCAGCCGTGGCTGGTAGAAGTATATAAAAGCCAGGAAGGCCGAATATCCGCATACCGCAAGCAGCAGAAAGTGCATTAGACCATTCATCGATTTGTTGCTACGCATTGGACAATGTGGGCAAAGAGTATCGAAATTATTATTTTTTCCCTCTAATAATTTGTATCATGCCGGTCTCTATCGGCAAAGGAAAAATAATGGTGGTGGCTTTTTGGGATTTATGGAGGAGGGGCTGGCCGTGCTAAATAGCTGAAAGTATGGATAGTCATTGCTTCGACTGGTTTCGTGCAGGTCGGAAATGGGGGGCATGTCCGCTCTCTTGTGTCGATGTGCCGGAGCATGCCTCTATTGATGCAATACAGGGGGTGTTGAACAGAATCTCAGTGCCCGTCACACTCCAGGGTGCGGACCAGTGCGCCTCTGTCCACCTTGCCGTTGTGGTTTAAGGGCATCTGCTCGATATGGACAATTCTTGATGGTACCGAGTAGGCCGGCAACTGACGCTTCAACCCGGTCAGGATCTGGGACGTCTCCATGGGCGAGCCGGCGATAAAGGCAATCAACCCTCTGGCGCTGCCATCGACCAGCGGCCAGGCCACCGTCGCCACCAATTCCGTCTGGGACAGTTCGCGAAGGTGGGTGTCGATTTCCTCCAGCTCAACTCGGTTGCCGAGGACCTTGACCTGATTGTCGATTCGCCCGAGGTGATGGAAGGCGCCGGATGCATCACAAAACGCCAGATCGCCGGTCAAGTACCATCGTTTACCATGAATGATGGGGAATCTGGCCTCCGTCAATTCCCTGGCGTTCAGATAGCCTTCTGCGAGTTGGGCGCCGGAGAGCGCAAGCTCTCCAGGTTCATCGGTCGGTGCAAATTGGTGATCAGCAGTCAATATCGCAGCTTCGATGCCCGGAAACGGTGAGCCAATGGCAATAACGTTGCGCTTCGGCGTGACCGGGAGCGGGATGGTGACTGGCTGACTCAAACAGGAGACGGTCACTTCGGTGGGACCGTACAGGTTCTGTATGACGCTGTTCGGCGCGGCCAGTTGCCATGCCTCCACGGTGTTGGCTGGCAACGGTTCACCGCCGAATACTGTGAGACGCAGGTCGGGCAGCACTCCTAGCTTAAGCGCCTTGATCTGGTTCAGCATGCCGACCAGAGAGGGCACTGAATTCCAGACCGTGAGCCTGCTCTCACGCGCGAACTTCACCGCGTTCATGACCCGGTTTGCCGGCAGCACATGCAAGGAGGCGCCAACTTGCCAGGTTGCGAACATGTCGAGCACCGAAAAGTCGAAACTGAGCTCACAGACCTCAAGGACTCGGTCGCTGGCATCAAGTCCGAGGATTTCGGTGACGACTTCAATATAATGGTGAACAGCACCGGCAGAGACCATGACACCTTTGGGTGTTCCGGTCGTTCCCGAGGTAAAAATGATGTAGGCGAGATCCGTGGATTTGATATGGGCCGGAGGGGTGGCGTCTGTTACGGCAGGCAGATTATGAAGATCCTGAATGTCGATTTCCGGGCTGGATCCTGCCGGCAGGTGTTGTCCGGGCTCGGGCATCAGCACCAACGGTGGGCATGCCGCCAGCACCCTCTCCGTCAGAAGCTTGGCACCTTGGCTATCGCAGACTAGCGCCGAAAGCTGGCACTGGTCCATGATCGTGATCAGCCGATCCTCTGGAGACTTGAGCCCTATCGGGATATAGGTTCCGCCCGCCCAACTTGTTCCCAGAAGCCCGGTACAGGCATCGATGCTGCGTGAAGCAAGGATTCCAACTCGAGGGAGAAAGCCCTCGCCAGCCCCCCAGCCCGGACTCTGGACCAGCGTTGCAGCGACACGCCTGGCCCGGTCTGCCAGTTCACCGTAGGAGAGTTCCAGACCCTCGAAGGCAATGGCCAGACGTGCGGGTTCGCGCAGGCTCTGTCGATAGACCGCGTTTGCAATGTTAAACCCCTGGTTATTTTTCTGCATCATACATTTCAAAGTAACTTCCGATTGTTCAGGGGCTGACGAGGCGCATAATGTTGGAGAGCGAATCAAAATCATTTTGATCAAACCCTCGTTCCGCCAGATCGAGTCCAAACTCCTCCTCGAGAAATACCACCATCCGCAATACCGCCAGGGAGTCTAGAAGGCCGCTCGTCACCAGCAGGTCATCGTCACCAATATCCGTTTCCTTGCCATAATCAGTCAGGAGTTCCTGAAGGAAGGCCTTCAACTTTGTTTTATTGTCCATGTTGCCCTTACGATACGTGAATATTGAAAAGTTTCAGTAAAAAAATGAAATGATCGCCTAAGGTTAAGTTGCGGTCGGAGCTGTCAAATATTGACAGAATACAATAGAAGCCGACAACAAATACCGGTGTCACAAAGTTCTTTCTGAGCCAGGACATCTCCGTGGGCCTTTTTTTCTCATAGAGCTGGGATATGCTGATTGCCGTGCTCAAGACGATCCCGTAGAACATGTAGACACGAAAAGACCAGAGCGCCGGCCAGAACCCTTTGTCGGCGATGGATCCTGTCTCACGCAGAAAATGATAGAGGACATTGCCAAAACCGGCTGCGGCAAACGTTGCGAAAAATAAACGTATCCTGGGCCACTTCTTGAAATAGCGTAAAAAGGCCGGATAAAAAAAGTTGTCTACGAGCAACTCCTTGAAATAGTAATAAAATCTATTCCAGAAGTCAGCGATACTTACCGATTGCAATGGTTTGTAGGTGTTGCGCAGGGCGTTGTATCCGGCCATCCGGCAGCAGGCAATGATGACGTGTCCCCACACCGAAAACCACAGCAACCTGGAAAAAAAATTGGCAATGAGTGCCAACCAGTTCATGTGCCACGGATAGGTATGTCCTGCCCCCTCATGCAGAACCGCATGAAAAGAAGGAATGTCCAGAGAAAATGCTATCTCTGCAAAGGCATGAGTGGCGTTTGCATTTCCATACAGAATCTGATTCAGCAGTTTTTCCAGGAGGGCCAGCAGGAGAGCCCAGTAGAGCAATTTGACCCCTTTGAGCTGGCTGATGGCCAACTGTTCAGGGTTCTTCGCCGCAATTTTCCGCAAATATGCCGCCCCTTTGGGAAAAGGGGTGGCGGATCCTCCCCAGAAAGGGAAGTAATAGCCGGCCTGAAGGGCAAGCTGCGGTGTCTCCCTGTTATGACGGTCCAGTAGCGTATAATTGAAAAACCAGAGATGCTTGCCGAGCACCGCAAGAAATGTCCACAGATAGACATGCTGAGGGCTGGAAGAGGGGAGACCCGTTGCCGCTACAAGGAGGAGGATGTAGAAGACCAGTAAATTTCTGATCGGTCGTTTTGCGTACCATCTCTCCTTGTTCTGCCTTACCGCCGTATAATATGCGGCAAAAAAAACAAGCACCGCCGCCAGAATCAGGGGTTTAAAGAAATAAAAGGTGGGATGCTGCTGCTGGTGAATGGACCAGGGGATCTCCACATTGGGCCAGCTTGCCAGATAAAGAGAGACAAAGGTGGCAATGGTCAGTAACACCGGCCTGAATTGCGGCAGGAAGGTCATCGCCGTCATGAATGCAGTGAGATGCAGCCAACTGTCGGTACGGAAAGAAAGCCCAGCTGAAAAAAGAGCAAGCAGCAGGACCTTTCCTGGCAGCTGTTGGGAAAAAGCCACAAGTTTCGGATAGGTGTCAAACGGTGGAATGAGCGTGAAATCGGCCAGTCTAGCCATGCTGGAAATTTTTTATCGCCAGCAGGGAAGGGCGAAGAGAAGGAAACATGTCGGTCTTCAGTAATCCCATGGTGTTCTTATAAAAAAGGAGAGTTGCCAGGCCTCTTGCAACCTTCACACTAATCAGACAATCTGCTTATAATTAAAAAAAATGACAATAGATGATCTCCCTATGGAAAACAATCTATTTTTCGATGATTTTAGCAAGAAAATGAAGCTCTTTGTCCGTGCCTGCAGAGGATCACCACAATTTCGTCAAGCTTGTACTGGAAGAGTTTGTAAAAACCTGTGCGAAGGGAATGCAATACGCTTTAGCGTCCGTCCCCAGGAGTTTGCTGTGTGGTAAAAGTAAATCACGTCGCAGGAAGTTAATTTCATATTATAAGAAAATGGGTCAAGTTCGCTTTTGGCATTTCCTGGTTGTTGGTGGTAAGATTTATTTATGTTCAGTTTGTTACCCATAGAATTCTCCGGTTCCTGGATTCATCACAAGAACAAGGGCCACAGGAGAGAGGACTTCCGGCGACGCTATCAAGGTTGGTCTGGATGATCAATGCCAAGCATACCAAGGATTCTCCCATGGACAGCAGCGTGACGACTCCCAATATACCCAACTCTATCTCTTCTCCCCATGCAGCAGAGAGTGAGCTTGTCCTTGTCGCACTGAAAAGTTCACTTCATGGGCTGACTCATAGTGAAGCTGCGGCCCGCCTTGAACTCTACGGACGGAACACATTACCCCAGGCCAGGCCACCAGGAATCGCAACCGTCTTTTTCCGCCAGTTTGCCAGTCCACTCATCTATGTCCTTGTTGCCGCCGCTCTCTTATCCCTGATGATTAAGGATTGGTCTGATGCCGGCTTTATCTCGGCGGTCCTGTTCATTAATGCTCTTATTGGGTCCATTCAAGAACATTCCGCCCAGCGGGCAGCAACTGCCCTGCAGGAGCTGGTACGCACGCGATGCCGGGTCTTGCGTGAGGGTGACAGTTACGAAATCAATGCCGAAGAGTTGGTCCCAGGCGATATTGTGCTTCTGGAGTCAGGTGATAAGGTCCCTGCCGACTTACGGCTGCTCGTCTCCCATGATCTGGAGGTAGATGAATCCTTGTTGACCGGAGAGTCGTTACCTGTGGCGAAAGACGGCAACACCGTGTTAGGCGAAGATATTGGCCTGGGCGATCGAGTGAATATGCTTTTCACGGGCACCTTGGTAGGTCGAGGGCGCGCTCGAGGGGTGGTGGTAAGTACGGCGCTTAACACTGTATTGGGCTCTATTGCTGCCGATGTTCTGTCTAAACAGCCTCCTAAGGCCCCCTTGCAGGTCCGGATGGACAGGTTCACCCATCGTGTGGCGATCCTGGTTGGCATAGCGGCATTAACTATGTTGGGAGTGGCGGTTACCCGTGGCACGCCATTCGCCGAAATGTTCCTGCTCGTGGTCGCCCTTGCAGTATCCGTCATTCCCGAGGGCTTGCCGGTGGCGCTCACCGTGGCTCTGGCCATAGGCATGCGGAGAATGGCCCGGCGAAACGTTATTGTTCGTCGGCTGTTAGCGGTGGAATCGCTGGGTTCCTGTACGCTCATTGCAACCGACAAGACAGGTACGCTTACCGTTAATCAACTGACCGCACGTTGCATTCTCTTTTCAAACTTTGACCTGTGGGAGATAAGTGGTGAAGGCGTCGTGCCCGAGGGCCAGATCCTGACACCACGAGGCGCACCCTCTGCCGAAGAGAAAGTACTTCTCGACCGGCTTTGTCAGGCAGCTGCCCTGACCAATGAAGGCTTCCTTGGTCGTATCGATTCCGGCTGGTCCCACCATGGTGATGCCGTGGATGTTGCTTTTCTGGTGATGGCGCATAAGGCCGGTGTCGTCAAGGCAGAGATTACCAATACCTTTCCCGAAATTGACACTATTCCCTATGAATCGGAGCGGCTGTTTTCAGCCAGTTTGAACGAAGTGAATGGGAGAAAGTGTGCCTTTGTCAAAGGGGCTCTTGAACGGCTGCTACCCATGTGTAAGACTATGGCGACGCCTGGGCAGAACGTAATCATGGATCGTGCTCTGATCGAGCAGCAGGCTCATAAACTGGCCAGTGGCGGCTATAAGGTGCTTGCCCTGGCGGACGGTGAGATTCAACTGCGTCAGAGTGAGGTCTTTAGCGAAGAGCATCTGCTCGGGCTTACCCTGATTGGTCTCGTGGGCATTATCGATCCCTTGCGCATGGAGGTGAAGGCTGCCGTCACAGCCTGTCGGCAGGCGGGAATTGAGGTGGCTATGATCACTGGCGACCACCCAACCACCGCTTTTGCCATTGCCTGGGAATTAGGCATGGCGGAACGTGCCGAACAGTTGGTGAGCGGCCCGGAATTGAGCTTGGCGCTCGAATCCGGAACCATTGACCAGCTGACTCGCGATGCACGGGTTTTCGCACGCGTGGGACCGCACCAGAAGCTGGACATCGTTCAATCCCTGCAGCGGCATGGACATTTTGTGGCGGTGAGCGGAGACGGCGCCAACGATGCACCGGCGTTACGCGCCGCCCAGGTTGGGGTCGCCATGGGGATGAGCGGGACCGATGTGGCCCGGGAAACAGCCGACCTGATCATCACCGACGACAATTTTGCCTCCATTGTCGCCGGTGTCGAGGAGGGGCGAGTCGCCTATGCAAACGTACGCAAGGTGATTTTTCTCCTCATCTCCACCGGTGCCGCAGAGTTGGTGCTGTTCACCCTGGCCTTATTGACCGGCTTGCCTCTCCCTCTGATGGCTGTCCATTTGCTGTGGTTGAACTTGGTAACCAATGGGATTCAGGATGTGGCCCTGGCGTTTGAACCCGGCGAGGGCGACGAATTGCGTCATCCGCCAAGATCGCCCCGCGAGCCCATCTTCAATAGACTCATGATAGAGCGGGTAGTGCTCTCGGCCTTGGTCATCGGGATTGTCGCCTTTCTTGTCTTCCAGTGGTTCGTCGCCAGAGGTTTTAGCCTGGATGAGGCCCGCAATGGAACCTTGCTGCTGATGGTGTTGTTCGAGAACGTCCACGTGTTGAACTGTCGATCAGAACTCCGCTCAGTATTTCGCCACAATCTACTGCACAATCCGATCCTTGTAATCGGGACGGTTGTCGCCCAACTCGTGCATATCGGCGCCATGTACACGCCCTGGGTCAGTGATGTCCTGCATATCCAACCTGTAACGCCACAACATTGGCTGGTGCTGCTGGGGCTGGCATTGAGCGTGCTGATGGTGATGGAACTTCATAAAGCCGTTCGCCGATGGTGGTATAATAATGAATATAATAATTATTAAGCTTGCCTGAAAACAGCTGATCCTGAAGAGTAGATGTTGCTACTGAGGAGATTTGCTGCGCTCTTTTCCGGCCGATCTTCATCCAAAAATATCTGCTTCATTGACTTAGGTCAAGGCTCGGCATATGACAAGGTTGTAGAAAGATGACTGTGTTAGTCGTACGTTAAAAATGCATCTGCTCCTCAAAATAAAATGAGGAAAAAGATGAGACTTTTTCCTGTGATTTTCTTGCAGGCTTCCTGCTGGTGAAGGGAACCGACAAAACCTGGCCTGAGTGGCGCTTACTTTTGGTCGGTTTGAATGAGAAAATATCTGAAAATATTGGTTAAAATTTTTTTTGTAGTCAATAAGTAATTTAAACTGAAAAAAATACAAAGGGAGAGGATCATAAGCTAGTGAATATCTTCATTTGAGAGGAAACTACCAATGATTGAGAAGCTTGTAGAAGTTGACAAGAACGTAGTCAACCTATTTGCGGCTGCATTTTTTATTGAAATTGATAGCAATCAACCAACAGGAGAAAATATATGAAACAGATCTCTACCATATTGATGTTCCTTGTAATCCTGACGCATTCCATGCAAGCGTACGCAGCCAAGCCTGTAAGCCGCTACGACGCCGCCACTCAAACATGCCGGGTACTCAGCGACGGACCGCTGGAGTGGGACAGTCGCTCTTGGGGTGAAGGAGGCAAGACATTCAAAGCCACTTGCCAGGGTTGCCACAACAGTAAAGATAAAATCGCGCCTTTCCTCTGGTCAGAATCAAAAAGTCAGGAGGCCTGGAACAGAGTCTTTGCCAGCCGCTATCCCAAGTGTGCTCAGGATGGTTCCTGGAATGCAATCAGCGAAGAACAATTGCGCAAGGTCAACGATTTCCTCTGGCGGTGGGCAAATAACTCCTTGGCAAGCAGCTGCCATGGCTGAAAATAACGTATGATTCCCAGGTTGGGAAACACAGTAGAGAAATAAGGACAGACCAGAATGATGCCGGCTCAAGGTACTTTTACATGAGAACGTATCGAAACTATTTGATAAAATTTGTATGATTGCGATTACTGATGCGAAGTATAAGAGATGTGATGTCAATGCTCCCAGAATTTCATTTGTAGGCCCTGTGTTGAAAATTGTGCACGGCCCAGCAGAAACTCAGGAATTCTGGGAGTATTGTCCTTCAATAATCCGGAGCTCATTACCGGTTATAAGCTTTGCGCTTCAATTCGCTTTGGTCCAGGCGGCATGAGCCCGCCAATCAGCGGTGATGCTCGGCAATCTTGGCAAACATCTGCACGAGTCCGGAGCAGAGGGTGAAGATGGATTTGATATGGAGGTTGGTGCTGCAGCAGGCATCAAAGAAGATGGTGAGCTTTGATTGCAGATCATCCTCCGGGGCCTGGTAACAGATGAGCATGGGGATTTTGGGTAAGGGGTACAGGATCAGGGCAATATCCGCCTCGTACCAGTCAACAGCCTTTCCCGCAAACAGAGTAACCAGATCAGTCAGCAGATCCGGGTTGTTATCGGCCAGCTGGCGCAGCGGTTCTTCACAGCGGCTGGTAAAGAGGCCCTGCCATTCAATCCCCCCTTTGATTTCCCGAAATGATATCCAGCGGCCGGTAATGTCGGCATGGCTCTGGTGGGTGATGTAGGAGAGGAGCGGTGCCTGTACCCAGGGGATGATATGGCATTCCGAGCTCATGTCGCCCTGGCGGTTCAGGACGAAATCCTTGCCCAGTGAATGGATGGTGATAGTCTCGCCCTTGACGGTTGCCCCGATCAGGGGGGCGACGGCGGCGAGATCAATCCCTGCCATCTTCTTCTGCAGTTTGTCGAGGAACTCCGCCTGATTTACCTCCTTGAGCCCCGGGCTCTGGTATTTGGCCGAGAAGGATGTCATGGCTTCATGATCGAGATCCGGGCAGTCTTTAAATTTCTTGCTGCCCGCCACGATTGCCGCGGCAAAGGCCAGGCAGGAGGGGAGCAGGCATTTCTGGCAATTGCTCTGCGGCAGGATCTTATAGACATCCAGGGGTTTGAAGGTGTTTTTAGTCATGCCGGCAGGTTAATGAAGATTCGTGAAATAATATGCCTGCGATTATTGCTGTTCCTAAAAAGCATTCCTGATGGCTTCTTCCAGTTATTGTAACTCGTCGGCTTTCTTCGGCTTGTTTTTAATATCATTTATACCCACGATTTCCTTTTACAGGTACTGATCTGGTGAACGTCCTCAAGAATCCGAACCTGGCCGAAGATAAGCTCTGCAGTTCTCTTGTCGTAACGGCTAATGCTCTGCTTAAATGTCTGCAGGAAAAACAATCAAATGAAAATTTCAGACTGGCTGTAGACAAAGGATAGAAATATTGCTCTCAAAACGGCTAAAACTCATTTAGAATAAAAAAAAATGGATTTGATCCCCTATTCTAATCTAAGATTTATCTGGAGTCAGCTATGAAACAACTTTCTTTGATTATATATTTGTTTTCAATCTTTGTATCTCTGCCAGCTTATGGCAGTAGTAACTTTGTCATTGATTTTAGAGATGGAGAGTCTGTTCCGGGTGGTGAACATCTTTATTTGACAGATCTTATTGAACGTAGGGCACCTGGGTATGCAGGGCAAAGAATTACTGATGTAATGGTATATGCAGACTCCAGAAATCGCCATCATGGGGGGTATGTACAGCTTTTGGATGATAACAGAAGACTTATTTCTGAAGACACTTTGTCAGAAGGGTACGCATCTTTACCCGTTTATGAGGGGTATCAAAGACCAGCGTTTCTATATTTTGAAAATGATGTTTACCTGAACAGGATTGAATTTATTACAGAGGGACGTCCAAGGGGTTTTGAACAGAGAAGAGAAAGAAGGGCATCAAGACAGAATGAATTTCTTGCGCCCACAAGAGTTCTTGAAATCGGTAATTTTGTTAAAACAAACTATAACTCTGAAGTCAAAAAGTTTTCTCTAGCCTCTGGAGGGTTTTCAAAAATCAATTTCAGGGTTCAGATCGGGGAAAAATATGCAGTAATTGTCAATTCGATCGTGGTCTTGTCAGGCGGAAATAATCGCGGCTGGAAAACTGTAGGGGCACGATTGTCCAATGGTGATAATGTGTTTGCACTGGATGTTCCTGAAGATGCAACAGATATTCAGGTGTCATTCGCGCATGGTCAAGGCTCTTCTGTACAAATTCTCCTGCTTCCTTAAATCTTAAGCCATCACAGGGGGTATGGATTGAATATATTTTCTTTTCCTTTCTTATCAAACTGCCTGGAGCATGGTCTGCAGTTTTTCTCTTCCTTCCTCAAGGAACCTGCAGAAATCCATCAGGAGCCAAGCTGGTCGCCTGCATTACCATATTGATGCCACGATGCGCAAGCCAGGTGTCTACCTCTCTATTGGCCTCATCCTGCCAGAATCTTTCGATTTGTTCGCCCACCGGCTGGTAGCCCATGAGCTCCTCGATACGTCTGTGGAGTGCAACACTCTCTTTAAAGGAGTCTCTCTTCTTCTGCAGCAATTCCTTAAGCCTTTCAACTGCATGCAGACCAATGGACAGACCGAATTCCCTGAATGCAAGACGGTAACGCGCCGGAATCAGCAAGGTGTTCGTCTTGAGATAGGATTCCAATCCCAGAAGAGAGGAATCAAGCAAATCCAAGAGCAGCTTGTCCTGCCCAGACCTGTCTCTGACCATCAGCTGTGCCACCTGGAGTCCGTTACATAAAAGTCCCCCAATGCCCAGTGGGTCTTCGGTCGCCCAACTCCTCCCCCTGCAGATCCCGGCCAGCTCCTTGATCTCATCGGAGAGATCCAGCTGGGGCGATTCCTGCGGTATATCGCTCCTGTCCGCCTGCAGTTGGCTGTAGAGGATGAATCCTTCAAGCGGGTCGTGCAGGCCCATGGATGGGATCAGGGGACGGGAGAGATCTATGCTCATCTTCCAGTGGATATATTTCTGCCCATCGGCCGAGCTAAAGACAAAGGCTCCATGCACCTTCTTGGCAAGCTCTCTGGCCCATCTGCTGTACACCCCTTCAGAGGTGGCTGTGGCCACGCATTGGAGGGCGTGCATCCATTTGATCAGGTAATGATAGTACTGTCCGTCACGCTCCCATTCCATTCTCTCGTCAAAGGGGTCGGTTGGGCCACGTTCGTTCATCTCTTTGCCGATGCGCATGCCCCCGGCGGTGGGATGCAGTCTCCCTTCGTCCTCGCCCAGACCGCTGATCCATCCCTGTCGTCTGTCATCCTGACGATGACGGCCAAGGGTCTCATGGACCTGATCCACAAGGGAGAGGGCAAGCGACTTAAAGCTGTCATCACCGGTCTGGCGATAGAGCTCCAGGAGGTTGCAGACGGCGAAGGCGTCGGTCCACAGGTAACGGGATGGCGGCCTCCTGACCGGTGAAAGACCGGTTTGCTTGGCAAAATCAGTCATGATCTGCCGGACAAGGGTTAATGGCAGGTTTTGTTTCATCTTCCGTTCTCCCGTTCTCAAGGGGCTTCGATAAGGCCAGCAGCTTGTCCTGAACTGTAAAGGTGTACCATCTTTTACTCCCAGTTAAGAGCAAAAGAGCCGTCTTTGGCCGGGAGCAGCCGGGTGCCGAACTGTTTGCCTTCCCTGTTCAATACCCGCAGGAGCCACTGGCTGTCGTCGGGTTTGGCATTGATGGCCTGAAAACGTCTTATCTGCATGGGTATCATGCGCATCGAGACAAGTCTGCCGGTCGATGGCTCAAAGCTTGGGAAATACATCAGGGTGAGGTCGTCGCGATATTGCTCATCCCCTTCAATACCTTCGTAGTCGTTGAGAAAGTCTCCACAGCCGTACAGGATAAGCCTGTTTTGGTAGACCTCGATTCCCTTGGCATGGTGGGAGGAATGGCCGTAAATGACATCAACCCCTGCATCGTCGATAAGTTTATGGGCGAAATTACTCTCCATGGGGGAGATGGCATAGCCCCAGTTTCCCCCCCAATGAAGAGAGACCAGGACCAGATCGCCCGGCTCTTTTATGGCGGCGATATCCTTCTTAATGTGTAAGACCGTCTGCTCGGAAAGGTCGGAGAGCACATTGACGCCGGGCCTCTCGTCGGTGGCGGCCCAGCTGGGAGGAACGCCACTGGTACCGGAACCGTAAGCAAAGATGAGGACGCGGCCCTTGCCCGGAATTGCCAATACCGCCGGAGTCTGGCTCTGCTGCCTGTCCCGGCCGGCCCCCACGCCCTTTATCCCTGCCTGTTCTAGGACAGCAAGCGTCTCGACCAGACCTGCATGCCCCCAGTCAAGGACGTGATTGTTGGCCAGCACGCAACAATCGAGGCGGGCGGCGGTGAGACAGCCGATATTGCCGGGGTGCATCCGGTAGTTGATCCCCTTGTCCGGCCAATACACGTCACTCTTCGTGACGCTGGTTTCCAGGTTGATAATCCGCAGATCCGGTTTTACCGTATCCAGCACCGCCAAGGCATCGCCCCAGATATAGGAATCGTCGACCGGTTTTGGGATGAGACCATTTGTCTGTTCCGCCAGCTCCACGTAGCCGTAGGCACTTCGCATATACGGTTCATAAATCAGTGGATCGCTCGGGTGGGGCAGCACCTGGTCGATCCCCCTGCCGGTCATCACATCACCGGCCAGAAAGAGGGTTATGTCCTGCGACCGGCGAGAAAGGATCGCTTCCAGCTCATCAATTTGCTTGTTCCCTGAAGGCGTTTTCCCTTTCTGGCTGGCCCAAACATGTTTTTCCATAGTGCAAAATCCTGTGGCTATAATGGTTGCCAGACAAAACAACCAGCTCAACCTGCAGCGCCATTTTACGCTCATATGGTTATTTGCCTCAATGCCATGGATAGTTTATTTTGTGCCCACTGCCCACTGCCCACTGCCCACTGCCCACTGCCCACTGCCCACTGCCCACTGCCCACTGCCTATGGATTTATCTCAGATATTCCATCTCAAAGGTTTATAAAATGGAGGGGATCTGTGCCTGTACGATATAAGCTTTTTCTGCCGAATCAGCCTGTAAACTTACCCGCACCTGGAATGGAATTTGGGAAAATCTGACCAACTTGTCGTGCAAGTAGCCCTTACGGGAGGATGGCGGGTTTCTTTTGTTTTTCCTCCATTTCGGCTTCACATTTTCGACAAAAACGGGTAGCCGGCAGGACTTCCAGCCGCTCCAAGGAAAGCTGCTTTCGGCATTTTTCACAAATCCCATAGGTGACATTCACCATTTTTGTTAAGGCTAGCTCAATGTCCTCGAGTTCCTGCCTTTCCCGCTCCTCCAACTGGTCAAACAGGCTGGCCAGATCCGCTTTCTGTGCCTCTTCTTCTCGCTCGATGTCACGTTCACTCAAGGCCTGCCAATCCGATTCAAGTCCCTGCAGGCGGACAAGGATCTCCCGGCGCTGCCTTAAAAGCAAATCCTTCAGATGTGTTAAATCTTTTTCACTCATACACTTCCTCCCAGTTCCCTATGGTTTGGTTTTAGGCTTTACCAACTGGCATTCTAACTTTCCAGGGATTCGCAAAAAAAATTATTAGTAAACCTACTGGCGCCTAGTGAGAGATATCTCAGGTAAATTCGTCCATTGCTCAAACATTTTTTCGAAAAGTGAAAAAAGAGCAAATTGAAGATCTCTGATATTTAATTACCTCAAGAATAAAAATCTTTGTCAAACAAAAAAATCCACAGGGAAGAAATATCATACAATCAGAAAAGAGAGGGGGCTGTCTCGTAACCTCGTGAAACCTTACTGACATTAGCCTCAAACTGTGTTGTCAATGGTCGGAAAACGTCTCTGTAAAAAAACATGGCGAATCGCAGGGTAGAGTCAGCTTTCCATGGTGCGCCTTTTATTTGCTCTGTTCGTAGATCAATGCCCAGGCAAAACCGATTAAGAATATTCCCCTGGAATACAAGTTCAACAATGTGATACTCTAATTAAGAATGGGGATATCACAGGGGAGAAGTTCAGCGAGAACCTTGCCAAACTGGATATATCAAGACCTGTGGAATGAGGTGCCGGGTGCACAAATCGAGCGTATGTAGCCGCTCACCAACGTATCGGGAGGAAATTGCCATGCCTATTGGAGAACTTTGCAACCGGGCAGTCGTGTTTGCCACAAGAAAGACCAGCATCACAGAGGCAGCGCAACTTATGCGTCAGTATCATGTGGGCGATCTGGTGGTCATGGACCTGGTCAAGGATGATAAACGGGTGCCAGTCGGTATCGTCACAGACCGTGACATCGTCATCGAGATCATTGGGGACTCCTTGTCGGTTGATGACTTCACCGTAGGTGATATCATGAGTCAGCAGCTTATCAGCGTGCCGGAAAATGCAGGGGTGATTGAAACAATTCGGCTCATGCGTGCCCATGGCATACGCCGTATCCCGGTGATCAATGAAGGGGGAGGGCTTGCAGGCATTATATCGGTAGACGACATGATGGACCTTCTGGCTGAGGAGCTGACAGAACTGGCCAAGGTCGCCCCGCGCGAACAGGAACGGGAAGCTCGAACCAGGGTAAGTTGAAACTATTGGCATCGGAGACCCTGGCATATTCTATGGCAGGGGGTACAGCCATATCACGGCTGACAGGCTTCAGTGAATTTTAGTTTGTGATTTTAATCTTTGTGGCCGAGGGGGAGAATCCATGCGTCTGAGCGAACGCCGCAAAGAGGGAGAATTCTACTTTGCAGTGCAGCAGGCAGCAGGGGAGGTGGTGGGAGGCGAGGTGGAAATAGCTGTCTTTGCCGCCACCCACGAAGGGGAGGGCGTTCTACTCCTGCAGCGCACCCTCTATTTTGATGAGCAATCACACGAGCATATCGACAACTTCTGCAAGGAATTCTCCTACGATGCCCATTACCGCCAGATCTGCCTCGATGGTGCAGCCCACTGGTGTCGCGTGGCCCCACTCTATGAAACCAACGCCCGTATTTTAAAAGACGAACAATCCCTTGGACCGGAACTCCTGGAAAAGAATTGTCAGGAGCTGTTTCACTTGCTCCGCCGCGATCTGGTCCGGATTGAGTCCAGATCGGAATACCAGGAAGAGATGGCACGGGTAAGACGCGGTGAGGAGGACGACCTCCAGGAAGCCCTTGCCCTCCTGGCCAGGGTGAAGGAGCTGAAGATTGCCTCGGCCTGCCAAGGGGCCGCCATGTTGCAGTTTGAAGAGAGACAGATATACCTGCCCTCCTGCCATTCACTCAAGGCTATCATCACCATGAGCAACTTCCCGCAGCTCCTCAAAAACTACCTGCACAGCGGGCCATTGGGGCAACATCATCTCGCTCTGTTCGAAGAAAACCAACTCAGTGCGCGGCATGCCTTCCAGAACAAGAAGTTCATCCGGGTGCTCACAGCTTCTCTGTACGCCTTCTTGCAAAAATATGGAGGCTGCAAGGGAGCTTAGGTTGTTTGTTACCGCGTTATGATCACGGTTCCTCAAGAGGCGGCAGAGTTCAGAAACATGATGCCTGGCAGCACCAGGCAGTTTCAGAGTCTTTACTCGTGGTTTTTGTCGTTTCCTTTCCCTTCCTTATCAAAGTCCTGGAGATTTTTGGCAAAGGCCTGGAGGGTGGCCTCCACCAGGCCGTTGATCGAGTCGGCCGGGTAGTTGCCTTCAGCGTCACGTTCGCCGGCGGATAGGCCGGTGAGCTGCTCCACCGCCTCATCCACTGTGCTCACCGCCGTCACGCTGAATTTCCCCTGCTCCATGGCCTCCACCACCTCTTTTTTCAGCATCAGATGGCGGACATTGCTGGCCGGGATGATAACGCCCTGGTCGCCGCTGAGGCCCCGGTTTTCGCAGAGATCGAAAAAACCCTCGATCTTTTCGTTGACGCCGCCGATGGCTTGGACCTCGCCCTTCTGGCTCACCGAGCCGGTGATGGCCAGCGTCTGCTTGATCGGCACCTCGGCCAGGGAGGAGAGCAGGGTGCAGAGTTCGGCACAGGAAGCGCTGTCGCCCTCCACGCCGCCGTAGGATTGCTCAAAGACCAGGCTGGCCTGGAGGCTGAGAGGGAAGTTGCGGGCATAGCGGCTGCTTAAAAAGGAGGAGAGAATCATTACCCCCTTGGAGTGGATGGGGCCGCCCAACTCCACCTCCCGTTCAATGTCGATAATCTTGCCTTTGCCGGGTCTGGTCAGGGCGGTGATCCTGGTCGGACAGCCAAAGGAGTCGTGACCCAGCATGAGGACGGAGAGGCCGTTAATCTGCCCGACCTTGGCCCCATCCGTCTCAATATGGTGGATGTTATGCTCCATGGCCTCGAATAAACGGTCCTGGATCCTGCCCCCCCTCCGTTTACTGGCGGCAATGGCCTTTTCCACATCGGTGTCGTTAATTGTGGTTTTGTTGTCTTTTTTGGCCAGATAGTCGGCCTCCTGCATCAGGTCGGCAAATTCCCGGATACGCAGCGACAGTTTTTCCCGGTCGCCGGCCTCACGGGTGGCCTGCTCAATGAGGCGGGCCACGGCAGTGCGGTGCAGAGGCAGTAGATCTTTGTCCTTGGCCAATCTGGCAATGAGGGTGGCATAGAGATCCTGGCTTTCCTTGCTGCGCTTCATGTCACTTTCAAAATCGGCCTGGACCTTGAACAGCGAGATGAACTCGGGGTCATAGGCGTTCAGAAGATAGTAAATGAGGGGCTCGCCGATGAGCACTACCTTGATGTTGAGGTCTACGGGCTCAGGCTCCAGGGTAACCGTGCTTATCAGGCCGAGGAGCCTCTCCACCGGTTCAATACGGATTTTGCGGGAGCGCAGGGCTCTTTTCAGGCCTTCGTAGGCAAAGGGCTGCATGAGCAGCCTTCTGGCATCCAGAATAAGATAGCCGTTGTTGGCCTGGTGCAGACAGCCCGGTTTGATCAGGGTGAAGTTGGTGCTGAGCATGCCCATCCTGGCCTGGTGTTCAATACGGCCATGGAGATTCTGGTAGGTGGGCAGATCTTCATAGATCACGGGTGAGCCGTGGTTGTTCTGGTGGCTGATCAGGACATTGACCTCGTACTGATCAAAGGATAAAGTGTGGCCGCCGCCAATGGCAAGAATGAACGGGTGCTGCCCTTCTTCACCGTCACTGAGAAAATCATCCACATTCTCGGTGATGACATCTTCAACATCCTCAAAATAATGGACAATTTTTTCATGATCTTTATATGTTCCCTTTAAGGTCTCAATAAGAGGGGAGACCGCCTGCTTGGCCGTATCCTTCTTGAGTTTGCGGTTCTGTTCCTCGGTTTCCCTCTTCCAGATACTGATCTGGTGAATGGACTCCTGGAGCATGGTCTGCAGTTTCTCAATGGTCTCTGCTATCTTTTCTTTGACATCATCCGGCAGTTTGCGGAACTCCTCGAGACTGAGGGGCTCACCTTTGCCGTCAGTAGGCGAAAAACGAAACCCCTGATCACTACGCAACACAGCAATACTCTGGGCCTTGGCAGTTTTTTCCACTTCATGATAAAGGGCCTCGATTTTCTGGGCGAGAAGATCCGTGATGGCCTTGTGCCGTACACGGTAATCATCGCCTTCAAAAATGGCCGGGATGGTGGTCTTCAGAGTGTCAATGAGTTCATACATCTGCCCTTTGAAGATCATGCCCTGGCTGGGAGGGAGCTCAAGGGCCAAGGGTTTATGCGGGTGGTGGAAATTGTAGACATAGCACCAGTCGCTGGGAGTTGCCTCTTTACTGGCCTTGTCGTGGATGAAGGATTCAACCACACTGTGGCGGCCGGAGCCCTCAGGGCCGATAACAAAAAGATTGAAGCCCTGCTGCTGCATGCCAATGCCGAAATCAACGGCCTCAAGGGCCCGGTCCTGGCCGATAAAATGGGAAAGTTCTTCTACCTCTGTAGTAGTTTCAAAAGAAAAGCTGTCCGGGTCGCAGCGATGATAGGCCTCATCCGGGCTGATTTTGTGTACGGTCATTGGTTCTCCTGAGGATTCTTGTGACAAGGGGTGATAGGCGTGGTGCCCCAACTTTTCCTGTTAAAAAAACAGGCCCCTGTATGGGCAGTGATCACTTTTTATCATAGGGGTTAAACTGTGGATAAAGCCGGCTTGCACAGTCAGGGCAGATACTATGGGTGAAATTGATATCGGAATTTTGGCGGAGATATGCCTCGATCTGATTCCAGTAACCCTTGTCGTCCCTGATCTTCTTACAGGAGGAGCAGATGGGCAGTATGCACTGCAGAGTTCTGATCTCTTTCAGGGCATTTTCAAGCTCCCTGTTGAGGCGCCAGCATTCCATCAGGTCGTCGTGACGGGCCAGGGCCATGATGATTGCCCGTTCAAGTTCCTTGTTCTTTGGCGGTTTGGTCAGATAGGAGGAGGCACCGACCTCACTGGCCTTCTTAATGAGGTCTTCCCCCTCATGGGCAGTCAGGATAACCACCGGGGTTGGTTGAAGCGTCTGGATCTGCCGGGTAGCTTCCAGGCCGTCAAGTTCGGGCATCTCGATATCCATGAGAACTACATCGGGTCGCAGCGATACTGTCATTTCCACGGCCTCAATTCCAGTGACAGCCAGCCCTGCCATCTCAAAGCCGTTCACCTGCAGGTAATGCTTGATCATCTCAGAAACGACCTGGTTGTCCTCAGCCACAAGAACGCGTATATTTTCTTTGATTTTCATGAATGCTTTATCCCAGGGATGATGATACGGGTTGATTCTCAAAATATGTTTTCAAGAGATCCTTCCTGTTAAATAGCAGCAAGAAATGATAGTAACCTGAAAAATATGTCTCATAAATAACTTTAGCATTTTTAGCATCGTTATTGCTAATGATTGTTTTGTCCTTGGAATGGGAGCCCCTTTTGCTGTTTTCTTTGTGTGCGATTCAGATTATCCTCCAGAGTACAGGCTCAGTCTGGTGTGAACTTTTTACGACAGGGCGTTGTTGATGGCCTCGGCGAGCTGATTGATGGTATAGGGTTTGCGAAGAAAGCCGGAAGCCCCGAGTTCAATGGCGCGACGTACCTCGTTGCTTGCGGAGAAACCGCTGGCCAGCAGCGCTTTCTGGCCCGGGCGAATGGTGATAATTTTCTCATAGGTCTGCCGGCCGCCCATGCCGGGCGGCATGATCATGTCAAGGAGAACAAGTTCCGTCTTGTTGTCTTTTATGAAGGTAATCGCCTCTTCGCCGCTCTTGACTGCCCGGGCGGTATAGCCGAGACGTTTGAGCATGCTTGCCGCAATCAAACGCTGCTGTTCATCGTCATCCACCACCAGGATTTCTTCCCCATGTCCAATGACAAGGCTTTCCTTTTGAGTCTGGGAGGGAGTCAGGATGTTATCTTTGCTTGCCGGGAGTTGGATTTCAAAGGTTGTTCCCGACTGGCTGCTTACTGCCTCAACCGTGCCCCCATGCTCCTGGATGACGTTCCACACCACGGCAAGACCGAGGCCGGTGCCGCTTCTTCCCATAACTTTGCTGGAATAAAACGGTTCGAAAATCCTCTCCAGGTCCTCATCAGCTATTCCCGGTCCATTGTCGCTGACCCGGAGAATGATTTTTGGTGAAGAGCCCAGATCAAGGGAGGAGTCTACTGAGGTGGAAATGAGAATTTTCCCAGAACCGTCAATGGCTTCGGCGGCATTGGTAACGAGATTCATCAGAGCTTTGATGATCTGCACCGAAGAGCCAGTCAGAAGAGTTGGCTTGTCTGTCAGGTCGGTACTATAGGAAATATTCGGATAACGTGTGCTGAGCTGGCTGAATTCCGGGGAGTTTAGATACTGATCGATGATCTGGTTGAGATCGACTGGTTCTTTTCTCTGGGCAATGCCGCGAGCAACAGTAAGCAGGTCGTCGACAATGGCAGCGGCCCTTTTGCCGGCTTGTTTGATGATTGTCAGAGGTCGGTGCATGGGGCTGCCTTCCGGCTGGTCAAGAAGAAGTAAGTCAGGGTAGGAGACAATGCCGGCCAGGATGTTGTTGAGGTCGTGGGCGACTCCGCCGGCCATCATGGCGATGGCTTCCATTTTCTGGAAACGATGCTGGCGTTCTTCCACCTCCTGCCTTTCCAGTTGCGCCTTCTTCCGTTCGCTTATGTCAAAAACAAGAACATGAAATGCTTTGCGGTTATCATCCCAGTCAATCATCTGGCCGTGAATTTCGTACCATTTATCATCTTCTTTCCTTTCGCTGGTAAATTCGCAACCTGGTTGGCCTGGATCAAGTTGAGCCTTTCGGTCAGAGCAGCAGGAGCATATTCCTTCATTGCCTGCCTCCCCGAAAATCTGATAACATTTTCTGCCGACAACATCACCGACACGCTGGCGGGCATACCGGTTCACGAACAGGATTTCGTGGGTGGCGAGGTCAGACACATAAACGATATTATCCAATCCGTCGACTATGCCGGCAAAACGGCGATAGGCGTTTGCTAAGGCATCCTTGGAGCGTTGCAGCTCCGCCATTGCCTGCTGTTTTCGATAAACATTGGTAGTGAACAACAGGACGGTCAAGATGGTGCCGAAAATCAGGAAGGTTTGCAGTTGCTCGTATTGTTTATGTTTGGCGTCGACGATCTTCTCGAAATGGGAGAGGCTCTCTCTGCTGTTGAAAAAGAGCTGGTTGGCATTTTCGTTCATGCGGACAAAGCTGGGAGATACCTTCTTGAGAAAGTCTTTGATGATGTTGATTGATCCTTTCCATTCCGCAATATTTTTACTTCCTTGGAGTTCGTCTCGAGTTCTGGCCAGCTCAATCAGGGTGTCCGTTTTTTCGGTGATATCGGCAAGTTTCGGACGGAGGTCGATGATCTCAAGAATGTATGTTTCCTTGTGGCTCGGCTGGTAATGGACGGTGGTGATCATCTCATCATGCTCAGGGAGATTCAGTGGCAGGTGAAAATCGATGGTGCCGCCGTTTTCAATGATACGCAAAGATTGGTTGATCCGGGCAAGCGTGGCAAGAATATTGTCGTGAAGCAGTTGTTGGGTTTCCGGGTCGGTTGACGTGGGCAATCGATAAAAAAGGGCCTCCACCTGGCGCAGATCGACGATGATCATCTCTCCGATGACAATGCGGTTGTGCTCATTTTCAACCTGGGTCTCTAATTTGTCATTCAGGCTCTCAAAAAGACTGTGCTGTAGAAGCAACAGGCTGAAACCAAAGAGAAAAATCGTAAGCAGGACGTAGAGCCCTTTTCCGGAGATTGAGGAGGAAGTGTTCATGGTTTCTCTTTTTAAGCGTAATTGTATAAATACTTACAATTTGTAATCTTGATAAAAAAAATAACAAAATTAGTGGTAGAAACAAAACAAAAGAGTGAAAAAATATAAGTATTTTTACCGAAAGCCCTACTGGAATCCATGGCGGGCAAATATCTCCTTACCCTGTTCCGATCCGGCAAGGGTGAGAAAGCTGCGGGCAATGTCCGGATAGGGTGAGAATGTCAGCAGGCCGAGGATAAGTTTATGGGGGGGGGCTATGTCGTCATCGAGCGGCAGCGCATCCATAAACGGCTTGTTTTCCTCCCAGAGGGCAGTGGCATACCAGTTCAGGACAAGGTCTGCTTTTTGTTTGTTAAGAGCTTGAACCATCCCTTTGGAGTCGGAGGTCAGGTACAGGGCATTCTCGATGGCTTGCTGGTAAAAGCCGATTCTGCCAAGAATCCGTTCCGTTTCTTTACCGATGCTGCCATTCTCAGCCGAACCGAGTACAATTCGATAATTTTTATTGAGCAGATTGTGGAGATCGGCCGTGATGGCCAGGGGATTGCCTTTCTGGACGATCAGCGCGGCACGGTTAAAACCAACATCGACGGTTTCTTTTACCCACCCCTTTTCCAGGCAGATTTTCATGTAAGATTCCGAGCCGGGCAGAAAAAGGTCACCTACCATGTTGGTCTCAATGCTTTTTAGCAGCGCCCCTGAGCCCTGTTTGGTGATTTTGATTGTACAGTTATGTTTTTGTTCGATGATCCGTGCTATTTCCTGCATGGGGCGGATCATGGTGATGCCGCAATAAATCAGGAGTTCTTTTTTGGGAGAGTTCTCTTCGGTCTTCTGGCAGCCGACGGTCAGCATGAAAGATAACAGAGTGAAATAAAAAATAAATTTTTTCATATGTAAACTACTGGGTTACCAGTGAAAGAAAAGATTGAGTTGTGGCTGATTGTAAGTATCGTCATGATAAAGGCATATGAGCTGATCTGTAAGATTACTTATAGTCCTTAACATTGTAACTATTCACCATAAAAATTAGTCTCTTGTAAAATTATTCAATGGTTTGTGCATTGTCTAGGCGAAAATAACAGTCAAGCCCACACTTGGCATTTATTTATTCGGGGGGAAGTTCATCACGTCCGAGCCTTTACTTTATGTATAGAACTTACCTGTTTCTGGTAACATGTTTTGACTCGGGAACCCAGGAGAGAGGAAACCTTTTGTTATCTCAAAGTGGGGAGACCTCCCCTGGAAATCCAGAAGGTAGAATCCTGCAGGACTACACCTTAAAACCCCATCTTCTGCAAACAAAAACTCTCCAAAGGAGAGTTACATTTAACGGTTGGATATGATATGTAATAACTATGATATCTTTTACTACTCTAGGAGTAACCACGCATGACTGATGCCGCTTTTCTAGGCCTGGTCCAGAACGCCGCCCTGTTGCTGGCAATGGCCTTCGTCTATGATATAATGACCAGCCGTTATCGGCTCGGCCCGCGCCCCTTTATTCAGGTGGTGATCGGCATTACGCTCGGCATCTTTGGCTGCATCCTCATGCTTTCGCCCTGGACCTATGTACCGGGGATTGTTTTCGATACCCGTTCAGTATTACTGAGCGTCTCCGGAATTTTTTTTGGTGTGATACCGACTGTGATAGCAATGGCAATTACAGCCGTTTTTCGTCTCTCTTTGGGTGGTACTGCCGCCCTAGCCGGTGTTGCCGTGATCTTGGTCACGGGCTCCCTGGGCATTTTCTGGGGCCAGTATCGCCGTCGAAATCTGCAACATATTCCATGGTATGAATTTTACCTCTTTGGTCTCCTCGTTCACCTGGTTATGCTGGCGCTAATGTTTATCCTGCCTTGGGAAAAAGCCTTGCAAGTGCTTGCTCAGATCAGCCTCCCTGTTTTGCTGATCTATCCTCTGGCCACGGCCCTGCTGAGTATGCTCATGGTCAATCGGCTGCGACGGGAAGGCAATGCGACAAGGCTATTGGCAAGCGAAGAGCGGATGCGTCTCTTTTTTGAACGGCAGATTGTGGGCATGGCCATTACCTCGCCAGAAAAAGGCTGGCTGCAGGTAAATGACAAGTTGTGCCAGATTCTGGGTTATTCCCGTGCAGAGTTGTTGGAATTAAACTGGGAACAACTTACCCACCCCGATGATCTTGAGGCCTCTTTGGTCCATTTTAATCGGCTCCTCTCCGGCGCCATCGATGAATTTTCCTTGAGAAAGCGTTTTCTCCACAAGGACGGCTCCATTGTCTGGATGGAAGTTTCCATCGGCTGCGTGCGACGTGCAGACGGAACGGTGGATTATGTCCTCGCCCTGCTGGTGGATATTACTAAACGAAAGCAAACTGAAGATCAATTACGTGAGAGCGAGACCCGTTTTCGGATTTTTTTCGAAAATGCGCCTGCCCCTTACCAATCCATGAACGCCGAAGGGTGCCTCTTGGAAGTCAATAAAGCATGGCTGGAAATGACGGGATACCACCATGAAGAGGTGATCGGGCGTTCCATTGCGGAATTTTTCACCCCAGCCAGCTTGCCTCGGCTCAAAGAGTGTTTTCCCGTCTTTCTCCAGAATGGGTTTGTTCATAACGCCGAATTTGATTTTGTCGGCAAAAAAGGCGAAATTATCACTGTAGTAGTGGAAGGGCGCATCAGCTGCCATAGTGACGGTACCTTTAAGCAGGCCCATTGCGTGCTGCACAACATCAGCGAACGAAAACAAGCAGAGCAGGCCTTGCAAGAAAGTGAGGAGCGGTATCGAACCCTGGTCAACAATCTTCCAGGTGTAGCCTACCGCTGCTTGAACGACGAACATTGGACCATGGTCTTTTTCAGTGCAGGAATCGAACGGATGACTGGTTATCCAGCTACGGATTTTATCGACAATGCTGTCCGTTCCTACACCAGCATTATCTACCCGGAGGATTGCGGGTTAGTGGACCGTGCAGTCCAGGAAGGGGTGAACGTGCACAAACCCTTCGAAATGGAATATCGCCTCCTCCGGGCCGACAACACAATGCTCTGGGTATATGAAAGGGGGCAGGGGATTTTCGATGCCGCAGGAAAACTGCTGTGGCTGGACGGGGTCATCATTGATATCTCTGAACAACGGCGGGCACAGGAAGAAAAAGAACGCTTGCAGGTGCAGCTGCTCCAGGCGCAGAAAATGGAGTTGGTGGGCATACTGGCCGGCGGAGTGGCCCATGACTTCAACAACATGCTCCAGGCTATTCTCGGCTACAGCGATCTCTCTCTTGCCCAGATTGAGGAAACAAGTCCTGTGCATGAAGGGCTTCTGGAAATCCGCAAGGCGGCCATGCGCTCCGCTGATCTCACCCGGCAGCTCCTCGCCTTTGCCCGGAAGCAGACAATAAACCCTAAGATCCTTGACCTCAACGACACTGTCGTGGGCATGCTGAAAATGCTTCAGCGGCTCATCGGAGAAAACATCGACCTTGCCTGGCTGCCGGGACATGATCTGTGGCCAGTGAAGATGGATCCTTCTCAGCTCGACCAGATCCTGGTCAACCTGATGGTCAATGCCCGCGACGCCATTGCCGATACCGGCAAGATCACCATCGAAACGAAAAAAATCTCGCTGGATATGGCCTATTGTGCCGACCACCCGGGCTTTCGCCCTGGTGAATACGTCCTGCTGACAGTCAGTGATAATGGCTGCGGCATGAATAAGGAGATGCTTCCCAAGATTTTCGAACCTTTCTTCACAACCAAGGAAAAGGGTAAGGGAACCGGCTTGGGGCTATCCACCGTCTATGGCATCGTCAAACAGAACAACGGTTTTGTTTATGTCTACAGCGAGCCCGGTCAGGGCACCACCTTCAGCATCTATCTACCCAGCTTCTCAACAGCAATGGTTAAAATAGAGACCCCTTTGACAGAGGCAACTGTGGGCGGTACGGAAACAATATTACTGGTGGAAGACGAGGCCGTACTCCTGAATCTCGCCGAGACCATCCTCCAACGCCTTGGTTACACTGTGCTTACCGTTAACAGTCCGATGGCTGCGCTTCAACTGGTCCAGGAACACCCCGGGAAGATCGATCTTCTCATTACCGATCTGGTGATGCCCGGGATGAATGGCCGGGAATTGGCGCAACGGCTTTCTTCCCTCCGACCGGCCATGCACTGCCTCTACATGTCGGGCTATACGGCGGACGTCATCGCCCATCACGGCGTACTTGACACAGGGGTTCACTTCATCCAGAAGCCTTTTTCCATAGATAATCTGGCTCGCGCAATTCGCGAAGCCCTGTGCGATATCACTAAGAACCCATAAGCAATGGGGCGGAATTTAACAGCTAGTCCCAAATGAAAGGAAAAGGGAGTCAAGTCCGCTCATCTCTTAAAAATATGTTGGCTGTATTTTGAGGTGAAACATGCAAACAACGGCTGAAAGACCAGCTGTAACATTTATTGGTGAGCTATTTAACTACCGAACATTATGGAAAATTACCACATCGAAATGCGCTCGTATCGGATCATTGGCTGGGGTTGGATTGTGTTCTGTGCTGTTGGCATGATTGTAACATTTCTGTCTAAACTTTATTGGCCGGCTGCGGGATGTGTTTTCTCTTCACTCTTTGGGGCATATATGGTGCTGGGGTCCGGCAGCTTTGATATCGACCATGATGGCCTTATCCACAAGTCATCGTTTGGCACATGGCAAATACGCTGGGATGAAATATCCAGGGTTGAGATTGGAGAAGTAGAGGGCACAATGGTGCTCCATGGAAATAATAAGCGTTTTATTCTCTCTTCACCCGGTGGCTGGGATGGGTCTGTAAAAGACGACGCCTTTGCCTTTGTAATCAAGCAACTTGAAGCGCGCGACATTCCTCTGCAACCTAGCGGGACTGCCGCCTACAAAATCATGAAAAATACTCGCGTTTTAACAAATCAATCAAACGGATGACGAACGATATCTTCAAGATTTTACAAGAAAATAGCTGAGATCAGCAATTAGCAATTGAACAACAGGAGTTCAGATCTCTATTCTTGTCCAAAACGATTGAGAACTGATGACGGGGCGTGATCAACGAGATGAACTCCCATCCTGAAAGGTCTGACACTATCTTCCATGTCTCGATCAAACCAGATAGGCCGCGCCAAGAGAGTTGTTATGTTTTCAGTATCATCATCCGTGGGCCGAAAGACGATTACTATAAATATAGTATCTGAATCAAGTGCGGCATAAAAAAGGTGCTGGCCATCAATGAGAGCCTTGGAAAATTTTAACCCCGCCCCATCCTTGGACAGGTCTGAAAGCCAAGCGGCCACCCGACCTGTCAGTGGAGAATCGTTGTCCCGGTTATAGAGAAATAGTTCGACATCTTGCGGAGTTGAGAGTCTTGGATGTTTTCTTCTGTTCTTCATTGGGGCATTAACCTCGAGTAAACAAGAAGTTGTCGATTTTGTCGTTTCTTCTTTGAAATCCTGTGTGTTTTTCAGACTCTTTTTTTGATGTAACAGCTCCTGCGGATTATATATCCACTCTTGAGAAAGTGTCCAGTAATAACCTATATCACGTCGTCGGCTGCATTGCACTGCTCTTAACTGTACTAACCCGTACTGCTCTCGCCGTCGCTCACTCGTCGTTGAGTCTGCGCTCAACTACTACCCATCAGTGTCAACTTGAATGTTTTTTTGGAATAACAAGCTTTTTTGCGGAATAGTATGCTTGTTATCATTTGTTGCTAATAAATAGAATTCCTGATTGCCTCTCCCAATTGTTGCAGCTCGGCGACCTTCTGCGGGTCGTTTTCAAAATCATTTATGCCCACGCTTTCCGGGGTAGCGTCCTGGCCATGGATCATCTTTAAACTGGACATCTGACACTGGCCATCTTGACCGCAGCGCACACAGGGAACATTACCAAGCAAAGACACCCCAGCAATAAACTTCATCCCTTCTTCCATCATGAAATCCTTGACGGCCTGAATGCCAATTTCAGCGGCTGAAGGTTTTCCTTCATGTCCGTAGGGAATGGCACTGGTAATAATGGCCGCGCCAGGTTTTCCTGCCATCAAACCATGGCGATGTCGCAGAGGATAGAGTCGCTCCATATAAGCCTTGGTACGGCTATCAAGTGAAGAATAGGGAGTAAAGCCGGCAATGATTACGGCGTCAGCCTTGTAGGTTTTTTCAGCAAGCATTACCCCGTCATCTTTTTTTATACACCTATTGGTTTTGATACAACCCAGGCAGGCATCACACGGCCCGAAATTATAATCACTTAATTTTATGAACTCACTTTTCAAAGAGGTGGACTCAAGAACAATTTTCAAGGCACGATCTGTATTGCTATTTTTAATGGGTGAACCGGAAATACCAAGTATTTTCATAATAATCTCCAAACAAGACATGTCACTTCAGCCTTCCGCTTTTTATCTCAAAGGCCATGAAGTCACACAATATTTATTAGTTTAAGTGCTGCCACTGACCGTGACCGTATATCTGTTAATGAGTCTGGTTGCAAGCAGACTCAGACCGAGGACCAGGATACCGATCAGCAGGAAGGACCAGCTCAGGCCTAACCAGTCCGAGGTGAACCCCGCCCCGATGGCCCCGATAAAGACCCCGCTGCTCATGGCCAGATTGAAGGCTCCCATCATGGATCCTTGTCCGTAGTGCCGCCCCTCTTCCGTGGCCAGCGCCCCAAGAGTTGGCCAGATGATAGCCTCGCCGCTGCCCAGGATCACAAATAAGCCGAGCAGGACCCAGAAATTCCCGGCCAAGGGGACGAGACACATCACGCCGCTGATCACCAGGCAGCCAATCCGCAGCAACTTGACCTTGTCCATGCGGTCGGCCAATCGGCCACAGGGGTGTTGCAGTACGGCATTGACCAGGGTTCGGGCGGCGATCACCATGCCGATCTGCATGCCGGTGGCCTGAAACCACTGATGCATCAGCAGGGGGAGTAGGGCCATGGTCGGGACCATGACGATCATGGTTGCCATACGGGCCAGCAGGATCCCGGCAGTCCGATGGCTGGCCAGCATCGCCCGCAAGGATTTGATTATCCCGGGACGGCGCTCCGCCTTCGCGGGGGAGGGCGGGGCGGCCGGCAGCTGCACCATGATCAGCATCATGGCCAGGAAACTTAAGCTCGCCATGACATAAAAGGCGGAGGCCATGCCCCAGCGATCATTACAAAACCCACCGATCAAGGGGCCGGAGCCGAATCCGGTAAAAATAGCGATATTGAGCATCCCCATGTAATGGCCTTCACGACCCACCGGCGTCAGATCAGCGACGTAGGCCATTGCCACCGGCACGATCATCGCCGAGCCCACTCCGTGTAGGGCGCGGATCAGGATCAGAGAACCAAGGGAAGTGGCTTCGGGCATCATGAGGCCGACCAGACCATAGACGAAAAGCCCGCTGATGAGAAACCTCTTCCGCCCCCAGCGGTCGGAGAGGTTACCCACTATTGGCTGACAGAAGCCCCGGGTCAGGGAGAAAGCCGCGACGATTATCCCCAGGGTCAGTCCTCCGGCCCCGAGACTCTCAGCAAACACCGGCATTACGGGCACAATGATCCCGATCCCCAAGAGGGCGATGAAGACCGAAAGCAGCAGGATGATCAGGAGGTGTCGGGGCATGATGGGATAGAGGTGCTCCAGGTGTTTGGTGTTTGAGTGATCCGTAACTTGTACCCTGATTATCAGGAACCGTTAAGAAATAATTTGGCTATTGATAATGCTTTCTGAACGGTTCCTGGCTTGTTCACTTTTCAGAAAGCTGAATTGCTACTTTGCAACGGCACATGGTATGCACAAAAAAATAGTGGTTTGATAAAAAGAGGGTGGGCAGGCCACAGATATTTCTTTCTGTCCGATCATATTGTATTGTTACTAAGGGCAGATTTGCACCATTTACCAATAATTCAAAGAATCAAACTTGCCACAGCCTATGTTTAAAGTATCTAACAGGCGCAAATTCCCAGAGATTTGTAATCAGGCAAAAAAGAGATGATAATCATGAATGGCATAAAACGGAATGACATAAAGGCTGGCCTTCGGGTTTTCATCGTCTTGAAAGAGGATCAGCGATCCGCTAAACTCACTGAAGGAATTGTGAAAGATATCCTGACAAATTCCCCAACCCATCCCCATGGCATTAAAGTTCGCCTGGCTAGCGGGGAAGTCGGGCGAGTCAAAATGATTGAAGGTTGCAGGGAACTCGAAGGTTCCAAGCAAGGCGCCTGATTTGATGAGAAAATATTCATATTTTGACTATGTAATCAATTGATTTTAAAAAAATGAAATTTATCCACACAGCTGACATCCACCTGGGGAAAACCTACCGCAACTCTTCAGGGGAAGCGGAACGGTACCAGGATTTCTTTCGCTGCCTGGCGGCCATTGTCGCAGATGGGGTCCGCGAGGCGGTTGACTTTGTCCTGATCGGTGGCGATCTCTTTCATACCGGCCAGATCCTGCCCAAGACCTTTGCCCGGACCATCGAAATCCTGCAGCCTCTGAAGGAAGCGGGAATCCCTTGTATTGCCATCGAAGGCAATCATGACTGGATTCACCGGCGCAACAATATCTCGTGGATGGAAGCCCTTTCTGAAATGGGCTATATCAGCCTGCTGCGCCCGGCCCGAACTGTGGATGGCGGCTATTGTTTTGCCCCCTTCAATGAAGAGAGCGGGGAGGGCGGCCATATCGAGATCGGCGGCCTGAATATATATGGTCTCGGTTATATCGGTGCCCAGGCTGGCAGCCATGTTGAGCGCATCTGCGAAGCGGTGACCACTGCCAACAACCTACTGATTTTCCATGTCGGCATCTGGCGCTACTCGCCGGTTGATATTGGCAACATGAAGATCGAAGAGGCCCATCCCCTGGCCGAAAAATTCGGCTATGTCGCCCTTGGCCACGGTCATAAACCGTATGTCATAGAGACCCCGGACGGCAAACCCTACGCCTTTAATCCCGGCGCTCCCGAACGGGTCAACTTCGGCGAGGAAAAATATGATAAGGGCTACTATTTTGTGAGCCTTGAGGATGGCAAGTTTTCCCAGGAATTCAGGCCCACCGATCCCCGGCCCATGCTGGTTGAGGTCATCAATCTGGATGGGGCAGGAGATGCGGATATAGCCTTGGCCCGTTTCCGGGAACAGTTAACGGAAAAGCTGGTCGGACTGACAGATGAGCGCGCCCCTTTACTGGAGTTGAAACTGGCTGGACGGGTTGGCTTCCATCCCTTTGAGCTGGGCCGCGAACGGTTACTGCTGGCCATTGATGAGTTTGCCTCCCCCTTGCACGTCGAAATAAAAAATCATCTATCTATGCTGACGCGCTCCGGGGGGGAAGAGCTGGTCAAGAAGTCCCTTTCCGAGATCGAAAGTGATGTTCTCCAGGAATTGATCGGGGCTCACAGCAAGTACCAGGGACGAGAAGGTGAGTTAACCAAGCTGTCGCTGGCTATCCGCGATCTGGTCATGAAGGGTGATGTGGAAGATGACGAATTGCTCGGTCTTTTCGGGGAGCAGGGGTAAGCTATGCAGATCCTCTCTATTTCGCTGAAGAATATCAAATCCCACCGCGACAGGGAACTGCATTTTGTAGGCGGCATTAATGTCCTTTCCGGAGTCAACGGGGTTGGAAAAAGCACGATCTTTGAGGCCATCGGCTACGCCTTGTTCGGCGTTGATGCCCGTGACTTTGTCGGCAATATTGAGCGTTTCCTGACCATCGGGGCCAAGAAGGGTGAAGTAGCAGTAACCTTTGCCCCGGCTGATGGCGAAACATACCGGGCCTCCCGTACGGTTGGGGCCGGGTCCAAATGGCTGCTGGCCCGAGAGATTGGCGGTACCTTTGAGGTTGAGGATCATGCCGGCGCCCTGGAAACAGAGGCCCGGATCAAGGAGCTGCTCGGACTCGATAGCGGCCGTCCTTTGGCTGATCAATTTAAACTGGTGATCGGCCCTTTTCAGAACGAATTTCTGGGTCCTTTTGTCCTCAAACAGCCGGCCAAACGGCAGGAGGCCTTTGATGAGATCCTCGGCATCGATGCCTGGCGTAAAACCTATAAGGGCACCAGCACCCTGCTCACGGCGGTGAAAACCAAGATCGATCTATTGACGGTTGAGATCGAGGGCAAAGAGGAACAGGTTGTCGCTCTTCCTGAACGGCAACAAGAATTGACTGGACTGGTTATCGAGGTAGAGGCCCAGCAGAAGCTGCTGGCAGATAAGGAAAAGAGCTTTGGCGCAACAGAGGCACAACTTGCCAAACTCGATGGCCAGGAAAAGACGAGCCAGACGGTGAAGGCTGATATCCAGGTGCTGGAGAATCGGATTCGGGACGGGGAAGGCAAGATCGCCGACAACAAAAAAAGGGTGAAAGAGTCCGAACAGGCCCTGGAAACTCTGGAAAAGAGCCGGGCTGGTAAGGAAGCATTTGAGGAGGCTGAGGCCCAGCTCAAAGCCCTGCGGGAGCAGGAGAAGGAGCGCAGAGCGCTCGAACGGGAAATAATTGTTCTCGATAAAGAATCGGCTCGTCTGGCCCAGGCCGTGGAACACGAAAGGCGGGAGGTCGAAAAAATAGCTAAAGAGCAGGCGGCAGAAGAACACCGGCTCACAGCAGATCAAAAGAGACTTGTTGCCGGTGAGAGTGTAACCTTAGCAGCGGCCCGCTTGCCGGTCCTGAGAGAAGAGGCGGAAAGGCTGCGTCTGGCCCAGGGGCTTCTTGAAGGGCGGCGGGCCGGCTTGCAGGAAGGCAAGGAAAAACTGGCCAAAGGGGTCTGTCCCTTTTTTAAGGAAGAGTGCCAAAACATTGCCGGCAAGGCGTCGCGTGATGTCTTCAGCGCCCGGATGGACGACTTGGACAAGGATAGTCTTGATCTGCAGCAGCGCCTGGCCGGGCTGGTTTTAGAGATCGGAACGGCCGAGAAGGCCCAGCAGGAGCTTGAAACACTTACGGTTCGGGGGCAGGAACTGGCAAAACAGCTCAGCGCCCTGGCCAAACGGCGTGACGACAACAGCAAGCGTCAAACAGCTCTGGTCGGAGCTAAAGAACAACAGGGAGAGGCCGAGAAAAAGGGTAGCGTCCGTAAGGAAAAGCTTAAAAAATACGCTGATCTTGATGGTGGAATAGCCAAGGTCGAAAAAGTACGCACAGCACATCAGGCCGCCCGTGATGCCTTCTTTGCCAATCAAAAAGATGCCTTGGATCTACAAAATCGGCGTGATTCCCTAGCCAGGATGGTGGCGCTTCTTGAGGATTTGCGCAAGACACTGGCTGCCAAACTGCAAGAGCTTGTTGCGCTGGCCCGGGACTATGACCCCCAGCGCCACGCTGAGGTCCGCCTGGTCAAGGAGCAGTTGGTTGGTGAACTTGCCACCAGCAGGCAGAAGATCGCTGATCTTGGCCGCGATCGACTCCGTCTAGAGGGAGAGATAAAAAAAATGCAGCAGCTCAAAGAAGAGATCAAGGACCGCTTGGCTGCAAGGAAAGGTTTTTCCCACAAGGAAGAGTTGGTCAAATTCCTGCGCAACCAGATCTTCAATAATGTTTCAGCCCAGCTCTCCCAGCGTTTCCGGGAAGAAATAAGTTTGCGGGCTGATCGTATCTACCGCAACATAGCCGAAACCGATGAAGAGCTTTACTGGGGCGACAAATACCAGATCGTGCTGCGTGACATGGAAAATGGCGAGCTCAGGGAGCGCAGCGATGACCAACTCTCCGGCGGCCAGACCATGAGCGCCGTGGTTGCCCTGCGCCTGGCCCTGCTGCAGACCATCGGCGCCAGGGTGGCCTTCTTTGATGAGCCGACCTCCAACCTGGATGCGGCGCGGCGCGCCAATCTGGCTCATGCCTTCCGGGCTATCGATGTCGGCCGTGAAGAGGTAACCGAACACTGGTATGACCAGCTTTTTCTCATCAGCCATGATGTTGCATTCACGGAAGTAACGGATCAGGTTATTTCCCTCGAATAAGGCAATAGATATTCCCAATACCGGGCCGCCATCGGCGTAAACATTGGTGAGGTATTATGAAAAAAAGAGAGCGAGAACCTGTGATTCCCCGTACGGCGCTGGAGACGACCCGTCATGCCATTATGACTCTTCTCCTCGAGGGCCCTATATCGGCAAAAGAGATTTCAGCGGCCGTCGGCCTTCCTGAAAAGGAAGTTTCCAACCATCTGGAGCATATTCGTCGCAGCCTGCACGCCACCAGTGGTGCGGCACTCGAAGTGGAGCCGGCCGAGTGCCGCATGTGTGGCTTCGTCTTTGTCAAGCGCGGGCGGATGACCTCCCCTGGGAAATGTCCTGTCTGCCACCATGAGGCGATCTGTGATCCGCTCTTCAGCATCCGGGGATTGCAGGAACTGCAGGCGGATTGACCCCTTGCGGTGTCAGCTTCTCTGAATCCTGCTGTACTGAAGACCTCTGTCAACAAAACGAACAACAAAGACACGAGTGGAATAGGCGGGAATGATGTCTGAAGTTGAAGATAGAAGAATTGCGATGGAGGTGTATGATGGGGCCATGCAAATATCTGCAAGGTCTTGAAAATGACCAAAGCTTTTTTGTATTTCAATGATTTTTTTGATATCCTCCTCTTATATAGATAAGTCAAAACATCTATCTCCGGGGTGAAAAAAATGATAAACAAAGAAAGATTGGGAGAACTTCTGGTAGAAAAGGAAATCATCTCCCCCGTACAACTTACCGAGGCCCTGTTGCAACAGGAAACTCTTCAACTTCCCCTCGGCGAAACCTTGATCTCCCTTGGGTATATAACCGAGAATCAGCTCCTCCACTTTCTGAGTCAACAGCTTGAGGTAGATTTTATCAACCTCTCCGAGAACGACTTCCATGCTATTGATCGGTCTCTGGTCAATATTCTGCCTCTGCAGGTCTGCCAAACCCACAAGGTCTTGCCCGTGTTTGTCCTGGATGTGGAGAATATAAGGCAGATCACTCTTGCCATGTCCAACCCCCTGAACGAGGATGCAATCCATGAGGTGGAGGAAAAAACCCTTTGTCAGGTGACGCCTGTTTTGACCATCTCCTCGGACATAGATGGCGGCATCCGGAGGCTCTTTCAACTGGAGGATGTCACTCGTGAGGCAATCAGTCCAGAAGAACTCCCTCAGATCATCGAGGATCGGGTTCAGTTTGTTAACAAGCTGCTTGCCGAGGCGATTCAGCTCAAGGCAAGCGATATCCATATCGAACCCCATGCAAGGGAGGCCCATGTCCGCTTTCGTCTTGACGGCGTACTTCATATGATCCAGACACTTCCGCTGGCAGAAATACCGCCTATCATCTCCCGTCTGAAGATCATGGGCAGCGAACACCACTCGTCCATGCAGCTGGACAAGAAAAACATACCCCACGAGGGCTCCTTTGCCAGGGTTGTCGGTGGCCATAACGTTGACTTCCGCATCTGTACTTTTCCCACGATCTACGGGGAGAAGGCGGCGTTGCGGATATTGGACAAGACCAGCCGTGCCTCGATCAGTACCATCACGGACATGATGATGGCACCAGACACGATGAGGCGATTCCTGCGCAGTATCAAACAGGCGAGCGGTATAATCATTGCCACCGGTCCCACCGGCAGCGGCAAGACAACTACCCTTCACGCCGCCATTAATGAGATCAATGAAGTGGGACTCAACATTGTGACGGTGGAAGATCCGGTTGAATACCATGCAGGCGATTTCATTAATCAGAGCAACATCCTGCCACAGGTCGGCTTCACCTATCCTCGGGCTCTGCGATCGCTCCTCAGGCAAGATCCCGATGTGATCCTGGTGGGGGAAATCCGAGACCTGGAAACAGCCGAGATAGCTGTCCAGGCAGCCTTGACCGGTCATCTGGTCTTTACCACCATGCACACCGATGATGCCGCCGGTGCGGTCATCAGGCTGGTCGACCTCGGTATCGAGGAATTTCTTGTCTCCTCCACGGTGGTCTCTTCCATTAATCAACGGCTGCTCCGCAAAAACTGTCCCCATTGTTCAGAAGATTATCTCCCCTCCCGGGAGGAGATGGTCGATCTGATGATTGATACAGAAGTCATCGATGAGATTCTCCAGAACGTGGATCGCTATACTATCCAAAAAGGACATGGCTGCCCCCTCTGCAGAAATTCGGGCTATCAGGGCCGTCAGGGGGTTTATGAATTTCTCTCGGTGACCCCGGCGATCAAAAAAATGATCCTGGAGAAGGAGACTTCTGACATCATCTCTTTCAGGGCTCGAGAACAACAACAACTCAACATGCTCTTCGAGGATGGCCTGCGCCTGGTCCTGACCGGGGTGACAAGCTTTGAAGAGCTGAAACGCGTTCCCCGCGGAGATTATCCAATGAGGTCCATTGAGGAAATGCTGAAGATTGCAGATGGGGAAACTTAAATCTGAACTGGCCCGAGTTCCATTAATGACAAATCCTAAGAGTCTGTAAGAAAAAAATTGACATCTACATGTTTTTTCGTAGTTAATGGTAATAAGGTGTGATTGCTTGGCAGGGATGCGCGCATCTTTATCACGATTTCTATCGCGTATCGTCTATTGTTTATCATTTGCCAGAGGGGGGAACAAATGGGCATAACAAAGGATTACCAGGTACAGGGGAATCGTATTTTTTTTCGATGCCCAGTATGTAATACAAGAAGAATATATCCAATAGCCCACGATTTGCGGCAAATCAGTGTTCGTTGTTATAAATGTGGCGATAAGAGTATGTGCAGGTTGAATCGTCGTTTCCGTTTCCGTTCTCAACAGAGTGGTAAAGTGCTGCTGATAACGCAGGCAGGAAGGGAAATCGAGATCAACCTGAACGATCTTTCAGAGAACGGGGTCGGTTTTGATGTGCCGATTGGCATTGCCCGTGCCCATGTGGTTTCGTTGGGTGAAGAGGTGCGTCTCAGGTGCAGCTGGAATCCGCGTCTTTTTGGCAGTAGTCGTTTTGTTGTCCAGAATGTGCACGGACAACGGGTTGGGGCCAAAAAGAGGGGCATCTAACCCTTAGCCTTTCTCAAATTTTTTTACTTTTTCGGCGACCATGGAGGACTTATCGCAGTGGGCACCTTCGCGAGGATGGCAATCGAGGAGGATGCCCATCACCCTGTCGGCGGCCCTGTAGCAGTCGGCGTCTTCCAGTCTTCCCAGGAGATCGGACATCAGCTTGTTGAATTCCATGCATTTTTTATAATCAGAAGATGCGCGCTGGTGCAAGGTGCACGCCTTCTCCAGGTCTTTCTGGATATCTTCAGGGATTATTTCAGCCATAAGGTCGGATCCTTTTATACTATAGAGCAGAATATGTACAGATTGCGGCTCCCCTTAATCAAAGAAGAAATAATAACGTATCGGCCGACAGTCTGCGACAGAAAACTTTAGGGAAATATACCTACGTGCAATAGATTCTGGTATTTGACACTGGCTACTATAAACATTCACGGTGGTTCCGGCATGGAAAGAAGGAATTCGCAGGGAGATCCGGTTACGATGACGACACATAGACCACCCAGACCCTTGTCGATGATTCGTGAGTTCCATCTGGCCGACTGGTTTACCCTCGCCAACGCTGTCTGCGGTATAGGGGCGATATTCTCCACCATGACCTACCTGCAAATCAATGATATCAGGCACGTCTATTTTGCCTGTGCTCTGGTCTTGGCTGCCCTGGTATTTGACGTCCTGGATGGCCGCATCGCCAGATGGCGGCAGGTGGCGTCAGTGATGGGGCGAGAGCTGGATTCGCTCGCTGATGTCATTTCCTTCGGTGTCGCCCCGGCGATTATTGCCTACGGTTGCGGCATGCAGGGCCTCTACGACCGCATCGTCCTGGCTTACTTCGTCGCCTGCGGGGTCTCGCGTCTGGCCCGCTACAACGTGACCGCCGAAACACTCTCCGATGGTGGTGACAAGGTGAAGTACTTTGAAGGAACACCGATTCCGACCTCCCTTTTCCTTGTCTTGCTCCTGGCAGTCGCAGCTTCGTTTGGCGCGGTACACCAAGACCTTTGGTTTGGATACGTCAAACTTGCCGGTTTCCATCTCCATCCCCTCGTTCTGATCTTCGCCCTCTCAGGCTCGCTCATGATCAGCCGAATCCGCATTCCTAAACTATGAGGCCAATGCCTCTTTCCTGCTAAATTTGCCCTTATCAGTAGCGGGGGAGCCGGTGTAAAGATATCTGGCTGAAAGAAGAGAGCCCCCCGGTTCCTTGTTGACAGATAAATGACCAATGGATATTGTCCTTGAAGTTAAACAAACGTTTGATTAGGATAAGGACATGAAAAATAAAAGTGATAATAAAGAACCAAAAATGGACTCAAGGGAACGGATTCTGCAGGCAGCTGTCTCTCTCTTTGCCCGTCATGGCTTTGCCGCGACCGGCATGCGTGAATTGGCAGCTCATGCCGAGGTAAACATCTCGATGGTTGGTTATTTTTTTGGCAGCAAAAAGGGAGTGTTGAAGGAGATTCTTGACAGCTTCCTTTCGGGATATCTGGCCATCGCCAGAGAGGAACTGGCTGGTGCAGGTGATCTGCACGCCCGGCTTGCACGATTCATTGTCAGTGCCGTCAGTTATTTTGAGGTCCAGCGAGATTCCTTGATCATCGCCATCAGTGAACTGCCCCACGATGACCCTGAAATTATCGAACATAAAGCGGGATGGGCCAGGCAGATGGTGGGGATCGTCAACCGGGAGGTCTGCCAGCCCCATGCAGCAGAAACAGGGAAACACATTCCTCCAACCAGTTTTTCTCCCATGCTGACTGCTCTCATGGCCTCTCGTTATCTCTTCGCGCCGGTTATGGAAAAGGTCGAGCCTGGCAGTTCTGAGACTGTCAATAGAGAAGAATATGCAAAGATGATTGTCGGCCTGGTTCTCCACGGTATTAGCGGATCTGAGAGCAGGGCCACAACGAGTTGATCAAACACACTATTGGCAAAAACAAGCTATGAAAAAAATGTTCTTCACCCGGATTCTGCTCTTGGGCCTGTTCAATCAGGCCCTTTTCACCATTATTCCCTGCGCGAGCAGTGGTCTGACCATTGACGAGGCCGTGGCCCTGGCCCTGGCCAACAACCCTGATCTGCAAAAACAGCAGATGAATCGGACCTTAAGTGAAGAAGACTTGAGCGGCCAGAAGGCGCAGAACTTCGGCAAGTTTGATCTGGCGGCCTCCTATGGATATTATAACCTGCCGCGTACCCTGGCTCCGTTGACCCCGGCGTCAATCGCCACTGATCCCAAGGCGGTTCCCACCACCGTGGATCTCTTTGCCACAGGCATCATGTATGAGGTGCCGCTTTTCACCGGCTTTGCCCAGCAGCGTTCAGTGGAGATTGCCGCCTTGGAAAAAGAGCTGGCTGGACTTGCATTCAAATTGAGCCGGGAGCAGCTCATCTACAATGTGAAGTCGCTCTATGTAAATATCCTTTCCCTGCAGGCCCAGGAAGAGGCACAAAAGGCCTACCATGAAGCATTGCAGAACCTTTACGATGATATCTTGCTTGAGGTCAAACTTGGCAGAAAGGCCCGGGTTGAACAGCTTAAAGCGGCAGCTGATCTGGAAAATGCCAGGGTTCAGGCAGAGCAGATAAGCGGCAACATCAGGATAGTGAAGGCCGGTCTCTCCACCTTGCTGGGTGGAGAGACGATCAGCCCCCTGGAAAAGTTTTCCGTAGAGATGCCTCCTCCAGGCGAAACTGAGCCGAACAAAGAGATTCTGCAGCTCGATCGATACCGTTCTGCTCTTCTGGAGGTCGAAAAAAAGGCGAGACTGGTTGAGAAAAGCAGGGCAGCCTATTACCCCCAGGTAATCTTTAACAGCTTTTACGGCCAGAATTTTGGCCCCAATGACAGTTCCAATATCCATGAAGGGGACTGGAATAATCAGGAGGTCTGGCAGGCAACCGTCAATCTGAAGTGGACTCTTTTTGACTTTGGTGCCCGGAAGACAGCCAGCCGGATGGCAGCTATCCGTGAGCAGCAAAGTCGGCGGGATCGGGTGAAAACCGAGCTCGACTTGAAGAAATCGCTAAGCGAGGCAGAGATTAAAATTGAGATGGCCAGGGATGCCTTTCATTCCGCCGAGTCCGAGCTGGCCCTGACCCGGGAAACGGAGATGATTGAGCAGGTCCGCTTTGATAAAGGAGCCACGGATGTGAATGATCTGCTCTATGCCAAGGCCCGAAATCAACTGGCATTGAGCCGCTCGATTTCTGCCCGCTATAGCTATCAGAATGGTTGTTTTTATCTGGATTATCTGTTGGAAAACGGAGAGAGTAAATGAAGAAAATTGTTATAGGATTGTTGATTGTTGCCCTGCTGGTCGGTGCCGCCATGCTCCTCAAAAAACGTAAGCAGAGTATAACAAATACTCCGATTCCGGCCCCTTTGACCTATCAGGTGAAAGTCGTTTCGCCTTCCTCCGGGCGACTGGAGCAGACCCGTCCTTTTCTGGCCCACCTGGCCTCCCGGGAGAGTGCCGAAATTGCTTCCAAGCTGAGCGGCCGGATAATAGAGATGCTCGCCCGCGAAAACCAGTCGGTAAAAAAGGGCGATCTCCTGCTGCGTATTGATGATCAGGAGATTGTCTCCAGCATCCAGTCCCTGCAGGTGACCATGAAGGCCCAGGAAAAAGATGTCCACTATACCGGCAGCCTCCATGAACGCAACAGGGCCTTGCTTGCGGTGGGTGGTCTGGCTCAGGAAAAATTCGAGGCCTCGGAACTTGCCTATCTCGACAAACAGGCAGCCCTGGCAGCGACTCGCCAGAAGATCAGCGCCCTTGAGGTGCAACTCAATTATCTCAACATCACGGCCCCTTTTGCCGGGACGGTCGGGACTCTCTTTGCGCACCAGGGAGACTTGGCGAGCCCCGGCAAGCCGCTGCTCTCCCTTAACTCTCCCGGACAGAAACTCACCTTCAGCTATGTCGCCGGGGAGCCTGTCATCCGCCCGGGGCAGGAGGCCTTCCTTGGTGGCCTGGCTGGCCGGAAGATTGGTCGGATCACAACCCTTTACAGTGATGCGAAAAACGGCCTCTCCGTTGCCGAAGTGTCCCTTGACAGCCCCCTTGCGATGCCGAACAACAGCTATCTCACCATTGATCTGCTCATCTTTGCCGAGAGTGGCTGCCTCATTCCCCTGGATGCACTCCTCCACCAGAAGGATGGAACAAAGGTCATGCTCCAGACAAAGGATACGTTCACTCCATTTCCGGTGCGTGTTCTGGGAGAAAATAGGGAACAGGCCCTGATTGAACCATGTCCCGGCTCACCCGTGGCCGTGGCACCGGAGGCAACGCTGGGGAAGCTGCCCGGCTATGGCGAAGTGTTGATCCGCAGGAGCGATGCCAATGAATAACAGTTTTGTAGAGCGCCTCCTGCGGCGGCCCTATTTCATCTATTCCTTTCTGGCCCTCTTTGTTTTCCTCGGAATTGCCGGTTATCAGAAGATTGACCGGAAACTCTTCCCGGAATCGAATTATCCGGAGATTGCCGTCGTTATTATCCAGCCCGGTGGTTCTGCCAAGACCCTGGCGGCCAACGTTGCCGTGCCCGTGGAAGAGGAACTCTACAGCCTGGACAAGATACGCCGGGTCTATTCAACCACCATTGATGAAGTCTCTGTTGTCCGGGCCGAGTTTGAATACTCCAAAGACCTGAGTATGGCCGCAAGCGATGTGACCAACTCCCTGAACAGGATCCGCTCTCTCTTGCCGCCTGATATCCAGGAACCGCAGGTCCATAAAATTTCCGCGGCCACAGCGCCCGTTGTGGTGATTGGCGTCAGTTCCGATCTGCTCGCGCTGCCTGATATCCGCCAGCTTGCTGAAAACGAGCTGCGCCATGAGTTGCTCAAGACGCCGGGCGTGGCCAATGTTGACATCTTCGGCAGCTATAAAAAAGAGGTGCAGATCATTATTGATAAGGCCAAATTGGATCAATATGGTCTGGGGCTGGCAGCGGTACTGGCGACCTTGCAGAGTAATAATAAAGACTATGCCATTGGTTTCATCTCCAATGAAAAAAGCCGTTACCTCCTGAAGTCATCCGGCAAAGAGGAGACGGTGCAGGGCCTGCGGGCTCTGCACCTGACCCCGGATGTGCGGCTGGCTGATGTGAGTGACATCTACTTCGGTCATTATGAAAACAGTTCGGGCTATTACGGAAATGGCCGGGAATCCATCGCCATCTCGGTGCAGCGCGGGCTCGATGCCGATGTGCTGGGCACCATTACCCGGGTTGAGGAAAAATTAAAGACATTCAAGAGCGCCTATCCACAGCTCCGCTTTGAGATAACAGACACCCAGAAGGACACCATCGTCCAGAGTACGGACAATATGTTCGAGTCCCTGCGGGACGCCATCATCATGTCCACCATCGTGGTCTTCTTTTTTCTGGCCAGCTTCCGCCAGGTGCTGGTGGTCCTGGCCACTATTCCGGTGGTCTATGCCGCCACCATTGCCTTGATGTGGCTGGTGGGGATCGAATTCAATGTGGTGACCCTTACCGGTATTATCCTCGCCCTGGGCCTGCTGCTTGACGATACGGTGGTGGTCATGGAAAATATTGAGCGCCATTATAAGGAGGGAGGGGAGGACATCAGAAAGTCGGTGATCTCCGGGACCAGGGAGATCATGTTTGCCGATCTCTCCGGAACCCTCACCACCATGATTGCCCTGGCCCCCATCCTTTTTGTCGGCGGCTATCCCCAGACCGTATTCCGGCCCCTGGTGGGCACATTGCTCCTGGCACTCATGGCCTCCTATGTTATTTCGATTACGGCCGTACCTTTGCTGTCGATGAAAATACTGACCATGGAGCCGCCCTGGCTGATGCGCATGGAGGATTTTTTCCAGCGCCTGACCGGCTTTGTCATGAATTATATCAACTCCTTTTTTAGTGGTGCCGTCAACCTGGCCCTGCAAAGGAAGGTTGTGGCACTGGCCTATTTTCTCGGTCTGGCCCTGCTCTTTGTCGTCAGTCTCCGGGGGGTGATGCCCACGGTGGGACAGGAGCTGATGCCCGCCATGGATACCGGCGGCGTCAAGGTCAACATTGTCACGGACCCTAATCTGCCCATCGAGGCCAGCCAGCGCATTGTTCTTGAGGCGAACACCCTGCTCGCTGACAATGGCCCCCTGCTGCGGCTCTCTTCAGCCATCGGCAGTGAGCCGGGGGTGCTGAGTATCGGCAGCGGCAGCGGCACGGATCGGATTGCCATTACCGCTACCTATGTAAATCGCTATGAGCGGGATGAGTCCATCTGGGAGATCGAAAAACGGCTGCGCCCGCTCCTGGCCAGGATCGACCATGTCAAGCGGCTGGAGGTGGTGGATTTCGGGGCAACGGCCCTGGCAAGTATCCGGGCCAGTGTTGATGTGACGCTCTCCAGTGCCAGCTTTGACGATCTGGAAAAAGCTGGCGACCTGGTGGAAAAAGCCCTCTATAAAACCAGAGGGATCGTCTCGGTGGGGAGGAGCTGGGACAAGGATAAAAGCGTCTATAACCTTGAGATCGATCCGGCCAGGGCGGCCCTGTACGACCTTAAAAGCGGGGAGATTGCCAGGCAGCTGCAGACTGTTTTACGAGGAGCGCAGGTGGCCTCCTTTCCCCTGCAGAACGGTGTCGATTTCGGGGTCCGGGTCTGGCTTCCTGCCGGTCAACGGGATACCAGGGATATCCTGCAATCCACCTTGCTGGATACCCCGCAGGGCAAAATACCACTGGCCGCCATCGCCTCACTCAAGCGGGAGTTCGAGCCGGGGATCATCACCAGGGAAGGCTTGAACTACACCCTCAATGTCTATGGCTCCAGAGAGAAGGCCGCCATTTCCCATATCATGGCTGATTTCGGGCAGGCCTTTCAAGGGTCGAAACTGCCCCCGTCAGTGACCATGGAGCAGACCGGGGATATTCAACAATTTAAAAACTCAGCCGGGCGGATGGCTGCTGCCGCAGGCTTTGCGGTGATCTTCATCTTTATTACCCTGATTGCCCTCTTTAACAGTGTCAGGGTGGCTATCATGATCGTCCTTTCAATCCCGCTGACCATAATCGGTGCTTCCTGGACGAACCTCCTCCTCGGCTATCATGTCTCCATGCCGGCAATGATGGGTTTTATCCTGCTCTCCGGCATCATCGTCAATAATGCCATTCTCCTCATTCATTTTGCCCAGGAAAAGATGGCGGAAGGGATGTCCAAAAAAGAGGCCATGCTCGAATCGATCCAGATCCGTACCCGGCCGGTACTGATGACGGCCTTTGCCGTGGCCGCCGGCATGCTGCCGGTCGCCCTCGGTTCGGCCATTGGCCTCGAGCGCCTCGCTCCCCTTGGCGCCGTGGCCATCGGGGGCCTCATTGTCGGCACTGTTTTGACCCTGCTCTTTATTCCTCTTATCTTCATCATGGTGGCAAAGGAGGGCGGAGAGGGCAGGGTGTTGGCTGAATGAGCTGTGAAGGCTCAGCAAAAATAGTGTCTTGCAGGCAAGCGGCTCCGGATCAGGAAGCGAAGGAAATCGACAGTCCCGGCCATACAAGCGCCGGGACCAAGTTGGCTGTGCTCAGATCTTGCACTTGCCTTCGGCGACTTTGGGGAAACCGCTCAGGTTGAAGCTCTGGCCGCAACCGCAGGTGGTTTTGGTGTTGGAATTGGTGAACTGCAGGCCGCCGTTGATCAGCTCGTCGGAGTAGTCGATGACCAGACCGTCCAGAAATTTGGCACTTGCTCCATCGCTAATAATAGTGATCGTCCCGGCCGTATGGATCACACTCTCGCCTTCCTTCATCTCGCTTACGAATGCAGCGTCGTAGGTCAGACCGGCACAGCCTCCTTCTTTTACGGCAACCCGCAGGAACTGGCCCGGTGCCATCTTGCTGTTCAGCATCGCTGCTGCTTTTTCTTTAATGGTGATATTCATGAAGACCTCCCTTGTTGATTTTTACTAAATATAGTCAGTAATGTCCGGTCAGGCAAGGGCAGGTGGCGGGTGGCGTCCGGTTCCACGAGTGACACCGGGCCATGCATGGCCTGGGTAAGGAAGGAGTTATAAAGAACAGATCCCTTGGTGACGAGTCCTAGGCGTAACGGTACCGGAGATCCTGTTGCAGCATGGGCTCGAGGGTGGCGTCAAACAAGGCGCGCTGGCAGTCCACCTGCTTCATGTGGCCGTTACGCTGGAAGGCCATGGCGCGGCAACCGCCGAAGCAGAGGGGCAGGTAGATACAGTCGCGGCATTGCGGTTCGTCCTGCCAGTGATCAAGGCACCAGGTCTCCTGCCAATCCTGACTTAACCCCTGCCGGATATCGCCGCAGGCAAGGTCCGGGTGGCCGATCAGGGTGACACACTTGTAGATGGTGCCGTCGTGGTCGACGGTGAAGGCATCGTCGAGGTCCACCATGCAGGGGCTGGGGGAGAGTTTGGGGAAGCTGTAGCCCCGTTGCAGGATCTCCTGGCGCAGGACAAGCGAGGTCGAATGCACCCAGGGCTCGTCGTTGGAGCAGCAGCCGCCGGTGAATTCGGGGTTGGCAAACTGGTCGTTGACCTGCATCACCGGATAGAACTGGACGCTGCCGAAATCCTCAGCGGTAAAGCCCCTGTCGGCCAGGGAGTCAAGGAGATCTGGAAAAACCGGGTAATTGTCGGCGGTGTAGTTGCCGCTGAGGGTGATGACGCAGAGGCCCCGACAGGCCAGGAGGTTGTCGACGATGACTGACCAGCTTCCCTTCCCGTCCTTGAATGGCCGGAAACGGTCGTGATTGGCTGCCGTGCCGTCGATGGTGACCTTGACGCTGACCAGGCCGAGTGCAACCAACTCCTCAACCAGCACTGGGGCCAGCAGTGAACCGTTGGTGACCAGGGTGAAGTCGAATCTGCCGCCCAGGGCCTCAATGGCGGGCTTGATCCGTTCGGCCAGATAGCGGATGCGCTGGCTATAGAGCAGCGGCTCGCCGCCGTAAAAGTCGAGGATGAGGCGTTTCTTGTTACCAGCGACAAACCGGGCCAGCAGAGAGGCCACCAGTTGATCGGCAGTGGCATCATTCATGGCGACCGCCCCCTTGAGGCTGCCCTCGTAGCAATAGACACAGGCGAAGTTGCAGGCCATGCCCAGGATCACCGAGACCCGCAGATTGGGGTTCAGGCGATTGATCTCCTGGCGGTAACCGCCCATCTCCCTCTGCTCATCGGCCGGGTCATCCACCACCATGGAGAGTTTGGCCAGGGAGGCGGTCAACTCGGGGCTGGCGCTGTTGTCCTGCAGGGCGGCCAGGGCCTCGGCGCCGACTATGGCCAGGGAGCAGGTCCGGGTAGAGAAGAGCAGCCGTCTGTCCGGCTGGCCGGGCAGGGGAAAAATCTTCAGGTAAGGGGAAAGGGGCATGGCAGGGCTCAGGTAAGGGCCCTGGGGAGGATGATCCCCAGGGCCGTGTTTTTATTAACGGTCCACAGAGGCAGACGAGGCCACGCTTGGCTTACCTTGACAACATGCAGCCTCGGCAGCCACCTCTGCAAGGTCCTTGCCGCAATCCAGAACAATCACCATTTCATTTTTTTCCACATCCATTATATATACCTCCTGGGGTTGGGGTTGATCTAGGGGCCACCATGGCCCCTAGGAAAAGTCTGCATATTCACTGGTTCCTGGTTCAGAAGCTCATCCGCATGCCGGCCAGCAGCCAGCGGCCCGGCATGGGATAAAATGATGCATCACTAGTGGCGTTGCCATCAAGGAGGTTGTACACCTTGGCGTAGAGCTCACAGGAAAGCCAGTCGGTGGAGTAGACGGTCCGGCCCAGGCTAATATTCCAGATCAGATCCGCCGCTTGCCCCCCCGTAGTCCCAATATTTTCCTGGTCCCACCAGATGTAGTGGCCGGCCAACTCCCCTTTCCAGCCGACCGTGTCGCGGTAGCGCAGCATCAGGTTGGCGGCGGTGGAAGAAGAGGAAGCCTCCTGGATAGCTTCCGGGGTTACCAGGGTCCAGGTCCCATTGGCGGCCAGACTCAGGTCGTGCCAGGGACTGGTTTCCAGCCCCGCCTCGAACCCTTTGCGTTCACTGGATCCGCCGTTCTTCCAGTTCCAATCCACGTCACTGTCATACCACCAAGTTTCTGTGACGTGGTGGAGGAAGGTGTCGACCTTGACGGACATGAAAGAGAGGCTGCGGTTCTCCATTCCCAGCTGGATTGAGGAGACCTCTTCCGGTTTGAGTTCCGAATTGGGATTGTCCCAGACACCACCGCCGGCGATGAAGGAGAGGATGGGGTACTGGAAGCCGCGGGCGGCGGTGGCCCGCAGCAGGGTATCGGGCCGCAACAGGTAGGTTGCGCCCAGGGAGGGGCTGACCATGGAACCGCTGATGCTGTGCTGGTCGTAGCGGATGCCGGGTGTCAGGGTGAGCTTACCCAGGCGCAGGGTGTCGTTGACAAAGACGCCCCATACCTCCTCAAAACCTGGACGGGACTCATCCTGGCTCGGAGCCCACCAGTTGCTCTGGGCCCAGGAACCGTAGTCGGTGACGGTGTCCATCTTGCTGCGGTTGATCTCGGCCCCGAGGGCCACCTGCTGCCAGGAGTCGTGCCAGGTGAGCAGGCCGTTGGCCCCCTGACTCCGCTCGTGCCAGTTGGCATTCCAGAACAGGGAGCCGGGATCGCCCTCCGGGCTGGAGGCGAGGATGTCGCGGTTGTCGAGGAAGTTGCGTTCATAGTCACGGGCGCCGATATTGAGATGAAGCGACTCAGTCAGCACGGTATCGTAGTTGGCGGTGATAAAATAGCTGCGATCGCGGATATCCTCGCTGAAATAGGGGGCGGCATAGTCGAAATCGCCGGTCTTGTAGTGGGGATCGACCGCCATGCCGGAGAAGGTGAGCAGCCCCTGGTGCGGCAGGTCGACGGTGAGCTTGCCGTAGGCCCGGCCCGCGTCGTAAAAGCGGTTGTTCAGCAGGCCGTCGGACTCCTGTTGACCGGCGTAGAGGTAGTAGCCGACCCGGTCCACCTTGCCGGCAACATCCGCCTCGTAGGCCCCGACGCCGCGCTCACCCAATTCGCCGCCCACCGAACCGCTCGGCCTGCTGCCAGTTCCCGGGGTCTTGGTGATGATGTTGATCACCCCGCCCTGGGAGGAGCCCCAGACCGCCGAACCCGGTCCCTTGACGATTTCGATCCGCTTGATGATGCGCAGGGGGATGTGGGAGAGATCGACAGCCCCGGACATGGCCGAGTTGAGACGGACGCCGTCGATGAGCACCAGCACATGCTCCTCCCGGCTGCCCTGAATATGGACCCACGAAGCCCCATTAAAATCGGGAGGAACCATGGCCAACGCCACCCCGGCCACCCGGTTCAGCACCTCGACAAGGCTCTGGGCGTGGATGGCCGTGATCTCCTCGTCGCTGATGATGGTGACGTTCTCGGCCACCTGGGTGAGAGGCTTGGCGGCGCGGGTGGCCACCTCCACCATCTGGGAGTCGTCGAAGTACATGGCCAAGGGGTCGGCATCAGCAGCCTGGGCAGGCTGGGCGACAGGGAGGCAGCAAAGCAGGGCGGCGGTCAGGGGGGCCAGGTTACGAGGGTAACAGGGATGTTTGGCAGGGGACATAGGTCTTAAGTTCCTTTTCTTGGGGTGAATGAAAGGCCAGTAGCTCATGCGGAGGCTGTTTGGCGGAATTCGCTTGCGCAAAGGTGCAGTTTACTATTAGATAATAAAAAAGGCTGACAAATCGCCAACCTCCTCGACTCTCCGAACTTTTGATGAGACACGGACATCACACAACCGCCCGCATACTCTTCCTCCTGGTGCTGCTGGCCCTGCTGCCGGCTACAACGGCCTGGGGACAGGATTGCCTCCTGCTCCAGTCTTCGGCGTTGAAGCCCTACGAAGAGGCCCGCCGCGGTTTTGAACAGGCGTGGACGGGTGAGCAGCCCATCTCTGGGCCAAAAAGCATCACCATCGGTACCCTAACACTGGTCCTGCTCTCGGAGCAACCCGAGGAAACCATGAGTGCGCTAAAAAAACAACTCAAAAATGCGCAACTGGTGGTGGTAATCGGCGATCCGGCCCTCGATTTCGTCCGTGATCTGGAGCAGACTCCGGTTCTCTATCTCCTGGCCCCCTCGGCCGGTGAGCTCCCCGCCAACTTCACCGGCATTGACCTGCGCATCCTCCCTTCCCAGCAACTGGAGGCGATGAGCCGACTCATGCCCAAGGTTCGCAGTATCGGTGCGCTCTACAATCCGGTCCGGAGCGGCAAGTGGGTCCAGGAGGCGCTCATGAGTCAGGTGAGCGCGGTGGAGACCCTGCTCTTCAAGAAGGTTGCTGCCCCATCTCTTGTGCCCGAGGCCCTGAAGAGCCTTGGAGATAACATCATCGATGCCTACTGGCTGCTGCCGGACGAGCTGGTGACCAACCCACAGACCTTGGAGCACCTGCGAGAGTTCTCCATAGCCAATCGGGTGCCGATTGTCAGTTTTTCAGACAAGTACCTCAAGGCCGGGGCCGCGGCGGCCATCACCTTCGACATGATTGACATGGGCAGCCAGGCAGGGGAGATGGCGGCCCGTATCCTCGCCGGTACCCAGCCAGGCAAAATCCCGGTGGAGCCGCCGCGCCGGCAGCGGGTGATCGTCAACACCAGTGTCTTTCGCAAGATGGGGGTGGTGATCAACGAGGCTGCGGTGGACGAAGTCTATTCTGGAGGAATGGAACAATGAAGTTTTTTCCTCGGCCTGTTTTGTGCAGAATGGGCTTTAACCTCAAAATCCTATTGACCCTGTCTCTGATTCTGCTCGGTTTTGCCGTGGCTTCCGGGATGGCCTTCAATATGATCCAGCGCAAAGAGCTTAAGAACCATCTTGACCACCAGGGGGAACTGATGGTCACCATGCTCTCCGGCTCCCTGCAGTCGGGGCTCTATTTCGAGGATCGTGCCAGCATTGACCAGGCGGTGAAGACCTTAGTCTCCCTGAATCTTCATCAGGATCTGGAGGCGGTTACGGTTTACGATGTTCATGACGGGGTGCTTTTGCGCCAGTTCCTCGCCAAAGCTGAGATCCCTGCAGGATTTCCGAGTATGGCCGGCCCTATGGCCACTGCCCTTAGCTCCTTCCACCAGGATACTGATCAGGGGAAGGTCTGGGAGGGTGACAATTTGATCATCTTCACGGCACCGGTTTCGGTGGCGGCCAAGCAGCAGAGCAACGAAAGCCTGTTCTTCGACACCAAGGACAATGTAAAGGCTCGTACCGTGATCGGCTACGCCCAGTTGGTTATGAGCAAGTCTCAATTCAACAAGACAGTAAGCAAGACAGTACTCCGAACGACGGTGCTGACTATCCTCTTCCTGCTCATCTCTCTGGCCGCCACCTATATGCTGACCCGGGAGACCATGGCACCGCTCAGGCGACTGATCGACACCATCCGCGAGCGGGCTGGTCAGAAAGAGGTGGGGGCGGACGAGGTGGGAATTTTGGGCGATACCTTTTCCCAGCTGGTAGATGACCTCGAACAGTCTTTCTCGACCATCCAGACCCTCAAGGAAGGTCTGGAGGAGACGGTGACGGAACGCACCGGGGAGTTGAGCCAGGCTCTGACCGAACTCAGAGAGACCCACATGCAGCTGGTTCAGTCGGAAAAAATGGTGGCCATCGGCCGGCTGGTGGCAGGCGTTGCCCACGAGATCAACAACACCACCAATTTCATCAGCGGGGCGCTGCCGCCGCTGCGCAAAAGGCTCAGCGAGATGGAAGGACTCCTCCATGTGCCGGCAGGAGAACGACCGGATCTTGAGCGGTGCCAGGCCATTTTTATGAATCTGACCCTGCTCCTGAACAATATCAGCGAGGGGGCGCGGCGGACCAACAAGATCGTCGGCGACCTCAAAAACTTTTCGCGACCGGTCGATGAATTGCCGGGGCTGGTTGACATTAACCACTGCCTGCGCACCACCATCTCGCTGGCCTATCCGGAGTACAAGCATCGCCTTGAATTGAACCTGGAGCTGGCCGAAGAGCTGCCTCTGGTTGAGGGTGTCCAGGGACAGCTCAATCAGGTGTTCATGAACCTGCTGCTCAATGCGGTGCAGGCGCTCCCCATACAGGGAACCATCCTGATCCGCAGCTGGCTGGATGGGGAACAGGTGCACATCCTCTTTCATGACAATGGTCCCGGTATCCCAGCCGGGGTGATCGACCAGATTTTCGAGCCCTTCTTTACCACCAAGGAGATGGGCAAGGGCACGGGGCTGGGACTTTCCATATCCTACGGCATCATCAGGAAACATCAGGGGACGATTCTGGTCCGGAGCGAAGCGGGCGAGGGCGCCGAGTTTGAGATCATCTTGCCGCTCAGGCGGCAGAAAACCATAGAAATCATCACTGAGGAGAGGCAATGAATAGGGATCTGAGCAAGGTGCTCTATGTGGACGATGAAGAGATCAACCTGATCAACTTCCGAGAATCGCTCTGCGATAAGTTTGAGATCTTTACCGCCCTGTCCGGCGAAGAGGCGTTGGGGGTACTGGAGAAGGAAAAGGATATAGCCCTGGTGGTCAGCGATCAGCGGATGCCGGGGATGAAGGGTGTCGACCTGCTGGCCAGGGCCCGGGAAATGGCGCCCCATGCCGAGCGGATCATCATCACCGGCTACACCGATCCCCAGGATATCATCGCCGCCATCAATGAAGGCCATGTCTACCGCTACATCCTCAAACCCTGGACCGAGGAAGATCTGCAGGTCACGATCACCCATGCGGTGGAACGACATCATCTCAAGCAACATAATCGGGAGCTGCTGGAGGAGCTGAGCCGGAAAAATCTGGAGCTGGAGGACCGGGTCAGGGACCGCACTGCCCAACTGGCTATGACCAACGAGACCTTGGCAGCCAAGGTGGAGGAGCTGGAGCGGACCAAATACGAACTGAAGACCCTGCAAGGCTTTCTTGCCATCTGCTCCTACTGTAAGAAAATAAGGGACACCGATGATGCCTGGATTCCCATAGAGGAATACCTGCACCGCCATGCCGACATCCTGCTCACCCATGGTATCTGTCACGATTGCCATGCGCAGGTGATGAAGGATCTGCCGGCCCAGGTAGAACAATTCCTGGGCAAATTGAAGTGATCCAGGTGCAAGAACCGTTTTTTTTGGTAAGAGGTGTGCTCCAAAGCCACAGAAGGGGATAGGCCACTCGGCATTTTCCTAATAATACTTCACTGAATTATATATAGTATTTATGATGGCTGCGCTGACTGCCGGCTGTTAGTTCTTCCTGGCCGGGGTCTTGGCAGGACGCTCCACTTTTTCAACTTTTTTCTGCCGTTCGGCGGAGGGCAGGCGCAGGTCAATGGGTACCCCCTGGGTGGAGAGGATGAGCAGGCGCGGCTCGTCATCGATCCGGACCGGCTGCGGCAGGATATGCAGTTGCAACAGGGCCTGAATCTGCCGGGCAGAGAGTGCTACCCCTCTGCATTCAGGTTCCAGGACAAAGGGACAGCCATCTTTCCAGCCGGAGCAGCCGTAGGCCCTTTTCCCCTTGATAACCTCTTTGCCGCAGAGCGGACAACTGCCCCAGCGCGCACCGTCTAATCGTCCGCTGGAGCTGTGCTCGATCAGGCTGCGAATGTAGCCGCTGATTCCGGCCATGAAGGTGTCGGGGTCAAGTTGGCTGCGCTCGATCTGTTTGAGCTTTTCCTCCCACTCACCTGTCATCTCCGGCGATTTGAGCAGGGGGTCCTGAATGAGGGCAATGAGGCAGCGCCCCATATCGGTGCAGAGCAGCTGTTTTTTCTCGCGCCGGATATAGTTGCGGAGCAGCAGGGTCTCGATGATGGCCGCACGGGTGGCGGGCGTGCCGATGCCTCGTTCTTTGAGCGCCTCGCGCAGGGTATCGTCTTCGACAAATTTTCCGGCTGCCTCCATGGCACCGAGCAGCGAGTTTTCGGTGAAGTGACCGGGAGGTTTGGTCTTGCCCTCACGCAGGGAAGGCTCATGCGGGCCGGTTTCGCCTTTGACAAAGGCAGGCAGGGACTGGTCGTCGGCAGCGTCCTGGCTCATCTTCTTTTTCGGGAAGAGAATAGTCCAGCCGGGCTCGACGATCTGGGTCCCTTTGGCCTGAAATTTCACCTGGCTGGAGACACCGTTGACCGTGGTCACATTTTTGATACAGACCGGATAGAAGGCGGCGATAAACTGGGTGGTAATGGCCTCATAGACGAGCTGTTCATGAGCACTCATGGTGCGCGGCCTGACGCCGGTGGGGATGATGGCGTGATGGTCGGTCACTTTCTTGTCATCGATGATCCGGGTGGTGAAGGGCAGCTTGGCGAGGTCGAGCGGCGCGATCTGTTCGGCCCGGATGGCCCTGAGCTGATCGAGTATCTTGGGAATGCGCGGCTTGAGGTCCTGGCTGAGGTAGCGTGAATCGGTTCGCGGATAGGTAACGAGTTTGGCCTCGTAGAGATTCTGGGTGGCGGTGAGGGTATCAGCTGCCGAGAGGCCGTGCGTCTTGTTGACCTCGCGCTGCAGGGTGGTGAGATCGAAGAGCTGCGGCGGCTGTTCCTTGTTCTCTTTGGCGCTGATGGTGGTGATGGCAAAGGGCTGGCCGCTTATTTTGTCGAGCAGGGCCTGCGCCTTTTCCGGTTGTTCGAAGCGCTCGCCGGTGTACTTGAACACCACCTCGCGATAGCGGGTGGTGAGCTCCCAGAACGGCTGGGGGCGGAACTGGAGGATGGTGTCGTCACGTTCGACGATCATCGCCAGAACCGGCGTCTGCACCCGGCCGATACTCCAGAGAACGCGATCGCCTCCGCCGCCGATCTGACCGTGGCGGACGGTGTAGTAGCGGGTGGCGTTGAGGCCGACAATCCAGTCCGACTCACTGCGGCAGCGTGCGGCGGCATAGAGCGCATCGTAGTCGTGGCCGTCCTTGAGATCCTTGAATGCCGTTTGAATGGCGTCGGGGGTCAGCGAGTTGAGCCAGAGGCGGCGGATCGGCTTGTCCTCGCACTTGCACAGGGCCAGGATGTAGCGGAAGATCAGCTCTCCTTCCCGGCCGGCATCAGTTGCGCAGACAATTTCCTCGGCCTGTTCACACAAGGTCTTGATAATCTGGAACTGCTCCTCGATACCGTTGTTTTTGATCAGGGTGAGCTTGAATTCGTCCGGCACGAAGGGCAGGGTATCAAGCGACCAGCGCTTGAGCGCCGGATCGTATGCGCCCGGTTCCTGCAGGGTCACCAGATGGCCGAAGGCCCAGGTGACTGCGCAACCACGCCCCTCGATATACCCTTTCTTTTTGGTCGTGATATTGAGAACTTCTGCAATATCACGGGCCACGGAGGGCTTTTCGGCAATAACAACTTTCATCGTAAAATTTCTCGCGATCTTTGTTTCCTTCGATTATGAAGGGCACATCATAGACACATCATAATAACTGATCAATCCTCAACAAGAGTCTACAAATAACAATAAATACAGGTCATAGGTAGCAAAAGTCTGCTGCAGGCGAACACGATTATGAGAAAAATAGCTTTTGGATACTCAACACGGTGCAATGTCAGATGTGAACACTGTGTCGCGGCAGACGCCGTCCCCGAAAATTTAAAGATGGAGCTGCCTCGGGCCAGAGAGATCATTGCCGAGATGGCCGCAGCTCAGATCCAGGGCATAAGTTTCACTGCCGGCGAACCGCTGATCTACCTGGATGAAATTACCGAACTGGTCAAGCTCTGTCATCAGAAATATGGAATCTACACCCGGGTCGTCAGCAACTGCTTCTGGGCCAAGACCCCGGCGCTTGCTGACAGTTATATTGTCCAGCTCAAGGAAAACGGGCTGTCACAACTGCGTATGAGTTTCAGCCGCTGGCACCAGAAGAATATAGCCCGGAAGAATATTGTGAACGCCGCTCACAGTTGCCAGAAAAACGGGCTGGATTATTTCATCTCATTTGTAACCGATTTTTCAGAACAGGATGATGCCTGCGAAGACTATCTGCGGGAGCATGGTCTCAGATTTTTCGCGGAACCGGTAATCATTGCCGGCCGGGCAGGATCATTTGAGCGCCAGCCCATTCACACCGATTACCAGGCAAACTGCTGTCCGATGAACCCTTATCTTGCTCCCAGTCTGGACATGTATGCCTGCTGCGATGCCGGCAGCCATTTTACCAACACCAATTTTTTCCACCTTGGGAATTTAGAGGACAGTACCGTTGAGCAGCTTCTCCAAAAAAGTGAAACGAATAGTTTGTATAATCACATTCGGACCATGGGTATAACAGCTATAGCATCTTTTGCCGGTTATAATGCAAGAGAAATCATACAGTACAGAAAATGTGAACTGTGCGAAAAATTGTTCAACTCCCCTGACATGCTGGCAATGTTGCAGCGGGAGGTTAATTCAGGGCTGAATTCCTGGTACAGGTAGGTGCGAAGCCGTTAAAACAGGTTGAATCACTCCGTTCCTTCGAACGATTTTCTCGTGATCTTTATTTCCTTTTGTGCAAAAGAATACAGTATAATGACAGACGAAAGCCTTACTGTATATATACGGCGATGCACCTCAACGTAACCGTCAAAACGCTGGACCTTTCCTGGATGGCCGTCCTCTGGCAGGACGAAACACCGTTACCAACGAAGATTCCCCGCAGCTTTCTGTGAGGAACTTTGATCACCTCCGACTGACAAGAGAAACATGACCGACAAGAATATTATAGAACTAACCCCGTTCCGCGCTGATCTGACTCGTGCCCTGACCCGCCGGGGAGAGCGAATCCTGGCCGCCAGCGATCTGGCCTCCGAGGTCGCAGCCCTGGAACCCCTTGAGGCCTACTATATCGTCAGGGAGATCGGCCTTGATCAGGCCCTGTCCATCCTCCTCGAGCTGAATCCGGAACAATTGGAGGCCTGTGTCGATCTGGACTGCTGGAACCGCTACGACTTTGCTCCCGACAGTCTTGATGAATGGCTGTCTGCTTTTGCGCTGGAGGACCCTGAGACCATGGCCAGGGCTTTTTCCTCCCTGGACTATGTAGTGCAGCTTCTCTTCCTGGCCCAGACCGTTACCGTCTATGATCCTGATACTGATCAGATTCCTCAACAAGAGGAGGGTAGCCAGCCCCGAGCCACGACCCCGGACGGCTTCTATCTTCTGGAGTTGAAAACCGAACTGGCGCTGAAGACTGATCCCTTTACTGTCTTGGATGCCCTGTACCAATATGATCCTATAGCTGCCCACCGACTCCTGAGCGATGTCCGCGTGGATCTGCCGACTCAGATTGAAGAAGAGGCTTTGCGTTTCCGTAACGGTCGCATGCAGGATATCGGCTTTGCGCCACCAGAGGAGGCTGCTGTTCTCTTTTCCCGGCCCGCCATTCGTCCGGCCTTGCCCAGGTCTCTGAAGCCGCTAGATAGTGCCCTTACCCGGATGCCGTCCGTCTATGCCGGCCCCTTGATTGAAACAACCCTGTTGCAGCAGGCCCTGTCCCTGATTATTGACCGTGAGCGGTTGTTGAGCCTGGAGCAGGAAGTCGTCTGGGCCATCAACAGCGCGATCATCGCCTATGGTGAAAAAACGCAGGATATCAAGCAGATAATTGATATTTCCGAGCGGGTACGGGACACCATTTCCTTAGGTCTTGAATCACTGCTGACAGAGCAAGATCCTGACTTCCAGCTGGACGGTGCCGCCGCTGCGGCCAAGGCCTCCGACTTGCTCGATGTCTGGTGCCTGACCGATCTGTTTCGGCACGGTTTTGCCGCGACCCTGGGGCTCCAGCAGGAAGCGCGGAAGGCCTTGCTTGATCCCCGATTTCGTGGCTGGTATGATCTGGCGGATACGCAACAGTCGGATGAGCCTGGCGATCAGCTGGAGCGCGCCTTTGTGGCTGCACTGCTTGGCCGTCACCCCTTGCGCAGCGGTTTTGATCCGGCCAAACCCCTGGAGCTCAAGGCCTTTTCCTGCCTTGCCGATATTGCAGTAGCGCATCTCCGTCTGCAGCAACTTGTGGACCGGATTTGCAGCCAGTCATGATCTCCTGCAAGGATACACATGAACAATTCCGGGCGCATCAAGGAAAAACAGAGGATAGAGCTCTTTCATTCCCTGTTAAATGAGCTTATTTAAAGGTTAGAAGCCGCTTGGATACCTGTTGGTTGTCAAGGCGGTATCTGCTTTGAACCACTGTTGGATAGCGGAAGAACAATGATGAGAGCAGCATTTTGTGGTCATTGCATGACATGAGGAGCTTTACTATGTGTGCAGAAATTCTGTCCAGCCAGTTGGGCATCGTGAAACAACGAGCCCTTGGCCTCATTATTGCCGTCACCTTTATTATGATGGTGACGGCAGCTCTCTTGTATTGGATCTCTCATGCCTATGTCCTTGGGCAGGCAGAGGCAAATGTCACCAACCTCCTTCTGTCGCACAAAGGTATTCATCACTATGTGCAGAACACCATGCTGCCGGCCTACGCCAAGTATCAGGCCGAGGGTGAAATTCCAGCCACCTTCTATGCGCCCGAAATCCTTTCATCCTCTTATATTGTCAGAGTTCAGCATGCGTTCTATAACCAGGAGCGCAAGGCTGCCGGCCTCCCGGAAGTGTATTACAAACTGGCCGCGACCAGTCCTCGCAACCCCGTCAACAAGGCGGATGCCCTGGAAGAGAAGCTGATCAAGATATTCAACGAACATCGGGATGTCAAATCATATAAGGAGATTGTTGAGGTTGACGGCAAGAAAGTTCTCTATGTGGCTCTTCCCTTCCTGGAAAATCAACAGCGCTGTCTGCGCTGTCACGGCAAGCGGGAAGATTCCCCTGTTGAACTTCAGCAACTCTACCCGGGCCAGGGTGGATTTAATGAAAAGATCGGCGAGATCCGAGCCATTACCTCGATCCGTTCGCCGCTGGAACACGAATATGCGCACATCTATCTCATCGGTTTAACCCTGCTTGTTGGCTTTATGGCCTTTGTCGGTCTCTTCCTCTTTAATATTCGGTTGCAAAGCCTGGTGCAGACAAGGACAAGCTCCCTGGAGGAAGAAATTGAAGAACGGAAACAAGCCGAAGAAACGTTGCGCTTGACTCGCATTAGTGTGGAAGCGGCATCCGACGCCCTCTTCTGGATGACAGCCGATGCCCGCATCATTGATGTCAATGAGGCGGCGTGCCGCTCGCTTGATTATACACGAGAAGAGCTACTCCAGTTGAAAGTTCCGGATGTTGATCCCCATTACGACCAAGAGGCATGGCAACGACATTTCCCTGAACTTCGGAAGAGCGGAACCTTAATGTTTGAAACCGAGCATCGTACCAAAGGTGGCAGGGTGTTCCCGGTGGAAATTGTTGCCAATTATGTTCAGCATGGAACTGAAGAATATAACTGTGCCTTTGTTCGTGATATCACCGAACGCAAACGGGCCGAAGAAGAGCGGGCAGAGATGGAAAAACGGCTGCGGCAGGCTCAGAAAATGGAGTCGATCGGCACGCTGGCCGGCGGCATTGCCCATGATTTTAATAATATGCTCGCTGCTATCTTGGGTTATACAGAACTTGCCATGATGGAAAAAGATCCTGATAGACTTGCTCAAGATCTTGAGCAGGTGAAAATAGGGGGCGAAAGGGCCGCAAAACTTGTTAAGCAGATACTCACCTTCAGCCGCAAGACAGAGCAGGAGAAACAGCCATTGCAGGTCGCGCTGGTCATTAAAGAAGCCATGAAGATATTACGCTCCTCGATCCCGACGACCATTGAGATCAGAGAGGATCTAAGCTCCAGTGGTGTGGTGCTGGCGGACCCCACTCAGATCCATCAGATTATCATGAATCTCTGCACCAATGGCTATCAGGCCATGCGGGAAACCGGCGGCATCCTGGCCGTTTCTTTAGGAGAAATTGAAATTCGAACGGAGGATGAGGGGTATGGCGAACTGGTTCCGGGAAAATACCTGAAGCTTGAGATCAGCGACACAGGATCTGGTATCAGTCCGGAGATCCAGGATAAGATCTTCGAACCTTATTTTACCACCAAAAAAACAGGGGAAGGGACAGGTCTTGGTTTAGCGGTGGTGCACGGTATTGTTAAAAGTTGCAAAGGCCATATCACCGTCTACAGCGAGCCGGGAAAGGGAACAACCTTTCACGTTTATCTGCCGCTGGTTGCAGAGAAGGCTGTCGAGCTGCCAGGCAAGGAGGTCATTGCCGATCTCAGCGGCAAGGGTGAACGTATCCTCTTTGTCGATGACGAAGCCCAGATTCGTGATTTTGCCGAGAGGCTCTTCTCCATGCACGGCTATAAGGTGACTACTTGCATCAATGGGGGAGTGGCCTTGGAGGAATTCCAGAACCGCCTCGGCCAATTCGACCTTGTCATAACTGATATGACCATGCCCTATATGACCGGCGCCGAGTTCGCCCAGAAGATCCTCGGCATCAGGCCTGATATCCCGATCATTCTCTGTACGGGACAAAGTGAGCTTATTAATAGAGAAAAGGCTCTGGCCATGGGGGTTTGTGAGTACCTGAACAAACCGGTTCTCAAGCACGATTTTCTTGCTGCCATCCACAGAGCCCTTGAGAAAAAGATACCATCCTCTGCTGAGTTACATTGACTTTAAAGGGGAGCTCATTATAAAGAGCACAGGCTTATCCGGGATGAAGGTGGACAATCTCTGCGTGAAAATTGTCATTGGTGTAAAAGGATGCGGTGTTTTTTCAGCTCTTGTGCATGCGCCTGCTGCAGAGCACCCTCTTTGCCAACTTGGAAGCATTACCATTAGACGTGAATCTTGAATACAGACCATGAAGATACGTAAACTCACCCCGGAAGAGTATGCCAAGGCCTCTGCCTTGTTGCACCAGGCATTCCCCGGAAGCGCCTATGAAGTGCAATTGGTTGAAACCCTGCACCAGAAAGGCAAGACGATGCATGAGTGGGTATGTATCCATATCAATAAGGTCATCGCCTATATTGCCTTTACCAATGCCTATCAAGGCTCAGTTGTCTGTGGTCTGCATCTGGCTCCCTTGGCGGTGAAACCGGAGTTTCAGAGGCAGGGGATAGGCTCTGAGCTGCTGCGCTTTGCCCTGCGGCAGGATGTTATCAAGGAGAGCACTATCTTTGTTGTGGGCAATCCCAGTTTTTATCAGAGGTTTGGATTTGAGCCGTGTGCCATGCCCCTTTGTCCCTTTGACAAAAACAATGCGCATTTCCTGAGTCTCCGCAACAGCACAGTGAGCCAGTTTACGGTGGGGTATGAACCGGAATTTAGGGGGCTTTAAGAAATGTCATGGTCTTTTATAACTATTTCTTGATGGTTCCTTGTGCCGTTTTGGTCATTTGCGTGGCCATTTTTTTGATAGCGGCTCAGAAGTAGGCATAGGGTATAACAGGGTGGGGCGGACCAGCAACTATATACAGGTGAGAAAATGGCACATATCGGCAGGATGAATAAACTCAAGGTGAAAAGTACGCGGGACTACGGTGTCCACCTTGATGGGGGTGAGTTGGGGGATATTCTTCTGAAAACCAGGTTTGTCCCTGAGGATTGTAAGCCAGGTGATGAGCTTGAGGTCTTTGTCTATGTCGACCGGGAAGATCATCTGCGGGCCACCACCCAGAAGCCCAAGGCCACAGTCGGTCAGTTTGTCTTGTTGCAGGTGGTTGAAAATTCAGCGTCGGGAGCCTACCTGGATTGGGGCCTGGAGCTTGATCTCTTTGTGCCCAAGAGTGAACAGCTGGAGAGAATGGAGGAGGGCCAATCATATGTTGTCTATGTCGTCCTTGATGAAAAAAACAACCGCATCATGGCCTCATCCAAGGTTGATAAATTCCTCAGTCAGCAGCCCCCGGACTATGCAGAGGGCGAAGAGGTGGATCTGCTGATATTTGACAGGACAGACCTGGGATACAGGGCGGTTGTCAATCAGGTTCATGGGGGGATACTCTATGAAAACGAGGTGTTTCAGGAGCTTTTCTACGGCCAGCAGCTCAAAGGCTACATAAAAAAGATACGCGAAGACCTCAAGATTGACCTGAGCCTGCAAGCACCGGGATATCGAGGAGTTGATGATGTCTCTCAGGCCATTCTGCAGACCATAAAAGAGCATGGCGGCTCCATTGCAGTGAGCGATAAGAGCCAGCCGGAAGAGATCTATTCCCTGTTCGGGGTCAGTAAAAAAACCTTCAAAAAGGCAATAGGCGCCCTTTACAAGAAAAGGCTGATCACCATCGATGCCAGTGGTATCAAGATTGCCGGATGATGGGGAAAACCGGGTTGATCTGTTTAGTTTCGTTAAGGCCGTACTGCCCGGACCCGTCCACTCTTGCTCCGGAGGTATTTCAACTCCGAACCTCCGCAGATCGGATAGGCTTCCCACTCCCCGGCATGGATCTCGCCATTGGTCGCCCAGTAGCTCCCTCTCAGCTTGATGGGGCAATTACCTCCAAGGTTCATCTCAAAGAGCTGGCAGAGCTCATAGAGCTCTAGCTTGCTGGGAAGACGCCAGTCGCCATGATTGCCAAGGGTGAGGTCCCGGACATAATCCAGGGCTTCTTGACCGCCGGACAATGTTTTTGTGCTCTCCACCTGCCACATCAGGCCATTGTTCTGCTGGCAGATGCCGTTACCCAGGTCAACAAGGGGTGCGTTACCCTGCTGCCCGCTCTCTGGTGAAGGCGGCGAAGCGCAGGACTGGCAGAGAAGAGAAAGCGCTCCGATAACAATAAGAAATTTCAAGATCTTCATACGAACCTCCCTTGTGCAGTTTGTCGATAGAGCTATCTCGGAAATCATTACCGATTGGCTCCCCATGAGAAAGAGATGGATTACAATTTCCTGACCGGGCCACACTGGACAATCTCGAACTAATATAGAAGAATTTCATTTCAAGTTTATCGCATCAAGAATGCTATTGCAAAGGGCCAAGCAATATTGGCAGGAAACTATGATTATGGAAAATTGTGTCACAATTTCTTTAAGCTGGATATGATAAAGGAAAAGTGGAGTAACCTTTACATTCATCATCGATAAATGAACATTATTCTCTTAGAAAAACAGGAACTCCAGGGTGGCAGGGTGTTGCTCACCGATCGGCGGGCCAAGCATCTGATCAAGGTGCTGCAGGTGCAACCTGGTGACTCTGTTCGAATGGGGATCATTGACGGACCAAAGGGGCGCGGCAAGGTTGTGGAACTGTGTGGCAAGTATCCATTTCAGGTGGAGCTTGCAGTAGAGTTTGCTGAAGAGATGGCGGAAAAACCGTCCATTGACCTGCTCCTGGCCCTGCCCCGTCCCATCATGCTCAGGCGTATCTTCAGTCAGGCTGCGGCCCTGGGGGTGGGGAGTATTATTATCACCAATGCCCAGCGCGTGGAGAAGAGCTTTTGGAACGCCACCTTGCTGAATGAAGAGGAATATCGTCCCCATCTGCTGCAGGGGCTGGAACAGGCCGTTGATACCAGGATGCCTGAAGTCTGTGTCTATGAGCGGTTCAAACCCTTTGTCGAGGATGTGCTTCCGGACAGGATAAAGAGGTACAGTCATCTGCTGATTGCCCATCCTGGCAGTGCCGATTGCCTGAAAAGCGTGATTGGTGAACGGCCGGGACGGATTCTTCTGGCCGTTGGTCCGGAGGGTGGCTGGATTGATTATGAAATTGACAGGTTTGCTGAATGTGGTTTTAAATCATTTTCGATGGGAGAACGGATTCTAAAGGTGGATACGGCAGTGGTTGCTCTCCATGCGCGTTTGTCAGAGCGTCGAGAGAGCTTCTCTTGAGCTGTTCTTTTGGTAGTCAATGGGCTTTATAAAAATAAGCCTCCCAGCCAGTAAAGAAACATCCCCACCAGCACTGTTGCGCCCATGCTTCGGCTTTTCAGGGAAAAGATCAGGGTGGGGATGGCGACCAGCAGTTCCAGTTTGCCCCAATGCAGGCAGCGGGGATGAGCATCGCTAAAGAGGGAAGGGGCCAGCAGGGCGCTCAGGATCGCTACCGGAATCAGGCTCAGCCAGTCAATCAGCCATTGGGGAAGACGGCGGTGTGCCAGGTAAAAGAGGGGCAGCCAGCGGGGGAGATAGGTGACCAGTCCCATTCCGGAAAAAAGAAGTAGATAGTCGAAGAAGCTCATGTCTTTTTTCTGCTTCGGCGTTTGATGATATAGCCAAGGGTGGCCCCGCCCACTGAGGCGATGATAATATAGGAGTCGCCAGGGATGAGCAGATAGGCGGCAATACTGATCAATCCGGCCATGAGTCCAGTGAGGATAAAGATCCGGTTCTGCAGTTGAAAGGTCAGGAGGCTGATAAACATCCCGGTCATGGCATAGTCCATGCCGAGTGCCCCTTCGGGTATCAGCTGTCCAACCAGAGCGCCGCAGGTGGTGGCCGTAACCCAGACGCTGTTGGAAAGGTGATTGACGGTGAGGGCCTGCCAGCGGTTCCACTCTCCAGTGCGGAACCGGGTCATGTTGACCGCAAAGCTCTCATCGGTGATGCCATAAGCAAACAGGGAGAGGAAGCAGCGGTTGACTCCTTGCAGGTAAATGGCCAGGGTTGAACTCATCAGGGTGTGGCGCAGATTGACAATGAGCGTGGTCAGGATAATGGAGACGGGCGAGGCCCCTGAGGCCAGCATGGAGATAGCGATGAACTGGGCGCTGCCGGCAAACACCAGGATGGACATGAGTCCCACTGCCCAGAAGGGCAGGCCGGCCTGCTGGGCCAGGGCTCCACATGCCAGACCAACGGGTAGATAGCCTAGGCAGATGGGCCAGGCGGCAGCCGCTCCCTTGCGAAACCAGTGTTGAGGTCTGCTCTGTCCCTGTTGTGGATGGTATTGATGCTTGTCCTGCTGCATGGAAAGAAGCGATCGGCTTGAGTTGAGTTTGATCTGCTGCCAGTACTATATTTGAGTAGACTGGGGCTGTCAATTGGGTAATAATGGTTCACATCTTATTAATTCCTAGATAAAGAGTCTATTTTGGTAGCTTGCTGCTTAAGTGCCGTTAAGAACTAACCATTACATTTTTATCTATTTCTTTGCTGCCCCTTGTGTTTGCTATCTAATTATAATGTTGCATCTTTTTTAACAACGGCCTACAGGAGAAAAAATGTCTGCATTGAGCCTTAAACCACTTGCCGGATTCAATCCTTTTCCAGGGCCGGTGGTCACGGTAATTATGGATGGAGTGGGAATCGGGCCCGAGACTGAGAGTAACGGGGTCTATATGGCCTATACTCCAGTGCTGGATGAGCTTCTGCAGGGCGAGCTGGTGACCCGTCTGAAGGCGCACGGTACCGCAGTGGGATTGCCATCCGATGGTGATATGGGCAACTCCGAAGTAGGACATAATGCCCTCGGGGCGGGCCGGGTTTTTGCCCAAGGCGCAAAGCTGGTTGGTGAGGCCTTGAAGAGTGGCGCGGCCTTTACCAGTAAAGCCTGGCAGGAGGTTCTTGGTCGTACGTCAACAGGAGGCACCCTGCATCTGATCGGGCTGATTTCTGACGGGAATGTGCACAGTCATGTGGAGCATCTTTATGCCCTGCTTGATCAATGTGTCCGGAATAGTATCAAGCGGGTCAGGGTACATGGTCTGATTGATGGCCGGGATGTGGGTCCAAAAAGTGCGCTGGATTATTTTGCGCCCCTGGAACTGAGACTGCGGGAGCTGTCTGTGGATGGCCGCGACTACCGGATTGCCTCCGGCGGCGGCAGGATGATTACGACCATGGATCGTTATGGTGCTGACTGGTCAGTGGTTGAGCGGGGCTGGAAGGCGCATGTGCTGGGGGAAGGCAGGCCTTTTTCTTCTGCCTGTGACGCCATTCAGCACTACTATGACGAAGATTCTGCCATGACGGATCAGTATATGGAGAGTTTTGTCGTCGTTGAAGATGCTAAGCCGGTAGGAGTTATGGAAGACGGCGACGCGGTTATTCTCTTTAATTTCCGGGGGGATAGGGCTATTGAGATCTCTCGTGCCTTTGATGAAGCGGATCTGGATGAATTTGACCGCAGGCGGGTGCCTGATCTTTTTTATGCCGGGATCATGCAGTATGATGGCGATGCCCATATCCCCGCTCATTATATAGTAGAGCCGCCCGTCATTGATCGTACACTTGGGGAATATCTCTGCGCGGCCGGAATTCCTTCCTATGCCATTTCCGAGACCCAGAAATTTGGCCATGTGACCTATTTCTGGAATGGCAATAAATCAGGATATCTTGATGAAAAGCTTGAGACTTATGTGGAGATTTTATCAGATAAGGTGACCTTTGATCTGCGGCCCTGGATGAAGGCGGCAGAAATAACCGACAAGGTAGTCGCTGCCATAGAAAGTGGTAGGTACAAATTTATCCGTCTCAATCTCGCCAATGGGGATATGGTCGGGCATACTGGGGTACCTGTTTCGGTGCGAATCGCTGTGGAAACCGTGGATCTTTCATTGAAGAGGATCTTGTCTGCCCTTGAAAAGGTCGGTGGCATTGCCCTGATCACTGCAGACCATGGAAACGCCGACTGTATGTGGACAGAAAAGAATGGTAAACGTACAGCCATGGTGGCCCATACCAGGAATCCGGTACCGTTGATCATCAAGGATTATAATCGACGAAACCATTTTCATCTCAGCCCTCTTGAGCAGCCGGGGTTGTCCTATGTTGCCGCAACAATTTGTAATCTGCTGGGATTTGAGGCTCCGCAAGGCTATGACCCATCGTTGCTTGAATTGTCATAGCGTGGGATTTTTTTTATTTATTGGTTTGCATGTGACTTGTTTTGCGTAAATATTTAGCAATATTCACATGTTGCGAAATATAAGATTTTTTTATTTTTTTCTGGTTTTTCATAATGCAATTTGCTATAAGAAAAATAGACGTATTAATTGTGTGGTGTATTGGATTAGCATTGGTGTGACCATATAAAAAAAATTATATTATGTGGATCATCTTCTTTGTTGGTTTGAATTGCTGCACAGCACAAAGGTAGTTTGATTACACTATTAGGAGTTAAAGGGTATCATGTTAGAAGGCACAGTAAAGTGGTTTAATGAGTCCAAGGGTTTTGGTTTTATCGAGCAAGATGGTGGTAAGGATGTTTTCGTACACTACTCTGCAATTGCCTCCGAAGGCTTCAAGACCTTGAACGAAGGCGACAGGGTTCAGTTTGAAATTACAGAAGGCCCTAAAGGACCTGCTGCTGCCAACGTCCGTAAAATTTGATTTTGCTCAACTTTGATCGTTAAGTTTACCTGAATGATTTCAGGTAAACTTAACGATTTTTTTTTGAATTTTTTCCTATTTTCTATCTCCTCGAGTACATTGTCCCTTCTTTCCCCTTTTTTATTCCATCTGCATTAAAAATGTTTCAATTCCCTTTTAGCACAGGGAAAAGTATAAATTCACTTTTTGACAAAAGCGCCTAGGAGGAATTACCAGGCGATGATACATTATTTGAATCGGATGCGACTTCTTAACCAGCCACTGTTGCGACAAAGAAAAAAATACACTTTCTCATGACAACATTTATCCATACCGCAACGATCTTAATCGTTGAAGATGATCAATTTGTACGCCAGAGCATGGCCCTTTTTCTGGAGAAGTGCGGCTTTCATGTCCTGCAGGCCGCAAATGGCAGAGATGGTCTTGAGATCTTTATCCAGAAAGTTCCTGATCTCATTATCCTTGATCTGCAGATGCCCGAGATGAGTGGTCTTGAGCTCTTGGCGGCCATCAGAAATGATCTTGCTGTCATCCCGGCCATTGTGGTCTCTGGCACAGGAACCATGAACGTTGTCATAGAAACCCTGAGGTTTGGTGCCTGGGATTATTTGACCAAGCCCTTTGAGAGACTGGCTATCCTTGAACTTGCAGTGAACAAGGCCCTGGAAAAGGCCCGTCTGATCAAGGAGAACAGGCACTATCAGCTTCATCTAGAAGAAGAGGTCATCCAGAGGACAGCAGAACTTCAGTTACGGGAACAAGAAGCTCAGCAGATTTTTGCCAGTGTCCACTTTGCCATCTGTTTTGTTGATACCGAGATGCGGGTTATACGGCTGAATCCAGCCATGGAAGCTCTGGTCGGATTCAAATCGGAGGAGGCCAGGGGGCATTATTGCTATGACTGCTGGGGGCAATATGCAGGGGATAAAATCAGGCAGGGGAGAGAGAAGATATGTGATACCTGTCAGGTTGCATCGACCTTGCGCAGTGGTGAAAAGTATTCGTATGAAAGAAAGATCGGAGATAAAATCGTTGAGATAACCACCAATCCTGTCTGGGATATTAATGGCAAGATCATTGGAGCCATGGAGGTAGCGGATGATATTACCGAGAGGAAAAATAATGAGGTGATATTAGAACAGCACCGCCAGCAGTTACAGCGGCTTTCTTCACGCTTGATGGAGACGGAAGAAATTGAGCGCCGCCGTATTGCCAGTAAACTGCATGATCAAATAGGTCAGGAGCTTACCGCTCTGGGCCTTAACCTTCATATTATGGGGCAGAGTGTCCCGCCGGAGCAACGCAAGCGCATCGACGACTCCCTTGAGCTGATTGCTGCAATGACGGGACAGGTTCGGGACATTATGGCGGATCTCAGGCCGCCGGTACTTGACGATTATGGCCTTGGTCCAGCCTTGCGTTGGTACGGTTCTGTTTTTTGCAAACGAACAGGGGTGGAGGTCATTGTTTATGCTGGGATTCCGCGTCTGCCGGCAAACCTTGAGATAGCCCTTTTTCGCATCATTCAGGAGGCATTGAACAATGTAATCAAACATGCCCATGCAACCAAGGTGGAGGTCCATTGTTCCATGAATGACAATCAATTGTCTCTGGCAATAGAGGATAATGGCTGTGGTTTTCAGGGCATGGGCGAGGATGTATTGCCTGAATCGCAAACATGGGGGCTGCTTTCCATGCGGGAGAGAATTGAAACGTTTGGTGGCAAGCTGATCGTGGTGTCAAATCCGGGAAGCGGGACGGTCGTTACCGTTAAGGTGCAGATATGAGTGTGCGCCTGGCTTTGGTGGATGATCATGCCATAATCCGGGAAGGGCTTCGAGCTCTGCTCGAGCAGAAATCCTTTATTGAGGTCGTTGGTGAGGCGGCAACAGGCCGTGAATGTCTGGCCAAGATTGAAGAATGGCAGCCGGATGTAGTGATTATGGATATCTCCATGCCCGACATCAATGGCATCGAGGCCACGCGGCTCATAAAAGAGCAGTGGCCACTGATCAAGGTTATTATCCTGTCGATGCACTCCACCTCGGAATATCTCTACCGGGCCTTTGAGGCCGGCGCTTGTGGCTATGTGCTGAAAGATTCCGTTGGCGAGGAGCTTGTCAGTGCCATAAAGTCTGCCTTTTCCAACAAGCGTTATCTGAGCACGAGCCTACACGATGCCGATATTGAGAAGAAGATTCTGTCTGCTTGCACATTACCTCTTACTGGCTTGAGCAAGCGTGAACGGCAGGTGCTGCAGCTTGTGGTGGAGGGCAACACCAGCGCCTATATCGCTAAACAACTCGATCTTTCTCCCAAGACAGTGGAAACCTATAGAAGCCGGATCATGCAGAAGCTTGATCTGCGCGACATACCCTCCCTGGTGAAGTTTGCACTTCAGCACGGCCTGACCTCCCTTAAGTAACTGTAATTGTAATTGAGCCGATAGTCGTTCATCACCTGACCAAGCTTTCCTCCCAAGTACAACGTTTAACTGATTGCAGTTGCGTGTTCTGTATTATTCTATTCTGGCCGCCAAACTTGTCAACAATTGCTAAAAAATTACTTTGTGATAAATCTGCCGACACAGAATGTGTGAGATTCTAATTATAACCACATGTCATGGTTTCCCGACAGACAAGGTCAACGATCTGTAATATTATTAAAAAATAAAAATGTTATTCCATTTTTCAATTAAGCTCTGGAGTTTAAAGTGATTATGGCTGAACAACTTTTTGCATCATTTATTCTGGATCGAGACCAGGGACTTGAAATAGCCATTGACGCCGAGAGTGTCACCGAGGCGACACCCATCACCGGCAATATTCAACCATTGCCCGCTAGTGTCCCTTTCCTTGAGGGAATCATGCATCTTCGTGATTCAGTTATTCCGATAATCAACCTGAAAAAACGACTGGGACTGGGCGCAACCAAGTACGACCGGGATGCCAAGATTGCAGTAGTCATGCTCGCCAATCAGCGTTTCGGACTCCTCTTTGATGATATCAGAGAGGTTCTGCGAGTGGAGGAATCACTTATTCTTCCTGTTCAGGCAGCCCTGCAGTCCGCCGATTATATTATCTCCGACCTGATTACCCTGAAAAATGAACAACGTACTCTTGAAGTTCTTGATCTGAAAAAGCTTTTTTCTGATAACAGTCTGTTTGTCAGTCAGGCTGGCAGCTCCAAGATTCAGGCTGAGACCTCCCGGATTCGAACTTATTCCCGATATGTAATCTTTTCTGCAGATGGCCATGAATACGGGATTCCGGTTGAGAATTCCCGGGAAATTACCTTTCTTGCCGACATCGATACCGTGTTCAAAACTGGTTTTCTGGAAGGTGCCTTGCAATTGCGGGGTCATACCATTCCAGTTATGAGCGCCGGTGCCCTGCTTAATAGCGGTAAGGTTGTCGACAGCGAGAGTGAATTAAGCCGCATCCTGGTTATGTCCACGGATTCTATTATTTTTGGGATGATAATTGACGAGATACTTGAGATCCTCACAGTGGTCAATGAAGATATCTTCCCCATGCCGAAAAGGCTTGAGCAGTCCGTTGTCGGTATTTACGAGCCTGTTCCAGACCGGAATATCATGCTCCTTGACGTGGAAAATTTGATTGCTACTCAGAAGGAGCTGCTCAAATCCATGGCCCGAATCAATAGCGATGCCGAAGAGGATGAAAAGGCAGCGGTAGCCAAGGCAAGGCATCTGATCACAGAAAATTGTTATCTGATCTTTACCATTGGTAAAAATTTTGCCATTGAACTCAAAAACGTACAGGAAATCATAGAGCGGAATATGCTCATGTCCATTCCAGCTGTAACGGGTTATGACTCCGCAGTTTTTAACTTGCGGGGTAAAATCATTCCTGTAATTAATCTTCGTCAATTCTATGGTTATCCCCAACAGGAAAATGAGGAAAATAACTTTAAACTCATCATCTGCCGTGACGGTAAACAGGTTGTTGGACTGCAGGTGGATAGTATCGTTACTATTTATAAGCAGGAACAGTATTACCCAACACCATCATTAAACGCTCAGTTGCAATCGAAGAAAGACACTCTGGATCGTCTCATTGAATTTATTGGTGAAAAACAAATCACAGAACACGTCCTGGTTGTCAATACACATAACCTGATCAACAATCACCTGCGACCGGATATATCATCCCCAAATCAAACCGTGAAAGACGAAGAGATTGATTTGGATGAAAAGTCATTTCATAAAACCGAACAAAAGGGGGCAAAATCATGACCATCAGTGTTTCATCAAAAAACCCGGCAACAATCGAAGATTCCTCTTTTTCCTTGTTGACGGAACCCAGCTATCTTGTCAATAACGATATGGTTATCATCTGGGCCAATGAGGGCTTTCTTAAAGAGTTTAATCTTAAAGCGAGCCAGATTGACGGGAAATTAACTTGCGAAGAGAGCTGTCCTTCACAGCTCTGCGGAACCAAAGACTGTCCAGTAAATAAGGCAAAGCGGCTGAAAAAGATGGCCGAGGGTGATGAGCTGTATACCAATAATGGGAAAGTCTCCTGGTACCATTCCAAAGCAACTCCAATGGCGGAAAAAGGTGGAACGCTGGTCACCATGCGTGACATCACGTCGACCAAAGAACTCCAGGCCAGGTTGCGTCAGATGGAGACCGATCTCAATGTCATTCCTACTCCCATCATGGAGATCGACGACAAGTTTACCATTACCTTCATGAACCCGGCAGGGGCAGCTGTGGTTGGAAAAACTCCGGACGAAGTCATGGGCAAGAAGTGTTACGACCTCTTCAAGACCCCCCATTGCAAGACAGAAAAGTGCGCCTGTGCAAGGGCCATGAAGACCGACTCGGTGGTCACCGAACAGACCATTGCCCGGCCTGCTGACGGGGTGCTCATTCCCATTAGATATACCGGTGCTCCCATTAAGGATGCCAAAGGGAATATCAAGGGAGCGCTGGAATATATCCTTGATATCACCGAAGAGGTGAAGCAGAAACAGGCATCGGATGAGAAGATCAACAATCTCAACACCATTCCCACCCCAATTCTGGCCATTGATACCGATTTTACCATCACCTTCATGAATCCGGCAGGGGCAGCTGTGGCAGGGATGACCCCGGACGAGGTAGTGGGCAAGAAGTGTTACGACCTCTTCAAAACCCCCCATTGCAAGACGGAAAAGTGTGCCTGTGCCAGGGCAATGAAAACTGACTCGGTGGTTACCGAACAGACCATTGCCCGGCCTGCTGAAGGGGTGATTATCCCCATCAAGTACACCGGATCTCCCATCAAGGATGCCAAAGGCAATATCAAGGGAGCGCTGGAATATATCCTCGATATCACCGATGAGGCGAAGCAGAAACAGGTGTCGGATGAGAAGATCAACAACCTCAATACCATTCCCACCCCGATTCTGGCCATTGACACCGAATTTACCATCACCTTCATGAATCCGGCAGGGGCGGCTGTGGCCGGGATGACCCCGGATGAAGTAGTGGGCAAGAAGTGTTACGATCTCTTCAAGACTCCCCATTGCAAGACGGAGAAGTGCGCCTGCGCCAGGGCCATGAAAACTGACTCGGTGGTCACCGAGCAGACCATTGCCCGTCCTGCTGAAGGGGTGATCATCCCCATCAGATACACCGGATCTCCCATCAAGGATGCCAAGGGAAATATCAAGGGAGCCCTCGAATACATTCTTGATGTCACCGAAGAGGCGAAGCAGAAACAGGCATCTGATGAGAAGATCAACAACCTTAATGTCATCCCTACGCCTATCATATCTATTGATACTGATTTCAACATTACCTTCATGAACCCGGCAGGGGCAGGGGTTGTTGGCCTCACCCCGGACGAGGCCATTGGTAAAAAATGCTACGATCTCTTCAAGACAGCCCATTGCCGCACAGAAAAATGTGCCGTAGGACGGGCAATGCGTGAAGACAGAGTCGTCAGCGAAGAGACTATTGCCAGACCCCAGGATGGGATGATCATCCCCATAAAGTACACCGGGGCTCCGATCAAGGATGCCAAGGGGAATATCAAAGGGGCGCTGGAATTTGTCCTCGATATTACGGTAGAGGCGAAACAAAAGCAGGAGGCCAAGGAGAAAATTGAGAACCTCAATGCCATCCCAACGCCTATCATGTCCGTTGATACTGAGTTCAACGTTACCTTCATGAACCCGGCAGGGGCAGGGGTTGTTGGCCTCACCCCGGACGAGGCCATTGGTAAAAAATGCTACGATCTCTTCAAAACAGCCCATTGCCGCACAGAAAAATGTGCCGTAGGACGGGCAATGCGTGAAGACAGAGTCGTCAGTGAAGAGACTATTGCCAGACCCCAGGATGGGATGATCATCCCCATAAAGTATACCGGGGCTCCGATCAAGGATGCCAAGGGAAATATCAAAGGGGCGCTGGAATTTGTCCTCGATATCACTGCCGAGGCCAGACAGCGGCAGGAGGCCAATGAGAAGATTGAAAACCTCAATGTCATCCCCAATCCCATTTATGCCGTGGACCTGAACCACACTGTGACCTATATCAACCCTGCCGGTGCCGCTATGGCCGGGATGACCGTTGAGGAGGCCCTGGGGAAAAAGTGCTGGGACCTTTTCGGCACCGACCGTTGCAAAACCGAAAATTGCGGCATCCAGCGAGCCATCCGCGGCAACACCACGATCTCGGAACAGACCACCGCCCACATTAAGGGCAAGGTGATCCCGGTCAAGGTGACCAGTGTCTCCATTAAAGATGCCAAGGGGAATATAAAGGGTGGTTTGGAGTACATGGTGGACGTGACCTCGGAAGCAGCCGTGGGGCGGTTGATCAATGAGGCCTCATCAGAGGTTGAATCTCTGGTTTCCGACTCTCTGCTAAAAATGAGCGAGGCCAATCACTCCATTGAAACCATGAACCAGCTCATTGATCGGGAGGTCAATCTGCTGAGTGAGGCATCCTTCACGGTCGACGGTATGCTCAACTTTGCCAGGGAGATGGTGGAACTCACCACTCAATCCAGTGCGTTGGCATCCGGCGTTGCCGGAGATGCGGAGCAGGGGAAGAAGGCAGGAGCCGACGCCAGCAAAAAGATGCTGGCCATCAATGAATCCATAGGCAGCTCGAATCAGATGGTTGCCAACTTGGTAAGCCAGCTTGAGAAAATCGGCGGATTTGTCGATATCATTAAGGAGATTGCCTCCCAGACCAATCTTCTGGCCTTCAATGCCGCCATTGAAGCGGCTCGGGCAGGAGATGCCGGCCGGGGCTTTGCCGTGGTTGCCGATGAGGTTCGTAAACTTGCGGAAAAATCATCCAAATCAGCAGTGGATATTGCCAATATCGTGAAAAAGGTGGAGTCCGAGTCCAAAGAGACCATTGTTGCCATGAAGGACGGCATGAAGATGCTGGGAGACGGCAGTGAAGTCATCAAGACAGCCCTTGATTCCATGGAAAAAATATCTACTGGCATTGTCACTATCTCCAGTTCTGTTGATGCACTGGACAAGAAGGCGGATATCCTCAGTGAAAATGGACAGGCCGTCAAGGTGCAACTCGGCAGTGTGGTCAGCTCCTCCCATGAAAATTTGGAATCTACCAAGGCTGTCAATTTCTCTATTGATGGTACCATCGAGGCACTGAATAGGCTTAAGGCCTCCAGTACCGAGCTGAATAAGGCAGTCAGCGAAATGTGAACTGTCGTGTAAAGATAACTATAAAATTTGAATGTCGTAATCGGCATGTGGAGAAAGTTGTGGCGCCTGACCTCTTTGCCGGGTTTGGCGCCGCAACCAATTTTGAGAAAATATGAGTCTTTATGGTGACAGGCTGTTTACCAGCAGGCTGGTTTTGAGAAAAATCCAGGAAATTGATATTCCCCTTGTTGTCGCTTGGAGCCAATCTGAAACGGCCTGTGGTGCATATCTGAGTCCTGGAAAACACGATGGGGAGCAGATGCGTCAGCAGATCCATTCCGGTGTATTCTGGAGTGACAGGGAAAAAATGTTTCTGGTGGAGTTAAAAGAAGATGGGCATCCCATCGGTACGGCCCATTACTGGCACTCCCCAGGAAGACAAAACACCGTCTCCATGGCCCTGAAAGTGGCCATCCCCGATGAACGGGGTAAGGGGTATGGTACTGAGATTCAGAAATTCCTCATTATGTATATCTTTGAACAGCTTCCGGTGGAGGCAGTTGAGATGCATACAGATATCAATAATTTAGCCCAGCAGCGCTGTCTGCGAAAACTTGGTTTTGAGCTCATTGAATCGCTGGTCTATGACGATCAACAGAAAAAGAGGACAGGACATCTCTGCCGACTGACCGCCGAGCAATACCACTCACATTCCATCTATCAATTTCATTATGAATAGGCTCGGTCTGGTTTTTGACAGCAGGTATCTGCACCATGCGATTAGCAATCCCTCGCCGGAAAATCCTGACAGGTTGCGCAGTCTCTATCTGCACCTGCAGCAGGAAAAATACAACAAGAATACACGTCATATCTCGCCGCGGGAGGTAACCAGTGCTGAAATCTGTATGGTGCACTCATCGTTCTATGTGGAACAACTCCGCGAACATGCCGTAAAGGCTGATCCCTTCTCATACGACCGTGACACCTACCTGATGGACGACTCTCTTCCTACGGCCCGGCTGGCCGCAGGCGGCTGCCTTGCCCTGGCGGACCGGATCATGGCGGGAGAGATTGATTACGGTTTTTCGCTTATTCGCCCACCCGGTCATCATGCCTCCGCAGGGAGAGGGATGGGTTTTTGTATTTTTAACAATGTGGCGATTACCGCTGAATATCTCCGCCGTCAATATGGTCTGCGTCGCATTCTCATTCTCGATTTTGATGTCCATCATGCCAATGGCACACAGGAAATATTTTATGACAGCAATGAGGTTTTGCTCCTCTCCATCCATCAGAAGGGAATTTTCCCCTTTACCGGTGACTCAGATGAGATAGGGATCGAGGGGGGAGCTGGATATACGGTAAACATCCCTGTCCATTCCCAGTTTGGTGACAGTGAATATACCTACCTCCTCGGTCATTTACTTCAGGGTCTGGTAGAGCAATACCTGCCGCAGTTTATCCTGGTTTCCGCCGGTTATGATGGCCACAGGGATGATTCGATCAGCGGCACACTCCTGAGCACTCAGTGGTTTGCCACGGTGACCCACCTCCTTCGGCGGCACGCCTTCGAGAGCTGCAACAACCGTCTGCTCTACGTACTGGAGGGAGGGTATAATTCTGCAGCCTTAGAGAAGTCAGTGTTAGCTACCATTGATGCTATGCTCGTTAAAAATTTTGAAAGGCCCGGCATCCTGTCTGTTCCACGAGCCGAGAAGCTTCTTGTTGATCATCCCTTACGACAATATTGGACCATTTGATATCTTGCTTATTTGCAATAAGGCCTGAACGATCATGGACATACCCAACCTTAACGATTCCATACTTAAAAGCATCCTGCATGAATGTCGTCAATGCGGCACCTTTTGCATACAGTATGAAAAAATTGGGTTTCAGCCCAGCTTCGCTAAAAAGCAAATTCTTATTTTTTATCGATCATTCTGAGGCTCTATGTCATTAATTCGTTCCGATATCCCTGTCCCCGCGTTGCTTAAACGCTTTGCCCTGATTTACCTGCCCATTGTGGCCGTTCTTTCACTTGCTCTGCTGTTAGTCATTCGACTCGACAAACAAAGGCGGGTGGAAGAAATAGAGTTGCAGGAAAAGAGCCACATCGAGGTTGGCAGGGGGGTGGTTATGGGAGATCTCTCGACGATTTCTACCAATCTGCGCGTCATCGCCAACATGCCCTTGCTGCACGAGTATCTTGATAGCGGTAATCCGGCGCAGCAAGAGGAACTGGAAAATTTTTTCCTAGTGCTGGCACAGGAAACACAACGGTATGACCAGATCCGCTACCTTGATGCCAGCGGTCAGGAAGTGATCCGCATTAATTACAACGACGGCAAACCGGCCATCATTCCTCGCGAGCAGTTGCAAAACAAAAGTGGGCGCTATTACTTCAGCGAGACGTTTAAACTCAACCAAAGTGAAATATTTGTTTCTCCGCTGGATCTCAATGTTGAGAATGAGCAACTGGAGATTCCCTATAAACCGATGATCCGTTTCGCCACCCCGGTCTTCAATAGTGCAGGACTCAAGAAAGGAATCCTCGTTTTCAATTATTTGGGGAATAAATTGATCCAGCGCTTTCGCATGGCGATGCAGGGACACGATTCGTCCGGCGGCTCCATGCTGCTCAATCACGACGGCTACTGGGTGAGTGGTCCCCAACCTCAAGATGAGTGGGGCTTCATGCTGGGTAGGAAAGAGCGCACCTTCGGCCACGATTTTCCCGAGGCGTGGCGTGCCATCTCTGCTGCCGAACAGGGATCCCTGCTGACAGATCAGGGACTCTTTGTCTATAGCACGGTCTACCCGTTGCTGCCGGGACAACGCTCTGTCATAGTAGGATCCGCCCTGGAAAATGCGTCTAGCCGGCAGGAAGTGAAGGGCAAGGACTACCAGTGGAAGATCGTCTCCTTTGTTCCCCCGGCCGTTCTGGCAGGCGCGGCCTTCTATAACCAGGCCAGAGGAAGGATAGGGATGGGCATTAGCTATCTGCTGCTGGCGCTTGGCGCCTGGATCATTGCTTTGCTTAGCTTAAAAGGCAAGCAGGCGGAGGCGGCGCAGCGTAAGAGCGAGCAGCGGCTGGCGTTTGCCCTGCAAGCGAGCCACCTGGGTGAATGGGATCTCGACCTGGTCGATCACACCTCATATCATACGCTGGAGCTCAACCGCATCTTCGGGTACGAAGCGCTCCTGCCGCAGTGGACCTACGAGATGTTCCTCGAGCACGTGCTTCCCGAAGATCGCCTCGAGGTGGATCGCACCTTCAAGCAAGCCGTCGCCACGCAGAGCGACTGGAACTTCGAATGCCGCATCCGCCGTGCCGATGGCGAGTTGCGCTGGGTCTGGGCAGCTGGCGGGCATCAACGCGACAGTCAGGGTGCGGTGCGGCGTATGGCCGGAGTGGTGCAGGATATCACAGAGCGCAAACAGGCGAATGAATACCTACGTGTCTTTGCCGAGCTTATCGATATCGCTCCGGTATCCATTACTATCCATGACCCTGATGGCAAGTATCTCTATGTCAACCAGACGGCCTGCGACCTTCATGGCTATGCGAAGGAGGAACTCCTCGCCCTGAATATCCATGACCTTGATATTCCTGAGGACGAACGACTGATTGCATCCCGGATGAAACAGATTCTGGAAACCGGCACGGGATCCTTTGAGATCAGCCACTATCGGAAAGACCGTTCAATAGTGCCGCTTCATCTTCTTGTGAAAACAACGGAATGGGATGAGAAAAAGGTGATTCTCAGCGTTGCCTCCGACATCACTGAGCGCAAAGGCGCTGAGGATGTGTTGCGGGAAAGCGAAGAACGGCTGAGATTGATTGCGGAGAACATCGCCGAGGTCTTCTGGATGTCCGATGTTGAGATCGACAAAATGTTTTATATCAGCCCTGCCTATGAGCAGATCTGGGGACGGTCGCTGCAGAACCTCTACGAAAATCCGCGCTCTTTTATCGAGGCCATCCACCCGGTCGATAAAATGCGCGTGCTTGCCAATCTGGAAGTGCAAAAGAGTGGACAGCCCTTCGACCACGAATACCGGATCCGACGTCCTGATGGAACGATTCGCTGGATATGGGATCGCGGCTTCCCGATTCATGAGCCGACAGGAGAAGTGCTGCGCTATGTCGGCGTCGCTCAGGATATCACCGTGAGCAAGGAGGCTGAAGGAAAGATCAGCGAATATCAGCAGTTTCTGCAGCACTCCCTGGACGCCCTGACCCACCCCTTCTATGTCATCGATGCCAACGACTATACCATCAAACTGTCAAACAAGGCATCTCATTTCGATGAATATCGGGAGGGGACAAAATGTTTCCAGTTGACCCATAACCGGATCGAACCATGCGCTGGGGATGAACATCCCTGCACACTGAGAGAGATCAAGAAGACGAGACAGCCGGTGGTGGTTGAACATATTCACACTGATCAGGCCGGAATGAAACAAAGTGTCGAGATTCATGCCTATCCAATCTTTGACAGTAACAGCAATCTCAGTCAGGTTATTGAATATTGCCTGGATACCAGTGAACGCAAAAAAGGAGAGGAAGAACGCCGCCGTCTGGTAACCGCCATAGAACAAAGCGTGGACAGTGTTGTCATCACCGACAAAGACGGCATGATCCAGTATGTCAACCCAAGTTTTGAGAAGATCACCGGCTACTCCAGAGAGGAAGTGATCGGCAGGAACCCGAGAATCTTGCAAAGCGGCAGACATGATGCCCTCTTTTACCAGGAGATGTGGAGGACACTGACCAGTGGCAAGGCGTGGCAGGGGCACCTGATTAACAGGAAAAAAGACGCCACCCTCTTTGAGGAAGAGGTCTCGATCACCCCGGTGCTCAATGAGGCTGGAGAGATTATCAATTATGTGGCGGTAAAACGTGATGTGACAGAGCAGATGCAACTTGAAGAACAACTCCAGCAGGCCCAGAAGATGGAGGCAATGGGTACCCTGGCCGGCGGTATTGCCCACGACTTCAACAATATCCTGTCGGCCATCCTCGGTTATTCTGAATTTGTAAAAAAGGCACTGCCACCAGGAACAGCGGCGAGAGAGGATATCGACCAGGTCATAAACTCCGGAAAAAGGGCCACCGCCCTTGTGCAGCAGATTCTCGACTTCAGCCGCAAGACAGAACAGAAGCTGCAACCGCTGCGACCCCATCTGGTTTTGGAGGAGGTTTTGCAGATGCTGCGTTCCACCCTGCCGACCAGCATTGAAATCCAGGCAGATATCGATCCTGCCTGCGGAACAATCATGGCTGACCCGACCAAGCTCCATCAGGTTATCCTGAACCTGTGCACCAATGGGTTCCATGCCATGAAGGATGAAAAGGGGATTCTGCGGATCACCCTTTCCCGTCAGGAAAGGAGAGCGAAAGAAGTAGAGAAAGACAAAGGGTCTCCACTTCCTTTTATTGCCCTCTCTGTCAGCGACACGGGTTACGGCATGAGCCCGGAAACAGCAGCCCATATCTTTGACCCCTACTTTACCACCAAAGAAAAAGGAGACGGAACGGGGCTCGGCCTGGCGGTTGTCCATGGAATCATTGAAGGCTATAAAGGCTTTATCGAGGTGGAGAGCAAACTTGGATACGGTTCTACGTTCCGTGTCTTTATCCCGGCCCTGGAAAAAATCAGCGCAGTTTCCGAAAAACCAAAACGACAGGAAGCCCTGCCCCTCGGCACTGAGCGGATTCTTATCGTTGATGACGAGCCCCTGCTGGTCCTGATAAATAAGAGAATCCTTGAAGATTATGGCTATACGGTCACCGGAGTTACAGACAGCCGCGAGGCCGTGGAAAAAGTACGGGCAGAGCCAAAGCAGTTTGACCTGATCGTGACCGATCAGACCATGCCGGGTCTTACCGGTTCTGATCTGGCCAGGGAAGTACTGGAGATCGCCCCGCTCATGCCGATTATCCTCTGTACAGGACACAGTGCGGTCACCTCAGCAGAAGAAGCTCTGGTCATGGGGATTAAGAAATATATCTACAAACCGGTTGATGGCGACGAACTTGTCAGAACAGTCAGGATGGTCTTGGATGAAAAAAAATAAAGTTCTGCAGATCAGCCTTGAACTGCAGAACTTCCTTGCGGCGGATATCGTTAATCGCCTCGTTAAACTTCCGCATGACGTGGAAACGATCAAAAACATTCAACGTCTGGGATGCCCACATATCGCTGCAAACGAATTGGAACTTTGTACAACGCTCCTTGCTGATCATCCCTTGCGGAAATGCTGGACCATTTGATATCCTGAATTTACACAACAAAAAACAAATTAGCATGAACATATCCAACCTCGACAATGCTACCCTCAAGACCATTCTTCATGAATGTCGTCAATGCGGCACCTGTTGCAAACGATACAAGAAAGTACTGCTCCATAGGGATGAGGTGGAATTTATAAAAAAGATGGGGGGCCATGTCGGAATTGATGCCACCCTGCGGCAACTTCGGGAAAAACCTCTGAGCCAGCTTGTCGAAGAAAACAAAGGAAAGGGCAAGGTCTACATGATTCATCCCGATGATAAGGGCTGCGTTTTTCTTCAGTGTCGTAACGGATTATCCTACTGCATGATCTACCATTATCGTCCCCTTTCCTGCCGGGGGTTCCGCTGCAACCTGGCAGACAGCAGTTTCCTTGATCTCTTCGGCGGTGATGCCACTTGTCTTCTAGGTCTCAATAGCTTCGGCCTGGAGTTTGGGAAAAAGGTAGATCCGTAATCGATTCGCTGAGGTGGCTGTGTTGTTTCACCTTGGTTGCAAATGGATTTGTGGATAACCTGCCATCTCAAGGTTTTACCTTCCTGTCACAGCTATTCTCTTTTTTGTTATCAATCAGCTCTCTTGTTGCTTCTTCAAAGCTGATAGGGGTATAGTGTCTTGTCTACCATTCTCCCTTATTCAGGGATTCCCTTTATCAAGGAAAAGAGGAGTGTCTCATGGAGGATCTCACAAAATCACAAAAGGCCCGGCTTGCCATTCACACCTTTAAAACCCTGGCCGATGCCCTGACCTTGCGTGGCTATTATAAGCCTTCTGGAAAATCCGGGGAAAAACTGGCGGAATCATTGAAGCTGTTTTCTCCTGAGATCTATGGCTCCATGAGTGATTCCCGGGTGATGGAGCTGCAGGGGCTTGAGTATGTGATAGACAGGCTGCCAAAGGGAATTGAAAAATGCAACCGGATTATCCTGACGGGCCATGAGGATTTTCAGAATACCTCCTTTGAACAGGTTGTTCCCCTGAAACGCCGCCGTTTATCCTATGTGGTCTCTGAAAAGGAGATCTGCTTTGTCATCACCAAAGGTCTGTCCGAGGTGTATGACATCCTTACCCATATCACCTTCTTGAATATCGAGGCGCAGAAGATCCAGCAGCAGATCTGCGACAAAGAAGGAGGAACCTGTTCCGAATGGCATGAACTGGGCAAGGCGGCGCGCGGAGAACTGGTGCTTGAGGGTGCGGTTCTGGATCAGGCTATCTGGAATCTCTCGATCATTCTGGGGCGCACCTATCAAGAGACGCGTACAACCTACGAAAACATGAATAAAACCCATCACGGCCAGCGATACAATAATGGCTTGTTCTCCATTATCTACGAGATGGGGGAACGCATTATCAGTGAACATAAATCAATTGATGAGCAGCTGACTATCTATTTCACCCCCTCTCTGCAGGAGATGATCGGTCTTCACAAATATGCCACAGCCTGGGCGCATGCGGTGAAGAAACATCTCTATCAGCGGAACCTCCATGAGCGTCCTATCCATATTATCAGTGCCAATATGCATTCTGTGAAAAATATCCTCTATGGTGCTGGGGCGTTGCAGAAAAGGGGAGAGAGTGTCCCGGTCGATCTCTATGATATGATCCCGGCCCTGAAGGGGAAAGAGGAAGAGGTGGATTCCTTCGCTCAGGAGTATGGATTATCCTTCCTTCCTGACCTGTCAGGATCGAATATTGATGTCATGGTCATTGATGCGGCAGAGGTTGATGGTGACAGCCTTCATCCTGAACTATCCATCGATCCTGCTTATATCCAGGGAAAGAGGCCGGTGATTGTGGTCATGGATTATGCCTTTGGCACCCAGGCCTTTGAGGTCATGGATGAACTCCTGTGCCCCTGTCATTTTGAAGAGAAAACGATCACCTTTCGGATTGCCTCTATTTCCATAATGGGTAAGGCGGGTATCTTGCCTGGGAAAAAGGGTGATATTATGCTGGCAACAGCCCATGTCATGGAGGGGACACCCCATAATTATATCGTGGCCAATGATTTGAAGGTCGAGGATTTTGAAGGGAAGGCGGATGTGTATGTAGGCCCGATGGTGACCGTACTCGGCACCTCCCTGCAGAATCGTGATATCCTGGAGCGTTTTTATAGCTCCAGCTGGAAGGCGGTGGGTCTTGAGATGGAGGGTGGCCATTATCAGCGGGCCATCAATGCCGCAGTGATTCAAGGGCATCTCTCCTCCCAAGTACGGATTCGTTATGCCTATTATGCCTCAGATAACCCCCTGCGTGGGGGACAGACCCTGGCCGCTGGTTCAATGGGGCCGGAAGGGATCGTTCCCACTTATCTGATCACCAAGATCCTGGTGCAAAAAATTCTTAATCCACCAGCAGAACGAAGAAGCGATTTATGAAAGAACAACGTCTTGCCCTGGTCTCACCGTGGGTGCTGGCTGCGGCCTGTGCCCTTCTGGCATTGATCATCGGGGTGTTTGCCGTCAATAATTACCGGCGTGAGAAAAGCCTGATGACGGATGTCCTGCTTGAACGTGGGGCAACCCTTATCCGCTTTGTAACCTCAGGCGCCCGGGCCTCATTTCTTGATGGCGTGCGGAGAGGGCAGGCACCGGTGTGGCAATGGTCTGATCATGTGCAGGAAATCCTTGAACGTGGAGCTGAACATCCAGGAGTACACTTCCTGGCCCTGATGGACGGATCAGGGAAGATCCTTGCCAGTTCTGTACCTGAAGCAGCGGGTGGTCGTGTTGATGAAGAAACCCTTGCCTTTATTGGTTCCATTGACCGGGGAGATCATAACCGGGTCGATTTCCGATATCGTCTTGGCGGCGGAACTGATCATTCTCCTGCCTTTCAAGTAGCAACCCTTTTTGTTCCCCTTGGAAAAAGGCCGATTGAGCAACAGGGGCCGCGAGTGAATGGTCTGAATCGCAGAGGTGAAGGTGGCGGGAGGATGATGAGGCATTTGGCATGCCCTGCAGAATGGACTGATGAGCTCGAACGGGTGAATCAACAAAAATATATTATCCTGGTGGAACTTGATCTGGCGGAATTGAATAAGGCAGTCAGGCAGCAGCTTCTCCAGATTGTGATCCTTTCGGTGGTCCTTTTGCTGGTTGGAGTCGGCGGCTGGCTGTCCCTGTTAACCCTTGAAGGGCTGAAGGGATCACAGAGTAGATTGAGCAGGATTAAGGCCTTTCGGGATATCCTCATTTCCTCTCTGCCGGTGGGGTTGATTGTTACTGATAGTGAAGGAAAAATTATTCTTTGCAATCAGTTTGCTGAGAAGATGGCTTCAGTGGTTGAGGTTGAGGTGGTGGGTTCTACCCCTGAGGATGTGCTGGCGCCTGATCTGGCGGTGGCCTTGAGTGCTCAGAGCAAGCAGTTTGCCAGCCCGGCTCCAAAGGAAATCCTTCTGGCCGATGTCAAAGGCGAGGTACGAACTCTTCAGCTGCATAGCCGGTCTGTTGTTGATAGCGACGGTGCGCCAGCTGGCACCATGCTGCTCATTCAGGATCTGAGTCAGGTGAAATCCCTGCAAGAGGAGTTGCGCCGGAGTGAGCGGTTGGCTGCCTTGGGCAAGATGGCTGCTGGTGTTGCCCATGAACTGAGGAACCCATTGAGCTCCATCAAGGGGCTGGCTATTTTGCTGAAATCCAGATTTCAAGAAAAAAGCAGCGATCAGGAGACGGCTGACATCCTTGTGCAGGAGGTGGAGCGCTTGAACCGCAGTATTGGTGAATTGCTCGATTATGCCCGCCCCCAGAAATTAAACAAAGACAATATTCGCCCCGAAGAGGTGGTGCACAAAGCGGTGTCGCTTATCCGCATGGATGCGGAATCAATGGGGGTGAGGGTGAACATCCGCATGGATGATGACTTGCCTTCGCTGCCAGCCGATCAGGATAAGCTCAATCAGGTTTTTCTCAATCTCTTTTTGAATTCCATCCAGGCTATGGAGCATGGGGGACAATTGGACATTCAGGTCACGGCCCAGGGTAGAAATGTTCTCTTTACAGTCGAAGATACAGGCTGCGGCGTGAGCAAGGAAGATCTCCCCCGCATCTTTGACCCTTATTTTACCACTAAACCGGAAGGCACGGGCTTAGGTCTTGCCATGTCCATGAAGATCATCGAGGAACATGGCGGGACCATGACCTTCCAGAGTGAACCGGATGTGGGAACAATCGTTGTCGTCACTCTTCCCTGCTAGCTGAAGTGAATTGACTTTTTTAAAAATAGTCAGCATGGAGGACGGTTGGTTTATGGCTCACTTTGTGGTGGCTTTATTGGTAAATTTTCATCGGATGGCGGTGGCGTTGATGGACTTGCTGGCGTTGTACAGCACTGTTTCAGCCTGATAAAAAGCGCTTTTATTCCCCGCCAAGCCTTAGGAAGTAACCAGATGGCCAGAAGAAGAAATATAATGAAAAGTCCAATAAAAATTATTGGATAGTGCAGAGCTGTCCAGAGTCCGGCGATAACGGCAATGTCTTCCAGTACGGATGCCGCCCAGTTGCTGAAGGGCTCAGGAGAGGTGTTAATCAGGATCCTAGAACCTGCCTTTAAGGAATGGGATGTCGCGGAGATAGTCCCACCCAGTATCCCGGCTACGATGACGATGGCTGGATTCACCTCTCCCACGGCTCCGGCTGCCAACATGACTCCGGCAGGAATCCGGATAAAGGTATGAATGACGTCCCAGCCGGTATCAACTCCCGGGGTTTTGTCGGCAAAAAATTCCACTACATACATCAGGCCTGCGGCGCCAATCACTAAGGGATTCTGCAAAACGAGCAGCTGCTCCGGAAGGACAATGTTGCCGGTCAGTCCCAGGAAACCAAGAACTCCAATTGTGGCATAGAGATTGATTCCGGCGGCCCAGGTTGTACCCATGATCAGGGCAATGGTGGCGATGAGTTGATGGTAGGCATCCATTTTACTCTCCTTTGTCTTTCTTCACATAGGCTTATTCTTGATTCTGACATTCAGTCAGCTTGCTATTGAGAAATTCGCATTCTTTGGGTGAGAGATCAAATTGAATCTCGACCTGATGCAGCAGGGAGGTCCGACTTTTTTCGGGATGTTCCAGGATGAGTTCAGAAAAGGCGCAGATGGCTTTTTTCATTTTATCACCAGGACGCTGGGTAGGGGGATGGGCAGACATGATAAAGTATCTCCTAAGGATTGGGAACCGGTCGTAAAATCACGCCACCCAAGGGTGGTGCTGTGATTCGTGTGTGGAATGGTGCCTGGGCATATTGCTCGGCAATGGGCTGGCAACGTTTGTTGTTGCTGGCGTTGCTGCCACCATATTGGCTGTTGTCTGAGCAGAAAATCACTTCATACTCGCTGCCGGTTGGCAGCCCCAGTTTGTAATTATAGTGGGTCTGCGGGGTGTAGTTGAACAAACAGAGCAGATGGTCGGAACGGTCTTTGGCGTAACGGACATAGGAAATGATAGAATTCTGCCGGTCTTCCAGATCAAGCCATTGAAATCCTTCAGGACTGAAATCCAGTTGCCACAAACTGGGATTTTCCTTATAGAACCGGTTCAGTTCAGTTACAAAGGTCAGCATCTGAGAATGGAGTGGATTCTCGTCCAGAAGATGGAAATCCAGGCTCTTTTTACAGTTCCATTCCGCCCACTGTCCAAATTCACTGCCCATAAAGAGCAGTTTTTTTCCTGGATGCATCCACATGGTGAGCAGGAGCAGGCGCAGATTGGCAAACTTCTGCCAAAGATCCCCCGGCATTTTATCTAGAAGCGAGCGTTTTCCATGCACTACTTCGTCATGGGACATGGGAAGAATGAAATTCTCAGAAAAAGCATAGATGATGGAGAAGGTGAGGCTGTTATGATGGAATTTTCGATACAGAGGGTCCTTGGCAAAATAACTTAGGATATCGTTCATCCAGCCCATGTTCCACTTGAAGCCGAAACCAAGTCCACCGATATCCGCTGCCTTGGAGACCCCATAAAAACTGGTGGATTCTTCCGCTATCATCAGGGTATTGGGGTGGCGCTCATAAATGATGGAGTTGAGATGACGGATGAACTCAATGGCCTCCAGATTTTCTCTACCACCATAGACATTGGGAATCCATTCACCTTCTTTGCGTGAATAGTCGAGATAGAGCATGGAGGCCACGGCATCGACCCGAAGTCCGTCAATGTGGTATTTGTCCAACCAGAAGAGGGCATTGGCGATCAGAAAATTGCTCACCTCGCGGCGGCCATAGTTGTAGATGAAGGTTCCCCATTCCTGCTGTTCACCTTTTTTGGGGTCTTGGTGTTCAAACAGGGCGGTGCCGTCAAAGCGGCCCAGGCTATGTTCGTCTTTGGGAAAATGGGCAGGGACCCAGTCGAGGATAACCCCGATCTTGTTCTGGTGACACTGGTCAACAAAGTACATGAAATCTTCCGGGGTCCCGTACCGGCTGGTCATACTGAAGGGGCCTGTTACCTGATAGCCCCAGGATTCATCCAGCGGGTGTTCCATTACCGGCATCAGTTCAATATGCGTGAACCCCAGCTTCTGGACATAGGGAATGAGCTTGTCGGCAAGTTCCCTGAAGGTGAGGAAGCGTTCAGGATCATCCGGGTCACGTTGCCAGGATCCTGGATGAGCCTCATAGATAGTCATGGGCTGGTCATAGGGTGAAGTGGCGTTTCTGTCCTGCTGCCATTGTTGGTCCTGCCATGGGTAGTGATTCAAGGGGCGGACAATGGAGGCGGTCTTAGGGCGCAGTTCGCCGTAGAATTGAAAAGGGTCGTTTTTTTCCAAGATTGCCCCTTGCTGGGTGCGAATCTCAAATTTATAGAGTTCGTTTTCACCAATTCCTGGAAGAAAGAGCTCCCATATCCCGGAACCTCCCAGGCTGCGCATGGAATGTACCCGTCCGTCCCAGCCGTTAAAATTTCCCAGAACAGAGACGCGGGCGGCAGAAGGGGCCCAGACCCGAAAAATGGTGCCGGCAATCCCTGAACGACTGGTCAGGTGGGCGCCCATATGGTTATAGAGTTCATAATGGGTGCCGAAATTAAAGAGATAGCGGTCCTGCTCGTCGAGTGCCGGCAGGAAACGGTAGGGATCATTGACGGTGTGAACGGTTCCATCAAAATAGGTGATCTCGAACCGGTAATTGTAGGGATCAAGGTTGATGTCTTTAAAAGCGGCTCGTTCCATTTCCAGCTCATAGAGGCCTTCGTCGCAGGTCTTTTTCATGGGCAGGGTAAAGGTCTCGGTAAGCAGGGTAACGGAGGCGGCATGGGGTTGAAAGGTCCGAATGACAACTGTTTGTTCCTCGGTTCCTGAAAAGTGAACACCAAGAAACTGGAAAGGGTCATGATGGGTTGCGTGGATTATTTTATCCTGCTGTTCTTTTATCTCATTCATGATAGATTTCTTTGGATGTCGGGTGTAATTGATTTAGATTTGGGGTAATGTGCAAGCGTTGTGGGGGTGTTGTGCAATAGTCTTTCTTGTTTCATCGAGGATGCTCCGACGAAAGCACCCTTGGAATGTCAAGAACGACCAGTTTCTTTTACCGTTTTTATACTATTTGAATAACGATATTGTTTTTATTCAATAATGCGTGGTTCTTTCAAAACAGCGCCTTATTTTATTTGTTTTTTTTTTATAATACATCGGATGGGAAGAATTGAACAGTAATGAATCCAGAGAATAAAACCATAATTGATACCTTGACCGGTTCGTTTCTAATATCCACTCCCCGGATGCCCGATCCGCGCTTCAGTGAGCAGGTCCTTTATATCTGTGCTCATAGTCATGAGGGGACAATGGCTTTGGTGATCAACCAGCCGAATCCCTTCCTGACCATGGACGAAATACTCATGGGCGCCAATCTGTCAGTGCCTGGGAAGAAATTGCCGCCAGTCTATAGTGGTGGACCGGTTGAGCCGATGACTGCCTGTATACTGTTTAGTTCTGACTATCAGGCGGAGCAGCAGCTAGCGGTCAGCTCAACGATTTCCCTGAGTCGTGAGGCCAGGCTTCTTGAAGATATTGCCAGGGATCAGGGGCCTGAGAAATATCTTTTTCTTTTAGGGTACGCCGGCTGGGGACCAGGTCAGTTGGAACAGGAATTGATGACAGAAGGTTGGTTGGTTGTTCCGGCGGATGATGCCATTGTCTTTGATATTCCAGACGATGAAAAATGGCAACGGGCGGCACTGTTGTACGGAATAGATATTTCCACCTATGATGATGTGGTGGGGAATGCGTGAGGAAATCTTGATTTAACAAGTATGGCTTACAGATTGATGAGCCCAGAGGGGCAGCAGGATAAAAAATGGATGAGATGAAACAGATATTTGAGTGTCAGCGCTGTGGCTATTGCTGTCAGGGCGAGACAACCGTCTCCCTTGACGAGAATGATCGGCAGCGCATGGTTCAGGCCCTGGGCTTAAGCGAAGACGAGGTGCGGGAAAAATTTTGGCGGGTGACTGGTAATGTCACCCAGATGAAAATTGTGGATGGTCATTGTATCTTCTATGAGAATGGCTGCACAGTCCATACCGGACGCCCCTGGCGTTGCGGACAGTGGCCGCTGCATCCCTCGCTGCTTACCGATGAAAACAATTTTGCAACCATCAAAGAATCCTGTCCAGGGATGAATCAACATATATCATATGTGGAATTCTGTCGAATTCTCAGAGCGATAACAGAAGCGCAGGGAACCGTTAAATGCTGAAAATATGGGCTGAACGTGAGTCATGAAACTTGAGCTGCTGCTTCTGGGGAAGACTAAGGATTCGTATCTGGCAGAGGGAATTGCCGAGTTTAGCAAACGGCTGCAACACTATACAAAGGTCTCGGTAAAATGCGTCCACCACAAGAAGAAATCCCAATGGAATGAAGAACAGGAGAAGGAAGAGGATGGCCGCCTTCTCCTTAGTCATGTCCCTGCCGGGGCCTTGAAGGTGATTCTTGATTTTCGAGGACGCCAGTTTACCTCGGAAGGTCTGGCTGAGCAGATTGGCCAGTGGGAACAACAGGGGGTCAAACAGGTGAGTCTGCTTATTGGTGGGCCTCTTGGTCACTCCAGGGAACTGGTGGCCCAGGCTGATCTTTTGCTCTCCTTGTCAAAGATGACCTTTACCCATGACATGACACGGCTTTTTCTTCTGGAGCAGTTGTATCGCGCCTATACCATAAAGGCTGGAGAAAAGTATCATAAATGATGGCGTTGCAAAAAGTCCCAAATACTGCGTTGCGCTACATCCTTCGTCACTGCGGCGTACCCAAAAGTACGCCTCATTCCTCAGAATTTGCGCGCCTTGTCTTTGAGCCTTTTTACTTAGCCATCCCCATGATGACTTCTCATGAGAGTATCATATGAAAGCTGAAAGTAGGGCGGCAGGTTTCTTATACTATTTGGAGAGTCCGGTCAGGTACACATCAAAGCGGCTGTTTTTCATCTCCACGATGTGAGTTGGTCGTCTGGCGTTCAGCTCAGGAGCGCCTTTGGGGCGTTTGACCACCACCCGGTTGGTGGCAATCTGGAGTGCACTTTCCAAAAGGGCTGCAGCGTCCTGATCATCACCCACGAGTGCGCGGATGATCCGCATCTCCTTTTTATTGAGGGCTGATTTGTTGCTATGGGGGTACATCGGATCCAGGTAGATGGTGGCGGGTTGTTCGGGAAGAGTGGTGATGATTTCACGGGAGTTGCCGATGAGGAGTTGGAGGCGCTGGATGACGATATCCTTTGTTGCCGGATGGGATGCGGCCCGTTGCAGTCCGTCGTTCAGCAGTGCCCCGATTACAGAAGATCGTTCGATCATGGTGACCTTGCAGCCAAGGCTGGCCAGGATAAAGCCGTCAATGCCGAGTCCGGCGGTGGCATCGACAATGCTTGGCCGAACACCTGATTTCAGGCCCGCGGCCCGGGCCAGAGGTTGATGGATGCCACCACCATGGAGACGGCGATATCCGGTGTTGCCATGCACAAAGTCTATGTACAGGGTTGTTGTATAGCGCTTTGTCTCGGGGTTGAGGGTTTGCAGCTCCAGGCCCTTTGCGGTATAGACCAGTAGAAAGTGATCGTTGCTGACGGCTGTGCTGGCCTCTTTAGGCTGCTTGCCGTTTGGGTAGAGGGATTCTGCCAGGGTTTGTGCCTTGAGCTGGAGTGCCTTGTCATTGTCAGGGGTACAGGTCACAGTCAGAGAAATGGTCATTCCTGTGGGGTGAAAGTGGTCAGTCATGGGTACTCTGTTTGTGTGAGGATAAAATTCCGTAGTTAAGCCGTTTCCTAAAATATACACCAATTAAAGATATGGAACCTGTAAAAATTCATACCCCAGCGGTCGTGGCGATTATCCCGGCCCGCTATCTTTCCAATCGTTTTGAGGGAAAGCCCCTGGCCCTGATTGCCGGAAAGCCGATGATCCAGCATGTGGTGGAGCGGGCGCGGCAGGTTGAGATCCTGAGTAGGGTGGTGGTTGCCACTGATGACATGCGGATTGGTGAGTGCGTCGCCTCTTTTGGCGGTGAGTATGTGCTGACCAGAAGTGATCATGTCTCAGGTTCCGACCGTCTGGCTGAGGCCGCAGAACTGCTCGAAATCTCTGAGCATGATGTGGTGGTCAATATCCAAGGGGACCAGCCGCTCTTCGATCCGGAAGTGGTGGCCCAGGTGGCCCAGCCCCTGTTGGATGATCCTACCCTGCCCATGTCCACGCTGATCTACAAGATTATCAGGCCGGAGGAGATTAATGATCCGAACCATGTCAAGACTGTCTTTGATCATAACTATAACGCCCTCTATTTTTCCCGTGCCCCTGTCCCTTTCCAGCGGAATCCCGAGGAAGGGGTGTCGCCGACCTATTATAAACATCTGGGATTCTACGCCTATCGCAAGGGCTTTCTGCTGACCTTTGTCGCCCTGCCGGAAGGGGAATGGGAGCGTTTTGAAAAGCTGGAACAACTGAGGGCCCTCGAATATGGGTACAAGATCAGGGTGGTTCTGACCGAGCACGACTCCATTGAGGTGGATACCCCCGAGGATCTGCAGAGGGTGGAAGAGTATATCCAAAAAATGAAAAGTGTAAGCTGAGAACGTAGATAGCGGAAAGTATGTTAGTGCTTCCTGAAGTTTTTACCATACAAAATATGGAGATATGAATGTCAAATAAAACGCTTAAATATCTTGTCGCTACCGTCATTGTCATGCTTCTTGTTTTTCAGGTCGGGACGCTGATTGCAGGTTTTTTTGGTATTGTCTGGGGTGCATGTTCTGCTGCTGCTGTTATGGCAGTTTCATTTTTTTCGGCACGCTCTGCCAGGGCTGGTGGAAAAAACTCATTCTGGTTTCTCTTACCAACACTTCTTTTTATCGTATTGCCCATTTCCTTCAAAATATGGAAGATAATGTCCGAGGATATAAGCTGGCTTGATCGACTAGTTAGGTTTGCCCCCTTTGTGATTGGTTTTGGTGTCCCCATTTGTTTATTATTGATTGTCTATTATGAACTCCGCAAGAAAACTATTGACGGCTGACCATGTGATACAAATGGGACTGGTTTACAGCAGGTCTTATTCTCTGCATTCAATTCCTTGTTTTCTCTCCTGACTTCAAGTTGTAAGGACAACTCGTGGTAGCAGACTTCATTATTAATATACTCCCGGCAATCGAGCACTTTCGTGTCGGGGGCTATTGGCTGGCTTTTTTTGCTGCCCTCCTCGAGACAACGATCGGTATAGGCCTGATTTTACCTGGATCAACGATCATTCTTTTCCTCGGAGCGCTTTCTGCGCGAGGCTATCTTGACCTAGGTGATCTCATATGGTTTTCCGTTTTAGGAGCAATCCTAGGAGATAATGTAAACTACTATCTTGGGAGAAAGTATGGCGCCCAATGGTTGAAAGGTGGCTTCTGGTTCCTCAAGGCCAACCATATTGAAAAAGCAAAACATTTCCTGGAAATTCATGGTGCTAAAAGCATTTTTCTTGGCCGATTTATCCCGAGCGGCAAGGAGATTGTTCCCTTTATTGCCGGTAGCGTAAAGATGAACCAAAGGACATTCATGTTCTGGAATGTCCTCGGTGCTGTAGGCTGGGGCTTTGAATGGGTCCTTGCCGGTTACATCTTTGCACAATCGCTTAACCTGGCGACACTGTGGTTATCGCGCGCTGGACTTTTTTTTGCTCTTTCCCTCATATTTGTCGGTATCCTTTACTGCTGCAAATGGTTGATTGTCAGAAGGGGAAAACAATTCTGGATCATTTGCACCTCTCTTGGCCAATCTATCAAAGAGGCAGTGATCAAAAATGAACACGTGTCTGTATGGCTGCAGGAACATCCGCGTAGTATCTCGTTTTTGAAGGCACGGTGCGACAGATCACTGTTTTCAGGATTACCCCTCTCCATATCCACGCTGGCATTTGTCTATGTCATCGCCTTGTTTGGCGGGGTCGTAGAAGATCTGATAACATCTGATCCCATCATTGCCGCGGATATCCGTATAGCAAATCTTTTCATGGTGTTGCGCACGGATGGTCTAACCAATTTTTTTACCTGGATAACCCTGCTTGGTAAAAGTCAGGTCATACTGGTCTTTATTTTTATCTCGGGGGCACTCCTTTGGTTGTGGCGGAAAAAGTATTGTATCTTTCCCCTTTATGTAGCTGTTGCGGGCAGTGGTCTATTTACCTATTTGGGTAAACTGGCTTTTCATCGTCCTCGTCCGGAGATGGCTGTTTATGCAGAACATTCTTTTTCTTTTCCAAGCGGGCATGCAACTGTCGCAGTCGCTTTCTACGGGTTTGTGGGCTACCTTCTTATGCGCTTTAGCCAAAGCTGGAACAGAAAGGTAAATATATTTTTCACAACACTTTTCATCATCATAGCGATTGGCTTTAGCCGGGTATATCTTGGCGAACATTATTTAAGCGACGTATGGAGCGGTTATCTTGTCGGAGCGATGTGGCTTATTCTCGCTGTTTCTTTTACCGAATGGTTGAGACATAAAGAAAAATGTGAGCAAGCCATATCTCTTGGCGGTGGCGTTCGTCCCATATCTTTCGTTCTCGTTTGTGTAGCTATCCTGATGTATGCCGGATTTGTGAAGACTTATCATCCTTTACTGGCATCAGTCCCATCAAAGAGCACAGTTGCCGTCTCGAACAGTACCGATATCTTCAGCGATGAGCAGATGAAATATACTGAGACGCTGACCGGTGACAAACAAGAGCCAATAAACTATATTTTCCTGGCCAAAGATGATAGCCATCTGGTCGCAGCACTGCAGCAGGCAGGGTGGATTCTTACCGACAAGGCTGATATAACCTCATTTGTCAAAGCAGTTAAGGCCCTGATAGTAAAAACTCCACATCCTTCTGCACCGATTTCACCTTCTTTCTGGAATGCCAAAATGCAGGATCTTGCTTTTGCAAAAGTTCCCGGATCCAATTGGCTCAGCAATGCCCATCATGTGAAAGTATGGCGGACAAACTTTTCATTATACAGTGAGAATACTATCTATGTTGGCTTGGTTAATGCCAATTTTGGCTTCAAATGGGGCATTATTCCGAAAATTTCTCCTGATTTAGACACGGAACGAGAGTTGTTGTATCTGGACCTTGAGCGTGCTGGGGAAATTGAAAGTCATTTGATGGCACAACTTGTAAAACCTCTTATTGGCAAAAACTTCATAGGAGATCAATTTTTCAGCGACGGAAAGGTTTATATAATTACATTGCGATAAAGGTAGAGTTTGACCCCGATACTCTGCCCTTGATACTCTCTAATGGGGGATATGTCCTGAGGATGAGAGAAGGGTGGAGGGGCATGTAAATAAGTTGAGTATGTGTTATGATAGATTTTGATTTGTTGAACCGTGGAATCATAATGATTGTTAAAAAAATATGAACTATCAACCAATAAGGAAGAAAAGATGAGAAAGAAGATTGCAATTATCGGGGCAGGGAATGTTGGAGCAACAGCAGCGCACTGGGCGGCTGCGAAAAATCTTGGGGATGTGGTGCTCCTAGATGTGGCGGAGGGGATTCCTCAAGGCAAGGCCTTGGATCTGTTGCAATGCGGACCGGTTGAAGGGTTCAATTACCGGGTGACGGGGAGCAATGATTACAAGGATACGGCCAATTCTGACGTGGTGATCATTGCCGCTGGCCTTGCCCGTAAGCCTGGGATGTCCCGTGATGATCTGCTTGCCATCAATGTCTCTATCGTCAAGGCCTGTGCCGAAGAGGCGGTTAAATATTCACCCGATTGTGTGCTGGTCGTGGTTACCAATCCTATTGACGCCATGGTGCATACGGCTTTCAAGGTGACCGATCATCCTAAGAAGAAGGTTATCGGCATGGCCGGAGTGCTTGATTCCGCCCGCTACCGCACCTTTCTGGCCGAGGCCATAGGAGTTGCCCCCCGTGATGTGAATGCTCTGGTCATGGGAATCCATGGTGATAACATGATGCCCCTTGTTCGTCTGGCCAATGTGGCAGGTGTTCCCATCACCGATCTCCTCTCTGCTGAAAAAATTGCTCAGATTGTCGATCGGACTCAGAAGGGTGGAATTGAAATCGTCAATCACCTGAAAACAGGTTCAGCCTTTTATACTCCCGGGCTGGCAGCGGTGGAGATGGCAGAGGCCGTGCTCATGGATTCACAACGGGTGCTGCCATGCGCGGCCTATCTGGAAGGTGAGTTCGGCATAAACGGCTATTTCCTCGGGGTACCGGTGGTGATTGGTGCTGGCGGTGTGGAAAGAATCCTTGAGTTTGAGCTGACCAGTGATGAGAAGGCTGCTATGGCCCTGTCGGTGGCCGCAGTGCAGAAACAGATGGAAGCGACAGGAATTTAGTTTCCGTGTCACAATTATCTGAAGGGCACTCATTACATAATGGGGAGCAGGCCGCACTAGGACGAGCTCTGGAGCAACTGATGGCCAGGCAGTTGTCGGCGTTTGACCTGCTCCCCCATAGCGACCTACGTGAAAAGCTGGTGGAACTGGTTCTCTATGGAGAGCCATCGTCTCTAGATGTTGAAACTGCATGCCAGTTTCAGCATCTACGCGCTGCCCTTGAAGATAAGGTGGTTGAGGGAGTCCGGATTGTGGTCTTTGGCGGCGGCACCGGGCTCTCCAATCTTATTGGCGGCGACAGTCGCAGTGCCACCTGGGCCCGTAAGCCTTTTGTCGGCCTGAAAGAATTTTTCCCCCATACCCGCTCCATTGTCTGTGTGACAGACGATGGCGGTTCCACCGGCGAGCTGCAGAAAGACCTGCCCCTTATCGCCCTTGGAGATCTTCGCCATGTCCTCCTCTCTTCCATCCAGTCCGGCAGGCTCCAGTCCCTTTATGGCCTGACCTTGACCCGGGCTGTGGAGGTAGTCTCGCTGTTATCATTGCTGTTTAATCATCGATTTGAACAGAGGCCTGTTTCCGCTGCCCTGCTTGTGGCCCAGGCAGGTGTTGATCTTGCCTGTCTGCCGCCACCCATGGGAGAGGCGCTGGCAGGATTGATCGATCATTTGTTTTCCGATCCTCGTCTTGAGCCTAGTCTTGCCCGGCCCCACTGTCTGGGCAATCTTCTTCTGGCTTCAGCTATCTATGCCGAGATTCCGCCAGAAGTCAGCAATGATGAACTCGTGCTCAGCCATGATCTGCTGGCGGCTCCTATGGCCCGCGGATTGGCGACTCTGACCGCCATGCTGGGAGCGGAGGAACAGGCTGTTCTGCCCTGTACATCCACCCAGGCCCAGTTAAGTGTGCTTTACAGTAACGGGGTGTTGGTTGCCGGTGAATACAAATCAGGCTATGCCCAGCGTGGTTATCCGGTTGAACGTGTTTTCATTGAGTTCTGCTCAAAACCTCATGTGTATTCTGATGTTTTGAGCATGGTTGCTCAGGCAGATATCCTGGTCATGGCGCCAGGCAGTCTCTACAGCTCATTGATTCCCATATTTCAGGTTCCAGGCCTTGCTCAGGCGGTTCGTGATAATACCACGGCATTAAAAATTCTGGTCTCTAATCTCTGGGTACAGGCAGGAGAGACGGATCGAAGCATAGGGGATGTCGAACGCAAGTTTCATGTTTCTGATCTGCTCAGGGCCTATGACCGTAATATCCCGGGAGGGACAAAAGGGCTTTTTGATCAGGTGCTCTGTCTGTCGCTCAAGGATGTGCCTGCCTCTGTACTCCAGAACTATGCAGTGGAAGGAAAAATTCCCATCTATCTTGATCGGGATCAGGTCAAAGCTCAGGGTTTTATTCCCATCGAGTGTGGCATTTTTTCCAAGACGGCACTGGCCGAGCATGGATTCATTCAACACGGCCCAGTCCATCTAGCCAAGGTTATCAAGACCTTATGGGCTGTTTTTGATTATTTTAAGACCGTCGATAAAACCGTCGAAAAGGATGTTGCCCAACCGGAGGCATCGGTATATGGAGCGGCCTTGGACCTTGGATTACCAGCAGTGCGCCCTTTTGCCCGGTATCGGCTGATAGAGCAGCGACTGGCTCAGCTGTCCATTGATGTTTCTGATGACTTGGCGATGGCACTTGATTCTTTCCCTGAAAAAACGACACATGGACGTCCCTGTCCAGCGGCATTAGAACTGAGTGACAGGATCCGGCGAATGGTGCAAAATATCCTCTGGCGCCATCGGGATATTCCCTTGGCTCATCTTGATTATGTGCGGGGGATTGTCTGTGTTGATCAGGAGCTGTGGCGGCGCAGTCAGAAATGGGACAGCGTTTTTTCTTTTTATGATCCTGAAGATGGTCTGATCAAGATCAGACAGGATCAGCTGATGCAGGAGAAGACCTTTGAGGTGGCTTTTCTAGTGGCCCTTGGCCAGTCTCTGTTGGGGAATTATGCCCACCACAAGGAGATGCAGCCTCTGGTGATTGACAATGTCTTTCTAGGCAAGGTGTATCATTTGCATCTGCTTCCGGCCCCGCAGCGAAGCTGCTGGTTCAGTGATGAGGAGCTGCGCTGCTATTTGGAACTGTCGCGGATGCTGCCGGCATCTAACGATATTGCCCATTTTAGCCGACTGATCAATGGAGATGAAGGCTTTACTCCTCCGGGAATGCTCATGGGGCTTAACTATGCCTGGTATCTGGATAACCGTTTTGCAAGTCATGTGGAGTACAAGATGGCGGTGATGAAGATCGCTCCTTCCAACCTGATACCTGAGCAGGTGAAGATGCTGGGACGTCGGCAGCGATTGGTGAGTTTCTTTCGGGAAGTGGTCTTTCGGAAGAAATTTGTTGGCATAAAGCTGTAGTTGTTCAGGCTTGTTCTGACACGATTAGGGAGAAAGATCCGAGCTGATCTGACCCTTGTTTATTTGAGAATCAGGAAGTATCTAAAATTTCATTTTCCCTGCCGACAATTAACCTTCTCATGGGTTTTCTTTTGAAATGTTTCTTCAGAATTAATGTGAAGAAATTGTTATTTCCAAGAGGTCGAAAGATGGTAAAGAGGAAAGAAAGAAGCTGTGGCCTGGGTCCGCAAGGTATTCTTCCAATTTGGTTCATCCCTGGTCTGCATATTGTTCTTACAGTGATACTCTCAGGACTATTGTTTACTCCTCAGGTCAGGGCTGCTGTCTTTACCGTGGGTTCGGTGGAAGACTTGCCGGATCTCGATCCCGGCAACGGCGTGTGTGTTGCCTATATCATATTCATTCCCCCTTTTTATGTCCTCCCTTTCTGTACCCTGCGGGCCGCTATTCAGGAAACCAATGCTCTGGACGGCAGTGATGTGATTCAACTGCAGTCGGGTGAATACCTTTTAAATAAAGCTGGAGCAGGTGAGGATTTGGGGGCCACTGGGGATCTTGACATAACCGGGCCGCTTTCCATCCTTGGATCCAAGGTTGGACAGACAGTGATCAACGGCAATGGGTTGGATCGCGTATTTGATATACATACTGATGCGTCCACTGTGTTGCTCGCCAATCTCTCCATCACTGGTGGACGATCTGTTACTGGAAACGGGGATGTCACAGGCGGTGGTGGGGTGCGTAACCGGGGTAGCCTCAGTCTTAGTGCTGTCAGTGTCCTGGGGAATTCGGCCAAAGCCTTCGGGCCTGATCAGGGTGGTGGTATTTACAATCAGGGAAAATGTATTATGGATCAGAGTACGGTAAGCGGCAATGCAGCTCGCCTTGGGGGAGGGTTTTATAATGATGCTGGTGGTACTTTGACTCTGCGGGCAAGCACTATTGACCATAACAGAGGTAATGACGGCGGTGGTCTATATAGCCGAGGTACTACAGATTTGATAAATGTAACGGTCAGTACTAACCGGGCCATCAGTGGGTTCGGTGGCGGAGTAAGGAACCAGGGGAATATGCGTCTGTTGCAGGTAACTGTCACCGACAATGTTGCCGCAGGAGGCGGGGCAGGAATTGATAACAATGGTGGTGTGAGCCTGTTTAACACCATTGTAGCGAAAAATTCGGGTGGGGAATGCAGCGGGCAGGCATTGCTTTCATCAGGCGGTAATCTTGTGGGGGAGGCCGGATGTTTAAATATAAATCGCCTTGTCTCTGATCTGGTGGGGGTAAATCCGCAGCTCGGAACTCTGGCCGACAACGGCGGCCCCACCCGCACCCATGCCATTTATTATGCCAGCCCTGCCGTCAATCAAGGTATAGACAGGTCTTCGCTTGGCATCGTCACCGATCAGCGGGGTATGGGGCGTCCCATGGGGGGGCAGTATGACATTGGTGCGTTCGAGGCATCCGTGCCTGTGCCCCCATTCATTACTCCGCTTTTGTTGTCTCAATAAATAGTTTTATGTGGAGGTCCCGACATGTCTATGACGGCAGGAGCAGAAACCGGCAGAAGGTGATTAACTTCCCCTGGTACCTGGGCAGTACCAGCGAGAGCCTTCTGGGGTACGCGACTGATTATGCGTCACTACAGAATAATAAAAAAGCCAAGGAATCCAGGGAGTGCCCCTAGTTTTCAGTAGACATATCATAACTCTGGTAGAGCGAAACGATTTCAGGAATAAGGTATTGTTTTGTAAAATCTCCAAAACGATACCTTACTAAATCTCATCCCAATGAAATAACAGAAGGAGAAAAGTCTTTTCAGTCAAGCTTGACATCAGAGGAGGCAACATTAAAGGCTGAAAAGGGCCAATGTTGAACGATGGTCAACACTAAATTCAGTGATCCTGGCCTCTGTATCTGATATATTCTCGCTTGATTATGACTTTTCAGGGTATATTTTTTTTGATAGAAAAAAGTTTTATTCAGTCTGTGATAGGGCTCAGTATTTCTTTGAAGCATCAGATCGGGCACCATTGAGCCTACTGTAAATTGAAACGAAACCTAATTGGGGTTCATTATGTCAAGAGATGATAAGGTTGCCCAACTCGAAAAAGAGATTGCTAAATACAAGGAAGAAGTCTCCAGCTTGGAGAAAGCAAGCGAGCATGTGTTAAAAAAATGCGGTGTTCTCGATACAATCCTTGAAGGTCTGCCTCATCCGTTTTTTATCTTTGATGCAAATACACATCTTGTCAAAGTTGCCAATCCGATAACACTTCAAGGCCGAACATTAGGAAATGTGACCTGTTACGAATTGACTCATCATTGTGAAAGCCCATGCAACGGCAAGGATCACCCATGCCCCCTCGAGATCATCAAAACAACAAAAAAATCTTGTATTGTCGAACATATCCATTTCGACCACACGGGGACTCCGCAACATGTAGAAGTCTTTGCATACCCTGTTTTTAACGCAAACGGAGATCTCACCGAGATCATTGAGTACTCAATAGATATTACCAAACGGAAAAAAGCGGAGCAGGAACTTGCGCATATGGCAACTCACGATGCCTTAACAGATCTTCCAAACAGAACTCTTTTCCAGATACGTCTTGAGCAAGAGATATTACATGCCAGAAGAAGCAAAAATAAAATTGCCATAATGTTGATGGATCTTGATAGCTTTAAGGAGATTAATGACACTCTCGGGCATCTTGTTGGAGATTCCCTGTTGAAGATGCTAGCTTTTAGATTGACTAAACTGAAACGGGAAAGTGATACTGTTGCAAGGCTAGGTGGAGATGAGTTTATATTTATGCTGCCAAATCAGCATTCAGAGCATGATGCAGATCATACTGTCCGAAATCTTTTTCATCTGTTGGATAAACCTTTTGAGATTGATGGGCATCAAATACAGGTGAAGGCAAGTATTGGTATCGCCATATATCCAGACGATTCCCAAGATATTGAATCATTGACACGGTATGCCGATATTGCCATGTATGATGCCAAGAGAACTATAGGATCATGTTACAGATATTACAAAAAAATAATTTGATGTATGATTTCATTTAGGTAAATTCCCGGCTTTGCCGGGGGGCAATAAAAGTTTGACGGTTCCAGCAAAACAGAGAAGCCTCCAATCCCCTGAAGCGGTCAAAGTCACGGAAAGGGAGGCTTCATGAACGACATACAATGTTTAAGTCACACGAAATGGGAATGCAAGTACCATGTTGTGTGGATCCCGCCAAAATACTCAGTATCTCAAAAAAAAGTAGGGTATATAAAGGGTAAGAGCGCAATTCCTATAGCTAGGACTTACTTTGGGCAGAAGAAGAACTACACGGGTATGCATTTTTGCGCACGTGGGTATTTGTTTCAACAGTTGGTGCCGATGAGGAAGTTGTAAGGGCATATATTAAGGATCAGGAAAAAGAGGCTCACCGTGTGGAACAGTTGTATATATGAATGTCAGATTAAGTGTGGCGGCTTTCGCCCTGGCTGTCAGATTTGATCTAAGCTTCTACACATAAAGCATATATTATAATTGTTATGAGGCAGGCGGATGTTTGCAAGGAAAAACTGCGGAAATGATCGATGGGAAAACAGAGGCTATTGAAGCAATGGCAAGGGGGAATTGTGTAATTCCCCCGGTCGATGTCAGCAATATTTGCACGTCTCCTGCCACTGCTTGCTAAGTTTTTTTGATGAGACCTGGATTCCTCCCTGGATTTCCGGGGAAAACAAGGTTATTCGGAACTGGTTAATCATCTCTTGGTATGTGTTCAATTCATGCAGGCATTCGGCAGAAAGATCTTTTTGTCTTTGGTGGAGGCTTTGCAGATTGCGCAGGTGGGGCTTGAGTTGCTCGGCCTTGATCATATCTTTTGCCGGATCCACATAGGCCCGTTCAATTCGAACCATGAGCGCCTTCATGTCCATAGTGCATCGTTGCACCTCTTTCAGCCCTTTATTCTCCAGGAAATCCAGGGGTAAAATTTCTTCCAACAGTCTTTCATATTCGTCGTATCGTTCCTGGACGAAAGAATGAGTCTTCCTGGCCAGATCAGCAAAGCGCAGGATATGGGCGCTGACCTCACTGCGTTGTCTGAGGGTGGCCATGATGGTGTCACAGATTATTCTGCCCGCACCATAAAAATCTTGTTTCTTTACACTGGCCACGGCTTCCAGGAAATCTTTCTTGTCAGGAATGATCCCGGGTGCAGTGTCAAAAAAAGAGCTCAGAATAAATGAGAGAAGAGCTGTGAGCACTTGGGCTCGTTCTCCCAATCCCCGGATGAGCCAGGAGGATGAAGGGCCGGACAGACTGGAGGTGCAGTATTTTTTCAGGGCCTTGTACTGTTCTGCCACCTGGAGCTGATAGAGGAAGTTGAGGCCTTCCCTGTTCTGCAGGGCGGCCTGTTTCTGGCTGGTCATAAATTCTATCACGACCCCGCCACGGTCCCTGACCGGCTTCAGGGCCGGGAAGAGAGAGCCGCACATCTCCTGCTGGGGACTCAGTAAAGGAAGCGAGAGCGGCAGGCCGGCAAAATCCCAGGTGGTGCAGAATCGTTCTTCCCACAGTTCTCTGGTCTTCTGGTCCTTATCGCTCAGGCGGGCCAGGGCAGTATTCGTCTGGGGCTGATGGCGTCCCTCTCGCAGTGCGGAAAGAGATCTTCCCACGGCCACCACTTTTGCAGACTGGTCAAAGAGGAGAAAACGCATGCAAAGGTGAGGCGGCAGCTCGGTGGGCCAGTCGCTACGATTGATCGTTCTACGGAAAGATTTGAGGATGGAGCGCTCCAGGGCCTGATGGAGGGAGCCCTTGTACATATCCAGGTCGTCCAGTAACAAATCAACAGTGCCGCTTAAGGGGATCAGAAATTTACGGATATTTTTGGGCAGTCCCTTGAGCAGGAGGGTGATCTTTTCCTTGAGCAGTCCGGGTACCAGCCACTCAAAAAAAGGCTCCTGCAAGGTGTCGATCATATCCAGGGGGATCCGTACCGTCACGCCGTCATCTTCGCTCCCAGGCGCAAAATGATATTCCAGCCTGAACTGCATGGAACCGACAGTGAGCAGGGGGGGAAAATCGCTGAGTTCCCGGTCTTCCGGCCGACGGTTCAGGATGTCAGCCTCGGTCATCACCAGCAGCTGTTTGTCTTTTTGTCTCTGCATAAAACGGTTCAGGGTGAATCTGTCATAGACATGAGCTGGAATCCGTTGTTCATAAAATCCATAAAGCGCCCGGTCATCAACCATGATATCCCGTTTTCTCAATCGGTCCTCAGTGGCCTGCCATTCCTCAAGCAGATGCAGATTTTTCTGGAGGAAAGGAAAGGGACCATCCAGCTCGCCCCCTATCAGGGCCGATTGGATGAAGATCTGCCGGGCCTCTTTCTGGTTCTTTGGATCTATCCTGCCGTAATTAATTTTGCGGCCTGCCACAATGACCAGGCCAAAGAGGGTCACTTTCTCGTCGGCAATGACCTGCCCTGACTTTTTATGCCAGCGTGGAGTCGACCAGGAGCGTTTGCACAGAGTTCCCCCAAGGGATTCCAGCCAATCCTGGTCAATGGCGGCCACAGTCATGGCGTAGAGTCGGGTGGTCTCCATGAACGAGGCGGCCATGATCCATTGGCTGCTCTTGCCTTCCCTGTCTTCCGCGCCTTTCTGCCCTGCGTTTTTACTTCCCGCAATATTCGACTGTTCCTGCCTGCCACCTTTCTTTTGAAACAGGTGTGATCCGGGAAAGATCATGACCTCGCTCCCCCCGCCTCCCAGATAGATCCTCTCTTTTTGTTTCGTCGCGATATTACGCAGAAAACCGGTGCAGAGAGACTGGTGGATGGCTGCATAGGAGGCGGGCGTGGTGTTGTCGTTGAATCCTGGGTGCCGCACAAGGATCCGCTCAAGTTGTTCATGGAGATCCAGCCATTCGCGCATCCGCTGGAAGGAAAGGAAATGGCTGGCGCAGAATTTTTTCAGGCGACTCCAGGATTTGGTTTGGATCTGGACATCATGGAAGAGATCCCAGATATGCAGCAGAGAGAGAAAATCGGAATCGGCATGGGCAAAATGATGGTGAGCTGCATCAGCCTCCTGCTCTCGATCAGCAGGTCTGACCCGAGGGTCAGGAATGGCCAGGGCCGTGGCGATAGCCTTGATCTCCCGCAGGCAGTTGTTTTCCTGAGCTGCAAGAATGATCCGGGCAATGCAGGGGTCTATGGGCAGGGTGGCCATGATCCGGCCATGGTCGGTCAATTTTCCTTTCTCATCGATGGCCCCGAGTTCGGTCAGGAGTTTATAGCCATCGCGGATGGCATTGCTGTGCGGGGGCTCCACAAAGGGAAAAGAATGGGGCGAACCAAGATTGAAGGCGATCATCTGGAGGATGACCTCGGCCAGATTGGCCCGTTTGATCTCCGGCAGGGTGAACTCCTCCCGGCTCAGGTAATCTTCTTCAGAAAAAAGACGGACGCAGATGCCGGGGCCAATTCGTCCGCATCTTCCCTTGCGCTGGTCGCAGCTTGCCCTTGATATCCTGGTGATGGGCAGGCTGATGGTCTTGGCCCGGACATTGTACTGAGAGACCCTGGCAAGTCCTGCATCTACCACGTAGCGGATTCCCGGCACGGTAATGGAGGTCTCGGCGACATTGGTGGCCACCACAATCTTGCACTGTCTGTACTGTTGGAAGATGCGGCGCTGATCCGTCCCCTGCAGGCGGCCAAACATGGGCAGGATTACCGCGTCGGGAATCTTTTTGCCAAGAAGGGTGCAACAGGTGCGGATATCCCGCTCTGTCGGCAGAAAGATCAGAGTGTCGCGCGGCCCGTCGTGCAGATGGAGTTCAAGCACAGTCTGCACGCAATGGTCGATATAGTCATCCTGGGCCTCTTTTACGGACAGGGGGGCATCTTCCAGGGGAGAATAACGGAGCTCAACCGGGTAGGTTCTGCCGGCAATCGAAAGGACCGGGGCATGGCCAAAGTGTCGGGAAAAGACCTCAGTATCGATCGTGGCGCTGGTGATAATCAGTTTGAGATCGGGCCGTTTCGGCAGCAGATTTTTGAGAAAACCAAGGAGGAAGTCAATGTTCAGGCTCCGCTCATGGGCTTCATCAATGATAATCACCCCATATTTACGGAGCAGCGGATCGTTTCTGGTTTCCGCCAGCAGCACCCCGTCGGTCATAAATTTGATCCGGGTGTCCGCGCTGGTCTGGTCGTGAAAGCGTATCTTGTAGCCAACAAGTCCGCCATTTTTACTGATTTCTTCCAACTCCTCACTGACCCGTTCCGCTACTGAAACGGCAGCCACCCGACGCGGTTGGGTACAACCGATGAACTTTTTTCCTGCCGGGTCCAACTCCAGGCAGAACTGTGGAAGCTGGGTGGTTTTGCCGGAACCGGTATCACCGGCAATAATGATGGTCTGGTGGCCCTGCAAGGCCTCCTGTATCTCGATCTTGTGATTGAGGATGGGCAGGATATCCGAGGGATGAATTGTCATGGAAGGAATGGTTGATCTTTTGATTCTATGGTATATGGTAAATGATCAGCTGAATATCTATCTGCAGGCTGAATAACTTTACTAATTAATATAACATGTCATCTCTCACCCTGAAAGAGGAGAACGTCATATGAAGGTACGAAAGGCAGTGATTCCGGTGGCTGGTCTGGGAACCAGGTTCTTGCCCGCCACTAAGGCCATTCCCAAGGAGATGCTCACTATTGTCGATCGGCCGACCATCCAATATATTGTCGAGGAAGCCGTGGCCTCTGGTATCGAGCAGGTTATCTTTGTCACTAGTGCTGGAAAATCCGCCATTGAAAATCATTTTGATTATGACTTCCATCTTGATTGTGTACTCAAGGAAAAAAAGAAGATCGCCCTGGGAGAAGAGTTGAATAATATCTCTAATCTTATTGATCTGATATCCGTACGTCAGAAGAAGCCTCTGGGTCTTGGGCATGCCATCTGGACTGCCCGGCATGTGGTGGGCGACGAGCCGTTTATGGTCATGCTTGGCGACGATCTGGTTCTGAGCAAGACTCCCTGTGCCCGGCAGATGCTTGACCTTTTTGATGAGGTGCAGGAGTCCATTGTCGCCGTGCAGCGGGTACCTGAGGACCAGACCTTTCAGTATGGTATCGTCGAGGGTGAGGCCATCGAACGTGAACGGACCCACCGGGTCAAGAGGATGATTGAGAAGCCCGCCCCCGGAACTACTGATTCTGACATGGCAATTATTGGCCGATATATCCTCATGCCCGAGATTTTTGATCTCCTGGAGAAGACTACGCCAGGACACGGTGGTGAGATTCAGTTGACCGATGCCTTGCAGGCCCTTGGTAAAAAACGGGATATGTATGCCTATGAATTTAACGGCACCCGTTATGATGCCGGTGACAAAATGGGATATCTGAAGGCTATTCTTGCTTATGGTATGATCCACAATAAATTAGGCGCTGAGCTGAAGGCCCATATTAAGGAGTTGGCAGCAAATCTATGATTCGGTTGGAGGTGGCGGTTGCTGCTCCCTTGCAGCAGACGCTTACCTATCTGTTTGCTGACGACTCTGGCGACGACTCCGGTATAATCCCGGTGGGCAAGAGGGTTCTAGTGCCCCTTGGCAACAGAAGGGTGACCGGCTATGTGCTGGGGCAGCTTCCAGAGGAGGATATCGGCTATAAATTGCGGTCAGTGATCGAGGTTCTTGATCTGGAACCGCTCTTTCCCGTTAACTTAATACCCTTTTTCCGTTGGGTTGCCGGATATTATCATTATCCACTGGGTGAGGTCATTAAAACGGCCCTGCCCGGTGGTCTAGCACCCCGTAGTGGAAAGCAGCTGCATCTGACCGAATGGGGACAAAAAGAGCTGGTGCGGATCTTTGGGGAAAACGGCATGCAGGAATTGACCTGGCTGCCGCGTCTTATGGAAAAGGGCTTCCTTACTGCTGCTGAATCCATGAAGATTCTGGGCCAACACAGGTCTCGAAAGCTGATTCATTCCTGGCAGCAACAAGGCCTCATTGAGATCCGCGAGATATTGATCGGGAATGATACCCGGCAGAAAAATGAGATCTGTTATTTCTTGGCCAGTGAACTATCTCTTCCCTCATGTTTAAGCTCTAATCCTTCCCAGGATGAGCTCAAAAGCCTTGGACGAGTTCTGGCAAAAGAGCTTGTTCCTTCCCTTCATTTTTCCCATATCAAGACCCTTTATTTTCTACAATTGCTGGCTGGAGGCAAACCGCGGGGGGCTGTTCCGGTGCGCGAGATGAACAAGGTCTACAGTGGTGCCGCCAAGGCCCTGCCATTTCTTCTGGAACAGGGTCTTGTGAACCGCGTTGAACAACGGGTTTTTCGCAATCCCTATGGTGAGCAGCTCTCCTGGTTCCCCAGGCCTGAGACTCTAACGCCGGAACAGGATCAAGCTCTTTCCGTACTGACCCCTGCCATTCAGAAAAAGCAATTTGCAACCTTCCTGCTCCATGGTGTGACCGGTTGTGGTAAGACCGAGGTCTATCTCCAGGCTGCCGAAACAAGCCTTGCCAGTGGCCGTGATGTCCTGGTCCTGGTGCCTGAGATTGCCCTGGCGACCCAGCTTGAGGCCCATTTCGTCTCCCGCTTTGGTGAAAGGGTACTGATCCTGCATAGCGGTCTGTCAACGGGTGAACGCTTTGACCAGTGGAGCCTGGCATCCAAGAGACAGCCTGCAACCGGTCCACAGATCGTGATCGGGGCCAGATCCGCAGTTTTTGCCCCGTTGCAGGATCCGGGGCTTATTGTGGTGGATGAAGAACATGACAGCGGTTTCAAACAGGATGATGGCCTGCGCTATAATGGCCGTGATCTTGCAATCCTGCGGGCCAGGTTTAATGATGCGGTGGTTCTGCTTGGCTCGGCTACTCCGTCGGTGACAAGTTTTTACCATGCACAGCAGGGGAAATATTCTCTACTGACCATGAAGAAGCGAGTGCAGGAGCGTTCTCTGCCTTCGGTCTCTCTTGTCGATCTGCGTGACAAATCGCAAAAGTCTTATGGAAAGGCGCTGGGTAAAAAATTGCAACAGGCCCTGCAGGAGACTCTGGCTCAGGGAAAACAGAGCATCCTGCTCTTAAATAGAAGGGGCTTTGCCGCCGCCTATCTGTGTCAGGATTGCGGCAAGCCGGTCGAGTGCAAGCATTGTCATATCTCGCTTACTTTCCATAAAGGTAAAAATCAGCTGGTCTGTCATTACTGTGGTTTTTCTCTGAACAGCAATTTGCTTTGTGCAGGTTGCCACTCGGAAAAACTGGTTCCGGTGGGCTTTGGCACGGAACGTATTGAGCAGGAAGTTATCGAGCTGCTGCCCGAGGCCAGAATTGCCCGCCTTGACACTGATACCGCCGCAGATCGTAAGAAATTCCTCCATATCCTGAAGGCCATGCATAACCGGGAGATCGATATCCTGATCGGCACTCAGATGATTGCCAAGGGTCATGATTTTCCTGAAGTGACTCTGGTGGGAGTTGTCTGGGCCGATGGCGGACTCACTATGCCGGATTTCAGGGCAGCGGAACGGACCTACCAATTGTTGTCACAGGTAAGCGGTCGGGCAGGGCGGGGGAGTAGTCCTGGGAGGGTGATTATCCAGACCTTGCGACCGGATCATTATGCAGTATCACTGGCCCAGCACCATGCCTACAAGGAGATGTATGAGCGGGAGATGGCGGTCAGGCAGATGCCGGCATTTCCGCCCATGTTGCGGATGATTAATATCCATATTCAGGGAAGCAGAGAGCAGGAAGTACGAAAGGCAGCAGCGGATATTGCTGCAAAATGCCGGATACTGGCAAAGTCCCTGGCCGCAGAATCGATGTGTCATCCCGTGGAGATCCTTGGCCCAGCGCCGTCGCCCCTGGACAGGCTACGCGACCGATATCGCTGGCAGGTCCTGCTTAAGGGCATCTGTCAGGAAGATTTGCATGCCCTATGTCATCAGGTGGTGACATGTCAGGCGGATTTTACTGTTGGGGATATTAAGCTTGGGATTGATGTCGACCCCGAGAATATGATGTGAGGAATAAGGTTGTTTACGCTGTAGGTTGATAATATGTAAAGGGATTGTCTGACAATCTCGCCTTGCATTGAAAAAGAATTACTAACTTATCCACATTGGCAGTGCTAGTCCTCCTAAAATTTAAACCATTTCTTTTTAGGTCCATAGACTGCCACCCGGTTCCTCCCTTCTTTTTTCGCATCATAGAGGGCCAGGTCTGACTGATTGATAAAATTATTCTTGTTGAAACCATCAACTTTGCCAGGGTAAGCGCTGCTAAGGCCAAAACTTGCTGTGACGTGGTATTCGTGGTTCAGGTCAACAAAGGTTGCGTCTTCAATGGCTGCCCGAAGTTTTTCGGCCACCAGCAAGGCGTCTTCTTCTGACGTTTCGGGGAGAATGATCACAAATTCTTCACCACCATAACGGGCCAGGGTGTCATATTTCCGGAGATTATTCTGCAAGATCTCACAAAATTTTTTCAGCACAAAATCTCCTGCCTGATGACCATAGGTATCATTAAAATCCTTGAAATGATCTATGTCAATAAGAAGCAGGGAAATCGCGGTCTGATGACGGCTTGAGCGATTTATTTCCTGATCCAGGCTGGTCTGAAAATAACGGTGGTTATAGACTTCAGTTAATCCGTCAATGTTGGCCAGATTGTCCAGGATTTTGTTTTTTTCCTGGAGCTCCATGGTGAGATTCTCCAGTTTGATCTTGGTCTGCACTAGTTGTTGATTGATCTGATCGTAATTGAGATTGAGCAGGCTGAGTTTGATATTGGCCTCTTGCAGGATCTCCTGGATTGATTTGCTGTTCTTGATGTTCAGGCCAAAATAGGCCGCCGCTTGATCTAGCTGATGATGCAGGTCGGAGAGGATACTGTTGATGTCGGCGCTGCTCAAGCCAAACAGTTTTTTTGCCTCTTTTTGAAACTGTTTATGATACTCCTCAGGAGTACGGGAGGAGAGGATATTGATCAGGATATCAGAGAGGTATACGGCATTCGTTGTTGCCTTGATCTTGAGATTTTGACCAGCGTATTGTTGCGGATCATGATGGAACAGGATCGGGAGCAGTAAGACCTCCGGAAAACCCCAACTTTTTGCTACTTCATAGCCGATAAAACAGTGATCAACCCCTATTAGCCTTTTCTCTATTTCTGTAGTTGTCCCCTGTTCTTCTTTTAACTGGCAGAGAACTTCTTCATATTGGTCAGGAAAGGTTTTGGCAAAGATCAGCTCGCCAAGGTTTTGCAAGAGCCCAGAGATGAAAATCTCTTCGGTGTCTGCCCCTTTCACCTTGCCCAGGATCAGTTTGGCGGCAACTGCGGAGGCAAGAGAGCGTTCCCAGAATTTTTGAAAATCAAAATGGTCACTTTTTTTCCCGCCCTTGATGGAAAGAAATGAAAAAGAGAGGACCAGAGAACGGACAGCGTTGATGCCGAGGATTGACACTGCCTGATTGATTGAGCCGATCTGTTGGGGAAAGCTGTAAAAAGCGGAGTTGGATACCTTGAGAATCTTTGCCGACAGGGCGATGTCTTTTGAAACCAGATCCGCGATGTCCGTCAAGGTTGTGTCTTCCCGTGATGTCAGGGATATAAGCGCCGAGGCAACAGTCGGCAGGGTGGGAAGTTCAGTGGAACTGAGAACTGTCTTGAGAATATCTTCTGGCTGCATGATATACGATACAAGGTTGAAGATTTAAGGTAATACTTTTTCTTATTGTTTCCACGTGTCGATAGGAGATCCAGGCACTGCTGTCCATAAGTACTTTGCTTGGGCCTGTCTCAGAGAGACATAAAAGATTATAACGTAATAGTTAAAACATAACACTTAAAACATGGAGATATCCACGGCCAAACCCTTAAATTCCATCTCCTGATTCCGGGTAGGTACATATTTCACCGCGATAATTTTCAAAAACGAGTTTGTCTCCTCTGGTCAGAATGTAATCAGGTGTGAGTGGGATCTTCCCTTTTCCGCCTGGGCCGTCGAGGGCAAAGGTGGGCACAGCAAGTCCCGAAATATGGCCGATCAGGTTGCGCATGATTCTGATCCCTGTCGTGGTCGGTGTGCGGAAATGATTGGTACCCCGTGTAAGATCTGTCTGGAAGAGATAGTAGGGTTTTACTCGTATTTCCAGCAGGTTCAATAAGAGCTCCCGCATGGTTTCAGTGTTGTCGTTGACCCCTTTCAGGAGAACGGTCTGGCATCCCATGGGGATGCCGGCATCTGCCAGCAGGGTACAGGCAGTACTGGCCTCCGGAGTGATTTCCGCGGGATGGTTAAAATGGGTGTTGATATAAAGCGGATGGTATTTTCTCAAAATGGTTACCAGCTCCGGGGTTATCCGCATGGGCAGGGTGCAGGGCACTCTGGTACCAATGCGAATCACCTTGACGGATGGAATCGAACGTAGCTCATGCAGGATAAATTCAATCTGGGAATCCGGCAGGAGAAGCGGGTCTCCGCCTGAAAGAAGCACCTCTCGGACCTGGGGGTGATGGCGGATGTAGTCAAGTCCTGACAGGATGCTCTCCTGGCTGATAAGCATCTTCCCGGTTCCAACTTTTCGTTTTCTGGTGCAGAAACGGCAGTACATGGCGCACTGGTTGGAAATCAGGAACAGCACCCGGTCGGGATATTTATGAACCAGATTAGGGACCGGGCTCAGATTTTCTTCTGCAAGGGGATCCTCAATGCAGACAGAATCATGCAATTCTGCAACATCAGGGATAGCCTGTTTCCAGAGGGGGTCACCGATCTTCTGGATTAATTTCAGGTAATAGGGATTAATCCGCATGGGAAATGTTGCTATTACCTTGTCTAATGAGGTAATGTTAACATTGAAATAATTATTCAGGGCAGCCGGACTGGTTATGGAGTCCCTTAGTATTTCTTGCCATTTTTTCATAGTTCGGCATTATGGGATATGATTCCTGAAATGTCAATTTGGTAAATACGCTTTTCCACCTTGTCGTGAGATAATTTTTTTTTGTGCCTTATGGCGGGTGAGTGGAGAGTTGGGCGTTTTGCTCCAGGTGTTTTTATTTTCTAACATTTTTTTGTTATGGATATCGATCAGAAACAAAAAGAACAGGCTTTGCAGAAAGCCAAAGAGTTGATGGCGGAAGGTGAAACACAGAGGGCTCACGTTCGGCTGTCGCGCCAGCTTGAAGAGTTCGAACTGGGAAACAGCAAAGTTTTGTTGCACGATGAATTTGTTGGCAATATATCGCAATTGATTATTGAGGCCTCTCATGATGGGCCTCCAGGTCGCGCCGAAAATCTTGTGGAGGGATTAGGTAAGTATGCCTGCGGAGAGGAAGCCGCGTTCCGTGAACGTGCAGTCATGGCCCTTTCTTTATGTTCAGGCCTTTTGTCTGCCGATGAGAATTACCAGTTGCTGGAAAAGGTGACCTTTATACTGGCGCATTGGTTAAAGGTGGAAACAGCCTACTATCCGGTTTGTGAAACCGTTTGCCGACAGTTACAGCAGAATGGGCTCAGGATGCTTGACGAGGGGCGTTGGCAACAGTTTGATTCACTACTTGATATTCTGTTCCAGATTCAATCCGGAGTGCTGGAAAAAGGGAATGTGATTCGGGGGTTGGTTGCCAGAACCCTGGATGCACTGGCTGCTGATCATATCCTTGAGGAGCTGACTCTCGTTTTTCTAAAGGGCCAGGGGGGGCGGCAGGTCCTGGCAGAGAAGATCCTGGCCCATCTCGGTCGCCGTTCAGTTATTTTCCTCCTTGAAAAGCTGCTGTTGTCGCAAAAAAAAGAAGAACGGCTTCATCTCATCAAATTGATTCCCGAGGCGGGTAAGGTCGCTGTGCCTGTGCTCAAGGAATATTTGAGCAAAGATCTGCCCTGGTACGGAGTGCGGAATATTGTTCTGCTTATTGCAGTCATGGGTGATTCCTCACTCATCCCATTACTGCTCCCCTCTCTTAAAAATGTGGATATTCGGGTTCAACAGCAGGTCATTGATTGTATTAATGACCTTGGGGGTGTGGATAAAAAGAAATATCTTCTGTCGGCCCTGTCCCTGGTAGATGATGAGCTTAAGCCGCCTCTTGTTGTCCAGTTGGGACAACTTGGATGCAGCGCAGAGTGTGCAGAAGTCCTGCTCGATCTTCTGGCAGACCGTGAAGCCATAGCCGCCAATGTGCGCGAGGATCTCCTGGGGCAACTCTGTATTGCCCTGCGTCTGGCGCCAAAACAACGAACTGTTATTCTGTTACGACAGCTTGTGGCTGAGCGTGAAAAACAGGGGAGGAGTGGGCGTGATTCAGTAAGTCTTATTGCCAGACGTACATTACAGATTCTTGAACCACAATTGCAGCCTGTAGCTAAACAAGGTGTTGATAAGGAGGTAGACGTGTCTTTTGCATCTGATTCTGAGGCTGAACAAAGGGCAAGACTGAATCTGCGTGATCTGGAGACTCAGATTCAGCAATTATTGAAGGCAGAAAAGATAAAAGAAGTTACGGCCTTGATTACTGAACATGCTCTTCATGCGGCTAAAGAAAAAGATTTTGTGACGGCAGAGATTTTACGTGACCGGATGCTGGCAGTGAATCCCAATGCCTTGATTGAGGTCATTCGAGTGAGTGAGGTCATAGAGGAAGAGAAGAGTAGCGCTATCAGTAGTCACCATCTCAGCCTCTGGAGTGAACTGTATGACTTTTTAGACTCTGATAGCTTCACTGCCTTGTACCATTGTCAGCGTTTTCAGGAGTATAAGGCAGAAGAGGTGATAGTTCGGCAAGGGGATATCAACTCCACCCTCTATTTTATCAATGCGGGAATGGTTGGCCTGACCTGCAGGCAGGGTCAGAAGGAGATATTCCTTAAGCGTATGAAGCCGGGAGATATTGTCGGGGTTGGTCCTTTTTTTGATGTCTCGGTATGGACGGTGACACTTACTGCCATGAGCGCAGTGAAGGTGCAGATTCTGGAGCGGGAAGATTTCCTGAAGCTATTGCTGCAGTATCCCGGGCTTGAGACCAGGCTGTCTGATTTTTGTCGTAGATCAGACAAGATTCCTGAACTTTTAAAAATGTCGGGTGAAAATCGTCGTGAGGATGTCCGTCATTCAGCACAGCAAATCATTGTCAATAGCTTATTGGATGGTCAGGACAACCCATCGCAACAGAGATTCAAGGGGCAGGTGGAGGATCTTTCTCTTGGCGGCCTGTCGCTGATGATCCGTCTCTCCAAGAAAGAAAATGCACGATTGCTTTTGGGCAGACGCATTATGTCATCTCTGCCCATGGGAACAGATGCGGTTCTGGAGTGTAAGGGAGAGATTATCGGAGTGTCATTACAGGATTATATGGACAAGGATTATCGCGTTCATGTACGATTCGACCAGCCGATGGGTGCGGATGATCTTAAAAACCTTCTTCTGCAGTGGCATAAGTAAGGCGCTACCAATGCCAATAATGGACGCATCGCTTTCCATTGGGGAGTTGACCCTGTCGCCACCTTTGGCGTTGGCCCCCATGGTCGGACTCTCCCATTCTGCACTGCGTACCCTGGTACTTGAGTTAGGGGGAGTCGGGCTTCTCTTTACGGAAATGTTATCGGTGACCAGGCTTCCTCAGGAAAATGCCAATGTCTCGCCCTTTCTCTTCCGTTCGCCGGAAGAACAGCCACTTTTTTATCAGCTCTTCGTGAGCCCCGGCCAGGATGTGGTGCCAGCAGTTGAACGTCTGCACCAACTGGGTGCTCAGGGAATTGATCTGAATCTGGGCTGTCCGGCTCCCAACCTGCGTAAACAGGGAGCGGGATGTGCCTTAACTAATGATCATGAACAGGTGCGTCATATAGTCGCCATGCTCAGACGCACCACCAGCCTGCCCTTGAGCGCCAAGATTCGTCTTGGCACAAGTTTAAATGAAGAAAGGTTGGTTGAATTTTGTCAGATGCTGGAGGGTGAGGGAGTTGATCTTCTTTCCGTGCATGGGCGTCTGCATGGGGAAAAATTTTGTCGTCGTCCGCACTGGGATTGGATTGGCAAGGTTAAATATGCCTTAAAAATACCGGTGCTAGCTAATGGCGGTATTTTCAGTGTTGAGGATGCCAGAAAATGCCTTGCTCTTTCCGGGGCGGATGGCTTGATGATTGGCCGGGGAGCTGCCTGTCGGCCTTGGCTATTTGCTGAGATTGCCAGGGATATTTATGGGGTGTCAAGTGCTTTGTCTGATTTGAGCCTTTCGGATATTTATTTTCGTTTTGTCCAGTTGCTTGAGCGTTTTCGCCCGGAGCGGCGTCTGGGGCGTTTGAAACAGTTTACCCACTATTATGGGCAGAATTTTACCTTTGGCCATCACCTGGCAAGTGCTGTTCAGAACAGTGTTTCTGTAGAACAGGCCTGTGATCATGCCCGAATGTTTTTTAAGGGCCGTTAAAAAATAGCTTTATCTTTTATACAAATTTCTCTACGGCCCCTTATGCCGTTTTGACCATTCTATTGATCATATTATTTTTTTACAACGGCTTTGTCTAAGCGAAGAGTTACAGGTGTTGTATCCATCTCGAATGGAAAGGCAAAAATAGTTTAATATCAACGACAGGAGGAACAGTAATGATTGAGCTGATCAAAAAGGCAATGTTGACTGGTTTGGGTGTGGCCTCATTGACCAAGGAAAAAATTGAGGAAATTGGTCGTGATTTTGTCGAACAGGGAAAACTTTCCCAGCAGGAGGGGGAAAAACTGGTAGATGAAATTCTTGCCAAGGTTGAAGAGGCTAAGGAGGATATTAGAAAACAGATTGAGGAGCGGGTTGAGGAAGTCGTGAAAAAGATGAACCTTGCTCGAATGAGTGACCTTGATGAACTGAAATTACAGATTAAGGAACTGCAGGATAGTCATAAAGGGAAGGAGAAGAAGTAACGGACTGTATTTGTGTTATTTTGCTTTTAGCAGCACTGTTAGCTATTGCCTACACTTATTTTGAATCGCAGAACTGCCGCAGCTACCTGCTTCTTGCGGAATGGTTGAAACAGCTTTGCAGAAGTTTGTGCTGTTATTCTTTAAACAGTATCTGCTCAAGCTGTTGATCACGATCATAGATATCTGTATAAAAAGAGATCACTCCATTCTGGTCACTCTTGACTGTCTGGTAAGTGATATGTACCGGTATTGGTGTCGGCAGGCGGAGAATGGTTCGTTTGCCAGTGTCTATGATCTTCTTAAATCGATCCATTGGCCATTCTTTCTCGACACCGTCCAGTAGAAATTCTGCCAGTTTCAAAGGGTTGCTGAGGCGGATGCATCCGTGACTGAAGTCCCGGCTGGAACGTTGAAAGAGAGACTGGGCAGGGGTGTCATGCATATAAACGTTATAGTTGTTTGGGAAGACAAATTTTATGGCGCCAAGGGCATTCCATTTACCAGGATCTTGTCGTAATTTGAACTGACCCATTTTTCTTCGGCTGACCTGTTTCCAGTTAATGGAGAGAGGATTTATCTCTCTGGCCGCAGAGGTCTTGTCACTGAAGAGGCGTATATGGTTTGAGTTTAGATAATAGGGGTTTTTTATGAGCTCGCTCAACATTTCATTACGGGCAATGCTGGGAGGAATGTTCCAGTAGGGGTTAAAATCGATATATTGTATATGGTCAGTGAATAATGGTGTTTCGTGCTTTTGTGTACCGACAATAACGGCCATTTCGAGAATGACTGTGTCATTGCTGATTCCTTCCAGAGTAAATCCGGCAACATTCACCAACACATATTTCTTACCGAGATCATGGGGCTCCCCGCGCCAGCGGTCAAGATTGAGGATGATCTGCTTTATCTTCTTTTCAACGGGTATGTTCATGGCAGCAAGAGTCGCTTTGCCAATCACTCCATCGCTGCTCAGGCCATGGTGAAGCTGAAACTGGGTGACGGCTTGGACAAGCATCTCGTCATACACGCGAGTCTCGGTTGTCGAGGATTGGATAAAACCTTCAATCCATAATCTTTTCCTTATCGTTGGGATTCTTGAGTCCTGCTCGCCTGGATGAATGGTCTTTCCGGGTAAAACGGAGGACCATCCACCGGCCGCAGCTAAATTCCGATAGCGCGGCAAAGCGGTGCGCAGATTTTTATAATACTGGTGTGATGGCAACAGACCGGCCAGAAATTGATTTAGGTCCGGAGAAGAGAAAGCTGTTTTGATGAGTGCTCCTGCGTCAAAAGCAGGAGCACTCTCAGCCTTTATAAAAAGAGCGGGATTGCTATTGCTGGAATTAGCGCGACCTTTCTGAGCGTCATGGGTATACATGATAAAGGAAAGGGTCAGCAGGGTGTCAAGTTCAATCAGTTCTTCAGCTGTCTTTCCATTCCAGAGTGATGTGATCCGATGGACATTGTACTGCTTTGGAACCAGGCCATCCTGGTCTGAATTTTTTAAAACCGAGAGCAGTATTTTCGCTTTTTCTCCAGGGCCGTCTTTGGTGACCCATAGGGGTTGTAGATCCGTTCTGGCATAGATGATGCCAAGCCATGGTTTCAAATTGTTGGATTTTTTGTCAGTCTGTGAATCTGAAGATTCAGCGTTGCACTGTTCGATTTGATCACAGAGGACAAAATTCAGTTTTTCCGCTGTGGTAGTAAGGCCTGCCAGAGGATAGAGAAGAATGGTGCAGAGTAGAAAGGGGATGATTAGCAGATTTTTTTGCAATCGTGAGCCTTTATTGAATGAGTTGCAAAGAGAGGTTCTGGATGGTATGTAATTCAGGGGAGAGAGGTTGTGCATATTGATGGATGTGCCTCTTGGCAAAAAACAGGTTGAATAAGTTTTTTATAATATCACTGCAGGCTAGAAAATAGCAAGAATAACAATGACTGAACAGAAGAATAGCTCAGAACAGGTGCAAGATCCTGAATCTCCAGGCGAGGGAGAGAGTGAACAATTCAATGCCCAATCCTTGACCGATCATCTGCGTGATCTACGATCATGTCTTATCGTCTCTCTGGCTGCGATCATTGTCGGCTTTGCCGGTTCCTATGGCTTTATTGAATCTATTGGAGTCTGGTTTTTCAAACCGCTTACCGATGTCCTGCCCGAAGGCTCGTCGCTTATTTTTACCTCGTATCAGGAAGGGTTTTTTTTTATCTAAAGCTCGCCTTCGTTTGCGGCCTGCTCCTGGCCAGTCCAGTCATCTTTTATCAAATCTGGCGTTTTCTGGCCCCCGGACTTTACAAACATGAGAAACGCGTACTTTTGCCCTTTTCCTTTCTCTCCACCATCTGCTTTTTGAGCGGTGCGACCTTTGGTTATTTTGTCGTCTTTCCGCCAGCCTTCCGTTTTCTTGTTGGGTACAGCAATGATTTTTTGATGTCACTGCCGGCTGTCAGTGAATATTTTTCTCTGGCCCTTCGTCTGCTCATTGCCTTTGGCGTCATCTTTGAAATGCCGGTACTAATGGTCTTCCTGGCCAAAATTGGTGTTGTCAATATTGCTTTTCTGAATCGTCATCGCAAGTATGCCATTCTTGTTAATTTTATTATCGCGGCAATTTTGACTCCGACTCCTGATGTCGTGAATCAGTTAATGATGGCAGCGCCATTGATGGTCTTGTATGAAATCAGTATCGTTGCCGTGTGGCTCTTTGGCAGGAAAAGCTTTGCTGCTTTTCAGCCAGGCGTAGATGTTGAGGAAAACGATGTTGCTGAAGGATGATGTTGTTGTCTGCAAAAGCTTATTTGTTACCACATCTGCTGGATTCTTTTATTGGGGTACGCTATAAGTAGAGATTTAAGTCCCCTTTTGATTCTATAACTGGAGGTTGTGATGAGTGTTTCTGGAGATTTTGCAAAGGCATTGGAGATTGGACGTCCCCCTAATATTAGACAATTATTCCCCAATTCCCGTGCCCTGCTGGTCAGCGGTAAGGTGATTGACCGCGCTCTGCGTGCCAAGGGGGGATCTATGACCATGGCAGCTAATGGCCGAAATCTTTTTATTATCCGTGGCGCATTGCAGGCCGCACAACGAGCCGATGCCGCACTGATCATTGAGATTGCCCGTTCCGAGGGTGGAGCTTCTGCCTATTGTGCCGTGAATTACTGGAATATTGCCCGTCAGGTAGATGCCATGTGCAATGAATTTGGCATTACGGTGCCGGTGGCCATTCACGCCGATCATTACGGGATCAAAAAGGAAGAGGACCTTCCTATGGCCAGAGTTGAGATTCCCACAATTTTTGAAGCGGGGATTACTTCAATTGCCATTGACGCCTCGCATATGGCTGATGATCTGAACTTGCTGGCCAATATTGAACTGAATGCCATGATTCCTGCCTGGGCAGGGCTTGAGACCGAGGTGGGTGAGATCAAAGGTTCGCAGGGGCTCTCCACTGTTGATGACGCCTCCTTTTTGATCAAGGGTCTGAACGCCCACGGTATTTGTGCTGATTGGATTGCTCTGAATAATGGAACCACCCATGGCCTTGAGGCGAGCAGTCAGGGTATTCAGGTGGAATTGACCACGACTATCCATGAGCATCTGGCCCCGTATGGCACATCAGGTGCCCAGCATGGGACCTCCGGCAACAGCTCTGAGCGTTTGCGAGCCATCGCCCGTCAGACCCACACCACCAAGGCCAATGTGGCAACGGCCCTGCAGATGGTCTCATGGGGAGTGGAGGTTAATGATTACGGCAATGCCATCTTGGACGATGGCGGCAATCTGAAGAAGGTCAAGGGAGAAGGGGTTACTGAAGAGATGTGGCAGCAGATGACATCCTATGCTGATTCCAAGAGTTGGAAAAGTGGTGATTACAAGAAGTTGAATCTGCCCTTTGAGCCCAGACTTCTTGGTCAGCCCCGGGAGATTCGCGAGCGTATGGCCAGGCGGGTGGAGGAATTTGTCTATACCATGCTGACGGATGTGTTCTATGCCGGAGGCAGTGCCACCCTGGCCCGCGAGGTGATTCTCGAGGCCGGATCTTATGACCTTGGTCCCAAGGTGGGACGAATTGAAGACCCGGCGCAATGGAGCCGGGAACTAATTATTGAACGTGCCAGAACGCTTGATGTGAATAAGGGGCCGGATGGCCATTTTGACGATTAGGTGCTCTTCTAAAATAACCAATATATTAGTTCTAACCATTTCGTTGCGGCCATTTATGTCGACCATTGTATTGAAATGGTATGGTTGTTTTTGAACAACGGTTTAAGGAAATTATGAAAAAAATACTTGTAACCGGGGCAGCCGGTTTTATAGGGGCTCATCTGGTCAGAAGGTTAACGGATAATGGCGCTGAAGTGGTTGGTATTGATAACCTGACTGACTATTATGATCCCCAGTTAAAAAAAGATCGGCTGGCCCATCTGGCAGCAGGGGAGCGTTTTCATCATGTGAACATTGATATCGCTGATCGCCCGGCCATGGAAAAGTTGTTTCAGGAGCACAGTTTTGATGCGGTGGTTAATATGGCCGCCCAGCCCGGGGTTCGTTACTCCCTTATTAATCCATATTCCTATGTGGATACCAATATTGTTGGTTTTGTCAATATCCTGGAGGGGTGCCGTCACTCAGGGGTCAAGCACTTTGTCTATGCCTCTTCCAGTTCGGTGTATGGTGCCAATACCCGGCGTCCCTATTCGGTGCATGACAATGTGGACCATCCGCTCTCGCTCTATGCCGCCTCGAAGAAGGCCAACGAACTGATGGCCCATACCTATAGCCATCTTTTTGGTTTGCCCACTACCGGGCTACGTTTTTTTACAGTTTATGGCCCATGGGGCAGGCCGGACATGGCTCCAGTTCTTTTTGCTAAGGCTATCATGGCCGGTGAACCGATTAATGTCTTTAATAACGGAGATATGGAACGCGATTTTACCTATATTGACGATATCGTCGAAGGGGTGGTTCGGGTCATTAATAAGGTACCTGAGCCGGATCCGCAATGGAATGGTGATTCACCTGATCCGGCCACCTCATACTGTCCTTACCGTATCTATAATATAGGCAATAATAATAAAGAGAAATTGCTGCATTTTATTCATGTGCTTGAAAAGCATCTGGGGCGAAAAGCGGACAAGAACTTTCTGCCAATGCAGCCTGGTGATGTCCAGGTGACCTATGCCAATGTGGATGACTTGATTCGGGATTTCGCCTATAAACCGGCGACATCATTGGAAGAAGGTGTACGTAAATTTGTGGCGTGGTATAAAGATTATTATAAAAAATAGATCATGATTTTCCTGATCAAAGATGAAAGATTCAGGGTGAAGGTGATTGGCTTGAAGTTATGAGTCTTTTCCTATTTGTGGACTCACCTGTCGAACATGACATAAAACTCTTCAAGCATTTCAAAGTGGAAGAGAAAAAAACGTTCATAACAAAAAGGGGGTTGCTGCAAGTTAACTTGCAGCAACCCCCTTTTTGTTTCATTTCAGTGACCTGAAATGAAAATGAATCAGCAAGATGGTGCTATGGCTGTATGGGTCGGATAGGGGTTGAAAAGGGGGATAAGCATGTCACCTGCTGCTTTTGTGGTTGAGAGGACCTGCTTGAGCACGGAGTGATTGCCGTTCCGATCCAGTTCGATCAGCTCCCAACAGTCCGGGGCGCTGGCAATGGCCTGCATGAAGGCAAGATGTTGAGTGTGGCCGGTTCGATGAGCAATAACATGGCCTAGGACGGGACAACCAAGGAGCGCTAGATCTCCGACCAGATCAAGGACTTTGTGGCGGATAAATTCATCACTGAAACGCAGCCCCTCTTCATTCAACACCGTCTTTCTGTTCCAGTGAATAGCGATAACGTTGCTCAGGTTTCCGCCCAGAGCCAGGCCATTCTCCCATAATTCTTCAACCTGTTCAACATAGCCAAAGGTCCTGGCCATGGCAATCTCTTCTGCAAAGCGCTCTCCTGTCAGGTTTATGGAGTAGCGTTGGGTCTGGATGAGTTCGTCGTTAAAGCTGATCTCACCGCTTATTTTGAAACCGTTGTAAGGAAGGATACGAAGCAGGCTGTCGCCGTCCTGATAGGTTATCTCTTTCGTAATGCGCAGTGCTTTACGAAAGGCCTTTTGTTTTCTTTTTCCTGTTTGCTTAAGGAGGTGCATAAAAGGACCGGCACTGCCATCCATGATCGGCACTTCGATCCCGTCAAGTTCAATGTCTGCGTTATCGATGCCGTACCCGAGAAGGGCGGCCATAAGGTGTTCAGTGGTGGACACTGTTATGCCATTGTCACTAATGGTTGTGGCAAGACGGGTATCAATGACCTTGTCCATGATCGCCTGAATATGTTGATTGGAAGTCAGGTCGCAACGAAAAAAACGAATTCCGTTGTTTTCTGGAGCGGGCTTAATGGCCAGATTGACAGGTTTCCCTGAGTGCAGCCCGATTCCGCAAAAACGGATAGTCTTGCGAACGGTATGCTGATGTGGCTCTGCTTGATGTGACATATAAAAACCTTATTATTCAGGAATAATGAGAGCATAATTATGATTATTAATATGCAAAAATCAAGCCACCGAGATGATAAAGTCGTCATGAATAAAAAAATACTGTTTATTCAGTCAGTTGGTGTGATGGTAATGGTTGGATTGTCATTGGGGCGACTGTGGGATAAAAGACACGAGGGGTAGCTATAGAGGGAAAAACACATCATATGGTGTGGCGCTGGAGCAGGTTGAGTCTTTCCAGAACATAGGATTTCAGGTCATCGTCAATATGGGTCCGCATCTGCAGACTGAAAAGGGGAAGATCAAAATGAGAGTTCTTTAACTTGACCATGTCCTTGGCGGTGGTAATTATCCCTCGGGCACCGGTCGCCATAGCATCTTTCTGGAGCTGCTGGAGGAGGCGGGGAGTATAGTGTTGATGGTCCTTGAGACTGGTGAAGCCGCACAAGGCAATGTCCTGTTCGATCAGACTCTTGCGGAAGGCCTCGGGCCTGGCAATGCCGCAAAAACCATAAAGTGGCATCGGCAGGCCCGAGAGGGGTATCGTTTTACCCTCCTTCTCATCTCTTGCATCACAAGGGGTGTAAGAACTGAAAAAAATAGGTTTATGAGGAAAACGATTTCGCAGGAGAGCGGCAAAGCGTTCCGCTCTTTCCTTGTTGGTTGCGGTTGTACCGGTGAGTAGAAAGGCGTCACTTCGCAGGAGTGCTGAAACCGGCTCCCGTAGATCGCCACCCGGAAAGACTCGGCTGTTGCCGGCAAGTGATTCAGCGCTGAAGAGCACCAGATTGATATCCCGCTCCACGGCCATATGCTGGAAGCCATCGTCCAAAAGGAGGATATTGCTGCCAAAGGCATGAATGGCGTGTCGGCAAGGCAGGGCTCGCACAATGCCGGTGAGAACAGGGATGCCGGGCAGAGTCTCGGCCAGAAGCCGTGGTTCGTCTCCGGCCTCTTCAGCACTAAGGTATAGCTCTTTACCATCTGACACAACATTAACCTTATTATCGATAGCACCTCCATAGCCACGACTGATGATAGCCGGTTTGTACCCCTGCTTCTGTAAAAATGTGGCCAGGTAACTGACAATGGGGGTCTTTCCAGTGCCACCCATTGTCAGGTTGCCTATGGAAATAACCGGCACCTCCATTTTGTATCGTCGAAAGAAATTGCGAGCGTACAGGGAGAAGCGGAGCTTCATGGCCGCGCTGTAAAGTGGACTGAATGGCCGTCCAAGGAGGTAGATGTTTTTTCTGGAATCAGGCATGGACTATCATCATGAAGAAAAATGGATTCCTTACAAGGTTGTGTTCTGGGCTATTCTTGATCTGTGTGGTGCTTCCCATTATAATATTCCCTCTTTAGGGGGGCTGCTTATTCGTCAGGAGAGTGAAAAATGGTGATTTTTTGCCCTCAGATGGTATTATCGGATCTGTTTTTATTTACAGAATTTTAGACTACTCTCTTTTGTGAAAATATTCAGCCCGAAATATCTAAGCTGAATAGACCAAGGCCTCAAACCATTTGGAACCAATTGAAATTTCCCAATGGACTACAAATTAATATTTTTTAATTGGAGGAAAAAGGTGAAATTAAAGATGAGAACAAGCCTTCTGGTGACTGCAGCGGCAGTTGCCCTGGTCACGATTCTTCCTGTGGCTGGTCTGGCTGGAAATACAATTAAAATTGGCGTTGCCGGAGCGCACAGCGGGGATCTGGCATCCTATGGCCTGCCAACGGTGAACGCTGCAAAACTAGTGGTGGATGAGCTGAATGCCAAGGGTGGAGTCAATGGCAAAAAAGTTGAACTGCTGATTGAGGATGATGTCTGCAAGCCTGAGGTTGCAACCAATAGTGCCACCAAGTTGGTATCCCAAGGGGTTGATGCAGTTATTGGCCATATCTGTTCCGGTGCCACCAAATCCGCCCTTCCTATCTATAAGGCTGCAGGCGTTATTTTGATCTCTCCTTCGGCGACCAATCCTGAGTTGACCCAGAGTGGTGACTATCCAAATTTTTTCAGGACCATCGCCTCTGATGATATGCAGGCCCGAGCCGAGGTAGACTATGCCTTGAACGTGCTTGGCGTCAAAAAAATTGCGGTGATCCATGACAAAGGTGATTATGGCAAGGGACTGGCCGAGTTTGCCAAAGGGTTTATTGAAAAGTCAGGAAAAGGCGATGTCGTCTTGTTTGAAGGAGTGACTCCAGGGGCGGTGGATTATTCGGCCATTGTTCAGAAGATCAGGCAAGCCAAGGCTGACGCCGTTATCTTTGGCGGCTATCATCCCGAGGCCTCAAAGATTGTCTCCATGATGCGTAAAAAACGGATGGATACTGTATTTCTTTCCGATGACGGAGTAAAGGATGACACCTTTATCAAGGTTGCCGGTAAGGATGCGGAAGGAGTTTACGCCACAGGTCCTAAGGATAACTCTAAAAATCCTGTAGCCCAGGCCGCAATTGCCGCACACAGGAAGGCTTATAACAGTGATCCCGGCGCCTTCTTTGAAAGCGCTTATTCTGCGGCCCTGGCCATTATGAATGCCATCGAGAAGGCTGATTCCACCGAGATCGCAGCGGTGACCAAGGCCCTGCAGACAGAAACGGTAGAGACGCCGGTGGGTAATATCCATTTTGATGAGAGAGGGGATGCCGTGGGTGTTGGTTTTGCCATGTATCAGGTAAAGAACGGCCAGTATGTCAAAGTAAAATAGAATTTTTTTATTGTTGTGGTACCGCCTGGGACAGAGGAGTTTCCTCTGTCCCAGGCTCTTTTGTTTGCATACCTGTAACAGGTTAACTCATCAGCATTCATCGGCCGGTTGTAATCAGTGTGAGGTCATCGACCTGGCGCTGTGGTTTTATGGAAATTATATGGATTATTTCATTGAACTTTTTTGTAGCGGCCTGACCCGGGGATCGATCTACGCCCTGATTGCCCTCGGCTACACCATGGTCTATGGTATTATCGGCCTGATCAATTTTGCCCATGGCGAGATTTACATGATCGGGGCTTTTACCTCTTTTATCGTGGCCACGGTGCTGTCGATCTATGGTTTTCCTCTTGCAGCTATTGTGGTTGTGGCCGGAGTGGCGGCGGCGATCTGGTCATCAGCTTACGGCTACACTGTTGAGAAAATTGCTTATAAACCTCTGCGTCATGCGCCGCGGCTGGCTCCACTGATCAGCGCCATCGGGATGTCAATTCTTCTGCAGAACTATGTACTCTTGGCCCAGACCTCTGATTTTCTCCCCTTTCCCGAATTGATTCCTGAATTTGCCTTCATGGAACCCATTGCCCATATCATTGGTTCTTCTGATATTGTCATCCTGCTGACCACGACCGTGGTGATGCTGGCGCTTACCTTCCTGATCAAATTTACCCGCATCGGCAAGGCGATGCGGGCAACGGCCCAGGATCGGACCATGGCCCTGCTGGTTGGTATCAATGTGGATCGGGTAATCTCTGCAACCTTTATTATCGGCTCAGCCCTGGCTGCCATCGGCGGCCTGCTTATTGCCTCGCATATCGGTCAGATCAATTTTGCCATTGGTTTTATTGCGGGAATCAAGGCCTTTACTGCCGCCGTTCTGGGAGGAATAGGTTCTATCCCGGGAGCTGTTCTGGGGAGCCTGATTCTGGGTCTGACCGAGAGTTTTGCCACCGGCTATATTTCCAGTGATTATGAAGATGTCTTTGCCTTTTCCCTGCTGGTCTTGATTCTGATCTTTAAACCGTCCGGCCTTCTGGGTAAGGCTGAGACCAAAAAGGTGTGAGCAGGGGTGCCATGATAACAGTTAAGGAAGTTAAAAAATCGCTGCTGGTCTCGCTCTGGTTTGTCTTTCTCACCTTTCCGCTCATGGTGATTAAGGTTAATCCTTATGAGAGAACTGTCTCCTGGCGCTGGAGCAATATGTTGTATGTGGCCATTGGCACTTTTGTCATCTCTCTACTGGCCAAGGCCTGGTTTGTGAGAAAGGAACGTCGCATGGCCCGGCAACAGGATTCTTGCCGGTCTCGAACCCCGATCATTCAGAAGATTCTGCAAAGGCCGGGATATCGCTACCCCTTGGCCGCTTTTCTTTTAGGGGCTGCCCTGGCGTTTCCCCAGCTCTTTTCCACCTATCAGGCCAATATCATGACCACAGCCCTGATGTATATTGTACTGGGACTGGGCTTAAATATCGTGGTCGGAGTGGCCGGCCTTCTTGACCTTGGCTATGTCGCTTTTTATGCGGTTGGCGCCTACAGTTACGCGCTGCTCAACCTGCATTTCGGTATGGGCTTCTGGACGGTACTGCCTATTGGCGGGCTTCTGGCCGCTCTTTTCGGGGTGCTGCTCGGTTTTCCGGTGCTCCGGTTGCGGGGGGATTATCTGGCCATTGTCACCCTGGGTTTTGGGGAGATCATTCGCTTGATCCTTGAAAACTGGAATGCCTTTTCCAAGGGGCCAAGCGGGATCAGCAATATTTCGCGGCCGGGCTTTTTCGGAATGGAGATGTCGCTTGATCAGGCCATGATTTATATGTACTATTTGATGATCGGCCTGCTGCTAGTAACCATTTTTGTGGTGAACAGGCTCCAGGACTCACGGCTGGGTCGGGCATGGCTGGCCCTGCGTGAGGACGAGATCGCCTGCCAGGCCATGGGGATTGATAAAACCAGGACAAAATTGATCGCCTTTTCTCTCGGTGCCTTCTGGGCCGGTCTTATAGGGGTGATATTTGCTGCCAAGACCACCTTTGTCAATCCTGCGAGTTTTACCTTTATGGAGTCGGCTATTATTCTATCCATTGTGGTGCTTGGGGGGATGGGCTCCATTGTCGGTGTCATCTTGGGTGCCTTGATACTGGTCCTACTCCCTGAATATCTTCGTGCCTTGTCTGAATACCGGATGCTGGCCTTTGGCGCTATTCTGGTAGCTATGATGATCTTCAAACCTGAGGGCCTGATTGCGGGTGTCCGCAGGGTTTATTGTTACCAGGGCAGGAAAAGAAATACCGCATTAAAAAATGATGAATAAATTGATCCTCGAGGTAAGCGGTCTGACCATGGACTTTGGCGGCATCCGTGCCCTTGATCGTCTTGATCTTGATGTACGCTCCAAAGAGATTGTGGCCCTGATCGGTCCTAATGGCGCAGGAAAGACTACATTTTTCAACTGTCTGACCGGGATCTATCTCCCTAGTAACGGGGATATCCGGCTGGTGAGTCCGCAAACGGGGAAGGAGTCCCGGCTTAATGGTCTGAAACCAAATAAAATCACCGAAAAAGGAGTGGCCAGGACATTTCAGAATATCCGCTTGTTTTCTCAGATGACCGTGCTTGAGAATGTGATGATTGGCAGGCACTGCCGGACAAGCTCTTTGATCCTGGGCGCTATCTTCCGTGGTCGCAAGACCCGCAAGGAAGAACAGGAAACCATCGACAAGAGTTATGAGATTCTGGAAAAGGTGGGGCTTGCCGAGCAGGCCAATGAATTTGCCAGTAACCTCTCCTATGGGGCGCAGCGACGCCTGGAGATCGGCCGGGCCCTGGCAACAGAGCCCTTTCTGTTGCTCCTTGATGAACCGGCCGCAGGGATGAATCCCCAGGAAACTGCAGATCTTGTTAGCTTAATCCTGCAGATCCGCGATGAGGACCATGCCATTCTCCTGATTGAACATGACATGAAACTGGTGATGACCCTCTCAGATCGCATCTTTGTCATGGATTACGGGGAAAAGATCGCCCAGGGGACACCGGCGGAAATTCGCGTTAACCGGGCAGTAATCAAGGCCTATCTTGGCGAGGATGTGGAGTCAGATAATGCTTGAGCTGAAAAATGTCGAGACCGGTTATGGCCATATCCAGGTCCTGCACGATGTGAATTTGACCATCCATGCCGGAGAGATTGTCACCTTGATCGGGGCTAATGGCGCCGGTAAAAGTACTACCCTCATGACTATTTCCGGCATTGTTCCTTGCAGGCGAGGGCAGATCTTGCTGAGAGGTCAGGAGATACAAGCTCTTTCCCCGGATAAGATTGTGGCCTTGGGGGTCTGTCAGGTCCCGGAAGGAAGGCATATCTTTGCCGATCTGACCGTCCGGGAGAATCTGGATCTGGGTGCCTTTCTGCGTACAGATAAGGTTGGGATAAAACAGGATCTGGAATATGTGTACTCGCTGTTTCCCATTCTTGCTGAACGCAGGCATCAGTCCGGCGGCACGCTCAGCGGTGGCCAACAACAGATGCTGGCCATGTCACGTGCCCTGATGGCCCGCCCACAACTTCTGCTTCTTGATGAACCTTCCATGGGGCTTGCCCCTTTGATCATCACACAGATCTTTGAGATCATCAAGGCCATCAACAAGGAGCACAATACCACCATATTCCTTGTCGAGCAGAATGCACATCAGGCACTGCATATTGCTGATCGCGGGTATGTCATAGAAAATGGCCGGATTATTCTGGCCGATAACGCGGATAAGCTTCTGAGCAATCCTGATGTTCAGAAGGCATATTTAGGGATTTAATATTATGGAAAAATACCAGGGTTGAATGATGAAGATAATTAAGGCAGGCGTGATTGGTGTTGGCTATCTTGGGAAGTTTCATGCCCAGAAATATGCCGGGATGGATGGGGTTGAGCTGGTCGGTGTGGCCGATGTGGACCCGGTCCTTGCCGGAAAGGTCGCTGCAGATTGTGCTTGTGCCGCTTTTACTGATTACCGGGATCTTCTGTCAAAAGTTGATGCCGTTTCCATCGTCGTGCCTACAAGCTACCATCATCAGGTGGCACTCGACTGTATTGCCGCAGGCGTTGATATCCTGCTTGAAAAACCGATAACCACCACCCTGGCCGAGGCCGATGACCTGATTCAGCGGACAGATGCAAAAAATCTGATCTTGCAGGTAGGGCATCTGGAACGTTTTAATCCAGCGGTTCAGGCCATGGAAAAATTTCTGACCGTCCCTGTCTTTATAGAGAGCAGCCGGATCTCAACCTTCAAGAACCGTGGCGTCGATGTGGATGTAGTGCTTGATCTCATGATCCATGATATTGATATCATCCTCAGTATTGTCCATTCACCCCTGAAGTCCATTCAAACCGTGGGTGCCCCGGTGGTGACCGACACCACTGATATTGCCAATGCCCGTCTTGTCTTTGAGAATGGGGCCACCGCCAATGTGACGGCCAGCAGGATCGCCCGGAATAATATTCGGAAGATGCGGATCTTTCAGCCTGGTTCCTATATCAATGTCGATTTTGCCAGCAGAAAGGTGATGACCATCAATCTGACCGATGAGATTCAGGCCAATGGCGCACCCGGACAGGATATTGAAGTTGCTTCCTTTCCAGCAAGCGATGCCCTGAAGGATGAGATTGCTCATTTCGTGGAAAGTGTCAGAAGCAGAACTGAGCCCCTGGTCTCCGGTCGGGCTGGCCGCCGAGCGCTTGAGGTGGCCCTGCAGGTAATGGAGCAGATCCGGCAGAATCAGGATCTGGAAGTGTACCGGCAGGTTACTGCGGCCTTGAAAAAGAGATAACTCGTGATGAACTCTCAAAACCATTCTGGTTTGCAGCAAAAAATAATGATCATTGCCGGAGAAGCCTCTGGGGATCTTCATGGTGCTCGTCTGGTGCAGGCCATGCAAGCACAGGACCCAGGGCTTCTCTTCTGCGGTATGGGCTCACGGGAGATGACAGCTGCCGGCGTCGATATTCTTTTTGATGCCAGCCGCATTGCAGTGGTCGGTCTGGCCGAAGTGTTCACTCATTTTCCTGACATTATCCGCGCCCTGAAAATAGTCAAGAAACGAATGCGGGAAGATCCCCCTGACCTGCTGATCTTGATAGATTTTCCTGATTTTAATCTGATGCTGGCTAAAAAGGCCAAAAAACTCGGCATCCCTGTCTTTTACTATATCAGCCCGCAGGTATGGGCCTGGCGCACAGGACGGGTGAAAACCATCGGCCGGCTGGTTGATACCATGGGTGTAATTCTTCCCTTTGAGGAGTCTTTTTACCGCAGCCGAGGGGTTACGGCTCATTATGTGGGACACCCTCTACTTGATTCTGTCAATGTGACAAGGGATCGCGACTCTTTCTGCCGAAGGTATGGCATTAATCCGGAGCATAAACTGATTGGCCTTCTCCCTGGCAGCCGTAGGAAGGAGATCTCAGCGCTGCTCCCTGATTTTCTCGCTGCGGCCAAGCGTTTGCTGAGGAAATATGAACATGAATTTGTCTTTCTCCTGCCTGTCGCCTCCACGATCTCGGAAGAAGAACTGTGGAACAATGGCCTGGGCGACTATTCAGAATTGATCAATTTTCGCCTGATCCGTGAAGACCGTTATGATATGATGGCAGCTTGTGATGCCGTCGTTGCGGCTTCCGGCACCGTCACCCTTGAACTTGCCATCCTTGGTATCCCCATGGTGGTGGTTTACAGAGTGTCCCCTCATACTTATTTTTTAGGAAGATTTCTGGTCAGGCATATGCAATTTTTTTCCCTGGTGAATCTGATTGCTGAGCGGGGGGTCGTGACTGAGCTTTTGCAGGACGATGTCCAGCCAGGCAAGATTGAGGCGGAGCTTGCCCGCCTCCTTTTTGACGACAAGGCAGGCAGAGAGATGCGTCAGGGGCTGGCGGAGGTTCGTGGTAGACTTGGCAGTCCCGGCGCTTCCCGCCAAGCTGCGGCGCTTGCCTTTAAACTTCTTGGCCAAAATAAATAATACCCCATAAAATTAGGTACAGATGGTGATCCCATGAAAAGAGAATATCTGTTGAAGATGCTGCTGTTCTGGATGGTGATTTGTTTACCAGTCTGGGCTGGTGCTGAAGACCTTGGTTTTCTGCGCCTGAGTCAGATGGCGGGTGATGTCCAGATCCAGTCAAAGGGCTTGACCGAGTGGCTCCCTGCCACCATCAATCTTCCGGTTCAGAACGGAGACCGTTTGTGGGTTCCCAAGGGCGCGTGGGCCCAGGTGGAGACACGAGACGGGAGTGTCCTCAGGCTTGATGCGGACAGTGCCTTGGAAATTCTGGCGGTGGATGAGCAATCCCTGCAAGTGTACCTCAGTCAGGGGCAGGCTTATCTGAATTTCAAGAGGGTTAACGATGCCATGTTCCAGGTGGACACCCCGGTTTCTTCGATCAGGATCTATGACAGCTCGACCCTCAATGTTGCCCTGGCTGAAAATGGTAATACCGAAATTTCCGTATTTCGGGGCGCTGTATTTGCAGAAAACAGGAGCGGTGAGGTTCGGGTTGGTGCGGGCAAGATGCTTTCCATGGGTGATGATTTACCCTCACTTATGGCCTTGGCCCCTCCTGACGACTGGGAGAGATGGAACAAGGAGTGGGATGAATCGCTGGCCGCCGGGGAGGAAAGTGAGCAATATCTCCCGCCGGAACTTTCTGGATATGGGCGGGACCTGAATAGAAACGGCAGATGGGTTGAGACCCGAGAGTATGGATATGTCTGGACCCCAATAATCGATAACTCTGCTGATTGGGCTCCGTATCGTCACGGCCGCTGGGTCTGGATCGGGGGCGATTATGTCTGGATCGCAAGTGAACCATGGGGTTGGGCTCCTTACCATTATGGTCGCTGGTCGTATATCTCTTCCCATGGCTGGTGCTGGGTTCCACCACCCCGTCATGAGGTCTATTGGGGGCCGGGCTATGTCAGTTGGGTCTCAACCGCAAACGATGTTGCCTGGGTACCGCTGGCACCTGGCGAGACCTATTATGGCCATGGCCATTATGGACCCCATAGTGTCAATGTCGTTGATGTTGATATTTATCCCGTAGTTCCTGGAAGAAACTACCGGAATGTCCATGTACATAATGCGGTCAGTGTGGTTCGTCGGGACGCTTTCTTGAGAGGCCAGTATCGGGATATGAGACACAAGGAAAATCCCTTTCTCAGGGAACGGATAAATATTGGCCGGCCCAGGCTTGAGCCTGAGCGGGCGACCATGATGCCGATTGTCAGGGATATTCCCAGGGAGCACCAACCACCCCTGAATATTCGGTCACTACCTGGACGGACAGTGGATGGAGAAAGGCCTATGGTCAGAGATCGTGATCGTTCGGTCTTTAGGCCAACGGGTGCACCGCGACCATTGGCTCCTACAATCAGGATGAGTCCTGATCCCACTGTAAAACAGGGCAGGGAACAGACTCCACCTGCGCCCAGTGAACGACAGCAGATGCTTGAGCATAGTGTTATGCCAAGACAATTCGGGGGCAGACCAACCATCGATCCGGAGAAGTTACGCTCTGGAAAACCACCTGTACCTGTGCAGCCACAGGTGGTACCTGCCCCTGCACCTGCCCGGGTACGACCAGTCCCGGAAGTGAAAGAAGAGCCGCCCACCATGTTTCGCGGACAGCCAAAGTTGCCGGAGCAAGGCAGGATGCCGGGACAACTCAGGGGCAGACCAACCATTGATCCGGAGAAGTTACGCTCTGGAAAACCACCTGTACCTGTGCAGCCACAGGTGGTACCTGCCCCTGCACCTGCCCGGGTACGACCAGTCCCGGAAGTGAAAGAAGAGCCGCCGCCCACCATGTTTCGCGAACAGCCACAGCTGCCGGAGCAAGGCAGGATACCCGGACAACTCAGGGGCAGGCCGAGCATTGATCCGGAGAAGCTGCGCTCTGGAAAACCACCTGTACCTGTGCGGACACAGGCAGCACCGCCCCCTGCACCAGCCCAGCCTCAACCGGCCCAACCTGATGCCGAGGCCTTGAAGCGTTTTCAGGAGGAGCAGGCCGCCAAAAAGAAAGAGGAGAAGCAGGACGAGGGAGAGAGGATGCAGGAGATGCTTAAACAGCGCGGGATGCGCCCCAGATTTCCCTGAGAAGGGTGGGCGCATCCCTTGTAGAACTCTTTTCTTATTTGCCGAAGTTGCAGACCGGGTATTGGCACTGCTTGCAATTTCGGCAGAGTCCGCCATGCCCCATGCTGGCAAATTCTTCCCGGCCGATGTGCTCTCCGGTCAGAACCCGGGGCAGGATGAGATCAAAGATGGTGATCTTGTGAAACATGCCGCAGGCAGGCAGGCCAAGGACCGGGATATCACCGATCCTGCCACTGAGAAACATCGCGCCCGGCAGCACCGGTGAGCCATAGACTGCTTCTGTGGCTCCGGCCGCCTGGATGCCCATACGGGTCACATCGTCAGGGTCAACAGACATGCCTCCGCTGGTGATGATCAGATCGGCGCCAGCCTCAATGCAGCTGCGGATGGCCTCACTGATTTTGTTGATATCATCGGGGGCAAAAACAACCTTGATGACCTCGGAGCCCAGCGCGGTCAGTTTGGTGCGCAGGACCGCTTCAAACTTGTCTTCTATCCGTCCGTGGAAGACCTCATTGCCGGTAATAATCAGTCCGGCCCTTGCCTGGCGCAGGGCCTTAACCTCAATCACCGGGGCACAGCTCTGGGCGATATCCACGGCCTTATCGACCAGGGATCGCGCCGAGACCAGGGGGATAAGACGGGTACCGGCAATGGTCTCGCCCTTTTTTACCGGGGTATTGGTGTGGAGGGTGGAACACATTACCTCACCCAATAGGTTGAAACGGTAGAGGCCCTCCACATTGATCTTCAGCAGGCCGTCCCGATCTGCTATGATGGTAATCTTTCCCTCCACCGGCTCAGCAGAGCGGGTGACGCCATCGCCAATCAGGGCAGTGGCCAGTTTTTCAGCGGCCTCATTCTCATGGATCTCCTCCGGTCCCAGCTGCAGGACATAGATATGTTCCTTGCCCAGACGTTTTAGGTGCTCAATATCTTCTTCTCTGATGATATGACCTTTCCTGAAGGCGCAGCCTTTGAACTTATCCTTAACGATCTCGGTGATGTCATGGGGTAAAACCATGCCAACAGCCTCTTCCACAGCGATTGTCTTTCTCATTATCAATCCTGAACTTTTTGTTTTTTTGATTGGTTTATATTCCCCGTGACAGATGTGGCCAGATCAGGGTGTGTAACTGCAGCTGCAGACGGACAGCCAGCTGGTCCTGCAGGATCCAGGCTGCAAGATCCTCTGGGCTGAGCTCGCCTTTTACCGGAGAAAAGAGGGTGGGGCAGCTCATATAAAGGGCCTCCCTGTTCACCAGGTCCCGCGCCCATATATAATCATTTCTGCCGGTCAGAACGAATTTTATCTCACAGCTCCCCGGGACCTTCCTGTTTCGCTCCTTGGCGTAGCCAGTATTGTCGTGGGCCAATGTCTCCGCCGAGCCACTGTCCGGGGTCTTGATATCCATGATCACAATCACCTCCGGGGCAATCGTGTCGATGGGCAGAGAACCATTGGTCTCCAGCAGCACTGTGCGGCCTTTGGCTACCAGTTGTTCCATCAAGGGGTAGACATCTTTCTGAAGCAGAGGTTCACCACCGGTGATTTCCACCAGCGCTCCCGGATAACCGTCCACAAAAGAGAGAATACCATCCATGGCCATGGTCGCGTGGGCTTCTTCGTAGGTGTAACGGGCGTCACAGTAGCGGCATCGCAGATTACATCCAGCCAGTCTGATAAAGACACAGGGCAGGCCGGCATAGGTGGATTCACCCTGGATGGAATAAAAAAGCTCTGAAATGTTTAGGAGCCGTTGCGAAATGTCCATTACAGCTTTACCATTTCATTACGGCTCCTTATGCCGTTGTTGCATTTTTGATGAGAGTATTATTTGCTTACCACGGTCAAGCGTCAACGCCTGGTCCATAATAAGTCAATCCCGAGTTGTCGGTTTCCCGTACCGTGACGCTGTAAAGGCTGTAGCGGTCATGGTGCAGGCTGGCCTTGAGCTGCTCAAATAAAAAGACGGCTATGTGCTCAGAAGATGGGTTCTGGTTGAGAAAAGCAGGGTGCTCATTGAGGTCGCGGTGATCGAGTTCATCAACCACTTCGTTTACCTTCTTCTTGAGGACCTTGAAATCTATGCCCATGCCCAGTTCATCCAGTTCTGTGGCCCGGACAGTGACCTGAACCTTCCAGTTATGTCCATGCGGATGTTCGCAGTTACCGGGGTATTCCCGCAGGTGATGGGCTCCGGCAAAATGGGTCTTGATAAAAATGTCAAACATCGGTGTTCCTCCGTGGGTATCATTCCCGGTAAAGGCAACCATTCATTATTCAACAGAACATGGCTGAAAACCTTGGAAAATTCATTCTTGAAATGGTAGGGTATGCCAGAAATCAGAGGACAGAAGAGAGAAGGTAGAAGGCAGACGCAGGTGAAACCAAATCTGTCAAATGTTCTCGAACTTACTGTCCATTTATATTGCCGCATATTGTAGCAGAAAAGGAGTGAAAGAGCATGGCCTTTATTGCCCCTCTCAAGGGAGTACATTTTAATCCGCAGAAAGTTGGTAAACTTGATGAGGTCGTGACCCCACCATACGATGTGATCAGCGCCAATGGTGTTGATGCCTATCTTGCCAGAAATCCTTATAATATGATCCGGCTGGACATCGTCAAGAGTATCGGCCCGGGTGATGAGGCCGATGCGCGCTACCAGGAGGCGGCCGCTCTATTCAGCCAATGGCTTGCAGAAAAGGTGCTGGTGCGTGACCCTGAGCCAGGGATCTATCTCTATCATACCGAGTACTCACACCCCTCTGGAAAAAGGCTGACTCGTAAGGGTTTTGTCGCGCTTGTGGGCCTGGCCGAGTTTGCGGAAGGCGTGGTCAAGCCCCATGAACAGACCTTTGATACGGTGATTGCCGATCGTCTGCGTCTGACTGCCACCTGCAAGGCCCAGTTCAGTCAGATATTTTCCCTCTACTCCGATCCGCACAATGCAGTGCTGACCCTGCTTGAACAGCAGGAACGTGAGTCTCTCGGTGCCGTGACCGATGCTGACGGCTGTGTTCACAGTCTGTGGCGGGTGACGAGTTCGGAGACCATCAAAGAGGTGCAGCGACAATTCCTGGACAAGTCCCTCTATATTGCCGATGGCCATCACCGCTATACCACCGCCCTGGCCTATCGTAAGATGGTGCGTGAGGTCAAAGGCGAGCTGGCGGCAAATGATCCGGCCAATCATATCATCATGTATCTTTGTCCCATGGAAGATCCGGGCCTCTCCGTATTGCCCACCCATAGGCTGTTACGCTGGCCAGGCAGAATGGAGGCGGCAGAGCTGCTGAATCGTCTTGATCGTTATTTCCTCTGTGAGGAAATCATCGGCGGCAGCCGGGAGACACTGATGGGCGAGGTGCTGGCGCGGATGGGTGAGCTTGAACGGCTGTCGCCGGATAAAAGTTCTTCTACGTTCGGGGTCTATCATCCCACCGAGGATAGATGCTTTCTACTCAGCCTGAAGCAGGAGGCCCGGGATGTCCTGGCCGGACGTCCGGAACCGCTGCGCGATCTTGATGTGGTTGTTCTTTCTGATATTATCATTGGCAAGGCCTTAGGGCTTGATCACCATCGTTGCGAGCAGGAAAAACTGGTCAGTTATTACAGCGATCCTGACGAGGCCCTGGATGCAGCGGTCAAGGAGTGTCTGGTCAGTGATAAGTTCACCCCTCTGCTCTTTGTCATGAATCCGACACGAGTAGGCCAGGTCAGGGATGTGGCCGACCATGATTTGATCATGCCGCATAAATCCACCTATTTTTACCCCAAGATCATGACCGGACTGCTCTTCAATCAGCTGGTCGATGGTGAGGAGATAGAGAGGATTGGCTGATCTGAGTGGAAGTCCCTGAATGGAGAGTGACGAGGCCGGACAAGATGAAACGATAAGCAGGGACACCCTCTTTGCAGGCAGACTGCACTGTCTGCAGCATCGCTCCGGCTATCGTTTTTCCGTCGACGCCATCCTGGCCGCTCATTTTTCCCCGCCGCCCTTAGGGGGAACAGTTCTTGATCTCTGCGGCGGCTGCGGGATCATCTCTCTGATCTGCCTCTATCGCTGGCAGGAACAGATTGCCTCTGTCTCCTGCCTGGAACTGCAGCCGGGGCTGGCTGCGCTTGCTGCCCGTAACAGGGACATGAACGGATATGCCGGCAAGATGGAGGTGGTGCAGGGGAACCTGCGGAGCATCCTTGATTTCTTTCCTGCCGAGTCCTTTGCCCAGGTGATCTGCAACCCCCCATTTTATAAAAGGAATTCCGGCAGACCCTGTCAGGATCAGGAATCCTTTATTGCCCGTCATCAGGTGCACTGCACCCTGGCCGAGGTGGTGGGTGCTGCCGCAACCGTGGTCAGAAATCGCGGCAAGGTGACCTTTGTCTATCCGGCCACCGGGCTGAATACGTTACTTGTTACCCTCCAGCAGCAGCATCTTGTTCCCAAGCGCCTGCAGACTCTTTACAGTTATCCGGATGCGACTGCTCCCGCCCGGCTTGTCCTGGTTGAGGCAGTTAAAAATGGTGGTGATGGTATGCAGGTTTTGCCCCCATTTTATATCTATGAACGACGTCTAGGGGCGTACAGCAAGACCATGCAGAGACTCTATGATCCAGATTGAATTCTGAACAATGAACAGCTTGTTTTCATTTGACTGTTTCCCTGATAAGAGGGTGATGGAAATCTAATGGAAAAAATGCATTCGGATAAATAGGATTCCATTTTATGCTGGCAAAGGTACAGAGTGGGGCAGTGGTGGGAGTCGATGGACTGGCGGTTGAGGTCGAAGTGGATATTGCCCTCGGTCTCCCCTTTTTTACCACCGTCGGTCTGCCCGATGGGAGTGTGCGCGAGAGCAAGGATCGGGTCAAGGCGGCAATCAGAAACTGCGGCTATGAATTTCCCAATCGCCGCATAACCGTTAATCTGGCCCCGGCCGATATAAAAAAAGCCGGGGCCGGCTTTGATCTGCCCATGGCCCTCGGTATCCTGGCGGCGACTGAAACCCTGAAGAGTGTCAAGCTTGATCAGTACTGGGTCCTGGGTGAGCTCTCCCTCGATGGTGGTGTCCGTCCGGTGCGTGGTGTTCTGCCGATTACCCTGGCAGCGCGGGATCTGGGGATAAAGGGGATTCTGGTACCGCAGGCCAACAAAATGGAGGCGGCGGTGGTGGACGGGATCGATGTGATTGCGATTACGACCCTGCATCAAGCCGTCGAGTTTCTGGCCGGCAAGATCGAATGTGCCCCTTTTCGTCTGGACCCGGCCACCTCCTTTGCCAGGGCCAGAAGCCATGAGGTCGACTTTGATGAGGTCAAGGGCCAGGAGCATGTCAAACGCGCTCTCGAAATTGCCGCATCAGGTGGCCATAATATCCTGCTCAAAGGTCCGCCCGGGTCGGGCAAGACCATGTTGGCCCGCCGTCTTCCCACCATCCTTCCTGATCTCAGTTTTGCCGAGGCCCTGGAGACCTCCAAAATCTATTCCATAATCGGTCTGCTGCCAGAGGATATGCCCCTCATTGCCACCCGTCCTTTCCGCTCTCCGCATCATACCATCTCCGATGCCGGTTTGATCGGCGGCGGCCAGATTCCGCGTCCGGGCGAGGTCTCGCTTGCCCATAACGGCGTGCTTTTTCTCGACGAACTTCCGGAATTCAAGAAGCATGTCCTCGAGGTCCTGCGCCAGCCCCTGGAAGATGGCACCGTGACCATTGCCAGGGCCAATCTCTCCCTGAAGTTTCCAGCCCGTGTGGTGCTGGCGGTGGCCATGAATCCTTGCCCCTGCGGTTTTTATGGGGACAAGCGCAAAGAGTGTGTCTGCAATCCCGCTCAGATCCATAATTATACCAGCAGGGTCTCGGGCCCCCTACTGGACCGCATTGATCTCCACCTGGAGGTGGCGGCCCTGCCGTTCAAGGAGATGAGTGCGGAACGACAGGGCGAATCGTCAGCGGAGATCAAGGCGCGCGTGGACCAGACCCGAGAGGTTCAAAAAAAACGCTATGCGCATCATTCTAAAGTTTTCTGCAATGGCCAGATGGGGCCCAAGGATATCAGAAAATATTGCGTCCTGGACGTGCCCTCGACCAGGCTTTTAGAGAAAAGTGTGGAAAAGCTTGGGCTCTCAGCCCGTGGCTATCACCGGATACTGAAAATCGCCCGGACTATTGCCGATATGGAGCACAGTGAATCCCTGCAGTTGCGTCATGTGGCGGAGGCTATCCAGTATCGACGGATGGCTTGAGCCTCTGCCTGCAGTGCTGAAGTTGTAGCGTTTTCAGGCTTTGAGCTGAAAATATATCTTCAGCTCAACTGTGAAATTATAAAAAATAGAGACTTCTGTTTCTGCTGTCCATAACTGACTCGGCACCATGGGGCAGGGTCATGTTCTCTGGCCCATGACCAACTGGGAATCCACCCCAGGCAGGGATCTGGGTGTCGGCGGTGAGCTGCAGCACCCGGCTCCAAATCGCTTCATGAAGACGGATTCTCTCGTTTGTCTCCATGTCATTATTATACGAGAAATCGCCAAGGATGATCCCTGCAAGATTCTGCAGTTTTCCGGCCAACCACAACTGGGTTAGCATGCGATCAATCCGGTAGAGCGGTTCCCCCACATCTTCCAGAAAAAGAATCTTCCCTCTAAAATCGGGCTCAAAGGGGGTGCCCAGCAGGGTGAGCAGGGTGCTCAGGTTGCCGCCGATCAGTCGGCCTCTGGTCTCTTCATCTCCCCTCAAGACCTCAACCCCTTTCATCTGCAGGGGGACACGCCACTTTCCGCTCAGGCATTGATAAAAACGCTCAAGGCTGTCTTTGCTGCACTTTGCCAGAGAGCAAAGTGTCGGCCCATGCAGGGAGACAATGCTTGTTTGTTGACTGAAGAAGTTGTGCAGTAATGTGATATCGGAAAACCCGATCAGCATCTTTGGCTTTTTACATACCTGCTCCAGATCGATCATGGCCGCCATGCGCAGGCAGCCATACCCACCCCGCAAGGCTAACAGGGCAGAGACTTCGGTGTCAGCCCACATCCTGTTAAACTCATCTGCCCTGTTGGTATCGGTGTCGGCCAGATAACCGGTTCCAGGCCAGAGTTCACGGGGGAATCTGGGTTCAAATCCCATCTCGGTGAGCAGTCTGATCCCGGTGTTGAACTCATTCTGGTCACGGATCTGACCAGCAGGGGCAATAATGCCGATGACGGCACCAGGTTTGAGTGGGGCAGGGGTGTGTTGTTCAATCATTTTTCTACTGCTGGCTGTGGAGAAAATGGAGACCATTCAGGGTAAGCATGGGCTCAACCTCTTCGATGGATTGAGCATAAGGGGCGATAAGATGAGCCATGCCGCCGGTGGCGATGACCTTCAGTACACCATCAGCGCACCCAATTTCATGGCGGATCTTTTGGGTCATTCCATCCACGAGAGCGCCGTAACCATGGAGAATCCCACTCTTCATGGCCTGGACGGTATTGGTGCCGATGACCTTTTCCGGCCCGACACTGATATCTATGCGCGGCAACTTGGCGGTACGGGAGGAAAGGGCATCGAGAGCGATAGCAACCCCGGGGAGAATGGCGCCTCCAAGATATTCACATTCAGCCGAAACACAGTCGAAGGTGATCGCCGTGCCAAAATCAATAATCAGCAGATTGCATCGATATTTTTGCCAACCGGCAATGGCGTTGACCAGGCGATCCGCGCCTACTTCATCTGGATTGTCTGTTTTGATCTGGATACTTTTCTTTATATTCTCTGCTGATACCAGAAGGGGAGGGTACTCCAGATTGGCTGACAGATATTTCCGGCAATAAGAGCTCCATGAAGCTTCCAGGCTGGGGACTACACTGGCGATAATGATCCCGCGAATCTCACCGGCTGCAATTCCGATCATGGAGAAGAGGCCATGACAGTGGATGGCCAGTTCGTCAACGGTTCGCTCCCGGTCAGATTTGAACCGCCACTGACCGATAAACTGGTCATCTCTGAAGAGTCCGATGACTGTGTGCGAGTTTCCAATATCAATTGCCAGAAGCATCTTTTTCCCTTGGTCTGCCATTTGTTTTTCTTGTCCTTTCTTTATGATCTCTGCTACATTAAATTATTCTACTATCGGAAAAAAAGAAAGCGATCATACGAAATGAAGACTAAAAAAAAAGGATGTAATAGTATGTCTCTTCCGCTGCTGATCAGCACGACCTTCGAGAGTCGTGTCGATGCTGACAAAATGGCCTCTATGCTCCTTGAAAAACGGTTTATTGCCTGTGCGCAGATCACCGGTCCGATCCGCAGTACTTACTGGTGGCAAGGTGAGATTGTCTCCTCGGAAGAGTATCTCCTGGTAATGAAGAGTGACGAATCCCTGTACAATGATCTGGAGCAGGTCATCAGGGAATTTCATTCTTATGAAACGCCGGAGATTATTGCCACGGCTATTACCCATCTGAGTGAGGATTACCGGCAATGGCTGGAAAAGGAGCTGCAGATATGAGCGAAAAGAAAAGTGAAGGATCTGGCTACCGGAAGAGAAAACTTGGCGAATATCAATGCCATTGTTGCAAAGAAAAGAAACCTTATTGTCTGAGCTGTCCCTGTGGATTTATGATCTGCGAGGCCTGTTTTCAGGAAAATCTATGGGGGATCAGCAATGGACCGACCTGGATCTGTCCTGATTGTGAGCGCATCCGCATGACCTGATATGTTTTTTTCATCACGTTAAGTCAGTTCTTAACGTGTCAGGTCAATACCAAGTGCTTCTGATTTGACTGTTAACTCCTGCAAGTGGGTCCGTTGAATGGTCGCCACAAGGGTCTCGATACTGGCTGCCATGGCCCTGGTTGTCAGTTCAAACTGTACCCCGCATCGGAACTCAGTCCCTCCTTTTCCTCGTATTTTTGAGACGTGGCGGACAATACCTGTGACCTTGACATATAAAATATCGTCAAGGACAAACTGCAAACTTCGAGATTCTCCAATGCGGAATAATTGCTGTTCCTTCTTCTGAATCAGAAAAGACATGCCATCAGCACTTACTTCAACTGCTTTGCAATACATATCAGGCATCTTCGCCTTTCCGAAAACAATAATGAGAAGATTAAGTGTGCTTGGAACCTTGGCCCTGAAGGCCCGCACCCCTGGAACCATCCTGCCGATCACGGGGTATGTAAGCCGTAAAACGGGTAGCTCACGCACCAAAATCATTTCTTCACAAAAGGTTCCCAGCTCAAGGGCATATTTACTGGTAAAAAGGCGCAGAAGTACCTTCTGGCTGTTGCGTATATGCATATTGCCCATGCCAGGTTCCAGCGGCAGCAAAATGAGCCGGCTCATTTCTTTTAGATAATCACCGCTTTTGTAGTCAGGTTCTTTCAGGACCATCTCGCCATCTTCTTCCACTTCCTCAAGGTCTGGGGTATGATCGTGAACCCGGCTGAAATAGACCCTGGGGATTCCGTCCAGTTCAACTTCCACTATCTTGTCGTCAAAAAAGGCTGTTTGAAGATAGGGAAGCATATCTTCGCCCTTGAGGAGGATTTCTCGCGCCTCCAGACCATCTTCTACTGATTGCAAAGTATAGGTAGGTGATTGGTTCGGAAAAAAAAGAGCAAGTTTACTCAGGATATTCTGTAAAAATGCTTTTTTCTGTTCAGTATCATTCATATTTTATGTCTATTAATTAGATGGATGCAATGGAGATTGTGTTTATATGCCGCTGTGCGCCGCGTAAAGCAAAACAAGATCCCCCATCTTAGATGGAGGTGAGCTTGGAATTATCAAGAAGAAATATCTCTTGTTCCCTGACGAGACGATGTTTGTGTTTTTTCTCAGTAAAAATTACAAGGCCCAAATATCTTACTAGCCCCTATTGGAGGTAAATGAAAAATATGATTTTATGATAAACTCTTTGAGAGATACCGTTGCTATGTATTTCTCTTTATTATTTAATTACCTTTTTTAAGAAAACAGGTCAATGCTAATAAAATTTATAGAAAACAGTTGAAGGCATTGATCTCAAATGCTCAGACTTGTGAGAATGATTAACTTTCTGTCTTTTTCTCATTCGATGTGCGGATGTAACTGTGGGAGAAACGACAAAAGCTGGAGAAACTCGTGTGAGTTTTCCAGCTTTTGTTCCTAACATACCCTTTCTTTTTATTTTATTTCAATCTGGGCTACCTTCTTTACGGCTTTTTTAGATTTTGGAAGAGTCAGGGTCAGCACTCCATCCTTAAAATTTGCCTCGATTTTATCATTCTCCACCTCCACCGGTAATCTTAACGCCCGATAAAAGGAACCACTCCGCCGTTCGATGGAATGATAATGCTTGTCTTTTGACTCCTTAACCTCTTTTTTTTCACCTTTGATGGTCAGCAGATCACCATCCAGGGAGACATTAATATCTTTTTTTTCCATCCCCGGCAGATCGGCCACAACCTCCAAGGCCTTGTCGGTTTCACTGATATCGAGACGGGGGCTCCATTTCAGATCGACATCCTCCCCTAGGTTATGGAAGGGGAAATCGTACCACATCTTTTGGAGCATATCGTCCATCTCTGAAAAAACACTCGGCACTTCAGTACGACGCTTAAATGGCAATAAATCAAACATGGTATATCCCTCCTGATAAAGATGAATAATAAGGGGTAGTGCCCTAGGCACTAATCCCGCCGAACCACTTTCTATGGTTTATCTCCTACAATGTTTGAAACCTTGCACTGGATTGCCTTTATCATCTTTGAAAGCTGACTCCTTCACCTGTAAAAATCTAATATCTTAACATCTAAATGGTCTGTAAGGTGTTGCAGATATGATCTGGGTCGAGACAGGTTAACGGAGGCTCATGCAGTCGTCGCGCCAGCAGCAATCCATCTGGAGGCAAGAACCAGAGCTGTCCTGCTGGAAACAAGGAGAGTTTCCTTCCTTGGACTGAATGGCCCAGATCAGTTCGTTCTTTTTCATCTTGCCAGTCTTGAGCCCCATTGCCGTTGCCATCTTCTTGATCTCCTGGATTTTCATTGGATTTTCTCCTTTTTTCATAGAATGAGGACGTGATAACGTAACCAAACAATGAACCTGTCTCAGCAATCTTGCAATATGCTCTTTAATAATCCTATGGGGGAAAACAAAAGAAGTCAAAGAAAAATGCCCCCCCCCCAGAAAAAAATGCCTTACTTGGCGAAACAGGGTGATAACAACAAGTTTTATGCAAGTGACAGCCCTGTCATCAGCTGGTCATGGACGGGATAGAAGCTGGAAGAGAACGGAAAAGTTTTTAACAGGACAAGGGTATCAGTTTACCTTTAGGAACTTTCTGCCCACAGAGGCCGCGTAGAGGATGGATTCTTCATCGCCGTCAATCTGGAGCAGTTGGTTGATTTCATTATCATAAAATGCTCCTACTGGGCAGCCACCACAGCCCACGGCCTCGGCAGCTATCATGACACTCTGGCAGATATGGCCGGCATCCAGGAGGATGTAACGCATACCCCGGTCCCCATATTTGCTCATGGCCCTTCTGAAGACCCCGGACCAGAGAAAGACCACTGCTGCCTGAACCATGAACTTCTGATCCAGGCAGGCCTGAGCTACGTTATGTGCTTTATCCTGTTCTGTTAACCTGTCGAGTGCGAAATGCTCCACATCAAAATGATAGAGACCGGCAGCAAGTCCCTGGATGGAATGGACACTGATATAGGTCTCAACAGGATAGAGGGCGCCGGCCGATGGAGTGGCACGAAAAAGATATCTCCCGGCCTGGCCGGTAATCCCCTGTGAGGCCCAGAGCATAAAGGCAAGATGCTCCAGGCTGAGGGGTTCCGTGCTATATTTTCTTAAAGATCGTCGGTTTTGCAGGAGAGGGGTGAGCTGGTCCTCCTCAAGAGTCCAGGTCCGGGGCAATGGTATCTTAACGGCATGGGGATAGCGCTTGAAAGTCTCGACTTCGGCAATGGCAGGCCTGTGCCGATTCTGAATGGAGATGCGGTCAAAACGGCTGTTCTCCAGATATTGAAAACCGTTTGTTTCCTTCAATTCAGGCATCCTCTTCTCCTTTTTGTCTGCGGGCCATTACGAAAGAACAAATGCCTTTTACTGGACTAGGCACATTTCGTTGCAGCTCTGAATGTCATCATTACTCTGCCTGTGTTGAGGCAGTCTAGTTTTGCTGGCTCTCCTCTTCCTTTTTGGCCAGTTGACCGCAGGCGGCCGAGATATCCGTGCCCCGGCTGTTCCTGATAAATACCGAGTAGTTGGCATCCATGAGGATCTTCTGGAAAGAAAGGATCCGGGGCATGGGGGTACTCTGATAAGGGATTCCAGGTGATTCGTTGTAGGGAAGAAGGTTGATCTTGCAGGGGATGTCCCGTAATTTTCTGGCAAGTTCATGGGCCGCCGCGTCAGAATCATTGATGCCCTTGAGCAGAATATATTCGAACATGATCCGTTTTCGTTTTGGCATGGGAAAGTCGCGGCAGGCGGCGAGCAGTTCATCGAGCGGATAGCGCTCATTAATCGGCATGAGTTTGCTGCGGGTGACGTCATCAATGGCATGGAGCGAGATGGCCAGATTGGCGTCGGAGTTTTCTCCCAGGAGCCGCATCTTGGGAACGATTCCGCAGGTGGAGACCGTGATCCGACGGTTAGTGAGATCCAGTCCCCGTTGTTCGGTGAGGATGGAGAGGGCCTTGAGCAGATTCTCCAGATTGTTCAGCGGCTCACCCATGCCCATAAAGACCACATTGGTTACTTTGTCCGGGCCGATGCGTTCTGCTTCCGGTTGGGCTCGCAAGAAATCACCCACCGCACAGACTTGACCCACGATCTCGGCAGGGGTGAGGTTGCGGATAAATCCCATGGTGGCCGTGAGACAGAAGGAACAGTTCATGGCGCAGCCAACCTGGGAGGAAACACAAAGGGTGTTGCGATCCGGTTCCGGGATAAGAACCGTTTCGATCATCCGCCCGTCACCCAAGGTAAAACCGAACTTGACGCAACCATCGCTGGAACGCTCGAGGATGGGGTTTTCAAGACGGGAGATATGGGCGTGTTCTGTCAGCAACTTACGGAACTCCTTGGCCAGATCCGTCATCTCGGAAAATTGTGATATCCCGGGACGATACAGCCAGGACATGATCTGACGGCCACGGAATGCCGGCTGGCCCAGGGACTCCACATAGGCTACGATTTCATCCTGGGTCAGATTCCGCAGGTCGGCTTTGTTCATCATTCTCTTCTTATGTTTATAAAGCTCTGTAAAATTCAGGGGTCAGGGCAATCTTGCCTCCCATGGCCTGATCAATGGTAGCCAGGATATCATCCTTGTCACGTCCTAATCTTCCAGAGATGGGTAAATAGTTTGAGGCATGATTGGCCATGAACTGCACCTTGTCACAATTTATAAAAGTAACCATCTCTTTCAGCTCTTTCAATATGGAGAGGGCGTCAGGAAGTAGAAAAGTACCGTTTTCGATCTGATTGCCCAGCACGGTGCCGGCCAGGGGCATAAGGGTCAAGGCCGCAATCTGACGCGGGGCCATCTTCGACAAGACCCTTCCGGTCTGGCGTGCATGCTGCAGGCTTAGCTCCCTGCCGCCAAGGCCGAGCAGCACCGTCACTGACAGAAAGACCCCGGCCTGTGCCACCTTCTGAGCGGCACTGATCATGGAGATCGCGGTTTCACCTTTTCTGACCCGGATCAGGATATCATCATCACCGCTTTCAAGTCCCATGTAGATGCGATCCAGTCCCAGATCTTTTAGCTCCTGAAGTTGTTCCAGGCTCTTGGAGCGGATGGCCTTGGCATTTCCATAGAGAGAAATACGCCGCACCTGGGGGAGTTGTGTCCTGATCTGGCGGAAAATAGAGGTCAGCCGCTTCTGGGAGAGGATGAGGGCATCACCGTCCGCCAGAAAAACCTTGCGCTGACGGGTGCAGTAACGGGCGGCAAAGGAGATATTCTCGGCAATTTCTTCATCCGAGCGAATGCGGAACTGCTTGTCTTTGTAGGCACCACAGAAGGTACAATGATTATGGGAACAACCAACCGTCACCTGAAGAATGATTGAATCAGCCTCACTGGGCGGGCGGATGATGTTCCCATCGTAGTTCATCGTATGAATCAGGCCGGATTGTTCCTGGCAAAATCCTGCATGAATTCTACAAGTTTTACTACACCTTCACGGGGAAAGGCATTGTAGATGGAGGCCCGGCAGCCACCGATGGAGCGGTGTCCCTTCAGGCCGCTGAAACCAGCCTTGGTCGCCTCGCCAACAAACTTTGCTTCAAGTTCCGGAGTCGGCAGGTTAAAAGAGATATTCATCAGCGAACGGGAGGCAGGTTCGGCATGACCGCGATAGTAATCGGTGGCGTCGATGGCAGCATAGAGCAGGGCAGCCTTTTCCTTGTTGATTTTTTCGATGGCGGCGACTCCACCCTGTTTCTTCAGCCATTTTAAAACTTCACCAACCACATAGATGGAAAAGCAGGGGGGGGTGTTGAACATGGAATCATTGTCGGCATGGGTCTTGTAACAAAGCATGGTCGGTGTTTTTTCAGGGGTACTGTCAAGCAGATCTTCCCTGATGATCACCACGGTAACACCGGCTGGCCCCATATTTTTCTGTGCCCCGGCAAAGATCAGGCCGAACTTGCTGACATCAAGCTTGCGTGAAAGGATATCCGAGGACATGTCGCAGACCAGCATCTTATCGGTGGTGGGGAAGGTGGGGAACTGGGTGCCATAAATGGTGTTATTGGATACCAGGTAGAGATATTCAGAGTCTTCCGGCACAGAATATTCATTCTCGGTGGGCACACGGTTGAATTTGTGCTCTTCGCTGGAGTAGGCGACATTGATTTCGCCAAACAGCTTGGCCTCTTTGATGGCCTTTTTGGCCCAGACCCCGGTGTTGAGGTAGGTGGCTTTTTTTCCGGCACCAAGCAGATTCATGGGGATCATGAAAAACTGGCTGGAGGCACCACCCTGAAGAAACAACACCTTGTAGTTATCAGGGATCTCCATGAGTTCTCTCAGTAATTGTTCGGCGCCGGCGGCAACGGCCATAAACTCTTTGGAACGATGGCTCATCTCGATAAGTCCCATGCCGGTATCCTGGAAATTGACCACATCTTTTGCGGCCTGCTCAAGAACTTCATAAGGAAGAGTTCCCGGCCCGGCACTAAAGTTATAAACGCGTTTAGACATTTCTAATATCTCCTTGGAATAGTGTTGTAATATTATAATATTAATAATAAAAAAAAGGGAGTAGCTATTTTTGATTGCCGACAAGATACCTCTTTATAAAAAAACAAGGAATAGAAAAGTCGTAAGAGGCATGTGGTAAATAGTATGTCGCGATAAAAACGGTAGAGATACCACCATTCAAATCACGAATTCCAAGTCAATATTTTTTATTTACTGTTCTGTCGCAGGGCCTCGTACAAGACAATACCAGCAGTCATGGCCAGATTAAGACTGCGGATATTGGGGTTGGGCATGGGGAGGGTGTAGCAGCGCTCGTGATAGAGCTGAAGGATCTCTTTCGGCAGCCCCTTTGTCTCTTTGCCAAAGATAAGAAAATCACCAGGATGAAAGCTAGCCTCGGTGTATGATGCCGCGACCTTGGTGGTAAAGAAAAAAAGCCGGGTTTCTGCCTGTTCTGCCAGGAACTGATCAAGACTATCCCAGTATCTGATATCGACAAAATGCCAGTAATCAAGGCCGGCTCTCTTCAGATGTTTGTCGTCAGTGGAAAACCCAAGGGGCCTGACAAGATGAAGGACGGTTTCAGTTGCCCCGCATAAACGGGCGATTGATCCCGTATTGGGTGGGATCTCAGGCTCAACGAGGACGACATTGAAGGGAAGATGCAAAGAGGTCTGGTTATTCATTAGTTACTAATTGAGTAAAAGTATATCCGACTTACAAGTGGATATTGGAAAGCGGATATACTTTATAGCATTCGCAGGCAGTAAGCTTGAGCAAGCTGCATACCAACTTTATTTAATCTCAGGCAATCCATCCACAAATGCATTCATATTTACCCGTAATTGCTTGTATTCCTCTGGACTAAGACCGGCACCAAGGGCCACCATTCGTGCCATGTCAGGGGTGAGAAAATCTCCCGGGGCATGGGCATCGGCATTGACTACGAGCCTGGCGCCAGCGTTTAACGCCACCTTGGCCACATGACCATTAGTCAGACAATGGCCTTTTCTTCCTGAAATCTCGATGAAAACACCATTTTTAGCCGCCAGAAGCGCTTCCGCTTCACTTAAAAAACCGGGATGTGACAGGACATCGACCCCGGCCTCAATGGCTGCCATATTCGTACCCTCGGCAACGGGTTCAACAATGGTTTCACCATGCACCACGACCACCTGCGCTCCCAACTCACGAGCCTTGCGGGTCAGCGGGCCGATAAGGGCAGGGGGGACATGGGTCAGTTCAATACCTGGAAGTAACCTGGTTTTGGAAAAGGGATTGAGGTCCCTGGCCGCCTGAATCATGCGGGGAATAATGAAATCCATATTGGAGCTGTCGGCGTGATCGGTAATGGCGACTGCTTTGTACCCGAGCACATCAAACCGGCGCAAATGTTCGGCAGGAACGAGGACACCGTCACTGAAAAAAGTATGGGTGTGGAGATCAATCATGATGATTCACCTGTTGTGTGATGATGGACCCTATCCGTAAGGGTACCGTTAAGTGAATGCTGGCCAGCGTGGATGATGGTGACAGTCATAATATCTCCTGGCGCGCAGACGATTTTTTCTTCAACATGGACAATATGATTGGTTTCGGTGCGGCCCACCAGCCCTTTCTCGGTGAGCTTTTCAATCATTATCGGCAGGCTCTTGCCCACATAGAGACTATTCTGCTCCAGACAGATGGCATCCTGGCGACCCTGAAACCTGCTCAAGCGCTGCGACTTCACCTGCTCATCCACCTTATCATCAAAATCCGCAGACCTGGTGCCGGGACGATCCGAATACTTGAAGGAGAAAGAGCTGTGGAAGCGAACTTCCTCAAGGAGATCCATGGTCTGCTCAAAATCAATATCGGACTCCCCAGGAAATCCGGCAATCACATCGGTACTCAGGGCTATATCAGGGCGAACAGCGCGGAGATCTGCGACCTGCTGCAGGTAGAGCTCCCTGGTGTATTTGCGGTTCATTCTGGCAAGAACCGCATTGGAGCCGGATTGAACAGGGAGATGAAACTGCGGGCAGAGGATCTCTATATCGCCAAAACAGCGCATGAGTTCCGCTGAAAGGTCCTTGGGATTGGAGGTGGTGAATCGTAATCGTTTCAATCCTTCAATAGCCGCAACTTCACGCAGGAGCTGTGAAAAAGAATAGACTGTTCCTGCATCTGTAACCTGATTGGTGCGTCCGTACGAGTTGACGTTCTGGCCAAGCAGGGTGATCTCCCGCACCCCGGCATCAACAAGAACATGCGCTTCATCTAATATGTCATGGACCTTTCGAGATATTTCTCTCCCTCTGGTATAGGGAACGACACAGTAGGTGCAGTAGTTATTGCACCCCTGCATAATGGTGAGAAACTTTCTAAAAGGAGCAATAGGGGTGGATGACTGCAGTTCTTCCTGCTGGAGCAAGCGGGGCAGGGCGGGGATAAAAGCTGGGATCTCATAGGAGTCGGACATACCGATTGCTACCCGTGGGGTCCCGTCAAGGGTGGCAAGCAGGCCAGCCAGTTCGTACAGATTCTGGGGGCCGATCACCAAGTCAACATGAGACATACGCTCTAAGATCGCTTGACCTTCCTGCTGGGCAACGCATCCGGCAATGCAGATCTTCATGGAAGGACGTTTTTTCTTCACCTTTCTCAACACCCCGAGAAGGCTCATGGCCTTTTGTTCGGCCTTGGCCCGGATGGAACAGGTGTTAAGAATAACCACGTCGGCATTATCCATATCCATGGACTCGATATAGCCTTTTTCAGACAGTAACTGCCCCATGATCTCAGAATCACGTTCGTTCATCTGACAACCAAAGGTCTTAATCATAAAGGAAAACTGTTTCATTATATTGTCATGCTTTCAAATAATAAAAAAAAGCTATATTGATTATAATCAACATTCATAATCATGCGTATCTATTTAATCCAGGGGCAAGAACCGATAAGATATCAAAGAGCAGGACCTCGGACTCAGGAGGGTAACGAAGACGCACAGTTCCCTTCTTGCCGTCAACGCTTGACAGGATCGCCAGGCCATCATAGCCCTCCAGGATTGACTTGAGAAAATGAAACCTGGCCGGGGCAATGGCAAGGTAAAGCTCTTTAAAATACTGCGCGTCAATAACCATAAGCTAATCAGACCGAAAGCGAGGAGTCAATCTCTGCCATCTGATCGATGCGGGCAGCAAGCAAGGGGGCGACAATCTCCTCAATATACTCACTGGTCTGGGCAGAGGCCCGGCCGGTGAACTGAGTATAATCGCCAACCAGCCCCTGCAGGTCACTCATGCTGAAAGGCATCCGCGGGTCATTTGCCAGGCGCTGCAACAGATCATTGTCTCCGCCTTCCTCTTTCACGACCCTGCCGGCAGCCAGAGAGTGCTCCTTGATAACCTCATGCATTTCCTGACGGCTTTCACCTTTCTCCACGGCCTCCATGAGGATTTTTTCAGTGGACATGAATGGCAGTTCCATACGCAAATGTCGCTCAATCTGTTTCGGAAATACAACCATTTGCGACGTAATATTAATGTAAAGCTTAAGGATGGCGTCCGTCAACAAAAAAGCCTGGGGGATATCCATTCTCCGGATAGCGGAGTCGTCAAGTGTCCGCTCAAACCACTGATTGGCGAAGGTGGCCGCAAAATCTGCAGGCAGTCCCATGAGCTTACGGGCAAGACCGGTCATCCGTTCCGAGCGCATGGGATTGCGCTTGTAGGCCATGGCTGAGGAGCCGGTCTGGTGCTTGGCAAAAGGTTCTTCCTGCACCTTGAGGTTGGAAAGCAACCTCAGGTCAACTGCGAACTTATGCGCGGAACTACCTATACCAGCGAGCGTTTCGGAAAGTTTCATATCCAACTTCCTGGGATAAGTCTGACCGGTTACTGCAAAGACATCAGAAAAACCAAGCTTTTTGGCAACAAGCATATCCAGATCCCTGACCTTCTGATTGTCCCCCTTGAAGAGTTCAACAAAGGTCGCCTGGGTACCCACAGTACCCTTGGCGCCTCTGGCCTTTACCTGTTCCAGGAAAGAATCAATATATTCAAGATCCATAACAAGATCTTGAATATACAGGGTATTCCTTTTACCAACGGTGGTCGGCTGGGCGGGTTGATAATGGGTAAAACCCAGGGTTGGCAGATCCTTATACTTGAGAGCAAAATCGGCAAGGTTGCGGATAACCTGGAGCAGGGCAGATCGTATCAGAGTAAAGGCTTTTTTCTGAATAATCAGGTCGGTGTTACAGACCACAAATTGAGAGGTCGCTCCCAGATGGATAATGCCTTCAGCGACCGGGCATTTGGTCCCAAATTCAAAGACATGGGCCATAACATCATGACGGATCTCTTTTTCTTTGGCCGCTGCCAAATCATAATCAATATTGTCGACATTGGCCTTCATCTGGGCAATCATCTCCGGCTTGACGATATCTGTCAAACCAAGTTCGTACTGGGCCTCAGCCAGGGCGACCCAGCATTTACGCCAGGTGGTAAACTTGGTTTTCTCGGAAAAAAGTTCCTGCATATCTCGACTGGTGTAACGGCTTACCAGAGGTTCCTGATAAATATCTCTCGACATAAAATACTCCCACATAAGCAGACACACGCATTACGCATGGCAGAAAAAAACATCTCAATCCCGGAGGCAATTTTTACAACCGAAGGGCTAGAGAAAGATAGAGTTTCACCAAAGACAGACTTTTACCACGAATTGGGCAAAAGAGAAAGAGCAAGTGGCTCAAGGAGCGAGCCGTTCGTTACACATCTCACGATAAAGCAAAAGAAGGCATCCTCAAGGCTCTAAAATTTAACACTGAATTCTCACCGTTAAAAATGAGACAAAAAATCAATATTTAAACAATGTCGCATAATGTATATTATGTTTAGTATTGTATTAATTCATTAAAATAAGACGTTAATTAAATATGCTAACATTGATTCTAGATAGAAACTTTTTGGATGTCTTGATTTTGCGGGAACTGAAGCCCCACCACCTTCACTTCCCAGGTATGGATACCGCGGTAACGGTTGGCCATAGGAGCATAGGCAATTGCTGGATTATTATCTTGACGGAGATTTGGTAGATAGGAACCAAGTCCAAAACCAACTCCCTTTTGAATACTATTGTTACCCTGAAATGAAACCTTCAGGTGTGCGCCTTCAGCGCCAATAACTCTGGTTTCAACCAATTGAGGCCTTCGGGTATAGAATACCGGACTTCTATTCCCTGGCCCGAACGGTTCAAGTAGCTGCATCTGCCTGCTGCAATCAGCAGAGAAAATTTCATCAATCTCTGCCTCAAGATCTATAGTTAGAGTCACAACGGGAGACACATCTTTCAGCTGTCTACCGACCTCCTCATTCACCTTTCTGCTGAACAGATCAAAAAACTCCTCAGATACCGACATCCCCGCGGCCATGGCGTGTCCGCCATAACGGATCATTGTATCTGAGCATCCTTCAAGTACTACATGAAGGTTTACCCCCGGTACGGAACGTCCAGACCCCTTGAAGACCATCTTGTCCTGGCTATCCTTTTCTTGACCAAAAATAATGACTGGAAGGTGAAATTTTTCCACCATCCGCGAAGCGACAATCCCGATCACACCATGATGGAAATCACCTTTTAATATCAGGCAGTTACATTTTTCAGCTTTCTGCTCCTGCAGGATAACGGCTCGCGCATAGACGTCCTGGCCAATGTTTTTTCTTTCGTTGTTCAATGTCAGCAGCTCCTTGGCCAGGTCCATTGCCTGATTCACATCTTGACTCAGCAGCAATTGAACCGCAAGGTCGGCCTCAGCAAGCCTTCCGGCGGCATTAATCATGGGTGCGAGAAGAAAGCCGATATCCCCTGAACTGATGGCGCTGATTGTTTTTTTCTGACTGTTGAGCAGGCCAGCCACTTCGAGCATCGCCCTTAATCCAGCTCTTTTTTGTTGCTCAATCCTCAGCATGCCCTCTTTTACCAGGACCCTATTCACCTTTCTCAGAGGAACCATATCGGCAATTGTTCCCAAGGCCACCAGGTCCAGAAGATCCCGAACATCGGGCTCACTCCTCTCTGCGTTGAAAAAACCTTTTTCCCGCAGGTATTGGCGGAGCCCGCAGGCAAGATAAAAAGCAACTCCCACTCCTGCGAGCTCCTCTGTGGGAAAGGTACAGACTAATTGTTTGGGGTTCAGTATGGCGTCGGCTGCGAAAAACCCTTCCGGAGGTTCATGATGATCGGTCACCAGAACCTGAAAACCCATTTTTTGAGCAGCAAGAATTTCGTCGTTTGCCGATATGCCGCAGTCAACGGTTATGAGGAGCGTTTTGTGATCAAGATTGGCGGGAGCCAGGGAGCGCAGGAGGTCAACATGCAAACCGTATCCATGCGTTATCCTGTTGGGAATGATGTATTTTACCGTGACCCCAAGCTCTCTAAAAAATGAGACCAGGAGCGCAGTCCCTGTGGTCCCGTCTACATCATAGTCACCCCAGATCAGAATTGGCTCTCCCGCGAGCACTGCCCGGCCGGCCAGCAAGACCGCCTCCTTCATTCCTCCCATTTCCAGGGGGCTAGGGAGCTCAGCCAGGCTTGGCTGCAAAAACTCCTCAACCGTCTTCTGTTCCTGCATCCCGCGCTGCGCCAGGAGTTGTACGATGACGGGATGCAGCTTCAGTCTGCTTGCCAGTTGCTGCAGTTCAGCGCTGGGCTCCACTTGCGGCTCCACTCTCCACTGCACACTTGTTCCTTTCTGCTTGTTGTCTCGAATCGGCATGAGATTATCTGTGTATCGCTTAAGAATATCGTAATTTTCTGCTTTTATATTTATTACTCATCCCATCCATTTCTCAATTCTCTCTCTAATCTTTTTCTGATCCTGCACCTCAAACCATTCCAGTTCCGGGATGGCGGCAAACCATGTATATTGACGTTTGGCGTATCGCCTGGTGTCTCTGGCAAGCAGCCGTTCAGTTTCCTTCATATCCCAGATACCTTCCAGGTAATTATTCATGTGACGATAGCCGATCGACTGCATGGATTTCAATTGAGGACTGTAACCTCTGGCAATCAACCGCCTTACCTCCTCTTCCAGCCCGCTCTTGAGCATCAGTCTGGTCCGCAGGTCAATGCGCTGATAGAGCAGGTCGCGCTCACAAGTCAATCCGATCTGCAGGATATTTGAGAAACGAGCTGTTTTTTGTTCCTTGTGTTCAAGGATATGTTCAGACCAGGGCTTGCCCGTTGCCTGGTAGATCTCCAGCGCCCTCAGTAGGCGATGCGTGTCATTGACATGGATCCTTTCTGCAGAATATCGATCATACAGTGCCAGTTCTTCATGTAGAACATGAGGTCCGACCATGGCCATCCGCTGCTGCAACTGCTCTCTTATCTCCGGAAAATGTCCTATCCCTGAAGAGAGTCCCTCGATCAGGGCTCGCAGGTAAAGACCTGTTCCACCGGTAAGCAGGGGTACCCTGCCCCGGCGATGAATCTGCTCAATGGCCTGGAGTGCATCACGAACAAAAGAGGCTGCGTCATATTCCGCGTCCGGTTCGACCACATCGATGAGATGGTGTGGGATCCGCGCTCGTTCTTCAAGACTTACCTTGGCTGTGCCGATATCCATGTACTTATAGACCTGCATGGAATCAACGCTGACAATCTCACAGCCAAAACGTTCCGCCAGCAGCAGCGACAACTCTGTCTTGCCTATTGCAGTGGGGCCAACCACCACCAGCACTTGACTTTGAATGGTTTGTCTTGTATTCACTGGCTTACGCTAAAGGAAAAATGGGGAGAAAACTGCTTCATCCGGGAATATCCGATGCCAGGGACACTCAGCAGGTCGTGCGGGTCTGTAAATAAGCCCTTGCTGTTTCGTGATTTGACAATCCGGGCGGCCAGCTCGGGTCCGATTCCTGATATGGTTGCCAGAAGTTGTCGATCGGCAAAATTGACAGGCATGGGTTGAAACAGAAAAGGAGTCACTCCAGCGGGAACAGCCTTGGCAGATTCGCTCTGCTCTGAAATAGCAATTTCCGCCGGCACCATCTGCAGCGCCCTGCCGTTCCAATGTAAGGATAGAACATTCTCCGGTTGCCTTGAAAATATTCCCTGAAAAGATGTCCCCAGCAGCAAGCAGCAAAAGACGATGCCCAGGAAGAGAAGAATCTCCACCCGGGCATCATTTTGAATATGCGGTTTTGCTTGCGATCCCGGACTACTTTGCCTGTCTCTGCTCATCGCGCATCAGTTTATAGTTCATGGAATCGACAATGGCCTGCCAGGATGCCTCAATGATATTCAAGGAAACCCCGACCGTTCCCCACTGCTCATGTTGATCCCTGGACTCAATAAGAACGCGTACCTTGGCCCCGGTTCCATGCTCTCCCGAGAGGACCCGCACCTTGTAATCTATGAGTTCAACCTCTTGCAGGCTGGGATAAAAATGAATCAAAGCCTTGCGTAGGGCCCTATCCAGGGCATTAACCGGACCATTGCCCATGGAGGCGGTATGAACCTCTTCTCCCCCGACTTCAAGGCGAATAGTGGCCTCGGTTTCGGGTGGCTGATCCATGGCACGTTTGCTGTTGATGGCCCGGAACCCCTTGAGTTGAAAATAATTTCTCTGAGTGCCAAGGGCGCGACGCATGAGCAGCTCGAAAGAGGCCTCGGCACCTTCATATTGAAATCCCTCGTTCTCGAGCTCTTTCAATTCCCTGACAATCGAGGCGACGATCGGGCTGTCATCCTCGAGATTAATCCCGAATTTTTTGGCCTTGTGTAGGACATTACTCTTCCCTGACTGATCAGAGATGAGGATGCGCCGGATATTTCCCACCTTTTCCGGCTCGATATGTTCATAGGTCAGCGGATTGCGCTTGACCGCCGAGACATGGATACCACCCTTGTGAGCAAAAGCGGAGCGGCCTACATAGGGCTGATATTTGTTCGATGGCAGATTGGCCAGTTCATCAACCAGCCTTGAAGATTCGGTAAGCTTCCCAACCCTTCTGACGGCCTCACAGTCGCAGTCCATTTTCAGGGCCAGAGCTGGAATAATGGAGGTCAGATTGGCATTTCCGCACCGTTCTCCATAGCCGTTCATGGTTCCCTGCACCTGACGCACCCCAAGGCTGACTGCCAGAAGCGAATTGGCAACCGCCGTTTCAGAGTCATTATGGGCATGAATGCCAAGCTCCACCTTCGCCCCTCGCTCCCGGATAAAAGCCTGGACGCGCTCGACAATGGGCTGGACCTCCTGGGGCAGCATGCCGCCGTTGGTGTCACAGAGGATCAGACGTTCCGCCCCGCCGTCAATGGCCTTGCCGAGGGTGGCCAGGGCATATTCGGCATTTTTCTTGAAGCCGTCAAAAAAATGCTCGGCATCATAAAAGAGGCTTGCCACCTGGGGTCGCAGATAGCGCAGAGACTCCTCAATGATGAGCAGATTGTCTTCAAGTTTGATGCGCAGGGCGTCAAAGACATGAATATCCCAGGATTTGCCGAAGATGGTAATGACGGGAGTCCTGGCGGCAATCAAGGCCTGAAGATTGGCGTCTTTGTCAGCCGGATTGGCAAACATCCGAGTGGAGCCGAAGGCCGACAGCCGGGCATGTTTCATGATGTGCCCATGCATGGTCTGAAAAAACTCCACCGCCTGTGGGTTGGAGCCAGGCCAGCCGCCTTCGATGAAATCGATGCCAAGTTCATCAAGCTGATGGCTGATTCGAATCTTGTCATTCACCGACAGATTGAAATTTTCGGCCTGGGTACCATCTCGCAAGGTGGTATCATAGATCTCTACTTGTTGTCTGGACATACCTTATTTTCCTGGTTGCAGGTTAACGAGCTGAATCAACTACTACTCATAACTGTTCGATAGAGCGACGTCTTTCTTTGTTGTCGCTCTCACTGCTCTTCAAGGGGAATATTGCTCTTGTCAAGTTCGAAGGCATCATGCAGGGCCCTGACCGCAAGCTCGGTGTATTTCTCTTCAATGACGCAGGAAACCTTGATTTCCGAGGTGGAGATCATGGAGATATTGATCCCTTCCTTGGCCAGGACGCTGAACATGGTGGAGGCAATGCCGGAATGATTCCGCATCCCGACGCCGACAATGGAGATCTTGGTAATATTGGTATCCCCTTGCACGCTTTCGGCCCCGATCTTTTTAATAAGCTCCTGCAACAGCTTGAGGGTGCGCTCATAATCGCTGCGGATAACCGTAAAGGTCATATCTGCCTTGCCACGTCCTGCATCCTGATTCTGGATGATCATATCGACAATAATATTTTCATCAGAAATCGGGGTGAAGATCTTGGCAGCAATACCTGGTTGATTCGGCACCCCTGAAACCGTGATTCTGGCCTCATTTTTATTATAGGTAACACCAGAGACGATCAATCCTTCCATTTGTTTATCCTCCTCAATAACCCAGGTGCCTTCAGTCTCAGTAAACGTAGAGCGAACATGGATTGGAACTTTATAACGTTTGGCTAAAGTCACAGACCGGATATCAAGGACCTTGGCCCCCAGACTGGCAAGCTCCAGCATTTCATCGTAGGAGATCCGGTCAATTTTTCTGGCCTTGGCGCATATATTCGGATCCGTAGTATAAACACCCTCTACATCGGTATAGATCTCACAAGAATCAGCCTTCAGGGCTGCGGCCAGGGCGACGGCGGTGGTATCGGAGCCGCCGCGACCCAGCGTGGTGATATCGCCCTTTTCATTGACGCCCTGGAAGCCGGCAATGACAACCACCCTGCCCTGATTCAACTCGGCCAGGATCTTTTCTGAATCAATGGACTCGATCCGGGCCTTGGTGTGCACCGAATCGGTCTTGATCTTCACCTGATCACCGAGGAATGAGACGGCATCATTCCCGGCCTCTTTCACGGCCATGGCAAACAAGGAAACAGTCACCTGCTCACCCGTGGACAGCAGCATATCCATCTCCCGGGTATCAGGCAGCTCCTGCATCTGCGAGGCCAGATCGACCAGACGATTGGTCTCACCCGACATGGCTGACAAGACAACCACCATCTGATTGCCTTGGTTCTTATTCTTAAGCACCCGCTCGGCAACTGCTTTTATCTTCGCAGGACTCCCCACTGAGGTCCCGCCAAATTTTTGAACGATTAAGGCCATTATCTTTTTCGACTCCCACTTATAGGTAGAACCAATTGAACAACCGCAAGCAACTCAAAAAACAAAACGGCAGACCACATCCTTGCCTGCCGTCGGAAAAAACCTTTTACCTGGCAGATGAACCACCAGATTTGACCACAAAAGTCAAAGTTAAAGAAGAAAATATTTTATACGCAAAAAGGAAAAATGCAAGATCTTTATAGACAGCCTTACACAGCAAGGCATATGGAATGAAACTTTTTGACTGTGATTCCAATTTTCTTCAACTTGATAATCGTTTCCATTGCGGATGTTTCGATTTTTGCTTGTTGCTTCATGAACCGTTTGGTATCTTTCGTTTTTACAAATCCTGACTTTAGTAACAAATTGTTTTCACTATATTAATCGTTGATCTTTTCAGTATCCTTCATTAGTTCATCAAACCTCATAAAAAGCACAACCGTACAGATAAGGAAACAAAATATTTATGGGTGAAACACGATTCATAGTGGCGGGACGTTTTATCGACGGCAGCGGCACCGAGGTGCGCAGGAATGTCTTTCTGGAAATTGCGGACACCATCATTACCGCCATCGGCCCCGCAGCAGACCTTCCCCGCCATGACGGGACTGCAATCGATGACTTCTCGCACTGTGTCATCTTGCCGGCGCTGGTTGACTGCAGCGTTGCGCTTACACGCTCGCCTTCCGTGGACTGGCAGGTACGCTTAGCCGCCGAAGAGGCCGACTCTGCGAAAAAAACAGCCATGGTGGAGCGGCATATCAGCTACTGCCATGCCTATGGGGTGCTGGGAGTAGCCGCAAGCGATGACCTGAGCGGCCTGGTGGAACGGGATCAACAGGGGCTGGCGCCGGGGAACATCATTGACATTCGCAGCTCCTGCGGTCTTATCCGGAGCAGGCAGGATTGTGACGCCGGCAACTTGGCAGGCACTGATTTTCTCAAGATCGATTATTCCGGCAATATCGAAGACGAGGAAGCCCCCTATCTTCGGCTTGACCAAGAAGACCTGCGTCGTATGCTGGAACAGAGAGGTAGAAAAAAGGCAGTGGTTGTGGCTAATGGCCGGAAACAGGTAGCGGAGGCGCTTGCGGCGGGATGCGATGCCATCGAACAGGGATACGGGATGGGCAAGGACAATCTTCGGAAAATGGCGGAGAAGGAGGTGCTGTGGATTCCCAGCGTCCTGCGGGCCAAGAATGGTGTTGACGGTGCGGGATCCAGCGGGGATGTATGCTGCCGTTTCTCCCAGCGCTATGTGGCCCCGGGAAAGCCCAACCCCGGCGCGGAGGCCTATTGGAAAAAGATGCTCGCCGAACAACTGGCGCAACTGCGTCTGGCCAGAGAATTGGGCGTGAAAACTGCAGTGGGATCCGGTGCCGGCAGTGTCGGCATCCTCCATGGCGAGTCGATGGGCGAGGAGATGAAATTGTTTATCAAGGCCGGCTATTCACTGGCGGAGACCATCCGCTGCGCCTCGGAAAATGGAGCCGGATTCTTCGGTATGGAGAAGCTGGGAGCGCTTATGGTCGGGCGGAAGGCAACATTCCTGATTACCAGGGGCACGGTGCAGCAGCTGCCAAGAAAACTCTCCTATCTGGAAGGCATCTATGTTGACGGCGCACCCAGCGCCACCTATCACAAAAATCCTATCAAGACAGTGTGAGAGGAGCGTTTTGCGCACCGCCTGCAAAAGATAACCGGTCTTGGAATTCTAGCTCATGTCCCCATAATTTCCGACACTTCTGGCTTCTTCATTGGAGCATGGACATGCTAACTCACTGTAATCAAATATTAATTTTGTCAGTCTTGACCGGCCGCTACTTTTTCATTTCTGCCTTTACTTCCGCAGCGATTCCAGGATAATATTTTTCGAGGCATTGTTCGCAGATGCTATGACTGAATTCGGCCTCTGAATGTTCAGTAATAAATTTTGAAACCTCATTCCAGTAGCCTTTATCATCGCGGATATTTTTACAATGCATACAGATTGGGATGATACCAGCCAATGTTTTGATCTTGGAGAGTGCTTCTTTGAGGTCATTATATAACTCTCGTATTTCCATCAAATCGCGATGCCGTGCCATGGCAATTATTATGGCTCGGTTGACCTCCTCAGCTTTTGGTGGCTTCGTCAAATAGGCCCCGACTCCTGCCCCGCTTGCTTGTTCCAATAAGTCACTTGATTCATAAGAAGTAAGGATCACTATGGGCGTAGGGCATTTTTTCTGAATAAGCCGGGAGGCCTCAATTCCGTCCAGTTTAGGCATTTTGACGTCCATGAGAACCACATCAGGTTTCAGGTCACACGTCATCATCAAGGCTTCCTCACCATTGCTGGCCTCTCCCACGATCTCATAGTTAAATGCTTTGAGAGAGCGCTTTATTTCCTCGTTAACGAGATAGTCATCTTCTGCAATGATGAGACGAACGGGTTGATTAGTCACAATTGCACCTCCAGTTTTAGATGTTGGCTTTATGCTCAGGGAATGTGATGACAATAACCGCCCCTTCCTGGTTCGATAACCTTACTTCTCCCTGCATGCTTTTTCGAATGATGCCTCTGATCATATTGATTCCGATGCCCATTCTTGGACTTTTACCCTGCAAAACGGATTCAGAAAATCCAATTCCATCATCTCGATACGTAAGATGAACTTCATCGTCCTTCTTTTCAAGGGAGACTGAGATGCTGCCAGCGGCCTCAGCCTGGCACCCATATTTAACAGTGTTGGTGGCTAACTCATTTAAAACGAGAGCCAGATGGTGTGCCTGGTCAGCATCAACTTGGACATCCGAGGGAGCCACATCAAGTCTCATTGTTTGAGAGACAGATAAGCTGCTCATGGTCCTGCTGATTACTTCATGACATAATTGGCTCAGACGAAGAGGTTTCCATTTGGAAGCAGAAAGCAGAGTGTGAACAATGAGCAGTCCTTCAACACGACAGATAACCTCTTTTAATTGAGATGTCTGCTCCACCCCCACCTGTTTTTCAGCCCGATCCTCTTCCAGATGAAGCATGGAGATTATCGCGGTCAGGTTGTTTTTGACCCGATGGTTGACTTCCTGGAGTAAGGTCTTTTGCTGGAGAGCATAGTCACGTAACTCACCTTCTAATTTTTTCTGTTCAGATATATCGCGAATAATTGCAACAAACAGCCCTTCTTCGTCGTTTGCTGCGACGTACTGCAAAAAAACATCAACTGGAATTTTTGTCCCATTCTTATGTTGATGAACAGTCTCAAATCGCAACGAAGAATGTCTCTTTTCTGTGAGGGATGCCAACATTTCGCGAAAGCATTTCTCTGTAAATCGTGGCTTAATATCCAACGGTGTCATCAAGTATAATTCTTCTGCCGTGTATCCTACATGATCAATGGCACCCTGATTAACATAAAGAAAATGGAGTGTGTCTGGAGAAAACATAAAGACACAATCGTGGGCCTGATCAAGAGTATTCTTGAAACGATACAACTGGTTTTCCAATAACTTTCGTTCTGTGATATCACGATTACTCCCCCTGCGGCCAAGGTACTGCTTGTCATCCCCATAGACTGACTGGCAGATATGGGAAAGATATTTTACTTCTCCGCTTTTGTTCATTATTCTGAACTCAAACTCGCAGGCCTTGTTTTCATGCGACAAGAACATCTCATGATGGTGACAGAATAACTCAAGGTCAGCAGGATGAACAATCTTTTCAAATAATGTGTCATCATGGTAAAAATCTTCGCGGTCATAGCCGGAGATGTCTTTACAGGAAGGAGAGGTGTAAAGAAGTTTTCCTTCCGGAGAGAGCCAGGTCTCCCAATCGTACGCATAATCGGCAACCAGGCGAAAACGCTCTTCGCTTTTTCGCAGAGCCTCTGTTATCTGCTTGCGCTCGGTGATGTCATCAATTGCGACAACAACATATTGCCTGCCATCTATTTCAAGGGGTTCTGCGTTCACGCTCAACCAGAGTTCTCGGGGAGTGCCTTCAATGAGCAGCGTGGGGTTGATCTCGGCCCCGTAAATGCTCTGCCCACTTTTCAATACACTCTCAATCCCATTCCGTAATGGGCAGACAGGACAGGCGCTGCCAAATCCGCACCCTCTTGGGTCTTCCTGGCTATGGATACATCCAAGACCGCCGCCACTGCGCTTGCCGATCACCTCACCCGGTTCACGCAGTACCAGATGGGCCACCGTCTTATTCGCCTCTGTAATCACTGTATTTTCATCAAGGAGCAAGAGACCAACAGGGGCTGCTGCAAAGATCAAGAGAAAATTTTCATGCTCCTTTTTGATGAGTGCCTCTGCGTTCTTCAGATCGGTCAAGTCTCTTCCTATGGCCATTACCAGCTGTTGCTCACCAAATTGCATGGAACCAAGTGAGACAAGGGCTGGAAAAGGTGTGCCATCACTCTTGCAATGGGTCCACTCAAAGACATCAGCTCCCTCACTAAATGCCTTTTGAATATGTTGCATCGCCAGATCATAAGACGCTTCGCCACTGGGTTGATATCTGGGAGATAGCTGGTCAGGAGTCAAGCCCAGGAATTTTTCCCGTGTTCCCGTGCCATGCAGTTTGACCGCAGCACTGTTGCAATCTATAAATCTACCGGTTTCCGCATCGAGTATTGATATGGCATCAGCAGATGAGGCAAAGAGGGTCTTATATTTTTTCTCACTATTCCTCAATGCTTCCTCCACCCGTTTGCGTTCAGCCAAAAGGGAGGCAAGCAACATCATGGGAAAAGAGATAGCGACCAGAAAGAGTTGCAGTGATAAAACATTATCTGCCGGACTGTTCGCTGTAAAGGGCCCCCGTCCATGAAGAGCATTCCAGATTGTCAGGAGCGTAACAACAAAGACTGTGCTGGAAATCCCGCGAGGACCAAAACGAATAGCTGCCCAAAGAAACAGCGGCAGAGGAGTATAGAGCAGGGCCGGAAAATTATTTGAAGCCCAGGCCTCGGTTCCAACGGTAAGAAAAGTGGCGGCCAACAGGCACAAGGCTAAACCTGATCCTTCAATCAGGCGGGTGAATGAGATCTCCTTTGCCCAGCCAAGACCGGATAAAATCCAGAGGGTAATCACTGGCGTAAGGGTAAGAATCCCAAGTGCATCCCCAAGAAACCAGACGTGCCAAGTCCGCCAGTAATTGACTGCAGGTTCAGAAAAGCTTGCACATGCAGCAATAGACGCAGAGACAAGCGGGGCGATTAAAACAGCCCAAAAGAGGAACAACACCATCTCGCGAAGTCGATCAAATTGACGATGCTTGTCAAAAGTGCGTTTAAGAGTGAGAGCGGCAATAAAAATTTCAATACAGTTGGCCGTATAAAATATAGTTGCTCGCAGCACCGAGAAATCAGCCTGCAAGGCCGCGGCAAAGTAGCCCGGCGTCATTGCAAGAAAATAGATCCACCAGCGCCTTCGATCGATCAACAACAATACTGCGATAACAACCGCGTTGGCTGGCCACAAAGTAGCAATGTAGTCGGGAGGCATGCTCAGGGTCAGCCCAAGTCTCGCTCCTAGATAAAAGGAAATTCCAACCAGAACAGCACTCAGTACTGTCCGATTTTTTGAAGATGCCTCGTCCATATCTATGATGCTTCCTCTCAACCTCTGCTTGATATGAGGGACTGTCAGGGACAGGCCACGTTTTAAACGTCCTGAATCATCATTGTACTATTGTCAATCGTAATAATTTCGACATTTGCTAAAATCGGGAAAAACGATAGCCTTGGGAAGACGAACAGCCTGACTCTTATTGCTTTTGCAAGGTTTACTCTGAATACAGGGCATAATGCTTCATCCACAGGATTAAGTGAATGAAATTTCTTCATTATAGCGGGTTTGTTCTGGATATGTAAACGGAATATACTGAAACGGAATATACTGAGAGCGGGTTCGATTGTTTGATTTCCCGGACCGACCAGGTTTGGAGGTTATTATTTGCCTAATATGGATTTGTTTCTCATCCAGTGATAACGAATACCGCGCATCCAGGCAAAAGTATAAAGGAAACTCAATACAAAAATGCCCCATTGCCCAGCTATCCATGCCGAGTAAAACCAGAATGGCTGTCCACACAAACCAAAAATGCAGGCCCATTTCCTCCATTCCGCTCGCTCATCCTGACTCAACCAGATAGCCGTGGCACCGGTTAAAGCAATTGCTATCTGATCCACCATATTCACACCCTTCTAACCAACTTTTATCGGATAAATCAGGTAAGTCCCTGTAAATAGTTAAAGGTGAAGGTATCCGGCAGAGGCTGATCTGAGGCCAGGGCCGCAAGGACCTGTCGCCCTTTTGCTGAAGCCGCGCCGCAATGGCTGAGATCGACAATGATCCGGGCGCACCCCATCTCTTTCAGCTCCCGCAGACGACCCACCAGCGAAAAATCCTGGCAGCTCATGACCTCGGTAAGCCCGCTATCGGTGATGACACGGTACTCTTCCTCCTTGTCGGAATGGAGCACATTGCCGGAACGCAGACCTTTGATCGGAATCCGCGACAGAAGCAGGGTGACAGCACTGTACACCGTAAGCGTCAGAGGAATGGTCAGCGGTCGATGAAAGAGGTCGCTGATATTCTTTTGCTCATCTTCCAGGCTCAGGGTCAGCTCAGCCAGGCCAAGCTCCTGCCAGGCCAGCGCCGCCTGGCTGTTCAGGGTGTAGCAGCGGAAACCACCAAGGAGGATCACATCAGCAAGCCCGGCAAACAGGGGAATATGCCCCAGATTATTAATCCTGAATCCCCGGTATCCTGAACCATGCAGCATCTGCACAGCCCGCCGGTATTCGATCCAGTCGGGACCAAAGAGCATGGCCGGGATCTCCCAGGTCAGCCGCTCTTTCTTCTGAGCCAACTGCCGCTCAACACCCTTGAGGGCGGCAAGATTCCTGGAGGTCAGCGACAGCTCCATGAACGCCACCTGTTGCTGGTCATCGAGCAGTCCGATATCATGGATCTCCCGGCCCCGGACTGTGAGCTCAGGCATCGCTGTCGGTTCCACCGTAATTTTCGGCAGAAGAGCTGCCAGGGCTTGGGCGACAGAGGTCTCCCGCATCCTTACATGCTCCTCCGTCCGGGGAGACAGAGCCACCTTGGCCAGCCGCTCAAGGCACGCATCAGGGCTCAAGGTGAAGAGCGGCCTACCGCCCACCTTGAGTACCGCATCCCCTACCCTGAAAAATCCCTTCTCCGGGATCTTAACCTGGACAAAATCACCGGCCTTGACCACCTTTACCTTTTTCTTTTCGCGGAACAGTTCCCGCACCGTAAAGCTGATACCAGCCTGATCATTCTGGGGCTGGATACGGATCCGGTCGCCCACATGCAGACGTTCTTTGGATGTAAAACCGATCGTGCCACCGCGCAGGGAAGCAACCTCACCGAGAGGACGCCCCAAACCCCCATGCTGGGCTGAATCGGCAATACCGGTGGGCACAAAACCGGTGAGAAAACCCTTGGTGGCCTGACGGCCGAAAGAGAGTTCCAGATGTTCAGCGGCCTCCAGGAGAGCGGTCTTGCGCTGGCTCTCGTGGGCATCGAGCATCAGACGATAGGCCGCCACTACCCGGGCCACATACTCGGCGCTCTTCATCCGCCCTTCTATCTTGAAGCTCATCACTCCGGCCTTGAGCAGCTTGGGCAGAACCTCGATGGCGCTCAAATCGCTGGTGGAGAAATGATAGCCCGGCTGTTTGCGGTTATGCAAACGGCGGCGGCAGGGTTGGGCGCAGCGGCCGCGGTTGCCGCTCATGCCGGTCAGGGCCGAGGAAAAAAGGCACTGGCCGGAGATGGAAAAACAGAGGGCCCCATGGACAAAATGTTCCAGCTCGATGCTGGTCTGGCTGCGTACCTCGGTGATCTCGGCAAGAGAGAGCTCACGGGCCAGCACCGCCCGCGTAAAACCCATCTGTTCCAGCATCTTGACCCCGGCCGCGTTATGGACAGTCATCTGGGTGGAGGCATGGAGGGAGAGCTGGGGAAAATGGTGACGGGCCAGCCGCCAGACTCCCAAATCCTGAATAATCAGACCATCGACAGGGATAGCGGCCAGGGAGGCGAGGAGATCCACCAGCTTGGGCAGCTCTGCCTCCTTGATCAGGGTGTTGAGGGTGATATAGAGGTGTCTTTTCTGGCTGTGGGCATAGGATGTCATTCGCTCCACATCGGCCAGGGTAAAGTTCCTGGCCCGGGCCCGGGCGGAAAACTCCTTGAGACCGCAATAGACCGCGTCGGCACCATGATCGAGGGCAGCAAAAAAGGCCTCAATACTGCCGGCCGGGGCCAGCAGCTCAGATTTGACTGATTTTGCAGGGGCAGGAATGTTCTGTTGTAACACTGCGCCACGTTTTGTATTCATATGACACACCTTAAATGCATTCTTTGAAAGAAAAAAGGCTTAAGGAAGTGCCATTCGGCTCCGTCCCCATTTTTTACGCCATTTTTTACGACAGGTGGCGCTTCACCGGAATGGGTTTGTTGAAACTGATAGCGTTTTTAAAAAGAACCTTGTAACTGCAGTCCAATATACTTTCCTTTCGCAGAGTAGTTCGTGACCACGGGTGATAAAATAAAACGATCCGTCACCCAGGCACCAATAGCTGAACCAATCATGTGTGTAGTAGCATCCATCAGTTGTCCACCCGCATTGCCATGGAGTGCATATTCAACACCTTGCTCAGCAAAGATGGCAACAGTGCTGACTCCAAAGCCGATCATTCTTCTATCATCCCGATACTCTGGATAATAACGATCGACTACCGCCGTAATGCTGCCGGCCATTAAGGCCCCTCCTACCGCATGACTCATTTCACTTCCCATGCTGCCGTTGGCATGTGCATCGGCGGTAAAAAAAGTGATGATGGTGATCAAACTGCAGAAGAGAGTTGTTGAAATTTTCATTTTTCCTCCAATAAAAATTAGCTCTGTCTTATGTGAAACTGGATTTGTGAAATACGCTCATACTGATTGTAAAATATTTATCGCAGATTTAGGAGCTTGTCCAGGGAAGTCTGATAGCTCCCGTCTGCGAAAAAAACTGGCTGCGTGGTTATTTCCACGCAGTATCACGTGTTGCGGAACACCTGTAAAAAATGCAACTTTCTATCCGGACAACATTGGCGCTGAATAGTTACATCCATTTTCTCTTTTATCCACACCCGTCACTGAATAGGTTATTCCGTCAGCAAAATTTTGCCCGAACTTTATCGACAATCTCGGTCAACTCCGACAATTTCAGCCAGTGCAGCACCACTGTATAGAGTCCTGCCGCCAGAACAATCAGCAGCAGGACGGCAAGGAGCTGCTGAAACAGATTACCGACCAGAAAACCCGCCAGCATCATTTTGACAAAAAAGAGGAGCAGGCTCATGCAGCAGGTGGCGATGAGGATCTTGAACAATCCTCTGAACAGTGCGCGCAGCGGATACCCCTCCATCTTCCGGTAGAGTACCGCACTTAAAAAGAGAAAATTGAGAAACATGGTACAGGAGGTGGAGAGGGCAATGGCCTTATGCTGAAAGAAGGTGATGGTCAGATTGATGATCAGGATATTGGCAAGCACTGCCAGGAAACTGGCCATCACCGGATAACGGGTATCATCCAAGGCGTAGAAGACCGGCACCAGAATTTTGTTGGCCGAATAGGCAAAAAGCCCGATTGCATACAGGGTCAGGGTCTGGGCGGTGGCCACAGTATCAAAGGCGGTGAAGGCCCCTCGTTCAAAGATCAGACGGATAATCGGTTCAGCAAGAAGGACGAGTCCGGCAGTTGCCGGGATGGTCAGGCAGAAGACCATGGTGAGGGAGGAGACCAGGGTGTCGCGCATGGCAGGCACATCCTTCTTGGCGGCATGTCTGGCCATAACCGGCATGACGGCAATGGAAAAGGCGACGCCAAAGATACCAATGGGCAGCTGCACCAGGCGAAAGGCGTAATTCAGCCAGGAGACGGAGCCTTCGGCGCAGGAGGCGGCAAAGCTGGTATTGACAAAGATATTGATCTGGGTGGCGGACAGGCCGATGGTGGCCGGGATCATCAAACGGAGGATGCTGTGCAGTCCTGGGTCTTTTAAATCAAGATGAGGAAAAAAACGGAACCCGGTCTTGAAAAGCGCCGGTAACTGGACGCCAAGCTGCAGGATTCCGCCGACCAGGGTGCCGATGGCCATACCGACAATGGCAGGATACCCGTAACGGGGCAGAAGCCAGGCCATGGACACGCCACCGACGATGGACCCCAGATTAAAAAAAGAAGAGGCCATGGCAGGCACAAAAAAACGTCCCTTGGTGTTGAGCATCCCCATGACAACAGCAGCCAGGGAGATGAAGACCAGAAACGGCATCATGACCATGGTAAGCGTAGCAGTGAGTTCCGCCTTGCCGACAACCTTGGAAAAATCAGGGGCCAGCAGAGAGACCAGAGGCCCGGCTAGGAAGATGCCGAGCAGGGTGAGCAGAGAGAGCAGGATGGCAAAAAAGACGAGGACATTGGAGGCGAGATGCCAGGTCTCTTCCTGGGTTTTATTGGTGTCATAGCGGGAAAAGATAGTGACAAAGGCCGCTGACAGCGCCCCTTCCCCGAAAAGGTCGCGGAGCAGATTAGGGATCCGGAAGGCAACCACAAAGGAATCATAGGCAAAGCCTGCGCCAAACATGGCGGCAAAGATCTGTTCGCGAACCAGACCAAGCACCCGGCTGCACATCACTGCGATACCCACGGTTCCTGCGGATTTTGCTATTGCCGTATTTTGTCGTGCCTTTTCCTTCACCGTGATTTCCTTCTACTTTCCATTGTGCTGTCAACAACGACATTTTGCGGCTCCGACGAACATTAACGTCTCCTTGCCTGCGTTGCTATACATACCTTTTTCATCTTGTTATTACCAGAAATTCATGAGAATTTCTGGTTGCAAACTATTGCGAAATCGCTATTCTGTTCTTCATTATTTTCTGATTTTTCTACCAATCCGACTTCCTGCTTTTATGTAAGGACCAGAAGATCAAACCCTTTGCAGGCCGGAAAAACTAAACAGCTTGATCTATCAATCATCCTTGACTTCACAACAATATATTGAATATATAACTAATAGCCTTAATGATTTATTGATCCATATATAAAGCAATCAGCAAAAAACTTCGTGAAAGTTATCCCCCAATTTTCCAGGGACCTTCATAAAAGGAGACATGCATGCAAGATATTAATATGATCAGGAATGTTGCCATAATCGGACACGGACATTGTGGAAAAAGTTCCTTGGCAGAGGCCATGCTTTATACCGCCGGAAAAATCAAAAGACAGGGTAAGGTGGATGAAGGCACCTCGGCCATGGATTTTGACGAAGAAGAAATTCGACGTAACCTCTCCATCAATTCTTCTTTTCATAACTATACATGGAAGAAACATACCGTCTTTCTTCTGGACACCCCGGGAGATGATAATTTCCTTAACGAAACCTACCAGGCAACTCAGATCGCTGACAGTGCTGTTTTTATAGTTGGTGCGGTCCTTGGGGTCAAAGGTCAGACAATAAAATTTGCCAATTTTATTGCTGACAAAAAACTTCCATGTCTCCTTTTTATCAACAAGATGGACAGGGAGCGTGCTGATTTCAAAAAAACCATAGACGAGATCAAGATTTCCCTTCCCATCAACCCGGTTATCCTCCATTTACCCATCGGCGCAGAAGAGGGCTTCAGGGGAATGGTTGATATTGCCTCAGAATCTGCCTATCTCTTTGATGATGATACCGGCATTAAAAAGATTGCGATCCCCAAAGATCTAGTGGCTCAGGTTGCAGAATACCGTGAAAAACTCATGGAAATAGTTGCGGAGACAGACGACGATCTCATTGAAAAATTTCTTGAAAATGGTGAACTAACTGAAAGTGAAATCAGATTTGGCCTGAGAAATGGAGTGGCAAACGGCAGTATCGCCCCTGTCTGTTTGGGATCGGCCCTTCTGAATAAGGGGACTTTGTCCCTGCTCGATACGATAAATGATTTACTGCCCTCCCCTGCTGAACGTCCACTTCTGGTGGGAACTCATCCTGTCACCGGAGAGATTGAGGAACGAAAGCCCTTTGCCAATGAACATTTTTCAGCCATGGTCTTCAAGACCATGGCTGATCCCTATGCCGGCAGGCTCACCATCTTCCGGGTTTACTCAGGAGCCCTTACCGGTGACACTTTCTATAATGCCAGTAAAAAAGTAACTGAGCGTTTTGGGCAGCTCTACCTCATGGAAGGCAAGGAACAGCGAGCCATTGATATGGCTGGTCCGGGAATGATTGTCGCTGTGACAAAGCTCAAGGAGACCACAACCGGCGATACCATCTGTGATGCCGGCCACCCGATTGCATATTCTCCCCCACAATCATTTACGCCTGTCATCTCTTTTGCCGTCCATGCCAAACAAGGTGAAGAAGAAAAACTCTTTTCCGCCCTTACCAGGATTCTGGATGAAGACCTTACCCTGCGCCTGACCCGTGACCAGCAGACCGGAGAGGTTCTGCTTTCCGGCATGGGCCAGATTCATCTGGAGGTGGTCGGGGCCAGGATAAAAAGAAAGTTTGGCGTGGACATGGAACTGACCCTGCCTAAAATTGCTTACAAAGAGACCATCAAAGGATCAGCCAGGGTCCAGGGGAAACATAAGAAACAGAGTGGCGGCCGTGGACAGTTTGGTGACTGTACCATCGAGATCATGGCCTTACCCCATGGCAGTGGATTTGTCTTTGAGGACAAGATCGTGGGTGGAGTTATCCCGCAACAGTATCGTCCGGCTGTTGAAAAAGGCATTATCGAGGCCATGGAAAAAGGTGTTCTGGCCGGATATCCGGTGGTTGACCTCAAGGTCGAGCTGGTTGATGGCTCCTATCACACAGTGGACTCTTCCGAGATGGCCTTCAAGGTGGCAGGATCACTGGCCTTTAAGAAAGGAGCGCAGGAAGCAGGCCTGGTGCTGCTTGAACCCTACACCAAAATGACTATCAGGGTCGGCAAGGAACATGTAGGCGACATCATGGGAGATCTGAACTCCAGACGGGGAAAGGTGATGGGCATGGATGCTGATGCCAAGCATGAAATCATTATCGCCCAGGTCCCGCTGGCCGAAGTTCAGCGCTATGCCACCGATCTGACTGCCATGACCGGTGGCCTGGGAACCTTCACCATGGAACTTTCCCACTATGAAGAGGTGCCGGCTCATATCGCCGAGAAAATCATTGCTGCCAGCAACCAACAACCATAGACAACTCAGGAAAAGTGCTGAAAAATATGAGACATGACGCCAGTCGATTCAGTTGTGCGGTGCTTACCATGAGCGACAAAGGGTCTCGTGGTGAGCGCGAAGATGAAAGCGGGGCCATGCTCCAGGAGATGCTGCGGCAAGAAGGATATCAGCTGCGTGGCTACAAAATGGTTCCGGACCAGATCGAGGCCATTACAAAAGCCTTGGTGCAATGGGTAGATCAGGACAAGATCGACCTTATACTGACCACGGGGGGAACGGGAGTCTCGCCCACAGATGTGACCCCTGAGGCCATGCGGGAAGTCATTGAAAAAGAGATCCCGGGAATGGCAGAGGCCATGCGCGCCGCCAGTCTGCTGAAGACCCCCCATGCTGTTCTTTCACGCTCCATGGCCGGGATTCGTGGAAGAAGCCTGATTATCAACCTGCCTGGCAGTCAGAAGGCAGCCAGGGAAAATATAGAGGTACTCCTCCCTGCCCTGCCCCATGCCCTTGACAAGATCCAGGGTGGAACCAGCGACTGTGCCAACTTAAGAGTTGATAAGGAATGAGTACTGTTTTTTTTCTTACTTATTCCTTAACGGCTCTGTATGTAGTTATGTAGAAGCCGTTATAAAATAATTATTTCACAAACAAGAAAGGGCGTTTATCTTACGATAAACGCCCTTTCTTGTTTCACCGAAAACTCTTTGTAACTGGAGGATTAATTGATCAGTTCAACCTGTTCCTCTTCCCCATTCTCTGCAGCCGCAATTTCGCCTATGATACATGCCTGTTCACCAAGTGCCCCAAAGTGATGGACGACATCTTCGGCAACAGACTCTTCTACAATGGCCATCAGACCAATGCCCATGTTAAAGGTGCGGTACATCTCCTCCATGGGAATGTTCCCTTTTTCACTTAAGAAAGTAAAAACAGGGGGGGTCTTCCACGCAGAACAATCAATGATCGCCTTGCAGCTTCGAGGCAAGATTCGAGGAACATTATCAATGAAACCGCCACCGGTATTATGGACCATACCGTTAATTTTATAATGTTTTAATACACCCAGAACTGACTGGACATAAATGCGGGTGGGCTTGAGCAGCTCTTCGCCAAGGGTGCAGCCAAATTCTTCCATCTGCTGTTCTACCGAGAGCCCAAGATCTTTAAAACAAACCTTTCTCACCAGCGAGAACCCATTGGAATGGAGGCCACTGGAGGCCACACCAATAATCTTGTTGCCAACCTTGATCTCGGAGCCGTCAATGATGGCATCGCGATTGACAATTCCCACCACAAAACCGGCAAGATCATAATCATCACCATTATACAGACCTGGCATCTCTGCTGTTTCACCACCCACCAGTGAACATTTTGCCTGCCGGCACCCCTCGGCAATCCCCTTGACCACTTCGGTGGCTATATGGAGATCCAGCTTGCCAATAGAGAAATAATCAAGGAAACAGAGAGGCTTGGCCCCGCCGACAATGATATCATTGACACACATGGCAACAAGATCTATGCCGATAGTATCATGCTTATTACAGAGACCGGCAATGGCCAATTTTGTACCCACCCCATCAGTGGATGAGACAATTACAGGATGGTTGTAAGTATTGGTATCGATGGCAAAAAGACTGGAGAATCCGCCGATATCGTTAAGTACCCCACGTTGGTGTGTTGAGGCGACAATATCTTTAATCCCCTTGACAAAGGCATTTCCTTTGTCAATATCAACGCCTGCCTCACTATATTTTGATTGATGTAAATCGGTCATGATATGCCCTTAAATCAGGGAGATTGAGGTTGTTATTTTAATTGTAAAAAAAAGGCTTTTTCACAAAACACGTAAAGATTTCACAAGTAGTGCATATTATAAGGTGTGCTTGAAAAATGCAACCTGTATTCAAATTGTAAGGACAACTCATTGCACTCTGCTTGAGCAAAAAGGTGAATGCAAGTTTATTGTGAATCAACACCACGAATATATTGAAGAGGTGTGACTTGATCCTGGTCTTCTTTTTAAGATCATATGGTGCATAAACTTACCATCACTCGTTAGCTTCTCTTCCCCATGCCTTATTGCTTATTCTTCCAGAAAATAAAAATGATTGACGCAGCCACACACTGTGACTATATAGTTGTATAGCTATATAGTAATACTAAGGAGTAGAGATGAAAAACTTTATCAAGATCATGAAAGCCCTTTCCGACCCCAACAGGGTCAAGATCATTAAGATGCTCCAGCTCAGAGACAGTCTATGCGTCTGCGAGATACGGGCCATACTGAAGCTGGCCCAGCCCACTGTGTCCAAGCATCTCAAGGTACTGGAAGAGGCAGGACTGGTCACATCTGAAAAAGACAAGCTGTGGGTCAACTTCCGGCTGAACCCGGACAGCGATTCACCTTATATCGTTTCCATGTTGGGGCAGCTCAAAAACTGGCTGGACGAAACGCCGGAGATCAAGGAGATCCAACGGCTCCTGCCCACTATCAACCGTAAAGACATCTGTAAACTCTAAGGAAAGACACCATGCAGCCCATCACCCCTATCCAACAACATAATCAGGGATCCGGCCCGCAACCTGAACCAGCGCTTCCGACCTTGCTAAAGGTAAAATATACATTAATTGGTCTTGCCGGGGTTGGTCTCTGGTTTGCCCTGTACCGGCAGCTTCATGCCATGGCCGAATATCTTGTTTTCTCCCTGCTCGGCATGAAAGCAGGCAGTCATCTCGGTGAGGCAGTACTTTTCTTTTTTTACGATACCCCCAAAGTGTTGATGCTCCTTACGCTCATTGTCTTTGCGGTGGGAGTGCTTCGATCCTTTTTCACGCCGGAACGGACCCGAAAAATACTGGCCGGCAAACGAGAATCCGTGGGCAATGTCCTTGCGGCCCTGCTTGGCATCGTCACCCCCTTCTGCTCCTGTTCGGCTGTGCCGCTATTCATCGGTTTTGTCACAGCCGGCGTCCCTTTAGGTGTGACCTTTTCCTTTTTGATCTCAGCCCCCATGGTCAACGAAGTCGCCCTGGTACTCCTTTATGGGCTTCTGGGATGGAAGGTGGCGGCCATTTATCTGAGTACCGGGCTTCTGATCGCTATTTTTGCTGGGTGGACCATCGGACGCCTGAAAATGGAGGACTCTATTGAAGACTGGGTACGGGAATTGGATGGTAATGCCGCCAATATTCCAGACCAGAATCTGACCTGGGTCGAACGGTTCGGGCACGGTAAAACAGCGGTGCGGGACATTGTCGGCAAGGTATGGATCTATGTGGTCGCCGGGATTGCAGTAGGTGCCGGGATCCACGGCTTCGTGCCCGAGGGTTTCATGGCCTCGATCATGGGGAAGGATGTGTGGTGGTCGGTGCCGACAGCGGTGTTGATTGGTATCCCCATGTACTCTAATGCTGCGGGTATTGTGCCGGTTGTACAGGCCCTACTCGGCAAAGGTGCGGCTTTGGGTACGGTGCTCGCCTTCATGATGAGCGTCATCGCTCTGTCATTTCCGGAGATGGTCATTCTCCGCAAAGTTCTCAAACCGCGACTTATCGCGGTTTTCATAGGGGTGGTGGGTGCCGGCATCATGCTGGTCGGTTATCTCTTCAACATTATCATCTAATACGGAGGTCAATTATGGAAATCAAGGTACTGGGACCGGGATGTGCCAAATGCACTGAAGCTGAAAAACTCATGCGGGCCGCAGTCGACGAGGCAGGTGTTGCCGCCACCATCGAGAAGATCAGCGATTTTCAGCAGATTGCCAAACACGGTGTTTTTTCAACCCCGGCTGTTATTATCGACGGTCAGGTCAAATGTGTGGGCAAGGTCCCATCGATAAAAGAGGCCCTTGACTGGGTCCGGCAATAAGCTCTCCTTGTGGCAATATCAACTGGATGCGGCCCATAATGATCCTATAAATACTTTTTCTCCATCCTCCGCATCTTCAATCAAAGTCCATCACTGAGCCGCATGCAGTCGTCCTTTCTATCCCTTGCAAAAACGCTGGAAATATGCTAGCTGACAGCTATGAAATTATTTATTTTACTCATTGGCATGGTGCTGATTTTTGAAGGCCTTCCCTATGTGGCTGCCCCGGAATCGATGCAGGCCTGGTTGAAGAAAATCAGCGAAATGCCCCCAGGGCAACTCCGGATTATGGGACTTGCAGCCATGGCTACAGGGCTTCTGCTCTGCTGGATAATTCAGGGGTGACATATTATTTTAAACTCCCAGCAGAGTTTTTACCCCTGAAAAATCTGCTGGCGCACCAGCGTATCTGAGTGAATCTGTATCCGGAAAATCCCCACCCTCCCCACCCCTCCTTTATCCCTCAACAGCATTCTATTATAAAGTAATTGACGTAATCTTATCAATAAAGGTACTATATCGATAAGATTACAATCAAATTATATGAATAAATTCTTTATGTAACAAGATCTTAACCAGCCCCTGACACGATCTGAATATATTATTATCGGTAAACGCCATGGAAGAAACGACAAAAAGAGAACTCATTGGCAATGAGGGGATGGTTATCCTGGACATGGTTCAGCGCCTCAATCGACGCAAGGCCACTGCCCACCTGTTAAAGTTGATCTCCAAAACCCACCCTGCTGATATGGCCTGGGTTTTCCGTCACCTTTCCAAAGAAGAACGGAACGATGTGTTTCAGGTCATCGCCCAGACCGATCTGGTGGGCGAATTTCTCAGTGAGCTTGATAAGTCCATCATGCTTTCCCTGGTTGAAGACCTATCCAATGAGTTTATGGCTGGTGTTATCAGCAAGATGCCAACTGATGACGCAGCGGATCTGATTGCGGCACTGCCTGAAGAGGTGGCTGATAATATCCGCAAGCACATGAACAAGGAAGACCGGGAAGAGGTTGATGAACTCCTCCAGTACGACCCCCAGACCGCCGGCGGACTCATGTCCACCGATTACATGTACCTGGACGAAGAGCTCAGTGTGGGTGAGGCTATTGCCAAGGTCCAGAAGCGCAGCGAAGAAAAGGAGATGGTCTTTTATCTCTATATCACCCACGGCGAGGGGAAACTGGCCGGAGTGGTCTCTTTGCGTGAACTGCTGATGCATCCGCCCCACCGCCTCCTGAAAAATATCATGAAATCAAACGTGATATCGGTCAGCACCGACACCGATCAGGAAGAGGTTGCCCATGTCGTCTCCCAGTATAATATCCTGGCGGTTCCGGTGGTTGATTCCAGCTATACCCTAGTGGGCATCGTTACGGTCGATGATATTATTGATGTTATCCGGGAAGAAGCTACCGAAGACTTCCTGCAGATGGCCGGTGCCGGTAAGGATCGGGAGATCCTGTTAAAATCAACCTCTGCCAATGCCATGACCCGGGCGCCCTGGCTTCTGGCCTCCTGGCTGGGCGGGGTCATGGGTATTCTGGTCATCAACTCCTTTACCAAGGAGCTGAATCAGGTTCTGGCGCTGGCCTCTTTTATCCCCATTGTTTTGGGAATGGGCGGCAACATAGCCACTCAGTCATCGACCATTATTGTCCGCGGCATTGCCACCGGCCGAATCCACATGGATCAATTTTTCAAGATTATCTTCAAAGAGATGCGGGTTGGACTGATCCTGGGAGTCATTTACGGGATACTACTTGGGGTTTTTGCCTATTTTGGATACGCCGAACCCAAACTTCTGGGTATGGTGGTCGGGATATCCATCTTTTTTTCCATGTCCATGGCGGCAATGGTTGGAGCCTTTATCCCCCTTGTCCTGAAACGTTTTGATATTGATGCCGCCGTGGCAACCGGTCCCTTTGTTACCACCTCCATTGATGTCCTCGGTGTCTTTATGTTTTTATGGATCGCCAAGTTATTCCTGAACCTATAGCTTCCCCACCATTCACAACTCAGCAAATCATCATGCACACTTCTTCCGGAAGAAGATCTTCACCATTTATCCTTATCGTCCTCCTGGTCCTCGTTGGCCTCTGGTTTGTCTATAAGCCTCTTGAACAACGACGTCATGACCCTGCGGCCACTCCCCATGTGATTGCCGCCAGGGGCGATCTGGCGGCCGATGAACAAAACACCATTGATGTCTTCAAAAATGTCTCGCCGGCCGTGGTATACATCACCAGCATCGCCCTGCGTCATGATCTTTTTTCGCTCAATGCCATAGAGATCCCCCAAGGAACCGGTTCCGGCTTTATCTGGGATGATCAGGGACGGGTGGTGACCAACTATCATGTGATCAGTGACGCCAACCGCATCCAGGTAACGATGTCTGACAACAGTGTCTGGAAGGCCGTCCTCATCGGCGCGGCCCCTGATAAAGATCTGGCGGTCCTGCAGATAGATGCTCCCAAACGCCAGTTGAAGCCGATTCCGATCGGGGAATCGCGGAATCTGCTGGTGGGACAGAAGGTCTTTGCCATCGGTAATCCCTTTGGCCTTGACCAGACCATGACCTCCGGCATCATCTCTGCCCTGGGACGCGAGATCAAGGCCATCACCGGTCGTCAGATCCGCGGCGTGATTCAGACCGATGCGGCTATCAACCCAGGCAACTCCGGCGGCCCCTTGCTCGACAGCGCCGGACGTCTGATCGGAGTCAACACCGCCATCTACAGTCCATCAGGGGCCTATGCCGGCATTGGCTTTGCCGTATCTGTTGAAGATGTCAACCAGGTAATCCCTCAACTCATCCGCCATGGCAAGTTGATCCGGCCCGGCATCGGCGCCACTTTGGCCGATGCCCGTCTGGCACAGAGGCTGGGCCTTGAAGGGGCGCTGATCCTCAATATTGAAAAAGATGGACCGGCCAATAAGGCGGGGCTGCACCCCACGGAACAACGGGGAAACGAGATTATTCTTGGTGACATTGTCAGCGAGGTAGCTGGCAAAAAGGTGCAGTCCTATGACGACATCCGCACCGAACTGGAACGTTTTCAGGTGGGAGAAGAGGTAACCTTGACCATCATCAGAGATGGTCGGCCCATGCAGGTGCCGCTTCGCTTGAGCGCCCTGGAATAATCTATTTTTCAATCAAATTTGAAAAATACCCCCATTAACCCCAAACCTCCCTCAAAAGAGGGTCAAAAACAGCACATTCAGACAACCGATCAAAAACCCGAGGATCGCGCCAAAGAGATTGATATATTTGAACTGTTCCTCCATGATGGAGAGGAGCAGCCTTTCCAAACGCATCAGATCCAGGGAATCTACTTTTTCCTTTACGATCTGTTTGAGGTTCAGGGATGCCACCAGACCGGGCACCTCAACGGCCAGCATGTCAGAGGCCATCTTCTGAATGGACAGATAGAGACCATCCCGTACCCCGGCAGGAAGCAGGGCGGAAAGACGTCCTATAGGCCGGCTGAGAAGATCCTGCAGCAGGGTCTGGGTCATGAAATTCAGGTTCGTTCTGGTGTTTCCCGAACGGAGGATGGCCAGGATCTCATTTTTGATCCATCTCTTTCCCTTCTGCGTCCCGGTCTCTCCCATTAAGTCCTGCAGCGTCTCACCGAGTGATAAGCCCCCGCTCTCCATATGGGTTTCGAGATTGTCTCGAATCATGGAGGCCAGAGCCGTGGTCGTTTCCGGCTCACGGAGGAAGGCCGCAAGCTGCAGGCTCAACTGCGAGCAAAACCGCTCCACCTTGTCCCCCTGGCCGTCAGTCGCGTCTATACTACCCACCATCTTCACAAGCGGGGTGGCCAGAAAGGCCTGGCTCCTTTCACGCAGAACGGTTGACACCCGTTGCTGCACCTCCCCGTTCTGCAGCCAGTCGACAATCTCGTCCTCTTTGTCAATCAGATACTCACGAACCTTCTTCTCTACGGTCTCCATGCTGAGAAAGGTCTTGACCATTCCCGCCATGGGACCCATGGAGGCAATGAAATTCTCCACTCCAACCCGGACCCCTCGAACTATTTTATCCCGAATCTCAGGCTCGCTCAGGACTACGGCAAACTTGCCGAGAAGAGCCGGGGTCTGTTCTTCGATGGTGTTAACAACAAGGTCCTGCAGAGACTCAGGGAGGATATCGGCAAGAGACTTCTCCTGGCTAAGGGTTGCATAAACCTTCTGCTGAACAAAGGTCTCCAGCCATTGTTCCATGGCGGGATTGGCCAGCATACGGGCCAGGTTTTTCTCAATAAAAGCATACCCCTCTTCCCGCTCTTTTCCAGGAAATATCTCGGAGAGACGGGTTTTCAGCAGGCGTTCAAACTGTTGATCAAGAGCTGATTCCACAATGACTGCAAAGGCGGAAGAGGCCACAAAAAAATGTATTCCCTCCTGGGCTTGATGAGTGACAGCCTTGACAGCTACGTCAAAATAGCTCTGATATCCTTTGGGAATAAGGCTTGAAAGCGGACCAAGATCCCGGTTTAGCAGGGCGCTCCCCCTGCTTTCTATCAAACCGTGGAGATGGGTCTGAAACGATTCATTGGTCAGGGCCTGGCCGATCTCCTTGCTGGTCAGGAGATGTTCCCCCACCATCTCGCCGATGTTGACGGCCAGTTCACCCCGCTTGGAAGGAATAACTCCCGGAGTCAACGGCACACGGACACCAAAGACCCGCCAGGCCTTCAGGGGGCGAAAAAGCATCTTGATAGCAACCTTATTGGTCAGATAGCCGATAAAAGCTCCGACCACAGGCGGGGTCGCGTAGGTCAGGACAGTAACAAGATCAGCGTTTACTATTGACATAACTCACAATCTCCAAAGGATGACTGATTATTTTCCCAGCCTTATTTTTTTCAAGCTCCTGGCGTTCCCGGAATCCCCAGAGAACACCCATCGTAAACATCCCCGCCCCATTGCCGGTCTGCATGTCGATGCCGCTATCCCCTACATAGAGGATCTGCTGAGGCGCAAGCTGCATCAAGGCGGCAATTTCTCCGGCCCCGGCCGGATCAGGCTTTTTGGGTACCCCCTTACGCTGGCCATAAACAAAGTCAAAGGTATACGAGGCAAAAAAACGCTGAACGCAGAGCTGGGTAAAGGCATGCGGTTTATTGGAAAGGACAGCAAGCTTTACTCCTTCCTGGTGCAACTGGTGAAGCATCTCCATGATCCCTGCATATGGCCTGCTCCGCAGATCCCAGCTCTGGCCATACAATTGCATAAAAGTCTCCATGCAGGCAGCAATCTCCCGCTGAGAACGATTTTTCTCCGGGAGAATGCGTTCTATCAGGGTCATAAGTCCCTCACCGACAAAGTAGCGATAGGCAGTAGTCGAATGGACGGGAAACCCAAATTGAGCCAGAGTCGCATTAGCGGCATCTGCCAGATCCTCAAGGGTATCGAGCAACGTGCCGTCAAGATCAAAGATTACACCACGAATTTCCATAATATAGTTATCAGTTGAATTCAGGCAACAAAGAGCAGTGCAAAAGCAGCGTTATAAAAAAAAGGGGGGAGTGAGAAAAGAACGTAAGCAGCACAAGAAGGGAAAGCACCACCACTGATTCATGGAGTGTCTCCCCCTAGAACATACGTTTTTTCCAGAGAACAAAACCAGCTACGCCGGCAAGCGACATAGAGAGAAAGAGAACGAGCCAGAAGCCAAGTCGCTGATCCGGGAAGGGAACCCCCACGTTCATGCCCCAAAAGCTGGAGATCATCGTCGGGATGGAGATCAGGATGGTGATGGAGGCAAGCAGCTTCATCACCTGGTTCAGATTGTTGGAGATAACCGAGGTGAAGGCATCCATCATGCCGCTGAGGATATCGGAATACATCTGCACCATCTCCAAGGCCTGACGGTTTTCAATAATAGCGTCTTCGAGTATGTCCTCATCCTCTTCGTACTGTGGCAGCAGATGCTGTAGAGCGCTGTTCTTTCTAAGACGCAACAGCCGTTCCAATACCAGGCCGTTGGCGCGCAAGGCCACGGTAAAGTAGGTGAGGCCTTTTTCCATATCGAGGAGCTGAAACACCTCTGCATTGTTCATCGATTTTCGCAGATGACGCTCAATTTCATCGGTCTGGCGGTTAATCTGATGGATAAAGCGCAGATAGACCTTAGCAGTCTTGTAGAGAATTTGAAAGAGAAAGCGGGTGCGCTTACCGGTGTTGTAATAGGCTGGCGCACCGGGGCCGACAATATTTCCGGGCAGAATCTCGGTTTCTTCCAGAGACACGGTAATGACCTGATCCGGGGTCAGAATAATGCCCAGCGGCAGGGTGTCATACATGTTCGGCCCACGCAGAATCGGAAAATTGGTCAGCACCAGCATGCAGTTATCTTCAATCTCGATACGAGACCGTTCTTCCGAGTCCAGGGCCGCCCGGAGCAAGTCTTCCGGTGCTCCGGTCGCTTGGGAAACCGTACGAATTTCATCCGGCGTCGGGTTGACCATTCGGATCCAGGATCTTGGAACAGGGCCACTGTCAGTGACGATCTGCAACTGATGATCAAAGCGTTTGTATATAGTAAGCATGCTCAGCAAGCCTCCTCTTCGGGGCGAAATTTTGTCCGGCCCGCGCCTCAGTATTGTGGGGCCGCCTAGAGGAAACTCCAGAAAGATAACAGTCGGTTGCAGAATTTCCGAGAGAGAATAGAATCAGGGAAAGGTGTAAAGGAGATCAAGGGAACTTCCCCTTCACACAATTCAAAACTAGAAAAATTCTTTACTCGTTTTTAGAAGCCCATGTCAACCCCAAAAAGGAACGACCAGAAAGAAGAGTGTGCTCAAGAGTGTCGGAATAAAAAGGTCACTGAACCCAAGAGCCACACACTCAATAACTGTGCAAGAACACCATAATAGATAACTTGTCACCTGCTAATATCCAATGGTATACTCTGTTTTTCATATATTAAAATAATACGGGGTTTTCCATGGCACTTCAAAAAAACTCATCGACAAAAGAAATCTACTTTTTTCTCAACTTTTCATTTATCGTTTGAAAATAATTTTCATTTTTTTTTGATTATCTTCCATCCAGAATACGCTTCCATGATTTTCTTCAGGTTTTTAACCTCTTCTATCAAAAAAAAAACCATGGCCACTAGTGATCTGTTACTTTTCCTGAGAGTATGTGCGGCGGAGTGCCCCAAAGGCATCTCCACCCGCCAACTTGCCCACATAAACCGTGATTATTTCACATCATCTTTTTCCAGGAAGCAATCTTGTCCAACTCTCCTCCAAACCATGACAGCACTGAATCGTCGGAGTATCTAAGCGAACGTGATGTGAGATTACCTAAGTCGCCCGACTCTTTTTTCAATCTCTTTGTGAAGCTGAATAAACTGGATCAGATCTCGCATTTTCTATTCCAGCCAGGCATGTTGTTCAATGATACCCTGCAATGGTGGACATCAAAAAAAAGGCCGCTCTTCACCCGTTCATGGAAAGAGGGGAACCGGAACGTCCCTGCCCTGCGGCCACATCCCCATGCAGGCATTGATATCTACCTGATGCAACGCTTGAACATGGATACCAGCACAGTCTTGCCACAGATGTTGATCCCGGCCATGCTGTCAGGAGAGCTGGTTCATTTTCATCGTGATTTTTTGGGAGAAACCCTCTATATTCGACATCCGAAGATCCGGCAGAAAAATAGTGTTCTGTACACGCTCTATGGCCACATTTGTGCCATCCCTGGCTCACGGGGCACTGGGGCCTCTCTGCCCTGCTCCTCTCACATACGTTTCACAGGAAGTGGGTTTGGGGAACAAACCAGCGCCGGGCTGGCCTGTTCCTCTTTCATCGACAAGGGACAAATTGTGGGGATGATAAGCCCTCCTCCTGCAACAAGCTCAGTTCCCGCTCATCTTCATATCAGTTGTGCCTGGATAGACGAAGAGCTGCAAATGGAAGAGCTCAACTGGGAGAATATGAGCACCAGTGGCAAGGTTATTTTCATAGATCCCCTCCCCTTTCTCCTCAAATAAGAGGGAGAACAACCATCAACATATCGTATCAGGAACTTCACAAATGCATATTCTGGTAGACGCCGACTCCTGCCCTGGAATCATCAAGGATATCCTCTACCGGGCAGTGGAAAGGACCAGAACCCAGATGACCCTGGTGGCTGATCGTCCACTGACAATTCCGTCATCTTCTCATATCAAAAAGATCCAGGTCCAATCAGGGCTTAATGCAGCCGATATCCGCATTATTGACCTGGCACAGCCTGGTGATCTGATTATTACCGATGATATTCCTCTGGCCTCGGCAGTGGTTAATAAGGGAGCTCTGGTCCTCAGTCAACGGGGCGAGATGTTGCGGAAAGAAAATGTCGCCGAACGACTCTCGGCCAGGGATTTCATGACCGAACTGCGGGAGAACGGCATCAACACCGGCGGACCGGCACCATTGAGCCAGAAAAATCGCCAATCCTTTGCCAACCAGCTGGACCGGCTCCTGGTTCAACAGGCCGTCGTTCAAAAATAATTAGCTCATTGTTATGTCACGTGCGGCATAACGGTCCGTAAAGAAATAGATAAAATTGTAATGGTTATTTCTTAACGACCCCCCTAAAAGACAGACACCTTAGACTCATACCAAGGAAAAATATAATGGAATTGCTTGCTTCCCCTGAAATCTGGATGGCCCTTGTCACCCTGACCGCGCTCGAAATTGTCCTCGGGGTTGATAATATCATCTTCATTGCCATCTTGGTCGGGCACCTCCCTAAAAGCCAGCAATCCAGGGGCAGAACCATCGGTCTGGCCATGGCTATGCTCACCCGGATCGGACTTCTTTTTTCCATTACCCTGATCATGCGCCTGACTCATCCCTTTGTCACCCTCTTTGAACACGGCATATCCGGTCGCGACCTGATCCTGATCGGTGGCGGCCTGTTTCTCCTTGCCAAAAGCACCCTGGAGATCCATGAGAGTTTGGAGGGCGAAGTACTTGAGGAACATTCCACCCATAAAAAATATGCCTCCTTCTGGCCCACCATCGTCCAGATCATGATCCTTGATATCGTCTTCTCGCTGGACTCGGTGATTACAGCCGTGGGACTTTCAAACCAACTGGCAATCATGGTCACAGCCATTGTCATCGCCGTGGGGGTGATGCTCTTTCTGGCTGAAACCATTTCCAACTTTGTTGAGCTCCACCCGACCATCAAGGTCCTGGCCCTCAGCTTTCTGCTGCTGGTGGGCATGGCCCTGATCGGTGAAGGATTCACCCTGCACATCCCCAAAGGTTATATCTACTTTGCCATGGCCTTCTCTGTCTTTGTGGAGATGCTGAACATGAGACTGCGGGCCAAGAGGATTGAACCACTGCGCCTGCGCAAATCCGTTCCCATGGATCTGGACGTCGAATAATTGCCATGCACTTCCATACAGTCATAGTTGGGGCTGGCCCTGGCGGTCTTGCCTGTGCCAGGATTCTTGCTGAACACGGCATACAACCTCTGGTTCTTGAACGGAAAAAGACAATTGGGGCCAAGGTGTGCGCCGGGGGGATCACCTGGGGTGGTCTGATCAGCCGCGTGCCGAGAGATCTTGCTGAAAAATCTTTTCCGGTACAGCATATCATTACCCGCCTCCAGAAGGTACGCATTGAAGAGCCGGCACCCATCATCGCCACCATCAATAGAGTAAAACTTGGCAATTATATGGCGAAATGTGCTCGGGAGGCCGGGGCCGAGATCATGACCGGTTGGCAGGTAAAGGGGATCAAAGGACAGACACTGGTCATTAAGCAGAAAGAGAGCGGGCGCCAGCAGGAGATCACCTTTGACTATCTGGTGGGGGCAGATGGCTCAAGTTCACTGGTGCGAAGACATCTGGGACTGACAAGTAACAGAATGGGTGTCGGCATCAACTACCAGATCAGCGGCGATCTGCAGCAAATGGAGTGGCATCTGAATAGCCGTTTTTTCAGAAACGGGTATGGCTGGATTTTTCCCCATAGAGATACCGTCTCCATTGGCGCTTATATTCCCAAGAGCATGTTTCCCGACCAGCGCCTGAAAAATGGTCTGATTGCCTGGGCCGGGACCCTGGGATTTTCCCTTGAAAAAGAACAGGCCAGAGCCGACTATATTAATTATGATTATCAGGGTTGGAGATTCGGCAGGATTTTTCTCATTGGCGATGCCGCTGGTCTGGCCTCGGGACTGACCGGCGAGGGCATCTACCCGGCCATCATCTCCGGTGAAGAAACGGCGCGTACCATTCTTAATCCGGAGCACAACACAGCGGTAATGGAAAGGCTGATCCGTAAACAGCGCCAGCACAGCCGTATGGCAGACTGGACTGGTTTTAGTCCCGCCTTTAATATCATTGCCGGAGAGTTCGTGACTCTGGGGCTGCGATGTGGCATAATCAGATTCAACAAACTTGAAATGGCAAATTAAGACAACGCCCTTTTCTTATTCATCAACTCTTCAGCAACCAAACCTGAGCCATGCCTCCAACATCAAATAAAAAGACAAACTCACTGCTTCTGAATATCGCCTTCGCCCTCTCCTGTGGCGCCATTCTTTTTTTCCTGTTCAACGCCCCTGGAGAGACCACGGCCAAACTTCCCAAAGATCCTGACCACAGCCGATTCCAGGATATGGATAAGAAAGAGGCAGAAAGATTTTGCACCGAATGTCATTCCCCGACAGGGGTGTATCCTCTTCCTGATGGCCATCCCCCCAAATATCGCTGTCTTTTCTGCCACAAAAGGGACTGACAGCAAGATGTATCAACACTCAAGCCCTTTTCCAGTAAAGTAAAAGCGCTCTGGTGAATCTGGGAATTATCGGTCGGCGTCCAGGACCTCTCTGACGACCCGGGCCAGGCCGTCTCTCATTACCGGCTTCATGACAAAGGCCTTGATGCCGAGAGAAAGCGCCTCTTCTTTGCTCAGAATTGCGCTGTAGCCCGTGTAGAGAATAATAGGTAGATCCGGACGGGCAACCAGCATCTTCCGGCTGAGTTCGGCACCGGTCAGATGAGGCATGGTCATGTCGGTGATCACCAAATCAATTTTCTGCGGAGCCAGCAGAAATTCCTCCAGGGCCTCGACGCTGCTAGTAAAAGCTGTAATTGTATAGCCAAGACCTTTCAGGATCGCTTGTTCCAACTCCAAAATTGTTTGTTCGTCATCCACCAGCAGAATATGTTCGTTCCCGCAAGGAACTACTGCGGCATCTTCCTCCTGGCTTATCTCTGCCTCTATCTGAGGGAGGTAGAGATGAAAGGTGGTGCCGACTCCGACTTCGCTGTAAACCGTCATCTCGCCACCCATATTCTTAACAATCCCGTGAACCAGCGACAGCCCCAAGCCGGTTCCCTCACCTTTGACCTTGGTGGTAAAATAGGGTTCAAAAATCCTGTTCAAGACGTTTTTCTCAATGCCTTTGCCGGTATCGCTCACTTCAAGACGAACATAGTTACCTGGTAGCAAGGCGACTTTGTTCTGCAATTCGCCGGACCCTAAATACATGGATGTCAAAGATACAGCGAGAACGCCGCCCTCCTCACGCATGGCGTGGTAGGCGTTGGTACAGAGATTCATGATTATCTGATGGATCTGGGTGGGATCGGCGAGAACTGGCCCGCAATCCGGGTCAATCTCCTGCCTGAATTCAATAGTGGAAGGAATAGAGGCACGCAGGAGCTTGAGCACTTCTTTGACAACAAGCTGCATACACAGCGGCTGCAGCTCCTGTTCGCCCTTATGGCTGAAGGCAAGGATTTGCTTGACAAGATCGGCGGCGCGTTTGGCGGCCTTCATTATCGCCTCCTGTTTTTTTCGGGTCGGACTTCCTATCGGGAGTTCCATTAAAAGCAGTTCTCCGTAGCCGAGGATGGCGGTGAGAATATTATTGAAGTCATGAGCAATCCCTCCTGCCAGAGTGCCTACGGCCTCAAGTTTCTGAGCCTGCCGGAGCTGTTTCTCTATTTCCAGCCGCTCACTGACGTCCCGTTTGACGGCAAGGTAGTTGATAATTTTCCCACCCGCGTCAAAAATCGGTGTGATAGTGGCTTCCTCTTCCAAAATGGTACCGTTCTTCTTCTTATTGATGAAATGGCCGGACCAGACCCTGCCACTGGCCAGGACCTTCCACATCTCCTTATAAAAAGTGCTGCCATGCTCGCCGCTCTGCAGAATACGCGGGGTTTTGCCGATCGCGTCCTGTCTGTTATATCCGCTAATTTTTTCAAATGCGGGATTCACATACTGGATAATACCGGCCTTGTCCGTGATAAGAATGGAGTCACCGGTCTGTTCAATGGCCTTGACCAGCCGGGAGTGTTCCTGCTCCAGACATTTGCGTTCAGTGATATCCTGGACGGTACCGACCATTTTCAGTGGCAGGCCTTCGGCATCATACGAAAATTCTCCCTCTTCATGGACAATCCGTTCACTGCCGTCGGGAAGCAGAATACGGTGCTCAATGCTATACCGCTTTTTTTGGGCCATAGCATCGCTGAGAACCTTTCCCAGCATTTCACGATCTTCAGGATGCACCTTTTTAAGAAAAGCCTTATACGATACGCTGAATGTTTCCGGGGCAACGCCGAAAATCTTATACACCTCTTGTGACCACCAAAGGGCATTTCCCTGGATCGTCCATTCCCAGCTGCCCAGCTTGGCGATGCGCTGAGCAGCGGTCAGGTTTGTCTCGCTTTTACTCAAGGCTGCTGTTCTGCTTGCCACAAGGTCTTCCAGATGCTGTCGGTACTTTTTAAGTTCTTCCTCATACTTTTTGCGGACACTTATATCCTGAACAACTGCAAGAAGGCGTTCCTCCCCACCGATGGTGGCCTTTTTCAGGTTCACCTCACCCCAGAACAGCTCACCATTTTTTCGCCTCACAAGCCACTCAAAGGTTTGCGGGCCGTCATCACGAGCCTTGCTCATCAGGGCTGTGGCCTCCTGCATAGTACAGGGAGGAACATTGGCGCTGAAGTCCGCCATGGTGCTTGCCAGTGCATCATCTCTGCTGCAACCGTACATCTCACACATAGACTTGTTCACATCAAGAATGTCGCCGGTTTCCAGATCATGGACAAAAATAGCCTCATTTGAGCCGTGAAAGATTTCCCGGTAAGTTCGTTCCGAGGTCTCCTGAGCCCTATTCGCACTCTGTACCTGCTCAAGTTGCATGACAATTTCATGCCGAGCTGAACGTAGTTTTTGATTAATACGCACAGTAAAGATGACTGCCAGGGCCAGAAAGGAGAAAAGGGTACTGGTTAGTAATACCCAACGGCTATGCTGTTCGATGATGTCAACAAAGAAAATTCTTCCTTTATGATGTGCATAGGGACCGAGATACAAATCCTGTAATAGAGCGTGGACAGGCTGATAATCAAGAGGTACAGTCCAGCCACCGATATGGGCAGCCTTGGCAGCCTTGCTGTCGGGTGGCATGCGCAGCAGGGCAATAGCGACTTCTTCTGCAAGTTTTTCAGGCGTATGCCGAAGCCTGGCAAAAGGCCATTCAGGATAAAGTCTGGTACTGTGCAGATAGCTAAAATCTGCTTTGGATGACTGGGCATTGATAATTTTCAGGGAATCAAGACTAATTTTCCCTTCCTCGGCCATCCTCTCCAGGGTGTCTGTGCGCACGGTGCCAGCATCAGCCTGACCATTAAGAACAGCAAGGACCACGGCATCGTGGGTACCGGCAAAAGAGAGTGGTCGGAAATCCTTTTCCGGGACAAGGCCCTGATCCATCAATTCCCTCAAGGCCGTAAGCCAGCCGCCCAGGGAATCCCGGTCAACGGCCTTGAATGATTTGCCGCGCAGATCTTTAACACAATTAATATCCTCCCGGTTCGTACGGGTGAAAATCACACCGCCGAAGATGCTCTGAGGTCTGTAATTCAACAGATTTTTCATGGTGACGATCCGGCTGATGCCGTAATCGAACTCCAATTCCACATAGTAAGCGCTGTTAGTCAGTAGGAAATCGATACTTTCTTCCTTCACGGCCAAGCGAACCTGTTCAAAATCAAGGGGTTTGATGCTAAATGTGTATTGTGGAATGGCGGCGCTCAGATATTCAGCCGTGGCTGTCCATTGCTGCACAGTATGTGGACTGCCACGTTTAGCCAGCACGCCGATTTTTACAGGGATGGTGTCACTACCGCAGGCAAGTGATGGAAGAAGGAAGAGGAGACAGAAAAATCTGCATAAAAGCAGACATCTCAGGATGATACATGGACGTGAAGCACGAAGATGCAATAAAATTCACCTGTGGATGGTTATCATCAGGGTTGTCTTGTCTCTTTATTCATTTTCAGGGAGGAATAGATCAAATACACATAGAGGTATATCACCACTGCAAAGCTCGTGTAAAGATAAAAATAAGGCAACGGGTGTGCGGCAGGAAAAATGGCATTTCCTGTGCTAGACGTGCAAGTCAGCTGAAGAAATGAGATAGACTGAAGAGAATGAGTACTAACACATTGTGGCACCGACAACAGAGAGTTTGCACACCTTCTTTTGTTCTCGTACCTTCAGAGAACTAATTCAAAAGATGCTTCTGGCTCCGTTTCTGTCTGATTTGGACAAAAAGACGAAGAGAGAGGAAATAGCTGACAATAGCACAGGGGAGCGCCAGAACAGTTCCTCCGACGACAAGGACAATCGCTGCCTCATAGCCTAGCCCGACAAGGGCTTCCAGCGATTTATACAATCCTGGATGTTGAAGCAGAATGTCCAACACCTCCTTTATCCGGGTCCAGGATAGTTGATATGGGGTAAGAAAATTACCAACGATGGTGGAGAGATAATACTGAGGAACATAGGTTATAGGATTACAGACCAGAAGACTTCCGAGCAAGCCTGCAATGGTTGAGGTTCTGGTCACAACAGTAATGAAAATAATGAGTATGGTATGCAGCGGCATGGTGGGAGTGATACCAATAAACACACCAATGGCAATGCTGATAGCCAGGGATTGAGGATCACCTTTCAGTCGCATGAATTTTAAATAATAATACCTGGCGATTCGTTTCAGATTCATTTCTTTGTATTATTCCTAAATTTGAGAACGAGAATAAACGTCCTGATCATAAGAGCCTGGCGCTGATTTCCGGGCGTAATAAAAACCAGCCAGAGCAATCATTGCCCCATTGTCCGTACAAAAAGAGGGACGAGGGACAAAGAGGGCTTTGTTCTCCTGCCGACAACGGTCCAGCATAGATTCGCGAAGTCGTGGATTCGCTGAAACCCCGCCCCCCAGGACAATGGTCTGGATATTATGCTGCCTGGCAGCATGCAAGGTCTTCTCCACCAAAACATCAACAATGGCCTCCTGGAATGAGGCGCAGATATCCGGAATTTGCAGGGGAATGTCTTTCTGTCTGGACTGATTACAGTGATTGAGAACCGCAGTCTTCAGGCCGGAAAAACTGAAATCAAGTGATTCATCTTCGACGGCCATGGATGGCAGTGTGTCACCCGCACTGGCCAAGGATAGCCCAGTGTCGCGCGTTCCATGAATGGATGGAGCATGGCCTCCATGGAAGGATAAAGAACGGCCAAGCCAGGCCCTGGGAAATTTGACAGCTGCGCCATTACCAGCCTTAGCCTCTGCAGAAACATGCGGGCCACCGGGATAAGGCAGGCCAAGAAGCTTTGCCACCTTATCAAAGGCCTCTCCGGCGGCATCATCTCGGGTCCTGCCCAGCAAAGAGAAGGAGGTATGACTCTGCGCCAGATAAATCGAGCTGGTCCCGCCCGAGACTATGAGGGCAATGTAGGGGAATTCTGGTTTATCCTCTTCCAGAAACACTGCCAGCAGATGCCCTGCCATATGATCGACACCGACAAAGGGAATCCTGGTGACATAGGAAATCGCCTTGGCGTAGCAAAAGCCAACAAGCAGTGAGCCGATCAGTCCTGGCCCCTGGGTGACCGCGATCAGATCAATTTCCTTGAGGGTTACACCGGCCCGATCCAGAGCCTCCTGGACAATGGGCGCGATGGCTTCCAGATGTTTCCGGGATGCAAGCTCTGGGACGACCCCGCCAAAACGGGTATGAATCTGATCCTGGCTGCTGAGGACGCTGGAAAGCAGGATATCGTTGTCTTTGAGGACCGCCGCGGCCGTATCGTCGCATGAGGTTTCTATTCCAAGGGTGAGCATTGTATGAATTCTTTGAGGGAAAAAGGCGAATATCTCTTGGCAGAAGCAGAGCATTCAGGGTAATAAGCCATTGTAAATAAACAATATGACCACATAGTTATTGAAAATGGCATAAAGAACCGTAAGAAAATGGCTAACAAAGGCCAAGTTATTTCGTAGCGGCTCCTAAAAGTTTATTTATCCATATGATCCTTTTTGGAAAAAAAGTCAACGTTCACCCGTATCAGGAATTTTTCGTCATGGATTCATCAAAAGAAAATAGAAACAGAGAACAGCTTGTGGATCAATATTCGCGGACGATCTCCTATCTGCGCCTCTCCATCACCGATCGCTGCAATTTGCGTTGTCTCTACTGCATGCCCTCTTCCTCTCTCGTTAAATGCACAGATCTGCTTAGTTTTGAAGAACTGCTGCGGATCGTGGGTATTGCCGTTGGTATGGGGATGAATAAACTGCGCCTGACCGGGGGTGAGCCTCTGGTCAGAAAGGGGGTCATGGATTTTATCCGTAATCTTGCCGGGATAAAGGGTCTGGAAGATATCCGCCTGACCACCAACGGCGTCCTCCTCCATGAAAAGGCAGCGGAACTCTATGGTGCAGGAATCAGGAATCTGAATATATCGCTAGACAGCATGAAGCGCGAGCGTTTTCGCGCGATCACCGGAGCCGATCTTTTCGATCAGGTTTGGCAGGGTATCCAGACTGCCTGCGACCTGGGATTCAATGTCAAACTCAACGTCGTGGCCATGAAAGGGATTAATGACGATGAGTTTGCTGATTTTGCACGACTAGCGACCCAGAGACCCATTCAGGTACGCTTCATCGAATTCATGCCCATTGGCAATAAGGATAGTTGGGACAAGACACGGTTTATTGCTGCAGACGAACTTAAAGAGATGATTTCAACCATGGGGACGTTGGAACCATCTCCTGGCTCCCGTCTGGAAGGACCGGCCAGGGTCTATCGTCTGACCACATCGGATGGACAAACGGGCAGGATTGGTTTCATCAGCCCCATCAGCCACCACTTCTGTGACAAATGCAACCGACTGCGCCTGACCTCAGAGGGCAGGCTGCGAGCCTGCCTGCTGCACAACCATGAAACCGACCTGAAGACGCTACTGCGTCAGGGTGGCACAGACAGTGAAATTCAGAAGGCAATCCAGCAAACCATCCTCAATAAACCAAAAGGACATACCTTGCAGGATGACCTGGCAGGTCCTGACCAGGTCAACTGTCAAGGTCAGATGTCACGCATCGGTGGTTAGGCTTTCATAACAGGGATACGAACCGAGCCATTCAAAATAGGAACAGATCTCCTTCAGGCGATCGCATCCCCGCTTGATTTTTTCATCTTCCATATGTCCCATCATATCAAGGAAAAACAGATACTTCCACTGTTTCCCCTTGATAGGACGAGACTCGATTTTGGCCAGATTAATATCTTCTTCAGTCAGTACTGTCAGTACCTCGTTCAAGGCCCCGGGGCGATCCATGAGTCCCAGAAGCAGGGATGTACGATCCGCTCCACTGGGTGTTGGAGACTGGTTGCCGATGACCAGGAAGCGGGTGGTGTTGCCCCGGTAATCTTCTATGCCTTTCACCACCACCTGCAGGTCATAAGTTTTGATGGCAAGGGAAGAAGCGATGGCCCCGATGTTAGGATTATTGGCGGCCATCTGAGCCGCGGCTCCGGTGGAAAAGACCGGAAGAGTCGGTACTTGTGGCAGGTTTTTACGTAACCATTCACGGCATTGGGCCAGTGGCTGAGAATGTGAGGCCACGGTCTGGATATCTTCGATATTGCCCGAACGGCATACCAGGTTATGGCTGATTTCAAGCAGCACTTCGCCACAGATCTTGACCTTGTACTTCATGAACGAGTCAAGGGTGGAAAAGACTGAACCCTCAATGGAATTTTCCACCGGAACAATACCATAATGGGTCCGATTCTTTTCCACCTCGGAGAAGACATCATCGATGGATTCCATGGGTTTGAAGGCGGCGGATTGGCCAAAATATTTTACTCCGGCCAGATGGGTAAAAGTGGCTTCAGGTCCCAGATAGGCCACTGCAATTTTTTTCTGTGAGAGCCGGCAGCTGGTAATGATTTCATTAAAAATGAAACGCAGAGCGGCTTCAGGAAAAACGCCGTTGTTCAACTCAATGAGCCGTTCATAGATCTGCCGTTCACGCAGCGGGTCCCATTTGGCCCGATTACTTTCATTTTTAAGCCTGCCGATATCCTTTGCACAACCAATTCTCTCTTTGAGAAGGGAGAGGATTTGATTATCTATGGCGTCTATCTGTTCACGCACCTGGGCAATATCCGGTTTTTTTTCAGTTGCCATGGCCTTTCCTGTTTATGATTGAAGAGTGCATACGTCTTGAGTAATAAATAGTTCAGTGAAACATTTAATTCAGGTGAAAGAATCTAGGTGAAAGAAAAAAGTATGTCAAGCTGTAAAAAGGTTGATATAAGATAGAAGTCTGCGATAAGATCAAAAACTATTCAGATATTAGATTGGTGAAAAAATATAATCTGGCATACCTACCTGAAACAGCAGGAAGCCATTTCCTTGAGAGTGAAACAGACATGAGCAATATTCAAAAGACATATGAAGAGATTAACGCCAGGATCAGATCTGGTGAGGCGGTGGTCGTGACCGCCGAAGAGATGGTGGACATTGTCCGCTCCAAAGGCCCGGAACAGGCTGCCCGTGAGGTTGATGTGGTAACTACCGGTACCTTCTCCCCCATGTGTTCATCTGGAGCCTTTTTTAATTTTGGCCAGATGACTCCTACCATCAAGGCCTCTAAAGTCTGGCTGAATAAGGTCTCGTGCTATGCCGGTCTTGCGGCAGTAGATGCCTATATCGGGGCTACCGAGCCAGCAGAGGACGATCCCCTCAACAAGATCTATCCTGGAGAATTCCGATATGGTGGTGGCCATGTAATTGAAGATCTGGTTGCTGGAAGAAAGGTCTTTCTTGAAGCCAAGGCCTATGGAACGGACTGTTATCTGGCCCGCAAGATGCAAAAGGAAGTGACCCTTGCCGATCTCCCCTATGCCTTATTGTGTAATCCGAGAAACGGCTATCAAAATTATAACTGCGCGGTTAATCTCTCTGACAAGACTGTTCATACCTATATGGGTATGCTCAAACCCCATTGCCGTAATGCCAATTTCTGCAGCGCCGGGGAATTAAGCCCCTTGTTGAATGACCCCCACTACCAGACCATAGGGATGGGAACCCGGATTTTCCTTGGAGGCGGGATCGGTTATGTCACCTGGCACGGAAGCCAACATAATCCCAATGTCCCCCGCACCGCAGGTGGCGTGCCCCGCAAGCCGGCTGGCACGATCATGGTCCAAGGCGACCTTAAACAGATGTCGGCCAAATGGCTGCGCGGGATCTCCATTATGGGCTATGGCAATACCATGGCCGTTGGCATTGGAGTGCCCATTCCCATCCTGAATAGTAAGATGGCGGCCTATACCGGGGTTTCTGACGCGGAAATCTTTACCCAGGTTGTGGACTATGGCTATGATTACTCCAATGGTATTGCCCGCAATTATGGTGAGGTCAGTTATGCCCAACTGAAATCAGGATCCATTGAGGTTAATGGCAAACAGGTGCCCACTGCCCCACTGTCCAGTATGGTCAAGGCCAGGGAGATCGCAGAGACCCTGAAGGGATGGATCAGAGATCGCAAATTTCTGCTCAACCAACCGGCCCAGTTGTTGCCTGACGCAGACGTAGCAGATGGACAGGGATCTGAAAAATAAACTAGCTCGACTCCGGGAACTGCTGCAGACCTACAAGAAGGTGGCTGTGGCCTTTTCCGGAGGAGTGGATTCCACCCTGCTTCTGCGGGTGGCCTGTGACACATTGGGACCAGACAACGTGACGGCCCTGCATGCGGTTTCCTGTCTCATCCCCGTTGCCGACCAGATTAAGGCTGAAAGACTGGTGACCGGACCGGATGGCATCCACTGTTCTTATCAGGCAGTGAAGGTCTATCCCCTGCGATGGCGTGAATTTGTGGCTAACACTGAAATGCGTTGTTATCTCTGTAAAAAAAGAATTTACGGTGCCTTTCAGAGAGCACTGAGGCAAAAGAGTCATGTCGGTTGTTCTTCGGCCTCAACGGGTGCTTCCATTGAAGTGCCCCCCACTGGAGGTCACGCTTCATTTATACATGGAGCGCGTGAGGCTGGTTCATCCTTGGTTTGCGTTCTCCTGCTCGATGGGACCAACAGCGATGATCTTCAAGAGCATCGACCAGGATTACAGGCCATCCGGGAACTTGCAATGAAAACTCCCTTGGCCGAGGCACAGCTCAATAAAAAGGATATTCGCTTCCTGGCCAGGCAGATGGGACTGACAAACTGGAATCAACCCTCAAATTCCTGCCTCGCCACCCGAATGCCAGTTCATCAAAGAATCACTATCCCCTTGCTGAAACGTATAGAGCTGGCCGAAAATTTTCTCCAAAACAAGGGTTTTTTGGGGTGCCGGGTAAAACCTGGTCAAGAAAGTATTGTGATTCACGTTCTACCCAGTGATCTTGAGGAAATGATCATACTGTCTTTACATCCTGAAATGATTCAATTCTTAGAGAATCTTGGCTTTGACGAGATTCATCTGCAAATACAAGGTCGTGAGAAGAGTTAATAATTTTTTCTGAGGGAATATTCAATTTTTCTTGATTCATCATCCGGATTCATATATGCTAATTTGTACATGTGAATCGTTACAGCTTGATTTTAAAGGAGTGTAGAACGGTCGATGGAAAAAAAAATTGCTAAAAACAGCTCTTTTTCTTTTGACAATTCTAAATGCTTCTATTAAAGCACTATCAAGTATTGGGAGGAAGGGGAACGATACTATCTGCCCCTGAAGGTAAAGAATGATTTTTTCCGGGAGGAATCCATGAACAAGAAGGAATTAGTTGAAAGTATTGCAGGGGCCGCCGACATCAGTAAAGCCGCAGCAGAAAAGGCATTGAACGGAACCCTTGCCGCCGTTGCAGAGGCCTTGAAGAAAGGTGACAAGGTAACACTTGTAGGTTTCGGAACTTTTTCCGTTTCCAAGCGTGAAGCACGTACCGGTAGAAATCCCCAATCTGGAAAAACCATCAAGATTCCAGCCAAGAATGTTGCTAAATTCAAGGCCGGATCCAAACTTTCCGAAGCTATCAATTAACTGTCTGAAATTAATGAATGTTTCATCTGACTGATTGCCAGCCATTATCAGAAAAAGTGTCAGATGTAATGGACTAACGTTTTTCACATGATATGTTTTAAAAAGCCGTACAGTAAATTACTGTACGGCTTTTTTTTTGAGTGAAATGCTATGAGCTTCTCTAGATGAAAAAATTACGGTCAGGATATACTACCGGGGCCTGTGCAGCAGCAGCTGCCAAAGCTGCCGCCCTCATGCTGATCACTGGATCCAGCCAGGACCAGGTAGCAATCCCCTTCCCTGATGGTTCGCGGGTCACTTTCCAGCTCTGCACCTGTCAGTGGCAAGACCCAGCCCACAGCACAGCCCTTGCAGCAGTCATTAAAGATGCAGGCGATGACCCGGATGTGACCAACAGGGCCAGGATTGAGGCTGTTGTCAGATTTGCCACAGCCGATGAAGCACAAAAAAATCGAGTAACCATTGCTGGGGGCACCGGTATTGGCACTGTAACCAAACCTGGGCTGGCGATTCCAGTAGGCGAACCCGCAATAAATCCGATCCCGAGAAAGATGATCCGTGAGGCAGTGGCTGAGGCCCTTTCCCTCTCTGCCATTTCTGCCGACTGCCTCCTCGTCGTCACCATCTCCATCCCCAACGGTGCGGAACTGGCTGCAAAGACTCTGAACCATCGCCTGGGAATCATTGGGGGACTTTCCGTACTGGGGACAACCGGAATTGTCAGGCCCGTTTCAGCTGCGGCCTGGACTGCCACCATCAGCACCTCGATGGATGTTGCCCGTGAAGCAGGGGTAGAGGCAATCGTTCTCTCCACCGGCCGGACATCTGAATCTACTGTCCAACAGCACCTGCTGCTGCCGGATGAGGCCTATGTGATGATGGGCGATTATCTCCAATTTTCACTTGAAGATGCTGGGAAACATGGTTTTTCGGCTATCCATCTGGCCGCCATGTGGGCCAAGGTATTGAAAGGTGCCATGCGCATCCCCCAGACCCATGTCCGCCATGGTGCCATTGAAATCGAAAACGCCATTTCCTTTCTGGAGAGCATAGGAACGGCACCCGCTATCCTGCAGGGACTTGCCGGATCGAATACCGCCCGCGAGATCTATGAACGGCTGGTCGCCATTGAGGCCCATGACACTATCAGAAAGGTCTGCTGCGCTGCCCGCAATTACTGTCAGGATGTATCCGGTCTGCCGGTCACTGTCTATCTCGTGCACAACTCCCGACAGATTGTCGAATCAGTACCGGGGAACCTGTCAAAATGAGTCAAACCAGGGTACATCTGATCGGGGTAGAGAGTGGTGAGCAGATTTCTGATAAACTCATTGTTCTCCTGCGAAACTGCCGGGCGCTGGTTCTCTCAAAACGACACCGAACCATGTTTTCTTCAATCCTGGACCAGCAAGCAGCAAAACGCCTTATCCCCATTGCCCCGGTTCAGGAGGCACTTGAACAGGTTGCTTTCGAATTAGCACAGGGCGATGTAGCGATTCTTGCCTCGGGAGATCCTCTTTTCTTCGGGATTGGCCGTACCCTGCTCCAGAGTTTTGGCCCTGACCGTATCACGATCTATCCGGCACTTTCATCCATGCAGAACGCTTTTTCCCGCTTCAAGATCCCCTGGGATGACGCCAGATTCCTTTCCCTGCACGGACGTGCGACAAACAACCTTGCATCTAGCATCCTCATCCATAACAAGGTCTTCCTTTTTACCGACCACAGCTTCAGCCCTGATCTGATTGCCCATTCCCTGCTGACTGAATGCGGCAAAGCGATCGATACCGAATATATGGTTCATGTGGCAGAAAACCTGGGGATGGACAATGAACGTCTGCACACAGGCACCCTCAGTGAGATTGCTGTGCGCAGCTTTTCCCCACTCAATGTGATGATCCTGCTTAAGATCTCGCCAAGATCCACGCTTCCCCCTTTTGGTCTTTCGGAAGACGAAATCGTACACAGTCGTGGCCTGATCACCAAAAACGAGGTGCGGGCCGCCAGCCTTCATGCCCTGAAACTGCCGCGGCAAGGGGTCTTTTGGGACGTGGGTGCCGGTTCAGGAGCAGTCGGTCTTGAAGCGGCGCGTCTTTTTCCTGAGCTTCAGGTTTTTGCCGTTGAACGGGAAGATGAACAGATTGGCAATATTGAAAAAAACCGTGAACACTTTCAGGCCTGGAATCTGCAGGTATTCCATGGCAGTGCCCCTGATACCCTGCCAGCTCTGCCGGCCCCTGATCGGGTCTTTATCGGCGGCAGCGGCGGGCAGCTCCATGCCATTATTAAACATGCAGCAGAAAAATTGAACCCAGGAGGAAGGATTGTGGTCAATGCTGTTTTGGAGAAAACGGCACAAAATGCGCCTGCATTTCTCCATGAGCAGGGGCTGACAGTAAGCCTCAGCGAGATCAGGGTCACACGGCGCAGCTATCCGCAGGCCATGGATGCCCCAGCATCGCTCGCTCCAGTGGTTGATGCTCCCAAGGTAGCACCCTTGGGGTGTAAAGATAGACCTGACCAGGGGAGTCAAGCCATGCACCCTATTACCATTATTGTCGGCCAGAAGAAATCAGGCCCAGGAGAAAACAAATGAGTGAATCTGATCGCTCCGCTACCACAAACAAGTGTTCCAGCACCCTTCACCAGTCACTGACCATCAAGCCAATAGCCTTTGTCGGGGCAGGACCAGGGGACGTTGAATTGATCACCGTCAAAGGTAGGCGACTGCTTGATCATGCCGATTGTATCGTCTATGCCGGCAGTCTGGTTAATCCTGCCATTCTGGCTGGATGCAAGGCCCGAATCCATGATTCTGCAGGGATGAATCTGGAAGAGATTATCGAGACAATGGCAACTGCCTGGCACAATGGTCAATCCGTGGTCCGCCTCCATACCGGCGACCCTTCCATCTTCGGGGCCATTAAGGAACAGATGCAGCGATTGGACGCTATCGGCATTCCCTATATTGTGGTGCCGGGTGTCAGCTCTGCCTTTGGTGCTGCCGCCGCCTTAAAAGCTGAACTGACCCTGCCGGAGATCGCCCAGACGGTCATTATCACCCGTCAGGAAGGGAGGACTCCGGTGCCGGATCTGGAGAAACTGCGCCTGCTGGCAGCCCACCAGACCACCATGCTCATCTTTCTTTCCGTATCCATGATTGAGACTGTAGTGCTTGAGCTGCTTGCTGGCGGCTACAATGAGAGCACCCCGGTGGCCGTGGTGGAAAAAGCAACCTGGGACAGTGAACAGATCATCTTAGGGACCCTGACCGATATTGCCCTCAAGATTCGTGAGGCCGGTATCTGCAAGACTGCGCTCATCTGTGTAGGCAGGGTCTTTGCTGATCTGCCGCTGGCTTCTGTTTCAAAACTTTATGACAAGGAATTCAGCCATGGCAGTCGCACAGCAGCATAAGGGGAATGACTCCACCAAGGGGCTGATCGCCGTTTTCACCGGCAACGGCAAAGGCAAGACCACAGCTGCGCTAGGTCTTGCCTTCAGGGCCCTGGGACACAATCATCGGGTTTCCGTCATCCAGTTCATTAAGGGAAGCTGGAAATACGGCGAACTCGATGCCGCCAGGATATTTAAACCTCTGCTCGATTTTCATGTGATGGGCCGGGGGTTCACCTGGAAGTCCGATGATCTGGAAAAAGACAAGGCCGCGGCCAGGGAGGCGTGGGAGTTTGCCGTGCACACCATCCGGGAAAACAGGCATGAGCTGGTTATCCTGGACGAGCTCACTTATCTTTCCCATTATAAGATTATTGAAGAAGAAGAGATCCTTGCCGTTCTCCGCGACAAACCCCCTGCCATGCATATTGCCATCACCGGACGTTATGCCTCTGAGGCCCTGATAAACCTTGCCGACCTGGTCACCGAGATGCGCGAGATCAAGCATCCATACCAGAAGGGGGTCAAGGCGCAACGAGGGATGGAATTTTAAAAAAATGCAGACAAGACATCAGTCACCGTCCCGATATTGACACCGGAGCTGCACAGAAGTAAGATAAACGCTTTCATCAGTCTATTTTTACTGATACTATCCCCACTTTTTTCATGTCAGGGAGAAAAAATATGGAATCATTTGATGTATTACTTGAAATATCAACCAAGATTCATGGCCATATCTGCGCCGGTCAGGTGATCGGGGTGCGGATGTCCATGATCGGCCTTGAGGCCATTGGCATTCAGGACCCCAAGGGATTAGATCGGAAAAAGCTCTACGTCCTGGTTGAGATCGATCGCTGCGCCACTGACGCCATTCAGTCGGTAACCGGATGCAGTCTGGGAAAACGGTCCATGCGTTGGATTGATTATGGGATCATGGCCGCCACTTTTGTCAATCTTGACACGGGCAAGGCGGTACGGATTGTTGCCCGCGAAGAATCAAGAGAGCTCTCTAAAAAATATTGCCCTGAGATCGAGAACAAATACGCGCGGCAGCTGGCTGCCTATCGGGTCATGCCCCAGGAAGAACTCTTTACCGTAGAAGAAGTAACGGTAATTATCCCGGAGCAGGATATGCCGGGACGTCCTCTGAAACGAATCCAATGCCAATCCTGTGGCGACTGGGTCCAGGATTGCCGCGATGTGGAACAGGATGGCAAATTACTGTGCCGGGGCTGCGCCCATGGAAAATATTATACTAAAAAAAAGTAGAGAGTGAGTGTTGAGTGTCCACTTCGTCTACTTTATCTACAACATACTACTTTCTATTTTCTACTCACAATTTACTACTTTCCACTCCATCATGATAACACTCCTTGACTATGGCGCCGGAAATGTCCGCAGCGTCAGAAATGCAATTACCCGGCTGGGCTATACTGTTCGTGATGTACAGGGCCCTCAGGATATCCTTACTGCTGAAAAACTGATCTTTCCAGGCGTTGGCAGCTTCGGGTCAGTAATGCAGCGTCTGCATCGTGATGGGATGGTGGAACCCCTTATTGAACGGATTCGTCTCAACAAACCTTTCCTCGGCATCTGTGTGGCCCTGCAGGCCCTGTTTGAAGGTAGCGAAGAATCACCGGGTGTAGCTGGTCTGTCAATTCTGCCCGGCCAGGTCAAACGTTTCACCGACCGGAATCTCTCTGTGCCCCAGATTGGCTGGAATGGGATTGTACTCCATAAGGAATCTCCCATTCTCAAAGGCTACCAGGACCAGAAACTCTACTTTGTTCACTCTTACAGGGCGTCAGTTGCCGATGTAGGGCCGGATTGGCTACTTTCCACCACCGATTATGGCGAATCCTTTGTCAGTGGTGTGGAAAAGGGCAATGTCACTGCCTTTCAGTTCCATCCCGAGAAAAGCGGTGAGGCCGGACTGAATATCCTGAAAAATTATCTTGATTCCCCAGAAAGTGAAGCAATTACCGTACGACAGTCCCTGCGGGTTCAGGATAAAAGGACACATATTGCCAAAAGGATTATCGCCTGCCTCGACGTGCGCACCAACGATCAAGGTGACCTGGTAGTAACCAAAGGCGATCAATATGATGTGCGCAACGATGGCGAGGTACGGAATCTGGGCAAACCGGTTGAGCTCGCCCGTCGCTATTATGAAGAGGGCGCGGATGAAATAACCTTTCTCAACATCACCGGCTTCCGGGACTTCCCCATGAAGGATCAACCCATGCTTGAAGTGCTGCAGCGCACCTCGGAGAATGTCTTTGTCCCTCTGACCATCGGTGGCGGTATACGTGAGTTTACTGATTCAGACGGTAAACATTATTCCGCGCTCGATGTGGCCGCCGAATATTTTCGTTCCGGGGCTGACAAGATCTCTATTGGCAGTGATGCGGTGTATGCAGTGGAGGAATTTCTGCAAACGGGCAAGAGAAGCGGTAAAAGTGCCATTGAGCAAATCTCCATGGTCTATGGCGCCCAGGCCGTGGTGATCTCCGTTGACCCCCGGCGAGTCTATGTCCATGCCCCTGAAGATACCGCTCATAACACCATTGAAACCACAACCCCCGGGCCGCAGGGTGAGAACTATTGCTGGTATCAGTGCACCGTCAAAGGTGGCCGGGAAGGACGTGATATCGACGCCTTGCAGCTGGCCCAGACCTGCGAACTGCTGGGCGCAGGAGAAATCCTGCTCAACTGTATTGACCGCGATGGGACCAACAGCGGTTTTGATCATGAACTGATCAGGCAGGTGCGAGGTGCGGTATCTATCCCCGTGATCGCTTCATCGGGTGCAGGATCGGCCCAGCATTTTGTCGATGTCTTCCGGGAAACCGATGTGGAGGCGGCACTCGCGGCCGGCATCTTCCATCGTCAGGAAGTCCCGGTCAGTGAGGTGAAAGAGGCCATGAGAAAAAATGGTATCGAGACCAGATAGAAAGGATCAAAGGCTAGAGCGCAAGGAAGGGTATGAACGTATCTTGTCCCCTTTTCCAAAAGGGAATCGTCTATCGTCAGCACTGGTCGTCTTGTTTTTTACTGGTGGCAACCCGATTACGACCTTGATCCTTGGCTTGATACAAAGCCTTGTCTGCCCGTTGCAAAACCTTTTGAGCGTTATCCCAGCCATCAGAAAACTGATACTCGGAAACCCCGATGCTGACAGTGAGATGGATGGCGGGCTGTCTTTTTCGGGGATCCGCCGCTACCATTATCGTTTCCTCAATCTGTTTGCGTAACCGCTCAGCCAGTTCAAAGGCATTCTCGATCCTGGTGTTGGGAAGGATCACCATAATCTCTTCCCCGCCATAGCGGATGGCAACATCCACTTCCCGCACAGATTCCGTAATCAAATGGCTGAGTTTCTTCAAGACCATATCTCCAATCTGATGACCATACGTGTCATTCACGTTTTTGAAATGATCAATATCGAGAAGAAACACAGAGAATGGTTGTTCAAATCTCATGGCCCGTTGAAACTCTTCAACGATTCGGCGATCGAGATAACGACGATTAAACAACCCTGTTAACGGGTCGGTAATACTTTCCTGTTCAAGGACATAAATTCGTTGCAGATCAAGGGCTGTTTTCAAGGAGAGAGAGCAGACCAGAAAGACAAAAACAGCTCCACCAAAAAATATACTGGGAACAACAAGAGTGGAAATAGAATTGAAGCTATCGGGTTCGCGAATAAAGGCATAGAGAATATAACCCAAAATAAATATGAAGATAAGGCTGGACAGCAGTTTCCATCGATTCCGGGCAGTTCCTGCCGGCAACTTCTGGATAATGACCCTGACCGGGACAAGGGACTTGAGCAGAAGGATTACCCCTGCCACTGTCAGCCCGATTGTCATCATGAAAAGATTATTCTGCATCCGCCCGTTTATACTTTAGAAAAAATAACATAGTCATCCTCTTTCCATCTTCCGATCATCTTATCCATTACAATACGATTATTACAATAAGTCTTACCAGACTTAAATCCACCCGGCACTTTTTTTCTCAATGCATTGCAGGGTTACAACAGGGTTTTCTGTACCACTTCATACACCCCAGCCGACAAACCAGGCTGACCTGCGATTCTCTCCATCTGTTCCCGCATCATTTTTTGTCTGCATATATCATAGCGCTTCCAGCTTGTAAAGGGAGTCATTAACCTTGAGGAGATATGCGGGTTAATAGGATCAAGATGGATGATCTGTTCGGCCAGAAAGGCATACCCGGCTCCAGAAGCTGCGTGAAACCGCACATGATTGCCAGTACCAAAGGCGCCAATCAGGGCCCGTACCTTGTTGGGATTATGAAGGGAAAATCCAGGATGGGTCAGCAGGCCCTTTACGGTATCCAGGGCATCCTCAAGACTTGAGGTGGCCTGCAGGGTAAGCCACTTATCAACCACCAGAGGCTCCCCCTGCCACTGCTGATAGAAATCCGCCAAGACCTCCTGCCGCTGTTTCACCGGACAATGGGCCAGGGCACTCAAGGCAGCCATCACGTCGGTCATATTGCCCTTCTGCTCATACTGTTTCACCGCCAGATCCAGATACTCTGCGGGCAATGGATCCATAGACAGCAGGAAGGAAAGACATATATTTTTCAGGCTCCTGCGCCCCATGGCCTCGGCAGTCAAAACATAGGCTCCTACCTCTCTGTTCTCCTCATAGACCTGAAAAAAATCCTGATTAAGCTGCCGGGCAAGTTCACTTCTGACAAATTTCCTGGCCAGATGGAGATTATCCGGGTCGACAATCTCCATCTGCATCGCTAGGGTGGTTTCCGCCGGCAGGCTCAAGGCCTGGGCCAGTAGCGCCTTGTCACAGCCCTGTTGCTGCAGATTCAGACGCACAGCCTGGACAAATAAAGGATCAAGGACAGGAACACCACCCTGCTGCAAGGCACTGACGCATTCCAGAATAATGGATTCACTGAGCCGGTTGGCTGCATCCCAGCGGTTGAACAGATCGCTGTCGTGAGCCATGAGGAATGCCAGTTCTTCCCGTCCTTGAAACGGCTCAACTTTAACCGGAGCCGAAAAACCGCGCAGGAAAGAAAGTACCGGCTTTTCTCCAAGGCCCGCAAAGGTGAAAGACTGTTTTTCCTCCCTCAATTGCAACAGAGTGTCAGCGGCAATCATTTCATTACCCCGGCCATCCAGGAGGCCAATATTGATGGGGAGATGAAAAGGTTGTTTCTCTTTCTGTCCTGGCGTCGGTGCACAGTTCTGTTGAACAGTTACGATGTACATTCCTTGCTTTTCATCCCAGGAATCAGAGACATGCAGAACCGGAGTTCCGGCCTGGCTGTACCAGCACTTAAACTGTTCCAGGTCAACCCCGGACGCATCACCCATGGACGCTACAAAATCATCACAGGTCACGGCCTGGCCGTCGTGTCTGGCAAAATAGAGATCCATGCCCTGGCGGAATCTTGTGGCACCAAGCAGGGTATGCATCATGCGGATCAGCTCCGCCCCTTTATTATAGACCGTAACCGTGTAAAAATTATTGATTTCCACATAGGAATCAGGACGAACCGGATGGGCCATAGGTCCGCTGTCCTCCTTGAACTGAAAGGTGCGCAATACCCGCACATCATCGATACGCTGCACGGATCGCGAGTTCATGTCTCCGGAGAACTCCTGATCCCTGAACACGGTGAGTCCCTCTTTCAGGCTGAGCTGAAACCAATCACGGCAGGTTACCCGGTTGCCGGTCCAGTTATGGAAATACTCATGGGCAATGACGCCTTCCACGCCCAGATAATCTTGATCGGTCGCTGTTTCCTGGCTGGCCAAAACATATTTGGAGTTAAAGATATTCAGCCCCTTGTTTTCCATGGCTCCCATATTGAAATCATCCACAGCTACTATCATGTAGCGGTCCAAGTCATACTCAAGGCCAAAGACCTCCTCGTCCCAGCGCATGGATTTTTTCAGGGATTGCATGGCGTGGTCACATTTTTGCTGGTTTCGGGCCTCATAATAGATCTGCAGGAGTACCGTCCTTCCAGAGCTGGTGACAAACCTGTCCTCAAGACAGGCCAGATCTCCTGCCACCAAAGCAAAGAGATAGCAAGGCTTAGGAAAAGGATCCTGCCACACCGCATAATGTCTGCCGGCGTGCAAACTCCCCTTCTCAACCAGATTGCCATTGGAGAGCAGAACCGGACAGGTTTTGATGTCCGCCTCGATCCGGGTGGTGAAACGGGCCATCACATCAGGGCGATCCTGGTAATAGGTGATCTTACGAAAACCCTCCGCTTCACACTGGGTACAGTAGTTGCCGCTGGAGCGGTACAACCCTTCGAGTGCGGTATTGCGATGCGGAAATATCCTGGTGGTAATCTCAAGGACAAAGGTGTCCGAGACTGTATGGATCAGCATCCCGGAGTCAGTCAATGAATACTCAAGGACGGTAAGCGGTCGGGAATCAAGGGTGATAGCCACAAGTTCCAGATCCTGACCATTAAGAAACAGGGACTTGTCCCCGGATGGCTGATCAGGGTTTCGCTTGAAAAAAGAGCGAACCGTCACCAGAGTGTTATCCTGGTTCAGTTGAAAGGTCAGGGTAATATCATCGGTGAGATAGTTAGGTGCGCTATAATCCTGCCGATAAAAGGTAGGGGGTGCCAGCTGGGTCATCGTATCCTCATTTTTTTATCCTGCGTAATCATCAAGCATCCAAACCTCGGCCGAATCTTGATGATTGACAGCTATTTTCCATTCCATTATATTTAGATACCGTTATGAAATAAGCAGTGTTTTTTTGCTTATTTTATAACGGTACCTTATGATGCTTTCTGCCATCCAGATGACGATATTGTTTCTTTCAACGGCTCAACACTTCTATAAAGGGCATTCTGCAAGATAAGCCCTTTATTCTCATCTACCATAACAAATTTAAGGGAAAATGTCCCCATGATCACGATCAACGAAAATTACCTCAAGCTTCAGGCCTCATATCTGTTTTCGAATATCGCTAAACGAGTGGCAAGCTTTCAACTGGCCAACCCTGAAAAAGATATCATCAGACTGGGCATCGGCGATGTAACCAGAGCCTTGCCGACGGCCTGTATTGCAGCCTTCCACAAGGCCGTAGATGAGATGGGAATAGACGCAAGCTTTCGCGGTTATGGCCCGGAACAGGGCTACGATTTCCTACGTGAGGCCATTGCCAAAAATGATTTCCAGGCACGAGGCGCTGAGATAACACCCGACGAGATCTTTATCAGTGACGGTGCTAAATGCGATACCGGCAACATCCAGGAACTCTTCACCCAGGATATCAAAGTGGCCATCCCCGACCCTGTTTATCCGGTCTACCTGGATACCAATGTCATGGCGGGTCGCACTGGCGACTTTTTGGAAGGCAGGTATCAGGGCCTGATCTATCTTGACTCCACCAAGGCCAATAATTTTGTCCCGGCCCTGCCTTCTACAGACGTGGACCTGATCTATCTCTGCTTCCCCAACAATCCCACCGGATCAACCATTACCAAGAAAGAGTTAAGTGACTGGGTTAACTATGCCAAGAAGAAAAATGCCCTGATCCTCTTTGATGCCGCCTATGAGGCCTTTATCCGCGATGAATCTTTGCCCCACTCCATCTATGAGATAGAAGGGGCAAAAGAGGTGGCTATTGAATTCCGCTCCTTTTCCAAGAGCGCGGGATTCACCGGTACCCGCTGCGCCTACACCGTAGTGCCCAAGGAATGCACTGCCTTTGACTCCAAAGGAAACCGGCAATCGATCCATGCCCTGTGGAATCGCCGCCACTGCACCAAGTTCAACGGCGTCTCGTATCCGGTACAACGCGCAGCCGAGGCCGTCTACAGCAAAGAAGGACAGATCCAGACCAAAGAGCTGGTTTCCTATTACATGCGCAATGCCGATCTGATCCGCCAGGAGATGACGACCCTTGGCTATGACTTTGTGGGTGGTGAGAACGCGCCTTACATCTGGATAGATGCCAAAGGCGACTCCTGGGAATTTTTTGACATGCTGTTGAACAAAACCGGCGTGGTTTGCACCCCTGGTGCCGGATTTGGCAAATGCGGCGAAGGCTATATTCGTCTCTCTGCCTTTAACTCCTTAGCCAATGTGGAGAAGGCCATGGCCCGTATCCGGGAAACACTGGGATAGAAGAATTACGAATTAGAAATTACGAATCATGAATGAGACAAATCGTAATTCTTAATTTTTTAATTCCTTCCAAGCTCTGCAGGTTTAAAAGAGACCTGCTCCTCTTTTCCCGGCAGCTCACAGACCTCAGTTGCCCCATACTCCTGTAACCAATGGACAACACCGCGCACCAAACGTTCAGGAGCGGAGGCCCCGGCCGTCACTCCCACGCTTACATGCCCCTGTAACCATTCCGGATCAATATCAGTCGCATCATCAATCAGATATCCCGTCATCCCCGCCCTGGCTCCGACCTCCCGCAACCTGTTGGAATTGGAACTGCTTTTAGAGCCAACCACCAGGAGGACATCCGTTTTCTGCGCCAATTCCTTCACCACATTCTGACGATTCTGAGTGGCATAACAGACATTTGAACGAGGACCTCTGATTGTGGGAAAACGCTGTTCCAATTTCATTCTGATCCCGGCGATATCATTCTGACTGAGGGTGGTCTGGGTGACATAGGCTACCCGTTCAGGGTCAACAACCTGCACAGTCTCTGCTTCCTCCTCAGAGGCAATAATATGCACCCTGCCAACTACCCGGCCTGCGGCACCCTCCACTTCCGGATGCCGATGGTGACCAATAATCAGGACATCGTACCCCTCAGAATGATATTTTTCCACCATCCGATGCACACTGCTTACCAGGGGGCAGGTCGCATCAATGGTTCGCAGACCAAGACTTTGCGCCTGCTGCTCAACTGCCACCGAGACCCCATGGGCACTGAAGATACAGACCGCCCCTGGAGGGATATCAGCAAGCTCCACCATAAAAACAACACCTAGTCCCTCTAATTCCTGGACAACATGTTTGTTATGAACAATCTCATGGAGAACATAAATCGGAGGCCCATATTGTTCAAGGGCCAGTCGTACCGTAGCAATGGCCCGCACGACACCGGCACAAAACCCTCTCGGATTGGCCAGAATAATTTTTTTAAGTACACTCATCAGCGATTGAAGGTTGAAAGGAAAAAATTTAGGGGTAACGATAACAGATGAATGATAAATTCTGCATCAATTTTAAAAGGCGTTATGCCTTTTTTCTTATTTCCAAGTTCTTCTTTTTCTGTTTAGCTGTATGCATGTAAAGATTCAATACTCATCCTTCAACCTTTACCCTACAACTTACTCCCATGAATCATTCACAATCTTTCACCGTTACTCAGCCAACCCGCATCCAGTTTGGTGTTGGCAGCATCAGCAGTCTGGGCAGAACTGTTCAGGACTTTAATGGCAGTAATGTTTTTCTGGTTATTGATCCAGGCCTTGTCAAGGCCGGGATTGCCAGTCAAATAACCGCCCCTCTGGATGCCGCAGCCATACCCTATACTCTTTATGACAATATCGATCCAGAACCGGGCCTGAAACTCGCTGATAAAGGATACAAAATAGCAAAGGCCAAAGGCTGTGACTGCGTGATCGGGGCTGGTGGCGGTTCAGCCATGGATGTGGCCAAGGCCGTGGCGATACTGCTCACCAATGGCGGCAAGGCTGCCGACTATCTCGGCCTTGACAAGATCCCAAAAGCTGGCGCAGCAAAGATCATGATCCCGACTTCGGCCGGAACCGGCGCCGAAGTGACATTCACCGCCGTGTTTATCAATGAGAAGACAGGCTCTAAAGGTGGCATGAATGGCGCCCCGCTCTATCCGGAAGCAGCCATCCTCGATCCAGCACTGACCCTCAGCCTGCCGCCTCAGGTCACTGCCTATACCGGTATTGATGCCTTAACTCATGCCCTTGAGGCCTATACCTCCAGCCAAGCCCATATCATCTCCGAGATGTATTCGCTGGAGGCCATTGATCTGATCAGCCGAAATCTCCCGAAGGCCTATGCCAACGGCACCAACCTGGAGGCTCGTTCTGCCATGCTCATGGGCAGTCTTTTAGGCGGCAAGGCCCTGGCAACAGCCGGCGTGGGCCTGGTCCACGCCATGGCTTACCCCATGGGTGGCATGTTTGGCATAGCCCACGGTCTTGCCAACGCAGTGCTGCTTCCTTATGTAGTTGAATACAATCTCATCGGCAACATGGAAAAGTTTGCTATTTTGGCCGGGGTTCTTGGCAAAAAGACAGAAGAGATGACAATCAGAGAAGCGGCAGAGCGATGCGTGGAGGCGCTGTTTGAATTAAACGCCGACGTGGGTATTCCGGGAACCCTGCAAGATCTGGATATTCCAGTCGATCAGCTCCCCGAAATGGCAAGAATTGCCTTGACTGTGACCCGTCCTGTTGAGAATAATCCGCGCAAGCCAACCCTGGACGATGTTATCAATATCTACCAGATGGCGTTTGAGGGCAACAGCTCAATTTTATATTGAGAACTCGTCTATAAAAAAATAAGAGGGTGGATTATCTGCACATTGATAATTGGCCCTCTTATTTCTCCATACTTGCCATGACGGCAAAATGCATCTCAATATTTAGCCCCAAAAGATCTGATTTTATTCAGCAGACCTTCACCCCCGGCCCACCCCCACATATTCAAACCCGGCGGCACGTATTCTCTGAGGAGAATAAACATTGCGCAGATCAATAAACAAGGGCACCCGCATCAAAGATTTGACGCGCTCAAGATCAATCGCCCGGTATTGATTCCATTCGGTCATCAACACCAAAGCATCGGCACCTGTGGCTGCCTCGTAAACGTTGTTGACATAAATACACTCAGGAAATAATTTTTTGGCCTCTTCCATCCCTTGAGGGTCATGCGCCTGAATTCTTGCTCCTTTTTCATGCAACGGAGGCAGGATACTGAGAGCAGGGGCATCACGCAGATCATCTGTTTCCGGCTTAAAGGTCAAGCCAAGTACCCCTATGGTTTTACCAGCCACATCTCCGCCAAGTGCCTCTCGAATCTTTTTGACCATACCTGCCTTTTGCGCCGCATTGATCTCAACCGCTGCCGCAACAGATCTGGCAGACACACCATTCTCCTGCGCAATACGCAATAACGCCAAGGTATCTTTAGGAAAACAACTTCCTCCAAATCCAGGGCCTGGATGGAGAAACTTACCGCCGATACGACCATCCAAGCCTATGGCCTTGGCCAGATCAACCACATCCGCCCCCACCTCTTCACAGAGATTGGCCATTTCATTAATAAAAGAGATCTTTATAGAGAGAAAGGCGTTAGCCGCATACTTAATGAGTTCAGCGGACTCAAGTCCGGTAAAAACAAAAGGAGTGGATATGAGATAGAGGGGATCATAAATTTCTTTCATCACGGCTTGGGCAGCTACTGATTCAGAACCAATGACGATACGATCCGGGCGCATAAAATCATTGATGGCAGCGCCTTCTCTTAAAAATTCAGGATTGGAAACTACATCAAAATCTGCCGTCGGATTTTCCTCCCTGATCAAGCGGGAAACCTGACGGGCAGTGCCGACTGGCACGGTGCTCTTATCTATTATAACTGTATACCCAGTCAGATATGGTGCAAGCTCCCTGGCTGCGGCATAAATATAAGTCAGATCCGCGTATCCATCACCACGCCGTGAGGTCGGAGTGCCCACCGCAAGAAAGACAGCAGAGGCGCTTTGGACACTGTCTGCCAATTCAGTAGTAAAGGCAAGACGACCTTCACTCACATTCTTCCGCACCAATTCCGCCAAACCGGGTTCATAAATGGGGATTTTCCCTTCCAGCAATGAGTTAATCTTCCGTTCATCCTTATCCATACAAGTGATATGATGGCCAAATTCTGCCAGACATGCACCTGTAACCAGACCGACATACCCGGTTCCAATTATAGTAATTTTCATAGAAGATTAATTTTACTCTATTCTTGGTTAATAAATATCACTCAAAGTGATTGTCAGGATAGATAAACAAGTTATCAATACTCCTCCAAAAAACACCAAACTTGCACTTTGTATCATAATATGATACAAAGTGCTATTATGAATCCAGACAATAATGGAGAAATATAATGACACTACTGGAAGGGCTTTTGTGGTTGACCCTGAACGTGTATCATGAGGCACGCTCAGAGCCACAGATCGGACAGATTGCCATTGCCCATGTGACTCTGAATCGGGCAATAAACAGAAAGATTTCCATCAAAGATGTGGTAACGCAACCATATCAATTCAGCTGGGTAAGACAGAAGTCTTTTATCCCTCACAATATTCCTGTTTTCTTGCAATGTATGCAGTCTGCATACATTGCTCTCAGCACCAATGATTTCACTGCTGGTGCAACCCATTATCATCTGAAAGATACAGCCCCTAAGTGGTCTGCCAACTTAACCTATCTCAATCAGTACGGCAGTCATAAATTTTACAGATAATTACTGAATAAAAAAAACAGCCTCCAGCAAATACACCATGCTGAAGGCTGTTTTTTTAGTCTTTATACTTTTGCCGCCTGAGACAAAGCCATTCTCATTTCCGCAAGCCTCTCTTCCGACATCTTTACAGGAACCTGATAAACCAGGGTCCTGCTGATCAATTCTGCCGAAGCAGGTAAAAGTTCCGGGTCATAGACAACTCTTCTTTTGCCACCAGGCTCCTGAAACGGCCAACCACTTCTGGTAACGGTTGCCCCAGCCAGCAAATGCTCCCAGCGGGGATAAAAGTGCCAGCTGTTTTCCCCAAAATTTATGGCACCAGCCTTGTTCGCAGTCAAGACCTTGTTCACCCGCAGGCAATGCTCACTGCTGTCCAGGAAAAAACAGAAGAAGGTTGCAGAATCCCCTGCCTCATCAACAAGCTCTCTGAACTGCACGCCAGGAATAGCAGAAGCAGCCTCTTTCAAGGCGGCCTTTGTCTTTTTCTGGGCCTCAATCATGAAGTCAAGCTTGGCGAGTTGGGCAAGGCCAATGGCACCCTGCAACTCCATCATCCGATAATTAAAACCGATAAAACGTCTGCCTTCTCCACCGCGGGCACCAGGATTGACCACATGATCATGGCCATGATCATGATATTCCGACATGGTGCGCCATAACTGCTCATCAGCGGTAATAACCATACCACCCTCGCCGGTGGTCATGGTCTTCACTGAATCAAATGAAAAGGTGCCACAGGTGCCAAATGTGCCAAGATGCTGCCCGTTAATCCTCGCTCCGGCAGCCTGGGCCGTATCTTCCAGCACTGGGATACCATGCCTTTTGGCAATGGCAACAATCTCCTGAATCCGGGCCTGAGCACCCAACATATGAACAGGGATGACACACCGGGTCTTGGCAGTAATCTTTTTTTCAAGATCGACAGGGTCCATATTCAGGGTTGCATCCACCTCAGTAAAGACAGGAATGGCACCAACGTCAAGAATCGCCTCCCAGGTGGCAACAAAGGTAAACCCCTGAGTAATAACCTCGTCGCCGGGACCAACACCGAGTGCGGCAAGAGCCACCTTCAGCGCAGCAGTTCCAGAGGTCACGGCCTGGCCGTAAGAAGTTCCACAATAAGCGGCAAATTGTTTTTCAAATTCCTGCACCTTATAGACCCCCTTACGCTGAGCCCCAAACTCATAACGAAAGAGAACACCAGTATCAAGGACATCCAGAATTTCTTTTTTCTCTTCTTCACCAAAAATCTCAAAGCCAGGCATTGGCAGAACCTCCCTAAAAAATCAATCTTACTTGCTGAGGGTTTCTTTGATGGCATTATGCTCATCAAGAAGAACGATAACAGGATGATACCCAGGCACCTCATCCTCAGCAGAGAGACCGTAGGTGCAGATAATAATAATATCGCCCACCATCCCTTTCCTGGCAGCGGCGCCATTCAAGCCGATCACCCCACCTCCTGCTGCTCCCACAATGGCATAGGTATCAAAACGCTCACCATTATTAGCATTATAGACATGAACCCGCTCAAATGGCACAATCCCCACGGCATCCATTAAGTCTTTATCTATGGTAAGACTGCCCTCATAATTTAAATCAGCCTCTGTGACGGTCGCCCGATGAAGCTTTGCCCTCAGCATCTGTCGCAACATTATTAACTATCTTCTTATTATTTTTTACAGTTCATAGAGTCTGGCATTATCTATCAGACGAACTCTTTCATTAACCTTCACCGCCAGGATCAACCTGCTGTTTTCTGCCACAGTTTCACAGCGTTTAAGACTGTCAGTATCAACGATTTCCACATAATCAACAACACAGCCGGGAATCTGGTGAATATTTCCCTCAAGCTCGGCACACAATTCAGCAGCAAGAAGGGGTTGGACAGCAGTCTTCACCTTTTTCCGAGCAAAAACAATGGCACGATAGAGAGAGAGAGCCAGCTCCTTCTCGTCCTCCTGCAAGTAACTGTTGCGTGAGCTCATGGCCAGACCATTGGCTTCCCGTACAATGGGATGAGCAACAATATCTACCGACAGATCCAGATCCCTGACCATGCGCCTGATTACGGCCAGCTGCTGGAAATCTTTCTCACCAAAGACAGCCAGATAGGGCTGAGTCTGATGAAACAATTTCATAACGACTGTGCATACCCCATCAAAATGACCGGGACGACTGGCTCCGCACAACCCTAGACCAAGCTCGGCTACCCGGATAGTGGTTTGAAATCCGGCAGGATACATGTCTTGAGCAAAGGGGGCATAAAGAACATCAATGTCCTCACCAGCGGCAAGTTCCATGTCTCTTTGCAGATCACGAGGATAGGCGGCAAGATCTTCATCAGGGCCAAACTGAATGGGATTGACAAACAGGCTGACCACCACTTTGTCAGCACGTTGTCGTGCCTGACGCATCAAGGCCAGATGTCCAGCATGAAACCAGCCCATGGTCGGTACCAGGGCAATCTTCTGTCCCTGGCCCCGCCAACTGGCTGCAAGAGCTGTCATCTCCGACAGTTCTTGAACCAATTTCACTGAATTGCCTTAAGTCTGGCGATTTTCTCATCAACCGCTATCTTAGCAGGATCATTTTGATTCTGGCCGGTAAAAGTCGACAGATACTCCTCATAAACAGCCAGGGCCTGTTTCATATTACCCTGAGCCTCATATATTCTGGCCAACCCGTTAAACCCTTCTCCTTCATACCCCTCAATCTTCTGCATGGCCTTATACTCAAGAGTCGCAGCATCAAAAGCACCAGCAGCCTCATTGGCCTGGGCCAAACCAAAGGTCAACAATGCAAAAAGGGGGTTAGATGCATTTATTTTTTTTCGCACTGCCCCATATTGTTCAGCAGCTTCCTTGAATTTCCCGTCTTTCATCAACTCGTGAGCAAGTTCGGCTTTGGCCCAATGCGCCGAGGGAGTTCCTGAATAATCAGTGGCCACGGCAACCAGAACCTTATGTCTTTCCGGCACAGCAGCCTGCATGGCAACTGCCAGTGCTGCCGACGCCTTCTGTATCCGATTCGACCGATACGAACTATACAGAGTCAAACTGATAACCACTACCGCAACAACAATGATTCCAATCTGCAGATTTTTTTTATTCTTTTTAACAAACCGGATAACAACAGGGGGCAGATTAAGATGCTCAAGCAAACCACTACTGTCGCTGTGAGAACTCTCCTGGATCTGCTGTTTATCAAAGGCACTCTGTTCTGCCATACCAACCTCCTTTTGCTTTTTGCTTTACCTTTCCACGCAAACATTTTAGGATCCGTTACGAAATAATCATTCTATTCTTAACCATTTCGTTACAGATCCTTATGCCGTCTTTTCCATCCAAAGATAGATATAATCTTGCGACAACGGCTTAGGTTATTTTTTCTGAATATGAATTGTTCTATTTACTCGATAGCGTGCATCATGTCCATTCCCAAACTATACTAGTCTCGCAAAAAGTCTTTACATTAACCGATCTGGCTCTATCAATCTCCAAGTCACAATCGTACATCAGGTGAACTGAAGACTTTACAAAACATCATAGAATCGCTTAGCTACAAGTTATTCAACCATTTCCCTCCTGATTTACTCACATGGAACCTTTTACCACAATACCTTCAGGGCCGGTAACACTTACCGTTTCCCAGATCAGCCGGTCAATCAGGAATCTTCTGGAGGGTGAATTCCGTTTTGTCAGCGTAAGCGGCGAGATATCAAACCTCTCCCGCCCCTACTCCGGACACAACTATTTTACCCTCAAAGATGAGGGTGCACAACTTAGGGCGGTGCTCTTCAAGGGGCAGCAACGTTTCCTGGCCAAAGATCTCCATGACGGTCAGCAAGTGGTCTGTCACGGTCGGATTTCTGTTTATGAACCCCGTGGCGACTATCAACTCATTGTTGATTCAATTGATTTTCATGGGGCAGGCCTGCTCCAACTACAATTTGAAGAGCTAAAAAAACGACTGACGGCAGAAGGGCTTTTTGACCTAGAACGGAAAAAAACAATTCCCCTGTTTCCCAGAAAGATTACCCTGATCACCTCACCCACGGGAGCCGCAGTCCATGATTTTCTCAAGATATGGAGGAATCGTAAATGGGGTGCCGCCATTCAAATCTTTCCGGTACGGGTCCAGGGGAATGGAGCTGCTGAAGAGATTGCCGAGGCAATAGTCCGAGTCAACAAGGAGACTGAGTCGGATATCATCGTCCTCTGCCGGGGCGGGGGGTCGCTGGAAGATCTCTGGGCCTTTAATGAGGAGTGTGTGGCCCGTGCCATTTGCGGATCAACCCTACCCATTGTCTCTGCCATTGGCCATGAAGTCGATTTCACCATTGCCGATTTCTGCGCCGACCTGCGAGCTCCGACTCCGACAGGCGCCGCGGAACAGATCATCCCGGACTTTAGCTTGCTGCAAAGACAGATACTTCTCTACAAAAGACAACTCACCACTCTGCTCCTGAAAAAAATAGACGGTTACAGCAGGCTGGTATCCCAGAACAGACGTCTGCTGGGAGATCTGGGGATGACTCTTTCCCATCTCACCTTGCAGATAGACCACCACACATCCAGACTGACCCACTCCATGGAAAGACTCCTGCAGCAGCAGACGTTTCGCCTTGAAAGAGTCATGGTCAGACTAGAGCGCCAATCACCAGTCAACAGAATGACCATCCAGGCACAACGCCTGCGCCATGCCACCGAAAATCTGATTGAAAGGACACGGGCCCTGCTCAGACAAAAAGGCGCAGCCTTTTCCGCCCAGGCCGCGCTTTTAGAAACCGTCAGTCCCCTTGCCACTCTTGCCCGGGGCTATGCCATCGTCAGAAGAAAGAAATCAGGTAAAAGCAGAGAGGAAATAATTACCAGAAGCATACAGGCCTACCCAGGAGAACAGATAGAAATACTTCTCCATAGTGGCAGGCTGGAATGCGAAATAAACAAGGTGATTAACCCAACATAGGGCAGACACTTTCCCATTATTCCAGATGTAACAGGGTGTTCATTTCACTATCTATCTTATAGAGAACGTTAGCCAGTTGCACATGGCTTTCAGCCCCAGCTTTTCGCAGGTCTTTTCCCCAGGCCCTTAACATATCCGTGTTGACCCTGCGTACTCGATTATCTCGGCTCCACTCATAGCCAATTTTAACACCAAGTGCCTGCATAGCCGCCAGTCTTTTTTCTCTTTCATGTTCGGGAAATTTTTCCACAACTGCCTGAGTTATTTTTTTCCAACCATCAAACAAAGGAATCCCTTCCTGAAACCGATGATACCACTTTCTTTCCCCTGGAGAAAGACTAGCCAGCACCTCTTCTTGGGCGTGATAAAAGCCATTCGAGGCAATCAAAATTTCATTACCGCGCTGTGTTGTTTTCTCTGCCTGTTGAACATCCTGAAACTGCCCCGCCATTCCGTGAACGCTGAACAAAAATGAGGAAAGCAGTATCAAAAAAGAAATTCTCTTTGAAAATCTCATATGCCTACCAGAAATAAAATTTCAAGAAAACAATATTGTCAATATTTACGCTCTGTAACCTATCAACAGACCTCATCACTGTTAATTATAATTAAAAAATACCTTTCATCTCTCAATAAGTCAAGATATCCTACCCTCAACCGACTACATAATATTCACTAAAAAGCTCAATTCATTCAATGAATCCATAGCAATTCAGAGGAGGAGTTCCAATGCAAACAGTCATTACTTCACTGTCCGCTTTAGAAATTCTTGATTCCCGAGGCAATCCAACCATTCGTGTCCTGTGCTGCCTGAACAATGGAATTCAAGTGTCGGCCTCTGTTCCATCCGGGGCCTCAACGGGAGAACATGAAGCGGTGGAATTGCGTGACGGTGACAAAAAACGTTACAATGGTAAAGGCGTGCTCCAAGCGGTGGCAAACGTCAACACCCTCATCGCCCCGGCACTCAATGGCCTCAATCCCAGCCGTCAGGCCGAGATTGACCGGTTGATGATCAATCTTGACGCCACCCCCAACAAAGGCAAGCTGGGGGCCAATGCCATACTCGGAGTGTCCATGGCCGTGGCCAAGGCTGCGGCTGCGGCATCAGGGCTCCCCCTGTTTGCTTATCTGGGCGGCCCCGGCGCCTTCCGCCTGCCAGTACCGATGATGAACATCATCAATGGTGGCAAACATGCGGACAACAGCGTGGATTTTCAAGAGTTCATGGTCATGCCCATCGGTGCCCCTACCTTTGCCGAGGCACTGCGTTATGGCACTGAAACCTTCCATGCCCTCAAAAAAATCTTGAAACAAAAGAATTACTCCACAGCTGTTGGCGATGAAGGCGGATTCGCGCCGAACCTGCAAAGCAACGATGAGGCCTGTGAACTAATTGTTGATGCCATTGACGCTGCCGGCTACCGGCCTGGCCTTGACCTGGCCATTGCCCTTGATCCGGCCGCCAGCTCATTTTTTGCAGACGGTTCCTACCATCTTGACAAGTCCGGCCAAGGTAGCAAAAACAGCGCCGAGATGACCCGACTCTACGACCAGTGGCTTGCTGCCTACCCCATCGTTTCCATCGAAGATGGTCTGGATGAAAATGACTGGCAGGGATTCAAGGAACACACTGCAGCCCTTGGCAACAAGACCCAGGTTGTGGGTGACGATCTCTTTGTCACCAATACCCGCTTCATTGCCCGCGGCATTGAGGAAAAATCAGCCAATAGCGTGCTCATCAAACTCAATCAAATCGGAACCATCACCGAGACCCTGGAGGCAATCCAACTTTGCCGCCAGGCCGGATGGGGCTATGTAATTTCCCACCGCAGTGGCGAGACCGAGGATACCTTCATGGCTGACTTTGCTGTAGCCATGGGGGGTGGACAGATCAAGACCGGTTCAGCCTGTCGCAGTGAGCGGATCGCTAAATACAACCGGTTATTGGAGATTGAAAGTGAATTGGGGCCGGTAGCGGTATTTAATAACCCGCTGGCCCGTGGAACACGGTAAAGAATTTACCTGTGAGAACACAAGACTGAACTCGCGCAGAGACGCAGAGAAGGACAAAAAAATAAGACAAGGAACAACCTTGAAAAATGTTTCTCTCTGCACCTCAGCGTCTCTGCACGAAAAACACTAAAGTTACAGGATAAAACGGCTCAAATCCTGATCCTGGGCAATGGCGTCAAGCTGGGCGCGCACATAATCAGCGCTGACCACGAATTGCCCCTCACCCCGTTCCGAGGCATCATAGGAAAGCTCGTCGAGTACCCGCTCCATGACTGTATGCAGCCGTCTGGCCCCGATCTCCTCGGTGTTCTGATTCACCTCTACCGCAATCCTGGCCATTTCCTGGATGGCCTCCGGCTCAAAGACCAACTCCACCCCTTCGGTCGCCATCAGGGCTATATATTGTTTGATCAGGGCGTTTTCCGGCTCAGTGAGGATGCGGACGAACTCATCCTGGCCTAGCGAATGCAGCTCAACCCGGATTGGAAAACGTCCCTGCAACTCAGGGATCAGATCAGAGGGTTTGCTCATATGAAAGGCGCCGCTGGCAATAAAGAGGATATGATCGGTCTTGACCATACCATGCTTGGTGGTCACGGTTGAACCTTCTACAATGGGTAAAAGGTCGCGCTGAACCCCTTCACGGGAGACTTCCGGGCCATGACCGCCCGAACTCTTTGACACGATCTTGTCAATCTCGTCAAGAAAGATGATCCCGGATTCCTCGGTTCGACGCAGGGCCTCTTTCATCACCTTGTCCATGTCCACCAGACGCTCCATTTCCTCCTTGGTCAAGGCCTTCATCGCCTCTGGAACTTTAAGTTTCCTTTTCTTTTTCTTCTTGGAAAAGATCTTGCTGAAGGCATCCTGTAGATTGGACTGCATATCCTCCATCCCGGAGGTGGTCATAATCTCCACCATAGGCGCCCCCCCAGAATCAGTGAGATCAAGCTCAAGCTCACGCTCATCAAGCCTTCCATTCCGCAACATCTCCCGAAACTTTTCACGGGTTGATGATTCTCCCTCCCTTCGTCCGAGGGTTACGGCCCGCTCTTGTTCTTCATCGCCATGCAACAGAAAGGAATGAGTGCCACCCGGACCTTCGCCCATTGACGCGGATGGTGGCGCCGGCAGTAGGATGTCGAGGATTCGCTCCTCGGCATTGACCTCAGCCAGACCATGGGCCATCTCTTTTTGTTCTTCCTTGACCATACTGATGGCAATCTCCACCAGATCACGAATCATGGATTCCACATCACGTCCCACATAGCCGACCTCGGTGAATTTAGAGGCCTCAACCTTGAAAAATGGCGACTGGGCAAGGGTGGCAAGACGCCGGGCAATCTCTGTCTTGCCGACTCCGGTGGGCCCGATCATGATAATATTCTTAGGGGCAATCTCCTCCCGCAGGGGAGACTCCACCTGCCGCCGCCGCCAGCGATTCCTGAGGGCAATGGCCACAGAACGCTTGGCGTCCGCCTGACCGACAATATATTTATCCAGCTCAACTACGATCTCTCTGGGGGTCAATGACTGTATAAAATTCATATCTTCTCGACGATAATGGAATGATTGGTGAAGACACAGATAGAGGCGGCAATATCCATGGACGCGCGGCAGATAGCCTCTGCATCCAGATCGCTATGGCGGATCAGGGCCAAAGCTGCAGATTGGGCATACGGGCCACCGGAACCGATGGCAAGCACCCCGTTATCCGCCTCTATCACGTCACCAGTTCCAGTAAGCAGCAGGGAGTATTGACTATCAACTGCCACCAGCATGGCCTCAAGTTTGCGCAACATCTTATCTGTGCGCCACTCCTTCGCCAGCTCTACCGATGCCCGCATCAGATTACCGTTATACTGCTCCAGCTTCTGCTCGAGCTTATCAAAAAGGGTAAAGGCATCGGCAGTGGCCCCGGCAAAACCGGTGATAACCTTGTCATGATAGAGCCGACGCACTTTGCGGGCCTCATGTTTCATGATTGTATTGCCGAGTGAGACCTGACCGTCACCAGCAAGGGCCACCTCACCTTTATGACGTACCGCCAAGATTGTTGTTGATCGTATCTTCATGTTTTTTATCCAGTAAATGTTATATTTTTTCTAATTCATACCTCTTTATGCAGAAAACGACGCAGAGGTAACAGGGAATCTACTTATTTTTGGCCAGCGGATGGGCCCTATCATACACCTCTGCCAGATGGTCAAGGGTCAGATGGGTGTAACGCTGGGTCGTTGACAGACTGGCATGCCCCAGCAATTCCTGTACCGAGCGAAGATCCGCACCCATTTCCAGCAGATGGGTGGCAAAAGAGTGACGAAGGGCATGTGGTGTCACCGTCTGCGGGATCCCTGCCCGCTCTCCATAGGCCCGAACAATTCGCTCGACGCTTCTCGTGGTCAGACGACTGCCACGGCTATTGAGAAACAGGGCCTCTTGCTCCAGCAGAAGACCACGGCCAGCCCGTTCCTGCATTAATTGCTGCCGACTGGACAGCCATACCTGAACCGCCTCTCTGGCGGGTCGGCCCACCGGCACCAGACGCTCCTTATTTCCTTTGCCACGCACCTTAAGCATCTCAGTTTCAAAATCAAGGTGTTCCAGGTTGCGCGAAACAAGCTCCGCCACCCGCATCCCCGTTGAATACAGGAGTTCAAGAATGGCCCGATCACGTGCCATAAAGCTGTCTTGTTCATTTGGGGTTTCAAGGAGCAAAAAGACCTCATCAACGGTCAAAAACACAGGGATTAACTGGGCGATTTTGGGCCCTGAAATACCGGCAAGTGGATCTTTATCTATCACCTTCTGCCGTTGGAGAAAGCGAAAGAAGGTGCGCAAGGCTGAGAGCTTCCTGGCAACCGTTGCCCCATTATTTTTACCATGCAGACTGACCACAAATTGACGGGCAGATGTCGCGTCTATGGCCTGAACTGCTATTTCGTCAGCAAGGGTCGCGGCAAACTCCAGCAGATCGTGCTGATAGCCAGAAACTGTATGCTGAGAATATCCCTTTTCATGGGTCAACCAGCGTGAAAAATCCTTGATCAGCTCTTTCATGCCATAATTAAGTTTTAAGTTTTAAAGGTTAGGTGTTAAGATTAAAAGCTAAAGTCCCGCTTACTGCAATGATTCTGATTTCATCTTGCAGCTGAAAAGATTCCTGCCAGCTTTTAACTTTATTCTTACCTTGTAATCCACTGGCGAGACGTCATTTTTTTGATTATAGGCTGAAACAGATCTTTGCATGAGCTCATTTTTGTACAAACTTAAGACTTAACACTTACTACTTTTTTACTTATTATGGCAAAACAAACATTTGAAAATGCTCTGGCCCGCCTTGAACAGCTCACCGAAGAACTGGAAGATGGAGATCTGAGCCTGGATAAAAGTCTCAAAAAATTTGATGAGGGAATCAAACTCGCCGCATTCTGCAACAGCAGCCTGACCGATGCGAGGGCCAAAGTGGAGCTCCTTCTGAGTAAAGATGGTCAGCTTGAACCAGTACCTTTTAACGAGATCGACAATGGAGATCAAGACGTATCTGAATAATCAAAGGCTGGTGATCGAAGACGCCCTGGAACAATACATGCTTACGGCTGACATGGAGAATAATGCCTTTGCCCATCATATTGAGGCCATGCGCTATAGTTTGTTTGCCGGCGGCAAACGAATTCGCCCCATTCTCTGCCTGGCGGCAGGACAGGCCATTGGCATGCGGCCAGTGCCCGACAAGGATCTGCTCCCCATCGCCTGCGCCCTGGAATGTATTCATACCTATTCCCTTATCCATGACGACTTGCCGGCCATGGATAATGATGACCTGCGCCGTGGCAAGCCCACAAATCATACCCTCTATGGCGAGGCCGGAGCCATCCTGGCCGGAGACGGTCTACTGACCTGGGCCTTTGACCTGCTCAGCAATAACGGGCAAAGTACACTGTCCCCGGAAAAACAACTGGCAATCATCAACATTATTGCCCGGGCCGCAGGGTCACTGGGCATGGTTGGCGGCCAGGCCCTGGATATTGACAATGAAAACAAAGAATTCCCCTTTGAAACCCTGCGTGTCATCCATCGCAGCAAGACCGGGGCCCTGATTACCGCCTCGATTCTTGCCGGGGCCATTGCAGCGGGAGCAGACCAGACCCAGCAAGAGGCCCTGAGCAGATACGGCGAGCAGATTGGACTGGCCTTCCAGATTGTTGATGATCTGCTTAATGTTACCGGAACTACAGAACAACTTGGCAAAACTGCCGGCAGCGATGTTAGCAGAGGGAAGGCTACTTATCCTGCTTTTTTTGGGATTGATGCCACCCGGCAAAAGGCAAGAAGCGCAGTTGAAGAGGCCATAGAGGCCTTGACAATCTTTGATGAAAAGGCAGACCCATTGCGGGCCATTGCCCAATACATTCAGACCCGGTCGCATTAAAGGTCTCTTGAGAACTCAGTGGATTCGTTCAAGATACTCTCAATCGTGCACTCATGAAACTTAACACTCTCTTTTCCGTTACGTTATGCTAACAAGCCCTCACCTTGATTCCAAAAGCACCAGACTCAAAGATATTCACTCCCCCAAAGACCTGCGTCTTCTCTCTATCCAGGAACTTGAAGTCATTGCCCAGGATATCAGGGAAACAATCATCAACACCGTGGCTGAGACCGGCGGCCATCTCGCGCCCAGCCTCGGTGTTGTTGAACTGACCTTGGCTCTGCACCATGTCTTCAATACCCCTGAGGATAAACTGATCTGGGATGTTGGGCATCAGTGTTATGCCCATAAACTTGTCACCGGCAGACAGGATCAATTCCACACCCTGCGCCAGTATAAGGGAATGAGCGGCTTCCCCAAGTTTGAGGAAAGTAAATATGATGCTTTGGAAACCGGCCATGCCGGTACCTCCATCTCAGCCGCACTTGGCATGTCTCTTGCCAAAAGCTTGAAGGGAGACAGCAACCGGGTCATCGCCGTGATTGGTGATGGTTCCATGACCACCGGCATGGCTTTTGAGGCCCTGAATCAGGCTGGTCACCTTGATAAAGATCTCATTGTTATTCTCAATGACAATGAGATGTCTATCTCGCCAAACGTGGGGGCCCTCTCCAGCTTTCTTAACCGCAAGATGACCGGCAAGACCATCAGCCAGATCCGCAATCATATTGCCACCAGATTACGCGAAATGCCGGGCATCGGGGACAACATCCTCGGTTTCCTCAAGAAAAGTGAAGAGAATTTTAAATGTTTTTTTACCCCCGGCATGCTCTTTGAAGCGCTGAAATTCTACTATGTGGGCCCCATTCTTGGTCACGAGCTCGAAGACCTGATTGCAACTCTGGAGAATGTCCGCGACAACCTCGATGGCCCGGTGCTGGTTCATGTCTTGACCACCAAAGGCAAGGGCTATAAGCCGGCGGAAGAAAAACCCGGCAATTATCACGGCGTTGGACCTTTTGATGTAAAAACCGGCATTCCCAAACCGACAGGAGAGTCCATCAGTTACACCAAGGTTTTTGGCGATACCATGATCAAACTGGCCAGATCCGATCGAAGGATTACCGCCATTTCTGCCGCCATGCCTGCCGGAACAGGACTGAGCAGTTTTGCCAAAGAATTTCCCGAACGTTTTTTTGATGTGGGAATAGCCGAGCAACATGCAGTCACCTTTGCGGCCGGTCTTGCCCTTGAGGGTATGCTCCCTGTGGTCGCAATCTACTCTTCTTTCTTCCAACGTTCTCTTGATCAGATCATTCATGATGTCTGCCTGCCAAACCTGCCGGTCACCCTCGCCGTTGACCGGGGGGGGGTTGTTGGTGATGACGGCCCAACCCATCACGGCGTTTTCGACATTTCATTTCTGCGATTTATCCCAAATCTCAGTTATATGGCTCCCAAGGACGAGGACGAGCTTCAACATATGCTCTACACCGCCATATTCAACCACAGACCCTGCGCTGTTCGCTATCCACGGGGGCCGGGCGAGGACGTTAACCTAGCAGGCGATTTGAAAAAACTGGAATTTGGCAAGGGTGAAGTCCTGAGGGAAGGAAAAGATATCCTTCTGCTTCCCATCGGCAACCGGGTTTATCCGGCATTACGTGCCGCCGAAGGACTTAAGAAACTAGGCATTGATGCAGCGGTGATTAATCCACGATTCATAAAACCAGTGGATGGCGACCTCATTTCCTTCTGGGCTGAGCAGACCGGGCGGATAATCACCATTGAAGACAATGTCAGGCAGGGCGGATGGGGCAGTTCTATTTTGGAGCTTCTTTCTGCACGCCACCTCTTTCATATCAAAACAATGATCCTGGCCCACCCTGATCATTTCATTGAACATGGCCCCCAGAAAACTTTATGGAAGAACAGTGGACTGGACTCTCCTGCCATTATCAGCGCAGCCATGGAGCTGATGAAGAGATAATATAAAAGTAAAAGTTACGCATTTTACAGTCTTGAACAATCCACTTTCGAGTTCCTGAGCCCGACACGAAGGGAATCAACTTTTTTCCGGTCAGCCTCACTCATCTCGCGTGTCAACAGCGCCATGGCCTCTTTGGCCCCCGGGTAGCCCTGTTCTTCCGCCAAACCATACCAGACAAGGGCCAGAGAATTGTCTTTTTTTACTTCTTTACCCTTTTCATATAGCTCTGCCAGAAAAAATTGGGCCATAGCCCACCCTTTTTGGGCAGCGCAACAATACCAGTTCCCTGCCGTGGCAAGATTCCTGGTAACACCACTGCCATTTTCATATTTGATCCCCAGATAGAGACAGGCTGCCGGTATTCCGGCCTCACCGGCCTGCACAAGCCAGGTGACCGCTTTTTGTGGATCAGGAGCCACGCCCTGTCCGCCATACTCATAGAGCAGGGCAAGGGCAAACTGGGACTCACCATCACCCTGACCAGCTAAGTCCTGAATTTGCCGGCTATATGAATCATCATCCGCAAGACAGAAACCCGGAAGAGCAATCAACACCACCATCAAGCACAACAACAACCTTCCCATGATATATCCCCCACTTCCTTTGCACCCGCCAAGAAGCGTTTTCATATAGACCTCCTATCAAAAACAAATCATAGCATGATATCCAACAAGAAGAAACTTACCTTTCTACCTTCATCGTAATGACCAGGTTGACACAAGGGACGTTTTTAGGGTACAAATCAGAATTCCATTCTCCACATCTTCACGAGGATAACAAAGTGACAAACAGAGAAACAGCATATTGAACACAAATTCAAATATGGTAAAAAATCAATTTGAGAAAATTTTGAAGATAGAAGACAGACTGATGAATCGACGTAAATTTCTTAGGCGGGCAATGGCAATGGCCCCACTTCTGTTACTTTCTTCCCCCAGTTCCTTACTGGCCAGCATTGAAGAAAAGACTCTTTCATTTTATCACACCCATACCTTGAAAGAGTTATCTGTTGTCTATTTCAGGAATGGTCATTATCTCCCCCGAGCCCTGACAAAAGTCAATAATTTCCTGAAAGATTTCAGGACGGGAGATATTCATCCCATTGACCCGGCCCTTCTTGACCTTCTCCATGACCTGCGACAGACTACGGGCAGTAAAGATTTCTTTGAGGTGATCTCCGGATACAGATCACCTCAAACCAATGCTAAGCTGCGGGGTAGAAGCAGTGGCGTGGCCAGTCACAGCCTGCACATGTCTGGCAAGGCCATAGATATCCGACTGCCCTCTTTCGACACCGGTCATCTGCACCAGATAGCCTTGGCGTTCCAGCGGGGTGGTGTTGGCTATTATCCTCAATCTGATTTTATTCACCTGGACACAGGCCGTGTCCGTGCCTGGTAGCAAGCCCATTGACTGCAGATTACATAAAGAAGCAGGTATGAATTCCTGGTATGTCTATATCGTCCAGTGCGATGACAACAGTCTTTATACCGGTATCACCAAAGACCTTGAAAAACGTATTCTGGAACATAACTCCGGACCGAAGGGCGCTAAATATACGAGATCACGCCGACCTGTTTCACTTGTTTATAGCGAAGAGGCAACATCCAGATCTGCCGCGAGCTGTCGTGAATACATTATTAAAAAGCTCGACATATCCCGGAAACGCCAACTGGTGAAGCAACATGACACACAGGACAGGGATCAGCCATGATATCAATCCTGATTGTTGATGATGAACAGAGCATGCGGGATTTTCTTGAGATCCTGCTGCAGAAAGAAGGGTATCAAGTCGAAACAAGAGGTGATGGCGCAGCTGCGCTCCGCTGCCTGGAGGAAAACAGCTTCGATCTTGTCATCAGCGATATCCGCATGCCCGGCATCGACGGTCTTGATCTGCTGCACAGCATCAAAGGAAAGTATCCGACTTTACCCGTGATCCTGATCACCGCCTTTGTCTCCCCGGACGATGCTGTTTCCGCCATGAAAGACGGAGCCTTTGATTATATCAGCAAGCCGTTCAATGTGGCAGAGATCAAGAGCATTATCCGCTCAGCCACTGCCCGTAACAAAACCGAATCTCCTGGCCCATCTGCCGCCGACGCCTTTCCTGGTATCATTGGCAAGAGTCAGGAGATGGTTAAGATCTTCGACCTGATCCAGCGCGTTGCCCCGACACCTGCCAATGTCATTATCTATGGCGAGTCAGGCACCGGCAAGGAGCTTGTTGCCCAGGCAATCCACCAACACAGCAAGGTGGCCGACCATCCCTTTGTGCCGATCACCTGCAGCGCCATCCCTGAAGACCTCATGGAAAGTGAGCTCTTCGGCCATGTCAGAGGATCCTTCACCGGGGCCATCAACGACAAGTCTGGTCTTTTCCAACTGGCCAACAACGGCACGGCCTTTCTTGATGAAATCGGCGAACTGACCCCTATTATTCAGACCAAGCTGCTCAGGGTCCTTCAGGAACGAGAGGTCAAACCCGTAGGCTCAACCAAGATTGAACGGGTGAATGTCCGTATTATCGCAGCCACCAATCGTGTACTTGAAGAGGAGATCATCGCCGGACGTTTCCGCGAAGATCTTTTCTATCGCCTGGCGGTGGTGCCCATTCGCATGCCCCCTCTACGTGAACGCAAGGGCGACGTGCCGCTGCTGGTGAACCATTTTCTGCAAAAACATTCTAGATTACTGGGGAAAGAGGTCCAAGAGATCTCCTCTTACGGAATGCAGGTTCTTATGGATTACGACTTCCCCGGAAATGTTCGTGAACTTGAGAACATCATTGAACGAGGGGTTGCACTCGAAAACTCCAACATTATCCTACCGGAAAGTCTGACCCTTTCCGCGCACCGATCAGAGAAGAGAAACAAAAGCGAGGCCGATCCCCTGTTTCAGGCTGTGGCCAGCAAGGAAGAACTCTTTGAGCGAGGCCTTGAAGAGGTTATCAATGACCTTGAAAAAAGAATTATCAGTTTTGCCCTGGAAAAAAGCAGTCACTCCAAGATGCGGGCAGCAGAACTGTTGCGCATCAGTTTTCGTTCTTTACGCTATAAGGTCAAAAAATATGGCATTGAAGACATGTAAACAGGTCGCATAATCATATATTCGAGATCTCCACCTGAGCAGGTATCATGGATTTCAAGACCTTCATCACCAGGACCCACCAAACGGAGAGCGCCCCAGACAACTTACTGAAAGGTCAGCTGTTATGGATGCTCCTGCTCAGGGTCATTCTCTATACCCTGCTCCTGGGAATCAGTGCCTTTCTCCAGAGCAATCAGCTTGAGATTGTCCTGCCACCGTACCACTGGCTCCTTTTTTTTATCTGCTGTGTATACCTCTCAACCATCGGCTCAGCTTTTTTCCTGCTTACCAGTAAGAATGAGCTTCACCATTTTGCTTTCATCCAGAACCAGCTTGATATCTTCCTGGTCAGCCTCCTTGTTTATTCCACTGGTTCCTCACACTCAGCATTTTCACCTCTCTACTTTTTCCCCATTATTGCCGGGGGCCTGATTCTTCTTCGTAAAGGCGGCCTGGTAGCTGCAGCTGCGGCAAGCCTGCAATACGGTCTGATCCTTGGGCTTGAACAGATGAAAATCATTCCTGCCTTTCTCAACCGCTACGAGTTTTTTAAAGAGCAGAATCTTTTCACCAGTATCAACCATTTTGCCGTATTAGGCCTGACCTTTTTTCTGGCCGCTATCCTTAGTGGTATATTTGCGCGCCGCCTACTCAAGACCGAGGCTGCGCTTTCTGATACGGTCAGAAGCTTTGACAGCCTCTCCCTTCTCTATAAGCAGATTTTTGATGATATCGCCACCGGCATTATCACCATCGATGACAGCAACCGAATTACCTCGGCCAACAATGCTATTGGCCGTATTACCGGTTACTCTCCAACCGATCTTCCAGGACAGATACTTTTTCAAGTATTTCCAACCCTGGACCTGGACAACAAAGGATCACGTCTCACTGCGGATCTCTTGCGCCACGATGGAATAGAAATCAGGGTAGGTTATTCCTGTGCCAAACTGCAACTCCCTGTAGAAAGTGCACTTCATAAACATGAGAAGCCTCAGTGTCAGAACTGCAGAGTTCTGACCATTCAAGATATCAGTGAGGTAGAACGTCTGGAACAGCAGATGCGTCAGGCTGAAAAACTGGCCGCAATAGGACGAATCAGCGCCGGAATTGCCCATGATTTCAGAAATCCGCTCACCGCCATCTCAGGCTCTGCCCAAATCCTGAGCAATGAGTTTTCCCTGCACGATTCCCCTGAGCAACGAACCAACCGGGCGCTCATCAATATTATTCTGCGCGAATCAAACCGTCTGACCCACACTATTTCCGATTTTCTTAAATTCGCCAAACCGGAGACAACAGAGCGTGAATGGTTTTCCCTGAAAAAATGTCTGGCTGAAGTCCTTCAGGTCACTCAGGCGGATCCCTTATGGCCAGTCACTTGTAAATTCCAGATCAAAATAGATCCCAGATATTCACTCTGGGCTGACCAGCACCAGATCTTCACTGTTCTCAACCATCTGATTCAAAACGCCCTGCCCTTCTGTCCACACGGCGCAGAGCTGATCAAAATTGAAGCGGAAGAGCTGAATCTTTCCGAGAATCAGGGGGAAATCATCCTGCGGGTTGGTGATAACGGAACAGGCATTGAAGAAGAAAACATGGACAAGATCTTCGAGCCTTTTTTCACTAATCGGGTCGATGGAACCGGGCTTGGATTGGCCATTGTCAAACAGATAGTCATGGCTCATCATGGCAGCATTGAGGTGGGACAATCAGAGCTTGGCGGTGCCCTGTTCACCGTGCACCTGCCCCTGCCCTGATCATATTTCCACAAAACTTCCCGTAATTCTCAATATCCCTTCAAACAAGCACAAAAGGTTTATAAACATAATTCTATGCCGCTTATCCTCATTACCAATGACGATGGAATCCATAGCCCAGGTCTCCAGATTCTCGCATCCGCCCTTCGTCCCTTAGCGCATTGTGTAGTTGTCGCTCCCGATCGGGACAATTCTGCAGTATCGCACTCACTGACCATGAATCGTCCCTTGAAGGTCACCAAGGTTCAGGACAATCTCTATTCCCTGGACGGCACCCCCACCGACTGCGTGGCCATTGGTTTAAAGAAAATTTTGGAGCATCCACCAGATCTTCTGGTCTCAGGGATCAATCCCGGTCCCAATCTGGGAGATGACATTGCCTATTCAGGCACAGTGTCCGCGGCAGTGGAAGGAACCATGTACGGGATTCCATCCCTGGCGGTCTCCCTGGCAGGAAGTCACCCTTATGATTTTACTATTGCCGGACAGGTGGCCGCCTGGCTTGCCGTAATCATCATGGAACAGGGTTTGCCCGAAAACACCCTTCTCAATGCCAATGTCCCGGCAATCGAGACAATACGCGGGGTGAAGGTTACCCGCCAGGGACGAAGGCTCTGGGAAAATGCCATTCAAGAGACATTTGACCCATGGGGACGTAAACATTACTGGATAGGTGGCGGTACGCCTCATCTGGATCCGGACGAGGATACTGACGCAAACGCCATCAATGCCGGCTATATCTCAGTCACTCCGATTCATCTTGATCTGACCAATCACGCTGGATTGGATTATCTAAAAAACAAATGCGAGCTGGAACGAAAGAGTGACAGGGTGGAATGGGAATGGCAAACAGACTTTCAAAAGGCCAGAAAGGCGAAATAAACTCAACTCAGAACCGTTATTTGCTGGAAAATTGGAAAAATAGTCTCAAAATCATGTAGCCGGAACTGACTGGACAGGTTTTCTTGCGACTTGCCGGATCAATTTCAACCCATAGATCCAAGGCCCACAACCCTTGGATATATGGGTTGAAAAAAACTTCCTGAAAAAAATCAGGTGATTTGTGCAAAATATGATTTTTAGCACCACAGATATGACATCTTTCCGGCTTCCTGTATCAAAAATCCCTGCAAGACTCAGCTGGTCAAGATCTCAAACTGAATTTTTACATTTTCTATACCACAACGTGGTATAATGTGTTAGCTTAACTTATTATTTATAAACCTCTCTGAGAGGTGGAATAATTAGCAGGAGTATATAATGGAAAGCGAAGAATTTTTGAAGGCACGGAAATTATTAAACAAAACTCAGAAAGAAGTGGCCGAACTTTTGGGTGTCTCAATAAAAGCGGTCCACAGCTATGAACAAGGCTGGCGCAAAATTCCATCCCATGTGGAGCGGCAGATTTTTTTTCTACTCTCCAGAACCAGAACTAACAACAAAGTCCTTAAACCCTGCTGGATTGTAAAGAAATGTCCTCCCAAACGCCGCAAACATTGCCCGGCATGGGAATTTCAAGCAGGCAAACTCTGCTGGTTCATAAACGGCACCATTTGTGAATGCAAGAGCCAACAAAACTGGCAGGAGAAGATAAAGATCTGCCGCTCATGCGAAGTATTAGCGGACTTGCTTTAATCTCCGTGTGTTATGAAACAATATAGCTTAACAATTTTATTACCCGTCAACTCTTTCATGTAAACTGACACCACCAAGGGGGTCTGCAATGTCGTCTGCAAAATATCAGGATTTCCGGACCAGAGTCATCCACGAATGCCAATCTCCAGCCGACTGGGAGGGAGCGACCCTACCTCCTATTTACCAATCCGCCGCCAATCTTCATCCGACTGCCGAAAACCTGAGCGACACCTTTGGCGGCAAGACTGGCGACCATATCTATATGCGCCTCACCAACCCTACCAACAAGGTGCTCGAGCAAAAACTCACCTCCCTGGAGGGTGGCGCCGGGGCGGTGGTTACCTCTTCGGGCATGGCAGCCATTACCAATGCCTGCATGGCCTTGTTGCGGGCCGGTGATGAATTCGTCACCGGCAATTCCCTTTTCATGTCAACCTATGTTTTGTTTGCCAACATTTTCAAAAAGTATGCTATCACCGTCCGGATGGTCGAATCAAACAATCTGGCAGCGATTGAAGAGGCAATCAACGACAAAACCAGATTTATTTACCTGGAGACCATCGGTAACCCCAAAATGGACGTGCCGGACTTGGCCAAAGCGGCGGAAATCGCCCACCGCCACAGCCTGCCGCTGCTGGTCGACAGCACCCTGGCTACCCCCTATCTATGCCGGCCGATCGAGCTGGGGGCGGATATTGTTATTCACTCGACCACCAAGTATTTCAGTGGCCACGGCGACGCCACCGGCGGCGTGGTAATCGACAGCGGCACCTTCAACTGGCAAAGCGACCGTTTTCCAGACTTCAAACCCTTTATCGACCGCAAAGGCCCTCTGGCCTACCTCGACAAGGTCTGGCGGGAACATCACATAAATTTCGGCACCACGCAAGCGCCATTGCATTCCTACCTGACCATGTTGGGCCTGGACACCATGGCCCTCCGTATGGAAAGGCATCTGGCCAACGCCCAGGAGGTTGCCGAGTTTCTAAGTAATCGGCCAGAGGTAAAATGGGTCCGTTATCCGGGCCTTAGCAACAGCCCTTCCCACCAGACGGCAGCTGCCCAGTTCAACGGCTTGGGATTCGGTGGAGTGCTGTCCTTCGGCCTTGCTGACCAGGCAACATGTTTCAAGTTCATCAACACCCTGAAATTGGCCTATAATCTGGCCAACCTTGGGGATTGCAAGACCCTGGTTATCCACCCATACTCATCCCAGTATCTGTCCTTCGATGAACCGACCCGCCAAAAGCTGTCGATCACTCCGGATCTGATCAGGCTGTCAGTCGGCATAGAAGCGGTTACTGACATCTGTGATGATCTTGGCCAAGCCCTCGACACCATCTGAACCGCACTCATCATGAGCGACTATATCGAACACGATCACAACGGAATTTCCGTCGGCCTGGTCGAAAAGAAATTTTACACCTTGGCTGTGCCGCCCGATGAGCTGGTGCTGGCAAGCGGCGCCCGCCTCGGTCCGATCACGGTTGCTTACGAAACCATGGGCACCCTCAATGGAGACAAGAGCAACGTCATACTGGTAACCCATGCCCTGTCCGGTGATTCCCACGTGGCTGGCTACTACTCCGCCGACGACCCCAAACCGGGCTGGTGGGACACCATGGTCGGCCCCGGCAAGGGCATCGACACCGACAGATATTTCGTCATCTGCTCGAACGTTCTGGGCGGCTGTATGGGCAGCACAGGGCCATCATCACCTAATCCCGCAACCGGCCGCCCATACGGACTCGACTTTCCAGTGGTGACCATCGGCGACATGGTCAAGGTCCAGAAGGCCCTGCTCGATCATCTCGGCATCACTAAACTGCTGGCTGTAGTCGGCGGCTCCATCGGCGGCATGCAGGTCCTTGAATGGGCCATCAGCTATCCGGAGATCGTCGCATCCGCGATTCTGATGGCCACCACCACCCGTCACTCCGCCCTGGCCATCGCCTTTAATGAGATCGGCCGCCAGGCCATCATGTCCGACCCCAATTTCAACAAGGGTGATTACTACAGCGGCCCAAAGCCTGATCTGGGTCTGGCCTTGGCCAGGATGGTCGGCCATGTCACTTATCTTTCCGATGAGGCCATGCGCAGTAAATTCGGGCGGCGCCTCCAGGATCGTGATAATCTTGCTTTCGATTTTGAGGCCAATTTCCAGGTGGAGAGCTACCTGCGCTATCAGGGCTCCAAATTCGTCCAGCGCTTCGATGCCAATTCCTTTTTGTACATAACCAAAGCTGCCGACTATTTCGACGTCGGCCTCCAGCATGGCCAAGACTCTGAGGTCGAGGCCTTTGCCAAGGCGACAGCAAAAATATTAGTTATTTCATTTACTTCTGACTGGCTCTATCCCACCTACCAATCCCGCGATATGGTAAAAGCCATGAAGAAAAACGGGCTGGATGTGAGTTTTTGCGAGATCGAGGCAAAATGTGGCCATGATGCCTTCCTGCTCCCCAACGAGCGGCAAAGCACCCTGATCAATCGCTTCCTGAACCGAGTATCCGAAGAAGAACACGATGCGTTATGATTTGCAGATAATAGCCTCATGGATTGAACCCGGCAGCAGGGTTCTTGATCTTGGTTGCGGCGAAGGTGAGTTGCTCAGCTTTCTCAAAAGAGAGAAACGCGTCAAGGGAACCGGAATCGAAAGCTCCGAGGCCAAGGTCACAAAATGTATTGAAAAAGGGGTGCAGGTCCTTCAGGGCGATATCACCGAAGAGGTCCACGATTATCCGGACAACTCCTTTGATTATGTGATCCTCAGTCAGACCCTGCAGCAGGTCCTGGAACCGGATATATTGATAAAGGAGTTATTGCGGGTCGGGAAAAAGATCATCGTTTCCTTTCCAAATTTCAGTTACTGGTCCATCCGGCTGCAGATTCTCTTTTTCGGCTACGCTCCCAAAAACCGGCAACTGCCTTACGAGTGGTATAACACCCCTAATATCAGGATCATCACCATCAAAGATTTCCGCCGCTTTGTCAAGGAAACCGGCTGTGTGGTCATTAAGGAGGTGGATATCAACACCCACAACGATGACTTGCAGGGCAACATTATAAGTTTTCTGCCCAACCTGCGGGCGACCTACGGAATATTCCTGGTCAGCCGCATAAACAGTACCCCCTCACATCCGAGCTTGTAGCGTTTCATGATAGTATGGACTGTAACAAGAAATCTCTTCACCGTTTAAAGACAGGACCTAGAATGTTTCAGAAAAACATAGACAACATCCAATGCGTTGACGATGCCGAAAATATCAGCCACCTCTACCAGGATATCCCGCCGGTGGTAAAAAAGCTCGCAGCCTGCTGCACCCAGCACGGCTGCTTTGACCACTTGGGCTCAATCCCGATCCCCACTTACGAAAAGGTGGTCCAGATCATCAATCAGGCCCGGAGAATCCTCTTTCCCGGCTATTTTTCAACAACCGCCATTAATCCCGCCAATCTGGAATACTGTCTCGGCCAGGAAACCACCGAACTCTTTGAGAATCTGGCATCCCAGATCGTCTTGGCCATCCAACACGAGTGCTTTCAGGCCCGGCAGAGTTGCACCAGATGCAAGGGGCAGGGTTACCGCAAAGCCATCGATTTTATCGAAACCCTGCCGCAAATCAGCGAGATGCTGGCCGCTGATATCCAGGCCGCCCTTGATGGCGATCCCGCCGCCAAAGGCGGAGACGAGGTTATCTTCAGCTATCCGGGCCTGCGGGCAATCAGCATTTACCGGATGGCCCACGAACTGCACAAATTGGCGGTGCCGGTGCTGCCCAGAATCATGACCGAGTACGCCCACAGCGTCACCGGCATTGATATTCACCCTGGTGCCAGCATCGGCAGGAATTTCTTTATCGACCACGGCACCGGCGTGGTCATCGGCGAAACCACTATCATCGGGGCACGGGTCAGGATCTATCAGGGTGTGACCCTGGGCGCCCTCTCGCTGCCGACGGACGCCGGTAAACGCTACCGCAATGTCAAACGACATCCGACCATTGAGGATGACGTTATCGTCTACGCCAACACCACAATTCTCGGAGGTGAAACAGTTATCGGTGCCCGTTCGGTGATCGGCGGCAATATCTGGATGACCGACAGTGTCCCCGCTGATACCAAGGTCATGCTGAAGAAACCGGAACTTCTTTACTTCGGCAACAAAGGCAAGTGAACCGGTTTTCTACGAAATCAAGACCGAAAGGAGCTGAAGAATGACTGCAATATTCAACAATATTTCCCAAACCGTCGGCAGAACCCCGCTGGTCAGACTCAATAATATCACCGCCAATTGCCAGACGAATATCTTTGCCAAAATAGAATCAGGCAACCCCATGTCCAGCGTCAAGGACCGGATCGGCAAGGCGATGATCGAAGCGGCCGAGGCAGACGGCCGCCTTAACAGCAAGACCCTTATCATCGAAGCGACCAGCGGCAATACCGGCATCGCCCTGGCCTTTATCTGCGCCGCCAGAAATTACCGGCTGCTCCTGACCATGCCTGAGACCATGAGCGTCGAACGGCGGAAGCTCCTCAAACATCTGGGGGCTGAGCTGGTTCTAACTCCTGGCGCGGAAGGCATGAAGGGCGCCATCGCCAAGGCAGTTGAGCTCCATAAAGCCACTCCCGACTCTTTCATGCCCAATCAGTTTGAAAATCCGACCAACCCCGAAATCCACCGACTCACCACCGCCGAAGAGATCTGGCAAGACACCGGCGGCGAGGTCGATATCCTGGTGGCGGGAGTAGGAACCGGAGGTACCATTACCGGGATTGCCGAGGTGTTAAAATCACGCAATCCCTCCTTTGTGGCCATCGCGGTCGAACCCGCCCACTCGCCGGTACTGTCCGGCGGTTCTCCCGGCCCCCACAAGATCCAGGGGATCGGCGCCGGTTTTATCCCGAAGGTCCTGAACACCGCGATCATCGACGAAGTGATCCAGGTCACCAATGAACAGGCCTTTGCGACCGCCAGACGTCTGGCCAGCGAAGAAGGAATCATGTGCGGCATCTCCTCCGGTGCGGCAACTTGGGCGGCCCTAAAGGTGGCGGCCCGTGAAGAGAACAGGGATAAAAATCTAGTTGTGATCATCCCCGACACCGGTGAACGCTATCTCAGTACCGATTTGTTACTGGATTAGATGAAAAGAGACCGAGAATCAGAGTTTTTTTTTTTAGGCAAGAGCAAGTAATCTTTTATTAACATAAAAATCTGTCATGCCGGTATTGCCGGAAATTGGAGGAAAATATGCCCAGGATAGTATCAATCAACGTCAGCCCTGCCACTGGAACCGACAAAGAACCGGTCGATTCGGTCATGGTAAAACCAGATCACGGTATTGTCGGTGATGCCCATGCCCGGAACTGGCATCGGCAGATAAGCTTACTCGCCGTGGAAAGCATTGCCAAGATGGCAGCAGAGCACCCGCACCTGCGGCCCGGCTCATTTGCGGAAAATATCACCACCGAGGGACTGGACTTACCCCGACTGCCGATCGGAACCAGATTAAAAGCGGGAGAAGTGGAACTAGAGATCACCCAGATCGGAAAGAAGTGCCACACAAAATGCAAAATCTATGAACAGGCAGGCAACTGCATCATGCCCACGGAAGGGATTTTCGCCAAGGTTCTGAGTAGCGGCACTCTCAATGCCGGAGATGATATAATTATCATCTAACAACCAGGACCATCATTCACCACCCATTTGCGTGGAACCGGCTAAATCAGTACAAAATAATTATTGAATACTGTCTGGGCCACCTGCTTTCAGACATCAGAAAAGACAAAATGGTTGTCGGAGCGGGTGACCCTGCAGAAAGTGTTTGGAAACTTCAAAGACTGTTATCGCCCTGATTGACAGACCATCAATGTTTTTTCCGGAAAGATATAGGGTCACTGTCAATCTCTTGAGCGGGAAGGACACTCTCTAGCAGGTTTAGCCACGGGTTGTTCTCCATCAGATGAATATCCGTCATCTGAACCATCACAAAAAGCTGTGGACCTCGTTGGCCTATCTTTATTGAAGTTTTGTAGCCCGTATAATACATCTTTTTTCAAGGAACGATTATGACAGCAAGTGCAGAGAATCTGCCTATCAAATTCCCGACCTTACCCCTTATCGATCAGGGGCTTCTTGATCGGGCCTGGGTCGAGGCGGCACGTCAGGGGGCTGAATATGAGTCTGGCGAACGTGAGGCCCTGCTTGCAAGGATTAAACGACTTTTGCAGGAACAGGACGCGGTCCTGGTTGCCCATTATTATACCTCTGATGACCTTCAGCAACTGGCCGAGGAGACAGGTGGTTATGTTGCCGACTCCCTGGAAATGGCCCGCTTTGGCAATGAACATCCAGCTTCTACATTAATTGTTGCCGGGGTCCGTTTTATGGGAGAGACTGCCAAAATACTCAATCCGGAAAAAAGGGTACTGATGCCTGATATCGAGGCAACCTGCTCCTTGGATCTGGAGTGTCCGGTCGATCTTTTCACCGATTTTTGTGATGCCCATCCAGATTACACCAGTGTAGTCTATGCCAATACCAGTGCTGCGGTCAAGGCCAGAGCTGACTGGGTGGTAACCTCAGGCATTGCCCTACCGATTATCAAATACCTGGCTGGCCGGAATGAGAAGGTTCTCTGGGCCCCTGATCGTCATCTTGGTTCGTACGTCCAGAGGGAAAGCAGAGTGGAAATGCTGATCTGGCCGGGCAGCTGTGTGGTTCACGAGCAGTTCAAGGCCGAGGGAATCAGGACGCTGAAAAAAAAGTATCCAAATGCCCAGATTCTGGTCCACCCCGAATCACCTGAGGAGGTGGTTGCATTGGCCGACGTGGTTGGATCCACCACCGGCTTGATCAAGGCCACATTGAACCCTGAGGTCCAAGAGTTTATTGTCGCCACCGAACCGGGCATTTTTTATAAGATGAGACAGGCATCACCTTCCAAGACCTTTCTTGAGGCGCCCACTGGCGGCCTGGGTGGCAGCTGTCAGAGTTGCCTGCGCTGCCCGTGGATGGCTATGAACGGTTTACGTAATCTGGCCCAGGTCTTAGTGTCTGGTGCGAATGAAATCACTATTGATGAAGATATCCGCCAGAAGTCCTTGATTCCCATTCAGCGAATGATGGACTTTGCCAGAAAACAACAAATTGCCTTGAAAGATAGAGGTAATGCCTGACAGGCAGACCTCCTTTGTTTATAGGGTTACCCAGTGAAAGATCTCTATTTTTATTTTTCAAGAGTATTTCTTGTTAAAGAATACAAACATTAGGCTGATTTTTATAGAGAGCCATAAAAACTATAGACTTCCACCCTTATGCTTCCTGGCAAAATTAGCTGCCTCCATTCCGGCGACACAGCCTTCACCAACTGCCTTGGCCATCTGATAGGGATGGCCGGTGATGTCTCCGGCGCCATAAACACCTGGGACATTGGTCTCTGCCAGTTTATTGGTTTCAATATGGGTCATGGTATCCAGATCAAGCTGAACCCCTATTTCCAAGGCCAACTCCATGGCCCCTTTAGCCCCAAGTTCGATGAAAAGGCCATCGACCATTACCTCTTTACCGTTTTCAAGAAGTATGGATTGCACCTCCTTCTCACCCTGGATCTCTTTGACCCAGGTTCCTGACAGGTGTTCGACGGTGGAGCTGTGCAGTTTCTTCAGGAGATCGGCTGAAGCCACGAGTTCTTGACTCACCAGATAGACCTTTGAGGCATAGCCGGTAAGGGTTAAGGCCCCGTCAATGGCAGCACTGGCATTACCAACGACTGCCACCGTGGCCTTCCTATAAAAATTAGCATCACAATCTACGCAATAGGAAACCCCTCTACCGGAAAATTCCTTTTCGCCTGGCACCTTCAGTTTTTTTCTGGCCGTTCCTGTGGCAAAGATGACCGTGCGGCTGGTAATCATTGTACCACCTTCCAGTTCAAGGTCAAACACAGCCTCTCTCTGATGAATCTTCAACACATCGTCATCCTTCAACTCGGCACCAAAGTTCCTGACCTGGGTAATCCCCGCCTCGAGCAGTTCCTGACCTGTCTTCACCCCTTCCACGCATGCATAGTTTTCCACATGGGCAGAATAGAGCGAACTCCGTTCAATCCGTCCCAGCAACAAGACACTGCTTTTTTTGCGAACCGCATGGATTGCGGCCTGAATTCCGGCCGGACCTGCCCCAATAATCACCACATCATAGACTAAATCATCCATTCCAGTATCCATTTTCCTCTCCCAAAAAAACTAATTGTCATCTCCAACAAGATCCACTTTTTCTATACTACTCTGCATTCTTCTTGAATTCTCAAGCAATATATCCTAAAGATAGAGAGTTTCAGCTTAATTTTTCAATAATAATTCCATTTCTAAATCAAGATAGAAACGTGACGGCAAGCAGCGACGAATCAGTATGGGTAGGTAGCACGCTGAAGAGACGCACAGCACGGCCGACAAAGTTAACGCTTAATTTAAAAATAGAATAACTTAACCCAGTTATAATAAGTCAACTTCCATTCGTCAATCAATCATCATGGATAGCAATCAGCAAAGAATAGTCATAACAGGGGTCGGCCTGGCCGCACCCAACGCTGACAATCTCAAGGATTTTCGAAAGAAACTCCTGGCCGGGATCAGTGAGATAAAAGAGATAAATCTTCGCTATTTTGGCCCTGCACCTGCAGGGATATGCACCTTTGATGAGACCAGATACCGGAAAAAAAAGGAAAATAAACGAGGCACCCGTGCCGGCTGTCTTGGTGTTTATTGTGCCCACGAGGCCATGGCCGACGCAACACTCGATATTGACTACTATGACCGGTCGCGTATTGGCGTTTATATCGGTCTCACCGAACATGGAACCGTCGAGACAGAAAACGAGATTTTTAATATCAGCCAGTACAACTATGACGTAAATTACTGGACCCACCACCATAATCCCCGAACCGTCCTCAATAATCCCGCAGGCGAGATTACCATGAGCCTCGGGATAACCGGCCCCCATTACGCCATAGGAGCTGCCTGTGCCGCCGGTAATGCCTCTTTGATTCAGGGCGTCCAGATGCTTCGTCTTGGCGAGGTGGATATGGCGCTCGCTGGTGGCATATCCGAATCAACTGGCTCCTTTGGGATTTTCGCAAGTTTCAAGGCCCAAGGGGCACTTGCTGAGGCAGAAGATCCGCGTCAGGCCTGCAGACCTTTTGACATTGAGAGAAACGGGATTGTGGTTTCGGAAGGGGCCTGTATCTATGTCCTGGAACGGTTGGAAAAGGCCCTTGAACGCGGGGCCAGGATCTATGGAGAGGTTGCCGGTTACTGCATCAACTCCGATGCCCGTGATTTTGTACTCCCCTATGGCAAGAGACAGGCGGAATGTATCCAGCAGGCCTTGAATCGCGCCGGGCTTAAAGCTGCCGATATCGATATCATCAACACCCATGCCACCGGCACCAAGCAGGGAGATATTGAAGAGTGCAAGGCCATCCGCCAGGTCTTTGGGGAGGCGCCAGCCACCTATATCAATAACACCAAATCCATTATTGGTCACGCCATGGGAGCCGCCGGCGTCCTTGAGCTTGCCGGTAATCTGCCTGCCTTTGAAGATAATATGATCCATCCCACCATCAATGTCAGCAACCTTGATCCGGAATGTGCCCTGCCCAACATGGTCCTCAATAAACCAACGCAACTGAAGTCCGTATCCACCATTCTCAACAACTCCTTTGGCATGGTTGGGATTAATTCCGTTATTATTGTTAAAAAATACGAGGATTAAAGCAATTTCTCAAAAAATATATAAAAAAGAGTGGCAAGGTATGGTATAAAGAATGTTTTGCTTGGGAAAACACTCTCATTCATACCAAACTAAGCACATTAATATAGACAAAACTCACTCTTTTTCATAAGAGATCGAACCTGGAGAAAACATGACACGTGATGATATTAAAGATCTCATTTTGGAGATTATCAAAGACATAGATGAAGATGCCGATTTTGACACGTTGCAATCCGACCAGCCGCTACGTGACCAGCTGGATCTCGATTCCATGGATTTTCTTGATATCGTAATGGAACTCCGCAAACGGCATAAATTGCAGATTCCCGAAGAAGATTATCCTCAGCTAGCATCCCTTGACAGTTGCGTCAACTACCTGGAACCACTACTCAAGAACGCCTAAAGGTGCACATACCTCTGCTGGTCATCGGCGGCGGTCTCTCGGGGCTAGCCGCCGCGATTCGTTTTGCCCGTTTCAATCCAGGCGTCCTGATCCTGGAAAAACACTCCCGCGTCGGTGGCCTCAACTCCTATTATTACCGCAACAACTCACTGTTTGAAACCGGGCTCCACGCCATCACCAACTTTGCCCCACCCCAGGATAAAACCGCACCCCTCAACCGCTTGCTCCGCCAACTGAAACTAAGGCGCAAGGACTTCACCTTTCATGAACAAATCAAAAGCGAGATCTTCTTTGCCAATCAGGAGACACTGACCTTCTCCAACGATTTCGATCTGCTGTACCATGAAATAGTGACAAAGTTTCCCCGCAGCACGCCGGGATTTACCAGACTGCTCCAGACCATCAAGGAATATGACCCATTCCAGGCCGCGCCCTTTCGCTCAGCCAAAAGCTTACTGACCGCAGCACTCGACAACCCGCTCCTGGTCGACATGCTGCTTTGCCCATTGATGTACTACGGCTCAAGCGTGGAAAACGATATGGATCTGGGCCAGTTTGTCATCATGTTCCGAGCGATCTTTCTGGAAGGGATGTTCCGGCCCAAGGGCAGCATCAAGGATTTTCTGGATATCCTGCTTAAACAGTATCAGGAATTTGGCGGAAAGATTCGTTTGCAAGCCCCTGTTGCCAGAATCATCCATGAGGACAGAAAGGTGATAGGCGTGGAATTGACCGACGGAGAGGTAATCGAATGCGATGCCCTGCTCTCAACTATTGGCTACGAGGAGACCCTGGCCTGTCTTACTGTCCCTCCTGTGCATAAACAGCGGCCCCGGCTTGGCTTTGTCGAATCGATCTTTCGGCTGCCCCCAGACTGTAAGAAAACTCTTCCCCAAGACAAAACTATTATTTTTTACACCACGAGCAAGAAATTTTGCTATCAGCGGCCTGAAAATCTTGTTGATTACAGCAGTGGCGTTATCTGCTTTCCTGGAAATTTCCAAGGGCTTGACGCTCAGCCGTACCTTGAGCTTCGCGCCACCCATCTTGCCGATTATGCCAGCTGGAAATCTCTTGCTGCCGACAGACCCGCCTACCTTGCGGCCAAAATCGACACAGCCGGAAAATCGAAACAGGCTCTCGAGAAAATCATTGGTAATTTCAGGCAGAATATTGTATATGAGGATACCTTTACACCTCTTACCATAGAACGCTTTACTGCCAAAAAAGAAGGCGCTATTTATGGTTGTCCTGACAAAATCAAGAATGGCGACATAGGTTACCACAATCTCTTTCTTGCCGGCACCGACCAGGGTTTCTTAGGTATTGTAGGATCCATGCTGAGTGGTGTCTCCATGGTCAATCAACACATTCTGTCCCGACTTTAGAAAAACCTGTAACAACAACAGATAGATTCCATGCCCTTTTCCTTAAACAAAGCTGCTGACAGCTACGATGTAATTGTAATTGGCTCCGGCCTTGGTGGCCTGACCACGGCCAAACGTCTCTCTTATTGCGGCCACAAGGTACTGCTTCTCGAATTTCACCACCAGCTTGGAGGTCTTGCCACCTGGTTCAAACGCAAAGGCCATATCTTCGACATCTCCCTGCATGGATTTCCCTACGGAATGGTCAAAACCTGCAGGAAATATTGGACGAAAGAAATCACCGAGTCCATTGTCCAGCTCAAAGACATTGTCTTTGACAACCCCCAGTTTTCTCTGAAGACCACCTTTGACCGGGTTGATTTCACCGCCCTGCTGAACAAAAAGTTCAAGATTCCCCAGACGACCATCGACCGTTTTTTTGCAACTGTGGCCGGGATGAACTTTTACGATGACCAGAGCATGACCACCCGAGAGCTTTTTGAAGAGTTTTTTCCCGGCAGAACTGACGTACACCGCCTGCTCATGGAACCCATCACCTACGCCAACGGTTCCACCCTGGACGATCCGGCCATCACCTATGGCATCGTCTTCTCCAACTTCATGAACAAGGGAGTCTTCACCTTTGAAGGCGGCACAGATAAGCTCATCCAGATGATGACCGAGGACCTTGAAAAGAACGGGGTGATGATCTGTACCAATGCCAAGGTCGACAGGATTCTTGTGGAGAAAGGAAAGGTACGCGGCGTTGAGGTGAACGGAAGGGCGATTACCGCCCCGGCCGTTGTCTCAAACAGCGGAATTACCAATACAATTTATAATCTTGCTGGTCGCGATGTCTTTTCAGGCGACTTCCTGGAAAAAGCCGATGCAATTCGTGTTAACAACTCAAGTTGCCAGGTATATATAGGGCTGAAAAAAGATGCTGCCATTGAGGACAAGGGAGATCTCCTTTTCACCTCAACTGCGCCTGTCTTCGATTCTTCCGAGTTGCTCGATATGCACACCCGTTCCAAGACATTCTCTGTCTATTATCCCAAGACACGACCGGGCCACGATCGATATGCCATTGTCGCCTCTATGAACAGCCGCTATGATGACTGGAACAGTCTCAGCCCGGCCGCTTATGAAACCGAAAAACAGGCACTTATCGAGCGGACCCTGGTGGATCTGAATCGTTATTTTCCAGGGGTAAATGAAAAAATCGACTGGCTGGAGGCGGCAACGCCAAAGACCTTTAACCGCTACACCCTGCATACCCACGGCACCTCTTTTGGCACCAAATTCGAGGGTCTGGCAGTGTCCAGATCCATCTTCAAAGAGGTTCCAGGGCTCTTTCATGTCGGCTCAGTGGGGATCATCATGTCCGGCTGGCTCGGGGCAATCAATTACGGGGTCATCGTCTCCAATGATGTTGACAGCTATATCCGCAGCGTATAATCAAAGAAAATGACTCCCTTTACTAATCAGAAAGTTATTGTCACCGGAGCAAGCCGCGGCTTGGGGCGGGCCATCAGCCTGGCCTTTCTCGGTGCTGGCGCCCAAGTTATCGGGATTTATGGCAGCAACAGTGATGCGGCCAGGGACTTTGCTGAAGAATGCAAGCAGTTTGGTGACAGGCTGCAACTTCACCAGTGCGATGTCTCCGACAGCAAGCAGGTCGAGGAGTTCTTCCGTCAGGTGGAAGATGAGTTTGACACCATTGATGTCCTGATCAACAATGCGGGAATCCGCCGCGATGGTCTCCTTGCCCTCATGGACAGCAAGGACTGGCAACAGGTTATCGATATCAATCTCACCGGAACCTTTAACATGTCCAAACAGGCTGTATTGCTGATGATGAAACAGAAATATGGACGTATCATCAATATCACCTCTCCTGTTGCCCATCTCGGTTTTGCCGGTCAGGCCAACTATGCGGCCTCTAAAGCGGGACAAATCGGCATGACCAAGAGCCTGGCCAAAGAAACAGCGCGCAAGAAGATCACAGTCAACTGTGTCTCCCCTGGATTTATCGCCACCGACCTCCTCAATGATCTGAGTGCCGAGCAAATGGCTGCCTATAAAAAACTGGTGCCCATGCGCCGTTTTGGCACTGCGGAAGAAGTGGCGGACGCAGTTCTTTTTCTTGCCGGCCGACCGGCCTCCTACATTACCGGCGCCGTGCTGGAAGTCAATGGAGGCTTATAAATGAGCATGACCATTGACCCGCTCATCACTGAACTGATTCCCCACCGGCCTCCCTTTCTCTGGATTGACAGGATTATCAGCTATGAGGAAGGGATCATGGTTACTGAAAAATGCATCCCTGAAGACCTGGATATCTTCAAAGGGCATTATCCCGAGCATCCCATCCTGCCGGGAGTGATTCTTTGCGAAGCCCTGTTTCAGACCGGTGCCCTGCTTATCGCCAGAATGTTACAAGACGCACAGGAGACCAAACACGGCATCCCTGTCCTCACCAGGATTGGCGTGGCCCGTTTCAAACGTCCCGTGGGTCCGGGCAGCACTATCCGGATGCAGGTGCATCTAAAAGAGAAAGTTGCCGGTTCCTGGTTCATGAAAGGTATCCTGCGCGTCAAAGAAAAAATCGCCGTTCAGGTTGATTTCTCCTGTACCATCAGCTCTGCCTTGCAGCCGTAAACAATTCCGCTATGAAATCACCAGACATATGCGACAACGAACCTGTCTTTATCTGTATCTACTGTGATCAGAAAAAAGTGCACCTGCAAGGGCGCTGACACTACGTCAAGGCCATCTGCACAGGATACGGAATGATATTTTCAGTCGATGAGTATACAGAAGCAGTTAGAGATATGGCAGGAAAGAATATGCAAGGGATCCGACAGTTGACTTTTTACCCAAATAAAGTATTTTTTTATAAATAAAATTTACTTCCATACATTTTATTAAAACAATACAAAGACAAACACTTAAAGGAATAGACACGTGCAGCTATCGATCGCCAATATGATTTTACATGCTGGTCCAGTTGGACAACTGGTCATGCTTGTTCTCCTTCTTTTTTCCGTCATTTCCTGGTCTATTGTCTTTATAAAGACACGTCTGTTTAAAAAAGTCTCCACCGACACCCAGGATTTCCTGGAGGCCTTCTGGGCTTCAAGCAAGCTCAGCGATGCCTATGAGACTGCCCAGGAATATGAATACAGTCCTGAAGCGACTATCTTTTCGGCAGGATTCACTGAACTGCAAAAGATCAACAAGATCCGTAGCCGTAAGGATGGAATCAATCAGCCGGAAACTCTGGATATGCAAATGGCCACCATGGACAACCTGAAACGGGCCATCCGCAAAGCAGAATCCCAGGAGATCACTGAAATGGGGAAATACCTGCCTTTTCTTGCTACCACCGGCAGCGCTACCCCCTTTATTGGTCTTTTTGGTACGGTCTGGGGTATCATGGCCTCTTTTCACGATATCGGCATGCGCGGTTCCGCCTCCCTGGCCGTTGTCGCCCCTGGTATCTCTGAGGCCTTGATCGCTACAGCTGCAGGCCTTGCTGTTGCTATTCCAGCAGTTATTTTCTATAATTATTTCGCCAACAAACTGACCTATATTGACGGTGAGATGCAGAATTTTTCCACCGATTTCCTCAACCTTGTTGAACGCGACATGATAGGCCGCGGATAGCTAATTAATTACGAATTATGGATTACGATTCGTCTCTTTTTGATTCGTAATTCGTAATTTTCTTTTTTACTGGATACGAATCAAATGGGAATGGGATCAAGCAGGGGAAATAACCCAAGAGGACTTGTTGCCGATATCAATGTAACCCCTCTCGTAGATGTTATGCTGGTGCTGCTCATCATCTTCATGGTAACCGCACCGATGATGACTCAGGGGCTGGATGTTGATCTGCCGGAAACCACAGCCAATTCGCTGCGGCAGAAAGAAGATCCCCAAGTGGTCAGTGTTGACAAGGAAGGCAAGATAATGCTGGGCAAAATCGAATACACCCAACCTGTCCTTCGCGAGCAACTAGCCAAGATATTCGCTGAAAAAGGAAAAGAAGAACTCATTTTACTCAAGGCGGACAAGAATATAACCTATGGACAGGTAGCCTCAATTATGGCTGACATTAAAGCCGCAGGGTTCACCAAACTAGGAATGGTCACTAAACCCTCGGATGAAAAACAGTAACGTGCCTGCGAATCAAGCATTCATCCACGACCGGCCCAACGAATGGAAACTACCGATAAACCTGGCAATCGGTCTCCATCTTCTGGCTCTTTTTTGCGCCATGGTCCTTCCGGGTCTATTGGATCAACGAACCATTCTCCCGGAAATTACCACCATTGATCTGGTGAACATGGGAGAACCGGCCGCCCCAAGTAAACCTGCTACTCCTACGGCAGCAAAACAAGAAACAAAAAAGGCAATCCCCCCCCCACCCCCTAAACCTGCTGAGATCCTTAAGCCGGAGATAACAAAACAGATTCCTCTTCCACCTGAAATGCCGGATGCAGTTCCCATTCCAGAACCGACGGCTACTCCTGAACCGGTTGCACCCCCCGCACCAGTCGAGGCCATTTCGATTAAGCCGTTAAAGCAAAAACTAAAAAAAATAATCAAGGATATCCCCGACACCCGGCCTGAAGATGCCAAGATTCGTAAGGACGAGTTGAAAAGCATTACCAAAAAACTCCAGGAAGAGGCCAAAAAAGAAACTGCGGCCCAAGAAACTATCAGACGTCAGCGACAACTGGCTGCAGCCCGCGAGGAGGCCAGACGCGCGGAGCTGGAGGCCAGAATGGCTGCGGCAGACGCCAAGAATGCCCTGCGAGATCAGATCCGGGCTTCAACCAGCGCCAGCCCATCTCAAACGTCCTCGCAGACAGGTGCCAATGCACAAAGCATGGGCATACTGGAACAGCAATATTATGCGACAATTATGGGCCATATACAACAATACTGGCTACCACCCGATGTCAAAACATGGGATCCCAATATTTTAGCGATAGTCAGTATCACCATTGCCAGCGACGGCCAGATCGTCAGCCAGAGTTTTGAGCAGGGATCCGGGGATAACCTTTTTGATCAGTTTGTACTCAAGACCTTGGAGGCTGCCAATCCCCTGCCAGCACCACCACCAGCCCTGCAAAAACAACGCATTGAAATAGGCCTCCGCTTCAAGCCAAGCGGAATTCAGTGATTTTTTCATCTATCAGTGGTATATATATTATTAATATACAAACCTTTCTTTTTTCCTTTTACCCCATTGTCGCATTATGAAACCGATACGTTTTACAGGTACGCTCCTCCTTAGTGTTCTCCTTATACTGTGTAATACCGCCATATTTGCACAAGCAGATACCAAGGTCTATCTTGACATTACCGCGTCAGGATCACGAAAGATCAATATGGCAGTTCCCTGGTTTACCAACACGGCAAAGTCCGGTGAGTTGCAGGCCTTTGGACGTGAACTGGCCAACACCCTGGAAAAAGCACTGGAATTTCATGGAATCATTTCAATCATCCCCAATCAGAGCTATTCTGGTTCCGGGTCTCCTGACTGGAAGCAAATTGGCGCCGATTATACCATCCTGGGAAGCTACACCATGTCACCAGCAGGGATCAATTTTGAGATGCGCCTTCTGGATGTGGGAGGCGGCGATATGGTCCTCGGTAAAAAATATACGGGGACAACAGAGCAGAAACAGGACATAATCTTTAAATTCTGCGACAGTGTCATCAAGGAGCTCACCGGTGAACCAGGTATTGCCTCCAGCCAGATAGCCTTTATTGCCGACAGCACCGGTGCCAAAGAGGCCTACCTGACAAATATCCTTGGAGATAAGACAAGACAAATAACCCGCCATCGAAACCTGGTGATTTCTCCCCGCTTCACTCCTGATGGTCAGAGTCTCAGCTATACCTCCTACCACAAGGGCAATCAGAATCTTTACATTACCGATCTCAACCAAAGCACCTCGACCCAGGTCCTTTCACGCAGAAAAGGGATGAATCTGGGGCCTGCCTGGTCACCTGATGGACAGAAGATGATTCTGACCATGAGCAAAGACGGCAATCCTGATCTCTATCTGCTTGACCGTCAGGGGAACGTTCTGGAACAACTGACCAAACGTTCAGGAATCAATGTCTCGGCAGCCTGGTCACCTGATGGCAAAACAATAGCCTTTGTATCGGATCGCAGTGGTAAGCCACAGATCTATCTCATGGACCTCGGTAGTAAAAATGTTCAGAGGCTCACATTTAAGGGGACAGAAAATGCTGAGCCCTCGTGGTCTCCAAAGGGGGATCTTCTGGCCTATTCCAGTCTTACCAATGGCTCATATCAGATTTGCACCATCACTCCCCAACAAGGTGCCACACCTTTCCAGGTTACAAAAGATGCAAATCAGCACGAATCACCAGACTGGTCACCTGACGGCAAACAACTGATCTACTCGCAACGTGATGGTGGCACTCGCAAAATTTATGCTATCCTGAAAAACGGCACTTTTCAGCGACAACTTTTCTCGTTAAAAGGCAACCAGACTTATCCCCGCTGGTCCTCTAAAAAATAATATTTATAAATAATATCATTGAACAGGTAAATGCCATGAATAAATCTTTCATTACCCTCCTTGTCCTTCTCTTCTTAAGCCCTTTTCTTGTCCAGTGCGCCAGTCAGGATGAAGTCAGAACCCTCTCCTATCAATTACGGGCGGTAAATAAAAAACTTGAGGACATGCAGGCCAATACCGTAAACAAGATGCAGAAAAAACAGGCTAGTTCAGCGGGACAGTTAAATGAAATGCAACAGGAACTACTGGCCCTGAAAAGTGAGCTTGAGTCAACAGCAATGACCAACCGCCAGCTTCAGGAACAAAATAAAGAGCTAGAGAGCTCACTCCAGGAATTAGTTTCCAAGCAATCTTCTGACACCGATATCAAGATTACTCAGCTCAATGAGCAGCTCAAACAACAACAGGATAGCGTGGCAACCCTGCAGGCAGCTCGGGCACTAGAGGCAGAGCGGAAAGCTCGCGCTGCAGCTGAAGCAGCTGATGCCGCAAGATTAAAGGTAAAAATGGCAAGCAGCAATCAGGGCATTACTCAGATTCAGGCTGAACGTAAAAAACAGCTCAAAGGGCAGGAATCGGCATCGGTGAAACAGGCCCCCGCCCCCCCTGCAACCGTGTCAGAAGAAGCCCCGTCAGCAGCAGAAGCAGTGTCTCCTGAGGAGGCGGTCACAACGATACCCGCTCCGGCCAAATCGGCACAAGACCCAAATATGGGCCAGGAATCACCAGCCGCAGACGCAACACCAACTGATGATCTCTTCAACCAGGCACAAAAGAAATACGAGGCAGGAAGTTATCAAAATGCCTACGAGATGTTTGAATCCTATATCGACAAAAACGGCAGTAGCGCCAATGCCATCCAGGCTCGGTACATGATGGGTGAATGTCTCTACCAGCAAAAAGAATACGATCAGGCGATCCTCCAGTATCAAAAAATCATCGCCAGTCAACCAAAACATGCAAAAACACCAGCCGCCCTATTAAAACAGGGCATGGCCTTTGAACAGCTCTCGGACAAGGATACTGCCAAAATCATTTACCAGAAGATTATAAGCTCTTATGGGTCCAGCCCTGAGGCTCAGCAAGCCAAGAGTAAACTCTCTTCCTTATAAGGACGCTGCACGCATCCAGTGAAGCAACGTCTTGACGAACTCCTTGTCACCTTTGGTCTGGCCGAGACCCTGATCAAGGCCAGGGCACTGATAGGTGCCGGGCATGTTCTGGTCAATGAGCAGTTGGCTGATAAAGCGGGGAATTTGTTCGCCCAGGATATCAAAATTCAGGTCAAGCCAAGTTGTCTCTATGTTTCTCGAGGCGGCTTAAAATTGAAAGGCGCACTCGATGCCTTCAATTACAATCCAACAGGTCAGATTTGCGCCGACATTGGCGCCTCAAGCGGTGGTTTTACCGACTGCCTGCTCCAACATGGAGCCAGCAAGGTCTACGCTGTTGATGTTGGCTATGGCCAGCTTGACTGGAAACTGCGCCAGGACCCCAGGGTGGTGGTGATTGAACGCTTTAACGCCCGGAAGATCACAAAAATTCAGATTCCGGAAATCATTGATCTGGCCGTCATTGACTCTTCATTTATCTCCTTGACCAAACTGATTCCGCCCTTGCTCCCCCTTTTTGGAGAACAGACTCATCTGATCGCCCTGATCAAACCCCAATTTGAACTATCCAGAGAGAAGGTCCCCAAGGGCGGGGTCGTTCACGACCCACACCTCCACGAAGAGGCCATAGCCAAGATCCAGCTCTTCAGCCACAAACTTGGACTGACGAGCCAGGGAGTTGTCCGTTCCCCCATTGTCGGTCCCAAGGGAAACAGTGAGTTTCTGATCTATCTGACCCTTGCAACATAAACATCCCGCCATCACTCTCAAAATGGCACCAGCCTCCGACTTCTCCTTCCTCCTCCTCTTTCCTCTTCTTTTCTTCTTCCTGTTCCTTTTTTGAGCCAGGACCTTCCTCAAGACGTTCTATGGTCTCCAGTTGCACCTTAGCATTGTCACGGATATCGCGAGACATCGATTGATCCTTGATAACCCGCTCAAAATTTTCTTTGGCAAGTTCAATACGCCCCTCATACAGATAATGTTTTCCCAGATAATAGGACGCCTCTCCCTTCTTGCCCTGGCTTGCCCTCAGTTTCCCGATCTCATAATAGACCTTGGAATATTCGGGTATCTCCCGGGCCACAGTAAAGAGATTTTCTTCTGCCTCTTTCAGCTTGCCAAGCTCAAGATAGACCTTTGCCAGCTGAAAGACAGCCCACAGATCTGCCGGATTCTTTCTTGAGGCCTGCAGGGTCAGTTCCAAAGCCTTTTCCTTGTTGCCCGCCGCAAGTTCTACGCGGCCCAGATCAACCAGCAGGATTGATCTATCTGGATATGCTGCAATCACTTCAAGCAACAAGGCACGACTACGTTCATAATTATTTGCCTCTCTCTCCACCTGGGAAAGGCCATACTTGGCCATGGTTCTTTCAAGAGGAGAGGACTTTGGATCAGAAATCTTCGTGGCCAGAAAATTGCGGAACTGACCATCATCTTCAATCTGGGAGAGAATCCGGTATTTAAAACGTAAAAAAGAAAAATTATCAGTCTGCTGACTGACATTACTTAATGGCGCCTTTTCAATGGCGATAAGGGATTGCACATATCCAAGACGGGCCTCGGGATCAGGGTGAGTGAGCAGATACGGGGGAACATCACCCATACGATAACGGGTGATCCGCCGCATGGTCTTCAACATCTTTTCCATGGCAACCGGATCTCTTTCCAGCTTCTTCATCCAGCCATAGGAGAGGAGATCGGCCTCTTCCTCATCCTGACGACTGAAATGCAGGTTCAGTGCCTGATTAGCTGCCATTGAACCTGTTACCAGGGCCTGACCTGCTACGCCCCCACCGCCAAGGGCCAACCCGGCAATGGCCAGGGCAAGTGCACCAATGCCCACCTTCATTCCTTTATCCATGCGGGAGGCAATATGGCGGCTGACCACATGACCAACCTCATGGGCCATGACCGAAATCAGTTCATCCTCACTGCCCATGGTCTCAATGAGCCCGGAATGAAAAAAAATCAGGCCGGAGGGGGCGGCAAAGGCATTAAACTCCTTATTTCTTATCACAAAAAAATGATAATCAAAATATTGAGCTCCCGCCACCCGCAGCACCTCAGCGCCGAGTTCATTAACATATTGAGAGATATCAGGGTCATCAACAAGGGAAAAGGCCAACCGAATCTGATACAAAAGAATTTCTCCCACCTCTCGCTCCTCGCCGACAGTGAAAGCGGCAACAGGCCGGGCGCAGGAAAGATGCAAGAAGGAGAAGACGAGAACAATGGCCCAGATTTTCTGAAAATTCTTTTTCATTTTATCATCAGTGATGCGAGCAAACGCTCCATTCCCTCTTCTGTTGAGACAAGTGGTTGATAGTTAAGGTCACGTCTGGCTTGGGCAATGGAAAAATAGTGCGATTTGGCAAGTTGCTGCGCCAGAAAGCGGGTCATTTGTGGCTCCTTCTGACAGCCTGCCAAACGATACCCCCCCTCAAGCAGGGCACCAAGCCCATAGGCTGCTTGATATGAAATTTTAGATCGTATTGGCGCAATGTCAAGCCGGGAGAAGAGATCGTTAATCCACTGCCACAGATTCACCGGCTCTGCTTGGCTGATAAAGTAAGCCCGCCCCGAGGCCGTCCCGACTCCCGCCAGATTATCCGCGGCCAGCAGGTGGGCGTGGGCCACATTATCAATATAGGAGATATCCACCAGATTCTGTCCATTTCCCACCTGCCTGAGTTGCCCTTTCCGCCCCCTGTCAATAAGCCGGGGGATCAGATGAGGGTCTCCTGGCCCCCACACCAAATGCGGACGAATTGCACAGGTGCGCAGCTCATAATCAGATGCGGCCAGGACCAACTGCTCCGCCATGACCTTACTCCTGGCATAATGACAGAGAAAGTGATCGGCATAGGGTAGCTTCTCGTCACCATTGCAGATGGAATGTTGGTTGAAAACTACCGACGGAGTTGAGGTGTAGACCAGATACCCGACACCTTCCGCCCTGCAGCCGGCAAGTACATTCTCAGTACCCAGGACGTTGGTGGCATAATAATCCCGCCACCTCCCCCAGATCCCCGCCAGGGCTGCAACATGGAAAACGGTGTCCACTCCCTGACAGCACTCCCGTATGAATCCACGGTCACTGATATCACCCTGCCGACAGGTCACCCCAAGGGATTCAAGCTCCGGGTACGAATGGCGTCCGACCACCAGACACTGGACATCCTGCGCCAGTAGCTGGCGGACAATAGCCTTGCCGACAAACCCCCCGCCGCCGGTAATCAGCGCCTTGTTCATGCACCGCCCTCTATCTTTCTCTGTGCCCAATCACTCAATTTTTCACGGAATATCTTGGCATTATGACGGATATCCACGGGAAAATCAGGATGGGTCAGAAAGAACTTGATGGACTCTGTCAAGGCAGAAGCGGCTGCCAGCTCTCGCACCTCTGCAAGCAGCCTATCGCTGTTTATTCTTCTGGTCTTGACCGGCTCAACAATGATGACCGGGTGCTGCCAACCAGGGTGAAGAGGATCAGGAATCCCCACCAGGGCTGATCTGGCAACATCGGGATGTTCATTGATAATGGCCTCGCAGGGGATGGTAAAAAGGGTTCCGGCTTTTGTCTTTACACGATGGGCACGTCTGCCGCAGAACCAGAGACGTCCTTGGGCATCGAGATATCCAAGATCCCCCATCCGGTGCCAGAAGGAAGCTTTGTCCTTGATCTTGGACAGCCTGTTTTCTTCGGAATTGTTTTCATAGGCCCGCGTCACTACATCACCTCGCACCACGATCTCGCCGATCTCGCCATCAGGCAGACAAAGAGCATCGTCCCAGAGGGGAATAGGGGCATCAGAGAGGGCAATAACCCGAATCTCAATTCCCGGAAGTGGCCTGCCCACACAGATTCCATGCCCCTTGCGACTGAGAGGCCAGGTAAACTCCACGATCTCTTTTCCTTCCATGGAGACGATGGGGAGGCTCTCGGTGGCGCCATAGGGGGTATGGATCCTGGCCTCAAGCGGCAGGATGGACTGCATCCGGGCTATCAAGTCGCCTTGGATCGGCGCCCCGGCCATGAGCACCTGTTGCAGGCTCTCGAGAACAATTCCCTGCTCCTGACAGTAGCGGCTGACCACATTCCAGATGGCAGGTGAGCCAAAGGAATAGGTTACCTTCTGCTCACGCAGAGAGCGGACAAATTTTTGAGGATCAACCTTGGCAGGTCTGGTGGGATCCATATCAGGGATAACAGCCCTGGCCCCGAGGGCCGTTGAAAACAGGGCAAAGAGGGAAAATCCAGGCTGATCGATCTGGCCCGGGCCAATCTGATAATAATCGCGGATCAGCCGCAACTGGGCATTGAAGACCCCATGCTCATAGCGCACACCCTTGGGCGGTCCGGTGGAACCGGTGGTGAAGATAATGGCGGCCAGTTCATCCGCCCGCGCCGGATAGGCCGGGAATGGTTGAGAGAAGATTCCTGCCTCTTTGCATATATCCGGACCCAGGAGCCCCCAAGAGGAGCCACAACAGAAGGAAATCCTGACAGAACGAAAGGGAGCGCGAAAGAGCTGGCGAAACAGATGGGCCAAGGGAATACCGATAAAGACCTGTGGCTGCACGCCGGCAATACAGCGCAAAAGATTTTTATATCCCATGCCCGGATCAATGAGAATGACCACCGCCCCCAGCTTGAACAGGGCAAAGCTCAGACAGATAAAATCAGCAGAGGGCTTGACCATGAGCATCACCCGTTCACCTGCTCTCACCCCTTTTTTCTGCAAATGCCAGGCAAAGGCGTCAGCCCGACCATTGAGTTCCTGAAAGCTTAAGTTTTTGCCCGTGGCCGCCTCTACCAGACCGATCTCATCGGCTTGGTCGCGCGCCCTTTCAGCCAGAAGCTCTCCGATATTCACACTCACTCACCATTTCCTGTTACTGAACTGCTGTCAGCGAAAAAATCCTCCAGTAGCGGTCTGATCTCGGGCAAGGCATCCTCCAGCACATAATGACCGGCGTCCTTGAAATAATGACACTCAGCCCGGGGGAAACGTCGGCGCCACTCCTCATAGAAGTGATCATTAAAACAGAAATCCCGGCCTCCCCAGCAGATACATACCGGAACATCCCTTGTAGCCAGAGCCTGTAGTCCCTCCTCAACCTTTTGCAAGGTGGCATACGATGGATGCGCAGGAGCAAGGGGGATATCACGGACAAAACCATAGACAGCCACCCGATTTCGCCAGGAATCATAGGGCGCCAGATAGGCTCTGGCCACCTCCGGACGCAGGCGGCGGGTCACAGCCATAAAGACTGCGGGAGCGGCAAATCCGTTCAGTCCGCGCACCAACAGGCTACCGATAAACGGCCAGCGACAGAGACGGATGCGCCATGGAATCCGTTGCGAACGAAAGGCAGCAGTATTCAGGATCACCAGCTTTTCAATGGCGGCAGGATTCCTGCCGGCCACCCCCAAGCCAATGGCCCCACCCCAATCGTGGACAATCAGAGAATAAGAAGTTATCTGCAGTTGACACAACAGGGCCTCAAGGTTATCCATATGATTCTGTAATTGATATGGATAGTTCTGCGGCTTGTCGGAAAGACCACAGCCCAGATGATCAATGGCTATCACTCGGTGCGTCTTGGAAAGCAGAGCAATAAGATGCCGATAATAATAGGACCAGGTTGGGTTGCCGTGAACCATGACAATAACCCGCCCAGCCCCTTCATCGATATAATGGCAGCGGTGACCATCAATGGTAGCAAAATGTGAAGAAAAAGGATATTCTGGATACAAGTGAGTTTGTTAGATTATAAAAGGTTAAAAACTGCCTGAAAGCCCGTCTAATTGCAAGAATAGTCGACCCAAAACCGGTGTCAACCTTTTTCACAACTCTTCCAATGAGTGCCCCGACAACAGAGGAGCCTTATCAGATGCTTGCCAACCTGACCACAGAAGAACTCCTGTTCAAGATCCAAGAACTTGAAGAGCAAAATCAAGCCCTCGCCCAAAAAAACGAGAAGATCAGTGAAGAGCTGGATCAGTACCGTTTACTCATTGACAGCGCCAGTGACCTTATCCACAGTGTGACTCCAGAAGGGGCCTTTCTCTATACCAATCAGGCCTGGCGAGACACCCTCGGATACACGGAAGAAGATATTCAACAACTGTCACTCATGGATATTGTCGATGATAGATGCAAGGGGAAATGCAATATTATCTTCAAAAACCTGATGAAGGGTGAAAAGATTGACCGCAATGCCACCACTTTTATAGCCAAAAATGGAGACCGAGTGATCGTGGAAGGCCGTTGTTCCACCCATTTTGAAAACGACAAGCCACTCTTCATGACCGGAATCTTCAGGGACATGACCGATTATACCCGCAGCGAACTGGCCCTGCTGGAAAGCGAAAAAAAGTACAAAGACCTCTTTGAAAACTCTACCGACCTGATCCAGATAGTCAATCCCAATGGCAATTTTCAATATGTGAACCGGGCCTGGCGAGAGACATTCGGCTACAGCGAAGAGGAGATTCCCACTCTTTCCATCTTTGATCTGATCTCCGCCGACTGTCAGAATCATTGTGAAAGGACCTTTCAACAGGTGATCAGCGACCCGAAACTTCATTTTATCGATACGGTCTTCACCGCTAAAGACGGCAGACGGATCATCATTGAAGGCAATGCCATCTGTAAGTTTGAGGACGGCAAACCCATCTCCACCCAATGTATCTTCAATGATGTAACCGAAAAAAAGAAGATGGTAGAAGAGCTGATCAAGGCCCAGAAACTGGAATCACTCGGTGTTCTTGCCGGTGGCATTGCCCACGATTTCAACAACATGCTCACTGCGATCCTTGGCAATATCTCTTTGGCCAAGATGCACACTAATCCTCATGATATTATTAGTGAATATCTGGACAGAACAGAAAAGGCTTCCATCAGAGCCCAGGGTCTGACCAAGCAATTGCTCACCTTTTCCAAGGGCGGTGCGCCCATCAAAACGGTCAGCACGATTACCGAACTGATCAAAGATGCCACCAGTTTTGTTCTCAGAGGATCGAAGGTCAAATGCGATTACCATTTTGACAAAGATCTCTGGGCCGTTGAAGCGGACGAAGGACAATTGAGTCAGGTCAGCCAGAATCTGGTCATCAACGCCAGTCAGGCCATGCCAAACGGCGGCACCATTACAATCCAGGGCAGCAACAAAACTCTTTCCCTGAATGAACATACATCCCTGCCAGCAGGCAAGTACATAGAACTCCTTTTTCAAGACACCGGCACAGGGATTCCCCCGGAACACATCTCGAAGATCTTTGACCCTTATTTTTCCAGTAAAACTACAGGATCGGGCCTGGGACTGGCCATTTCCTACTCCATCATCAAAAACCATGATGGCCTGATCACGGTGACTTCCGAACTGGGACAGGGCACTGTTTTTTCCATTCTCTTGCCGGCAACCCTGAAAGAGAATACCAACCAACCAAAAAAGCAAGAAAATCTCTGGAAAACTGCTGCCAAAAAAATACTGATCATGGATGACGACACAACCGTTCGAGAAATCATGGTGGCAATGCTCACCTTTATGGAGTGCAGTGCAGAAGAGGCTTGTGATGGGAAAGAGGCCCTCGCGCTTTACATACAGGCAAAAGAGGAAGGAGCCCCCTTCGATCTTGTCATTATGGATCTTACCATACCAGGAGGAATAGGTGGCAAGGAGGCCATTACCAGTCTACTCGCCTTTGACCACACAGCCAAGGTGGTTGTTTCCAGTGGCTACGCCAACGATCCCATCATGGCCAACTATCAGGAATATGGCTTTTGTGGCGTTCTTTCCAAACCCTTCAAAATTGATGAATTAAACAAGATCATCGCCACCATTATCCCCACCATGACTAATAACAGTACCCATCATGCTCCTTGAGATAGACAAACTGAATGTGAGCTTTACCCTCGACACCGGCCAACAGCAACCCGAGGTAAATCAGGTACTGCATGATGTGTCCCTTTCAGTTGACCAGGGTGCAACCGTGGCCCTGGTCGGGGAATCAGGATCGGGTAAATCGGTAACCGCCCTTTCGATCCTGCGGCTGCTTGAAGAGGGCAGCCAGGTGCACAGTTCAGGTCGCATAAATTTCGAGGGAAAGAATATTCTAACCCTGACGGACTCGCAGTTACGGGCCATCCGTGGCAATCGTATCGCCATGATATTTCAGGAACCGATGACCTCGCTCAATCCGGTATACACTATCGGTAACCAGCTTATTGAGCCCCTGCTTCTGCACCGATCCCTGACCAAAAATGAGGCAGAGAAGGAAGCTGTCCGCCTCCTTGACCGTACCGGTATCGACACCCCGGCAGCCCGCCTCCACACCTATCCGCATCAGCTCTCAGGCGGACAGCGGCAACGGGTGATGATCGCCATGGCCCTTGCCTGCCGCCCCTCCCTGCTCATTGCCGACGAACCGACAACCGCACTCGATGTGACGATCCAGGCCCAGATCCTTGACCTGATCCGTGATCTGCAGGATGAGTTTAAAATGGCCGTCCTCCTGATCACCCACGATCTGGCCATGGTGAGACAGATCGCAGGGTCTGTCCATATCATGCAAGACGGGAGAATTGTTGAACATGGGCCGACTAAAGGTCTGCTGGACAAACCGCAACACCCGTACACCATCCACCTCCTGCAATCAATTCCCCAGGGCAGCCCTGAAGAAAAACATGGGCAGCCTCCCCTGCTCAGCCTCAAGGGTCTCGATTGCCATTTCCATCTCAAGGATGGCTGGAGTAGTTTTCTCAAGAGAAAGATCAAGACCATCAAGGCCGTTGATGATGTGAGCCTGACACTCAATCAGGGGACAACCTGCGGGGTAGTGGGTGAGTCAGGATCGGGGAAGACAACACTCGGCATGGCTATCCTCAAGCTGACCAAGAGCCATGGAACTATTAACTTTGACGGCCGGGATCTGCAGCAGCTCACAAACCGCCAGATGCGCCCCCTCCGCCGCGAACTGCAGGTGGTATTCCAGGACCCCTTTTCCTCACTCTCCCCCCGGATGACCGTGGAGCAGATAGTGGAAGAAGGAATGCGGGTGCACAATATGGGCGGCCCCGCGCAGCAGCGCCATGAGATCGTGGCCGAGACCTTAGCTGAGGTAGGACTCAGTCCGGAGATGGCCTATCGCTATCCCCATGAATTTTCAGGAGGCCAACGGCAGCGCATCGCCATTGCCCGCGCCATCGTCCTCAAACCCCGCCTCCTGATCCTTGATGAGCCGACCTCAGCCCTCGACATGACTATCCAGAAACAGATCATAGACCTGCTCCTGGATTTGCAGAAACGCTACGGGATGACCTACCTCTTTATCTCCCATGACCTGCGAGTGATAAGGGCCATGGCTGATCAGGTGGCGGTGATGCAGCATGGCCGTATTGTTGAGGCAGGCCCGGCCAGGAAGCTGTTTGCCGCCCCCACACATGCCTACACCCAGAGATTGTTTGCGGCCGCGCTGCATTAAACAAAAAATACCTTGAGGTCAAGAAGAGGGCTGCTCAGGGAAGCATCGCCCTCACCTCAAAGACTCCTGTTATCTGCAAGCTGACGTATTCTTATCCCCCTTGATATCATCCTGAAACAGGGAGAGTCCCCGCTCCATGGCACAGAAATCACCGCACATGGTACAGGTACCGCTGTTTTCAGGCATCCGGCTGTTTCGCACCTCACGGGCCTTGTCGGGAAACATCAGCAGGGGAAAATGTTCCTTCCAGTTGGTGTCACGCCGACTGAGTGCCACTTTTTTCTCCAGTTCTCGACGGTCCGGATACTTGGCAATATCGCCAATCCTTGCGGCCAGCCGGGTGGCCCGCACCCCTTCCCGTACATCAGCTTCATTGGGCAGGGCCAGATGTTCCGCAGGTGTAATGTAACAGATGAGATCGGCGCCAAAGCGGGCGGAGCTGGCAGCACCAATGGCGGCGGTGATATGATCATAGCCGGCTCCTGAATCAGCGGGTAGAGGTCCGAGCACATAGTAAGGGGCACCGCCGCTCATCCGTTTTTCGAGCATAATATTGCCTTCGATCTCATCGAGTGGCACATGACCCGGCCCCTCCACCATCATCTGACAGCCCATATCGCGGCCGATCTCCGCCAGTTCACAGTTAATCACCATCTCCGCCATCTGGGCCCGGTCATGGCTGTCATGAATGGCCCCAGCCCGAATCCCGTTGCCGAGCGAGAGTACCGCATCATACTTTTTCATAAGGGTGCAGACCCGGTCAAACTGCTCATAGAGGGGATTTTCCCGGTTATTATACTCCATCCACGAGACCATGAAGGTGCCTCCCTTGGAGACCAGGCCACCATAGCGATAGCCCTGCTTGCGCAGCCGCTCGATGGAAAATCGATTGATTCCGCAATGGATGGCCATAAACGAGATCCCGTCTGCCAGCTGGCGTTCGATCAGCTCAAAGAGATACTCGGAATCCAGCTTGTTGGGATTATGATATTTGCGGCTGGCCTCGGAAAAGGCCTGATAGAGCGGCACATTGCCGACAGGCAGGTTACAGGCTCCAAGGATCCGCCGGCGCACCAGATCAAGATCACCGCCGGTGGAGAGCTCCATGAGAGTGTCAGCATGTTCCGCCTCGGCCACCTTGGCCTTGCGCACCTCCAGTTCGATATCCGAGATATCGGAGGAGGTACCGATGGAGGCATTCACCTTGGTCCGCAGCCCTTTACCGATCCCGACCACCTTCTGTAAAGGCCGGTTGGGATGGACGGCGATGACAATATGACCATCCGCTACCCGCTGGCGGATGGTCTCAGGATCAAGGCCAAAGCCCTCATCCATGGCTACTTTTTTCATCGGCTCGGTAATGATGCCTTCGCGTGCCAGTTCTATCTGGGTCTTCATGGTCGATCTTCCTTTTTATTTTTCGTCCGGGCATAAAAAAAGTCCGCACCGCGCCTCAGGGATCAACCCTCAGGACGCAATACGGACTTCTATGGACAAGAATTCCTTTTTTCTTCCGGCAGGTCTTCTGACTCACGGATCAGCCTCAGACCGCGCCTTCCCATCCATCATCCGGTTGCCCGGATCACAGACAGTGACATCATGCAGCCTTTGTCCCCGTTTACAGCGTTGGCCCAACGTTACGGTCTTGCACCGTATTCCCTTTTCACCGCCCTGAAGCTCAAGGCGACACCGGAAGAATTCCTTTTTACATAATCGACATCATCTTAGCCAATGATCGGCAGAATGTAAAGAAAAGGAGAGACTCTTCTTGCTATCAAAAGAGAGGATCACTATAGATAAGAGATGGCGACTGACCTGATGGACAGTTTGTTGATGTTTAGAAGGATAGGATAATTAACCATGCGATTTTTCCAAAAGACGATATGTACGGATTCGCAGTCATAACAGGCTAGAATCTAAACAACCTGAATAGGCACAATCATGCTCCCCCCTGACCTTCTCGCCTCCGTCCCCCATTCGCCAGGGGTTTATCTGATGCTGGATAAAAAAGCAGGCGTCCTCTATGTCGGTAAGGCCAAGGATCTGCGCAAACGGCTGGCCTCCTACGCCCGGATTGCAGCATCTGCACAGGACAAGACGACAGTCATGCTCTCCCATGTCCACAAGGTGGATACCCTGCTCACCCGCACCGAAAAAGAGGCCCTCATCCTTGAGGCCTCGCTGATCAAAAAACATCGCCCCCGGTACAATATTATCCTTCGGGATGACAAAAATTATCCCCTGATCAAGGTCACGATCCAGGAAGAATGGCCCCGAGTTCTGATGACCAGACGGAGAAAGAAAGACGGTGCCCGCTATTTCGGCCCCTACGCCTCTGCTTCGGCCATGTGGGCAACGCTCAAACTGCTCGCCTCTACCTTTCCCTTGCGAAGGTGCAAGACCCGTCAGCTCCAACCCCGAACCCGCCCCTGCCTCAATGGACAGATGCACAACTGCCTGGCCCCCTGCATGGACCAGAGCAAACGAGCCGCATATCAGAAGATGGTGGCCAGGATCATCATGGTGCTGGAAGGTCAAAACCGTGATTTGATCACCTCCATGGGCCAGCAGATGGCCGAGGCCGCACGCGACCTGGAGTTCGAGCGGGCCGCCCTCATCCGGGACCAGATCCAGGCGCTGTCCCGAACCCTTGAAAAGCAGGTGATCGTGGCCAGCCATTCCCGGGATCAGGATATCTTCGGTCTGGCCAGAAAAGATGCCTCCCTGGCCCTGGCCATCCTTTTGGTCAGAAACGGCATGATCAGCGGTAGCCGCACATTCTTCCTCTCCGACCCCATTGGTGATGATGGCAGCATCCTTTCCCAGGTTCTGAACCAGTATTATGATCAGGGCGACAACCTGCCTCAGGAGATCCTCCTTCCCTTTGCGCCAGACGACAAAGAGCTCCTTAGCGAGCGGCTCAGCGACCTGAGGGGTACGACCGTCCATCTCCAGATCCCCCAACGCGGTGATCGAATGCAGCTCATCGCCATGGCCAATGCCAATGCTGGACAAATTTTTTCCGAACGGGAGAACAAAGAGCACTCCTGGCAAACACTGGCGGACTCCATGGTCAAAATTCTGCACCTGAATCGCCCTCCTGATTTCATTGAATGTCTCGACATCTCCAATACATCCGGTCAACTGGCGGTTGGCTCCCTAGTCTGTTTTAAGCAAGGGGAACCGGCCAGGCAAAATTTCCGGCACTACAAGATCCGTACCGTTGATACCCCCGATGATTACGCGATGATGGCCGAGGTGCTGGAACGAAGATTGAAACGCGGTCTTGAGGAAAACGACCTGCCGGATCTCCTGATGGTGGACGGCGGTCGAGGCCAGTTGGGAATTGCCATACGCGTGGCCCGGGAACAGGGCCTTAAAGAGGTCCAAGGACTGGATTTGATCGGCATTGCCAAAGAGAAACAAGAGGAGGGAGAAAAGCTGTATAAACCGGGCCGCAAAAATCCTATTATCCTGCCAGCCCATAATCCGGTGTTGCTCTTTCTCATGCGGATACGGGATGAATCACACCGCTACGGGGTGAGTTTTCACCGCAAACTGCGCAATAAATCGACCTTGGCCTCAGAGCTGGACACCATCAGCGGCATTGGCCCCAAGAAAAAAGAGCTGCTGCTCAAGAGCCTCGGCAGCCTGACCCAGATAAAAAAGGCCTCAGAAGAACAGTTGACCCACGTCCCAGGGATTGGGCCGGAACTGGCGCGGGAAATCCACACCCATTTCCGTGAGGACACACAACAAACAGAGCAAGCGGAGAGATAAGATGGCCACCGAAGAAGAAATCCTTGCCCGGATGAAACCCGGCTGCATCTGCAAAGGGATCAAACTGCACAGGATCGTCGAGGCCATTGAAGACGGGGCCACAAGCTATGAGGAAATAGCCAAAGTCACCGGCATCGGCGGCGGTTCCTGCGGCTCAAAACGCTGCGGGAAAAAAGTTGCGATGCTGTTAAAAAAGAAAACTGCCATTACACCTGATGCGGCATAATAGCAGTTCATAATACTTCCGGAATTTCTCCAGTAATTCAGGCTCTGCCCGGCAAAGGCAGGACAACAGTCATCACATTAATTGCCACCGGAACTGGCGGACACATCTTCAGCTACATAAATTGCCGCATATGTAGAACCTAATGATCCGCCAAAGCCCTCTTCAAGAACAACTGTACAGGATTTGTTCGGTTTAGTGAAGGCCAGTAAAACACTGTCATACGAGACTTCACCAGCCCTCTTCCATTTATTTTTCTGCATGGAAGCAAGAATAAAATTTTTCAATGAATCACGTTCCACCTTGCCGCTGAAATAGAACACCCCGCCGGTAAAGGAGTCGGTACGAACGACCATGCTCTTTTTATGGTTATATTTCATATCAATGGGAAGCTCGATATCACGATACTCCCCGACAAAATTTGATAATGGCGGAAGATTCTCCATCGGGGGTGGGGAATCGCTACTACTCCCCATGGACGCACAACCATTCAATACCAGCATAAAAGCTACAAGTAGAAAATAACCTGCATTCTTCTTCATATATCGCATAATAAAATCCCCCTTCTTTTAAAAGAAAATAATTATTTATACTCTAACCATAAAGTATAATTAGTTTAAAGAGCTTAGTTTGTCGAGAATATTATTGATCCCAAGGCACCATCAGACAAGATGGAGACTGTTCCCTATGAATCAATCCCGCCAATGCACATATATTTAATCTCCAGATACTCATCAATACCATATTTTGACCCTTCACGGCCTATGCCTGATTCCTTCATCCCCCCAAATGGAGCGGCTTCGGAGGAGAGAACCCCGGTATTTACACCGACCATGCCATACTCCAAGGCCTCAGTCACACGCCAGGCTCTGCCGATATCACGGCTATAAAAATAAGAGGCCAGCCCATATTCGGAATCATTGGCCATTCTCACCGCATCCGCCTCTTCCTTAAAGACAAAGAGTGGCGCTACCGGACCAAATGTCTCTTCCCGAGCTATCTTCATCTCACTGGTCACATCAACAAGCACCGTTGGTTCAAAGAAGAAACCCTTGCCGCCAACCCTCTTGCCACCAGCTACCAGCCTGGCCCCTTTCTGCAAGGCATCCTGAATCTGCCCCTCAACCTTGATCACCGCATTCAGGTCAATAAGAGGTCCCTGATTATTTCCTCTTTCCACCCCCGGCCCCACCCGGAAATCAGAACGGACTGCGGCTGCCAGCTTGGAGGCAAAAAGTTCATAGACCCCTTCCTGCACCAGAAAACGATTGGCGCAGACACAGGTCTGCCCTGAGTTCCGATATTTGGAAGCCAGGGCCCCAGCCACAGCCTGATCAAGGTCCGCATCATCAAAAACAATAAAAGGCGCGTGCCCGCCAAGCTCCAGGGAAATCTTTTTCACCGTGTCGGCACAGGCAGCCATGAGGAGTTTTCCTACAGCCGTGGAACCTGTAAAACTCAGCTTGCGCACCAATGGATTACGCGTCAGTTCGCCTCCAATCTCTGCGGCAGGACCGGTGATCACATTAAATACGCCAGGGGGAAAACCTGCCCGGTCGGCAAGTTCGGCCAAGGCCAGGGCAGACAGTGGTGTCTGGGCCGCGGGTTTGACAATCACGGGACAGCCTGCCGCCAAAGCCGGTGCCGCCTTACGGCTGATCATGGCTGAGGGGAAGTTCCAGGGAGTAATGGCGGCGCAAACCCCTACCGGTTCCTTAAGGACAATAATACGTTTTCCTTTCTGGGTAGTGGGAATCGTATCGCCATAAACCCGCTTAGCCTCTTCCGCAAACCACTCAATATAGGATGCGCCGTACAAGACCTCTCCCGCAGCCTCGGCCAACGGCTTCCCCTGTTCTCTGGTCATGATCATGGCCAGATCATTTTGATGTTCAACAATCAGGGCGTACCAGCGTTTCAAAATCGCGGAACGCTCTTTGGCAGTCAGAGCTTTCCAAGCAGGATAGGCGGCACTGGCCGCAGCAATGGTCTGCTTAGTCGCCTCCTGACCAAGTGAGGGAACCCTCCCGACAATCCGTCCGTCGGCTGGATCAACAACCTCAAAGGATTCTTGCGCCGTGACCCAGGCACCATTAATATAACATTCCTGCCTGAACAAGGCAGGATCTTTCAATTCCATTGTTCTCACCTCACACTTAAAACGCCATCAATAAAAACATTTATCTCATCCAGCATATTGAAAGCTTGAACATTCTTTATGCATTTCGCCTCCTTAGCCCTACTCGTATATGACTGCAATATGTGATGACAGATACATACCAATTAGCAGAGAATGAGGAGTTACCATACTTCATTACTCATATTTTGTTCATTGATAATAACAACATCACGATATCATATGTATGAACGCTCATATCTTTTCCATTTAAACTCTCTTTTAACACCATCTGCACTTTCCTGAAATTAAAAGCTAGGGAAAATTCAATATTTTTCAGTTATTGGAATCGTATGAAACGATACTTGAGGTTTCCTAAAGATGGTCCAGGATATAACTGTAACTGATATCCCCATGTTTTCTTCATGGAATCCAGATAAGAACCTGTCTCTCAGTCCATGAAATTACTCTTGTCGGGGAGATAGTTAACAGTTACATTATGAGATTGATTCAAATGCAGAAAGAATGGCACCAGAGAACAACTCACAAAACACCAACTACAACTTACTGGAACAACTTCAATAATTTTTGTCTACAACTAACAACTCCAAATACACTTTATCCCTATCATGTCCTCTAAACAAAACATTGTCACCATCACAGAAGAACCTATTCGTCTTGGACAATTCTTAAAACTAGCCAATCTGGTTCAAGATGGATTTGAGGCCAAAGTTCAGATACAAAATAGTCAAGTATGGGTGAATGGTGTTCTGGAAACAAGACGGGGCAGAAAGCTGGTCCATGGAGACCAAGTCATGATGGGAGACACACTGTCAGTAATACAGTATAATAGAAACGCATAAACTGATATCGGTTACAAGGGACAGACCTTCAAACAAAGTCATCTTATGGAATAATTGAATAAATCTGGATCTTTTTCTCCATACCTCGAAGCAATCTGGTCTTTTCCTCCTGAATCGAGACCTTGTCCACCACATCGCAATAAACCGACTCAGTAATAAGAATCTGCCCAGCCACTGTCTCCGAGGCAAGGCGTTGCGCAATATTGACATCAGCTCCAATAACCGTATAATCAAGACGACGACCAGACCCCACGTTTCCCAAAAACATCTCCCCACGACTTACCCCAATCCCCAGACCTATCTGCATAAAAAGGTCTGATGTCAGGGCCCACCGGGCACGCAACACTTCAAAACTCTTCTGGATTTCCAGGGCTGCAGACACAGCAGACAGGCTGGGTGAACCATGAGGCACCGGTGCCCCAAAGATAGCCAGAGCAGCATCACCAATAAATTTGTCAAGAATGCCATGCCATGACGAAACAACATCTGCCACCATATCAAAAAACTCAGTCAAAAATTCCCGCGATTCCTGGAGCGGCAGATATTGAACAAGAAATGTAAAATTTCTAATATCAGCAAAGAGAACGGTAATTTCCTGTACCTCGCCTGCAACCTCAGAGATGGATTTTTGTTGGTCCAGAAGGATAGCAGCCACTTCCGGAGCCATATACTGCTCAAACAGAGTCCGCATCTTCGAGACCTGCTTATTCAGACGGATATTTTCTTCTTGCAGATCATAGTCAGCCAGAGCCGCCTGAACAGCCAGGAGCAGATACCCTGCTTGCACCGGCTTTACAAGCACCCTGCAGAAACCTTTATCCATGGCCTCCAAGGTCATGTTCACCGTCAGGTCTCCACTCACAAGGATTCCTTTAATATAAGGGCAGCTTTGTCTGATAAGCTCAAAAGTCTCGATACCATTCATACCCGGCAACATGGCATCAATAATAGCAAGATCAAAACGCAGAGCCATGGCCATTTCCACAGCCTGTTCTCCACTATAGGCGCAAAAGACTTGGTGGCCGGCAGAGGTAAGAGCACTCCTGCTTATATCCGCCACCATAACCTCATCGTCAATTACTAAAATTTTTCGAGACTGCATCCAACGTTCCTTTATCCACATACTTCCATTGAAGGAAATAATATCGTATAGTTAAGTCAAGAGTTCAACTGGCAGGAAAGCAACCCTGCAAGACTCCGACAATCCCTTATGATCACTGCAAACGAAGTGAAAAATCTTTCCTTTGTGAATTCCTTCAAAATGTCTATCATTCTCCAATCTGGCCAATCATAGAGCAATGAGACTGTGGGCAACAAGAGACTTAATCAATATTTATAAAAATTTATAAAAAGATAGTACCATCCTGAACTTCTCGTTTCAAGGGAAAGAAAGATCAAAAAAATGAAAAAATGAAAATGATTCCTTTCCTTTACTTGTCACAAGCATTTCACCATGACTTTTTGTCGTTTATAGAAAGCCATATGCCATCCGGGTTGCCACAACAAACAATACAATGGCAAAGACACGCGTTAACCGCTCAACCGGTAGACTATGAGCCAGGCAGACTCCCATGGGTGCGGTCAAGACACTAGCACAAACCAGACCAGCCAAAGCTGGCAGGTAAACAAATCCCACTGAATATTGTGGAAGACCCGGGACAAGCAGTCCATTATAAATATAACCAGAAGTTCCGGCAATAGCGATGGGAAAGCCGATGGCTGCTGATGTCCCGATGGCTGCATGTACCGAGAGATTGCACCAGATCATAAAAGGTACGGAAAGAGTTCCACCACCAATGCCAACCAGACTGGAAAATGCACCAATCACACTACCCACCCCAAACATCCCGGATGAGCCTGGAATCTTGCGGGAGGGTTTTGGCTTACGATTCACCAACATCTGAGTGCCGACATAATAAAGAAAGATCACAAAGAATCCTTTCAGAAAACCCGTGGACAGCCTGGCAGCAAAACAAGAACCAAGAAAGGTACCCACCAGAATCCCCGGCACAATACGGCGAACCACAATCCACTGTACCGCCCCACGTTTATAATGGGCCCAGAAACTGGACACCGAGGTAAAAATAATACTGGCCATGGATGTCCCAAGGGCCAGATGCATGATCACAGGATCAGGAAAATTCTGCCAGCTGAAAGCAAAGACCAGCATGGGAACAATAACCAATCCCCCACCAATACCAAGCATTCCTGCCAGAACCCCAGCCACCGCACCGAGCGCAGAATAAATCAAGACAATGGAATACACTTAACGATACTCCTTCTTAAAAGATATTTTATAAGTACTTATCAGTGACATAAGCGCAAAGAATACCAATAATCTACCGGCAGCCAACCCGTTGTCGCCATCTCATTCATTTGGACTTTATTCTCCCTTTAGTGTATGCAACAAGCAAGTTAAATCATATTTTGATCTGATTTTTTTTCCTGGAGAGACGCTATGCTGACACCTGTTACGATCTTTACCCCCTACCCTTTTACCATTGGTGAAAAAATCCATATTTCCGAGGGACCACGTCATGGCGACTGGATAGTGGCAGGACTTGATGACAAAAAAGTCACCTTGCGCTGCCCTGTCAGTGGTAAAGAGTTTTGCTGGGATCGCTTCTGTCATGTAATTGAGACCAAAGAACAGGAATGGCCGGAACACGGGAAGAACAAAATACAATCAACAAAACCTGAGAACTCTCCCATGCAGATAGGCATGATCGGTCTGGGGCGGATGGGGATGAACATGGCACGCAGGCTGCTCCGTGGCGGCCATCAGATTGTGGCCTTTAACCGCACTCCCGACAAAACAGAACAACTGGCCAAGGAAGGGGCGACAGGAGCTTACTCCCTGCAGGAATTGGTGGAAAGTCTTCCCTCCCCCAAGGTAGTCTGGCTAATGCTGCCGGCAGGAAAGCCTGTCGATGACCATCTGACACAACTACAGAAGCTCTTGTCTCCTGGCGATATTATCGTCGAAGGCGGCAACAGTCGCTACAAAGACGATATCCGCCGGGTCGAAGCTCTGCAGGGAAGCGGAATTCACTATATAGACGCCGGGGTAAGTGGCGGCATCTGGGGACTCAAGGTCGGATACTGTACCATGGTCGGCGGAGAAGAGCCGATATTTCACTATCTGGAACCCATCCTCCAGACCCTGGCTCCCAAGGATGGCTACCTTTACTGCGGCCCCACCGGTGCCGGCCATTTTGTGAAGATGATCCACAACGGCATCGAATACGGGATGATGCAGGCCTACGGAGAGGGTTTTGCCCTGCTTGAGGCCTCACCTTATGGCCAGAACCTTGACTATGGCCGAATCTCTCATCTCTGGAACCAAGGCAGCGTTATCCGCTCCTGGCTCCTGGAACTGCTGGAAAACGCCTTTGCGGAAGATCCACACCTTGAGGCCATCACCGGCCATGTGGATGACTCCGGTGAAGGCCGGTGGACGGTAGAAGAGGCTATAGAGAGCGGAGTGGCAGCTCCGGTAATCACCATGGCCCTGTTTCAGAGGTTTCAGTCGCGCAAAGAAAATGCCTTTGAAAACAGGGTACTGGCAGCACTGCGCCGCGAATTTGGCGGTCATGCCGTAAAAAAAATCGTGACACTCAAAGATACTCTGAATCTCAAGTGAGGGGCAAGGACATGGCGGAGACCGTCATCAAAGGGAAGATCTGTGATCCAAACAATATCTGCGACTGCCTGACCGTAGGTGAACTCGACCCTTGTGCCATTGTCATTTTTGGGGCATCAGGTGATCTGACTGCCAGAAAACTGATCCCTGCTTTGTACCGGATGTTTTTGAGCGCGACTCTCCCCGACCCGGTTTCCATCGTCGGATGCGCCCGTACCGGCTACAATCATGACACCTTCCGCACCTTCCTTCAAGCCGCCTGCACCAGTGAGCCCATGCTGAACATGGCCCGCTGGCACGAATTTGCAGACAAAGTTTATTATTTTCCTCTCAATTACGATTCACTGCCGGACTTCCTGGCATTGGCCGGCCAGCTCAATACCCTTGACCAGGAGAGAGGCACCAAGGGAAACCGGCTCTTTGATCTGGCCTTGCCGCCATCCCTCTACGCTTCAGTTGCCACCAAGATCGGCGAGGCTGGGCTTGCCAGACAGTTTGAAAAAGGCAGGGGCTGGACCCGGATCGTCATCGAGAAACCATTTGGACGCGACCTGGACTCCGCCCTGGTCCTTGACCAGACCCTGCATCAACATTTTCATGAAAAGCAGATCTTCCGCATTGACCATTACCTGGCTAAGGAGACGGTGCAGAACATCCTGACCTTCCGTTTTGCCAACACTATCTTTGAACCCATCTGGAACCGCGGTTATATCGAATCCGTGGGAATCATAGCGGTGGAAAAACTGGGAGTAGAGCATCGGTCCGGGTATTATGAACAAGCCGGGGTCATCCGCGACATGTTCCAGAATCATATGCTCCAGCTCCTGTCGCTCATTGCCATGGAACCACCCTCCCATTTTGAAGCGGAACCGGTTCGGGATGAAAAAATCAAGCTGCTCCGCTCAATCCGGCCCCTGCATGATCGTACAGAAGATATTGTTCTGGGACAATACGGACCAGGGGACATTGATGGCCAGGAAGTCCCGGGCTACCGTCAAGAGCCTGGGGTTTCACCCAATTCCCTGATTCCGACCTTCGCCATGCTTCCGGTGCATATAGATAACTGGCGCTGGCAGGGAGTACCATTTTACCTTATCTCCGGCAAAAGGATGGCCCGCAAGGAGACCCGCATCGTGATCCAGTTCAAGGATGTTCCTCACTCCCTGTTCCGGGATATTCTGGGCGCCAAGGTCATCGCCAACCGCCTGGTTCTTGGGATCTACCCCAAAGAGTCCATCAGTCTCACCTTTCAGACCAAAAACCCCGGGGCAAGGATGTGTATGCGTTCCATGACCATGGACTTCAAATATGATGACTTTTACACCGGACCATCTCCGGAAGCCTACGAGAAAGTACTGATTGATTGTATCCAGGGCGACCACATGCTTTTCTGGCGGCAGGACGGGATTGAGCAATCCTGGTCTCTTCTCACTCCGCTGCTCAATGAATGCGAAACCTGTCAGGGCCGCGCCCAAAGACTCCACAGTTATACAGCCGGCAGCTGGGGGCCGGATACGGCCAGATCCATTGTTGAAGGAATCGTCACATGACCGAAACACATTCCCATAAAAACGACCAGCTCCTGAAACTGGCTACCTATGCTTCCGTTACTACCGCCCTTCTTCTGGTCGGGATCAAATTCACCGCCTGGCTGGCCACTGGTTCTCTCAGCATCCTGGCCTCGCTGATCGACTCACTCATGGATGTCATGGCCTCTTTCATCAATCTGATGGCGATTCGTTATTCCTTGAATCCCGCGGACGATGACCACAGTTTTGGTCATGGCAAGGCCGAGGCCTTGGCCGGACTGGCTCAGGCTAGCTTTATCGCAGGCTCTGCCCTGATCCTTTTCATGCACGGCATAGAACGGTTGAAGACACCCGTCCCCCTCCAGTCACTGGGTCTGGGATTAGGCATCATGGTTTTCTCTATCCTGGCTACACTCATCCTCATAGCCTTCCAAAAGTATGTAATAAAACGGACAAACTCCACTGCGATCCGGGCCGATTCACTCCATTACGCCACAGATATCCTGACCAATGTCTGTACCATCATTGCCCTTCTCCTGACCCGGTTCAGTTGGGGGCAGATCATGGATCCCATTTTTTCCATGATCATCGCCATGATCATCTTTCACAGTGCCTGGAAGATCGGCAGTGAGGCCATTCAATTATTGATGGATCAGCAGTTACCACTGGAAAAACGTGAGCTTATTCAACAAATAGCCCTTGGTCATCAACATGTTCTGGGTATGCACGACCTGCGCACCCGTCAATCAGGGCAAATCGCCATCATTCAACTCCATCTGGATCTGGATGCCACCCTGCCACTTGCCCAGGCTCATACCATAGGAAAAGACGTGGAAAAATTGATTTGGAAGAGCTTCCCGGGCGCCGATGTGACCATTCACCAGGATCCCATGCCAACATCAGCAAGAATGGCTGACATCGTGGACCCAGGACATTAGCCTCAATCTTCATCCTGTGACCTTGCATTTAACAATTAGACATGCTAACTTTAACCTAAGATAATATCGTTTAATTTTACAGCCGCACTATCCTGCCATTGCGGCATAAGCTGGGATCCAGTATTTTTTCAAGAATCGCGTAGCCAGATCGAAGGCATCAAACAAAAAAAATACAAAACACGGGATTTCGAAGCCCTCAAATAGGGAAAACCCCCTTTTTAAGTATCCCACATGGTGGTATATATAAATTATCTACAAAGAATTTTCTTCCATGACGATAACCATATTAATTAAATAGGAAAGATGACTCAGGAGGACAATAAAAAAAACAGCGTGTAGTTTAAGGCCGCATTGAAAAAATATCATTATCTCATCTTTTCGACTTTACAGGGAGAATTGAGGAGATTATGTTCCAAAAAGCCAAGGACTGGTATTTTACAATTTTTTTAAGGAGAGGAGATAAAATGAACAAGTTACTTGTTACATCATTTGTAGTACTCGGAGGTCTGAGTATCTGTTCCACAGCACCTGCAGCAATCACCGGATCTAAACATGATTTTACAGCCTCGGGTTGGGCTGACGGTCAGATCTGCCTTCCCTGCCATGCCCCGCATAATAATCAAAACGTCACGGGCGATCTCCTCTGGAATCATGCCCCGACCGCGGCCACTTATACTCTGTACGACAGTCCAACTTTTGATGTCACTGTTCCAGGTCAACCCGCAGCTTTATCCAAGTTTTGTCTCTCCTGCCACGACGGCACTGTAGCACTTGACGCTTACACCAACCATGCTGGCACCACTTTCATCAGTGCTACCCCAGATGTCGGCCCCAACTTTGGAACCAACTTGGGCAACGACCATCCTATTTCGTTCCTCTATGACGCGGCCCTTGTCACTGCTGACACCGCTACCGGTGGCGGTGTCGCTGGCCTCAAGGCACCTGCTGCCGTTATTGCAGCGGGTCTTCCACTGTTTAATGGCATGATGGAATGTGCAACCTGCCATGATGTCCACAACAAACATGCAACTGCAGCTGGAGATGGACTGCTCAATGTTGCCAATGCCGGATCGGCCCTTTGCATTAGCTGTCATATCAAATAAGAAGACAACCAGCCATCATATAGCTGTCTGCTGCCGGCCCATACATATCCCTTCATTGCATGGGCCGGTTTTTTTTTGAAAAACTGATCACATACTTCCCAAAATCCTTCATATACGTTATTAGTGCAACTGTCCAATCACTGCGGCATCCCCATATTATGCCTCTTTTTTTTGAGACTGTATCCGCGACGCATATGATTTTTTTTTGCATTTATTTTTTATTACGGAACCATCAAAGACTACCATGCAGAGAACTCAACTCTATTTCTTCAAGCAGCTGTTTTACACCCTGCTCTGCCTTCTCTTTCTCAGTGCTTGTGCCACCAAAAACGTTGAAGAAAAGGTCCCGGCTACCTTCTATCCCCAACCGCCGGAACAACCCAGGCTACAGTTTCTCACCACCCTCTCCTCTGAAGAAGATCTGGGTATTATCAAAAAAGATGGTTTGGATAGTTTTCTCATGGGACCAAACGTATCTTTCTCCGCCATAGGGCGGCCCTACGACGTCAGCTCATCACCAGGAAAGATCTATGCTACTGACAGACAAATAAATAAAATAGTCATTATTGATCTGGTTGCAAAGAGCTTCAAAACGCTGGATGACAACGGCCCAGGAATTCTTCAGGTCCCTGCGGGCATATGGGTAAGCCAGGACGATATCAAATATATTGCCGATATGAAACGGCAACAGATCGTTGTCTTCGATGCAAACAATAAATATGTAAGAACCTATGGCAATAAAGAATTATTTGAGAAACCTGTTGATGTTGCCGTCCACGAAAACCGTATTTTTGTCTGCGACATGCCCAAAAATCAGGTTGTAGTGCTCGATAAAGATTCCGGAAAAACATTGCTTCAGATTGGTAAGCTCGGCTCTGCTGAGGGCCAACTCTACAAACCAACCCATATTACAGTTGATGACCAAGGCAACCTCTTTGTCACTGATGCCTTTAATTTCAGGGTCCAGCAATTTGATCCCGAGGGAAATTTCGTCAGAGTTTTTGGTTTTCACGGCGACCAGATCGGTGGTATGGCCCGGCCTAAGGGGCTGGATATTGACAGGGAAGGACATCTATATGTCACCGATGCCGCCTCGGAATATACTCAGATTTTCGACAAAAAAGCCCAACTGCTTTTATTTTTTGGTGGTCCTGGAACCGGTCCCGGGAAGTTGTACCTGCCGGCAGGGGTGCACATTGATTATGACAACATCGAGTTTTTCAATAAATTTGCCGACAAAGATTTCAAGCTGAAATATCTCTTCTATGTATGCAACCTGAGTGGGCCCAATAAAATCAATGTCTACGGTTTTGGCGACTGGACAGGTAAATAATTCTCCTCCGAAAGCTTGCTTTATTGATAGACAACTAGGATGATAAAAATGCTCAGGGTGTCCGCTCATATAGGTATGATTTTTTTTTTAACAGCCTTCCTTATAGGATGTGAGCCGCAAACACGACACAAGACACTCACTTTTTTCTTTACGGGCGTTCCCCCTATTGATGAACCAGTTCCAATTGAAAAAACAAAAGAACAGCCGGTAACTCCCCCTGCCGAAATTCTGAAAAAACCAACCCCTGTAGCTCCCAATCCTCTGTTTTCACATCCGGTTTGGGCGGCTGGCACCTGCACTCCCTGTCATGCAAGCACAGGCTCATTCCGCGCTCCCGGTGTCAAAAAATCATCGCCAGATGTTTTCAAAACAGGCGCCGGCATGCCCGGAAAATTAACCCTTGCAACAAACAAGATATGCACCCAATGCCATAAAGACAAAACCCCAAAAAGAGCCCTGTCCGACAATCTGTGGCTGCACAACAGCACTGCCAAAGGTGACTGCATGGCATGCCACGATCCGCATCAGAGCAAAAACAAAAACATCCTGCGTCAGGCCCCGTCCATACTCTGCCTTTCCTGCCACAAGGAGGGGCAATTCCTGACAAAGCCCGTGCATCAAAAAAAAGAAGAATGTCTTTCCTGTCACAATCCGCATATGGGCATCGACAAAAACCTGCTGACAAAAGATTACAAAGAGATAAAGACGCCTGCGGCACTGGTTCCCGAAGGCCAAGAACCCGGCAGGTAAATATTTTTATCTTGAAGATATTTTTTTACAAGGACTTTAAAAAAGCATAAAAGCTCGCTGCCTCTGCATTGTTATACATAAATGACACACTCTTGCTTTAATATATTGCCGATTCCCCTGCTTGCCTTTGCATCATTGTTTCTTCTTTTTGTCGGTCCAGTGGTAATCCACGCCGAAGAAAAAAGTTCAGAATCAGTCAAGGTTGTTGCCCAGGAGACATCTCCGCTCATGGCGCTATTTCAAAGATGGCAGACAAATCAGCCAGAAGACAGCCGGCAAAAACAATATTATTTTATCAAACGGCCTCGAATGGGGGCGCAACTCACTTCCGAATTTAACAATGAGTCACAAACACTCAATGGTACAACTATCCAGGTCACCAGCCTTAAATTTATAGAGAAAATTAGCGTCGAGACATCAGGATGGCTATACCATCCAGGATTGATGCAATACTCGCTGATGATTGAACCAGAATTGAAGCAGGTAAATGAGGAAATGAGTCAAGGGGAAACAGCTAAAACCAACTCCTTCTCACCTGATTATGCCATGACAGCAACCTTTCTTGAAACGAAACCCTATACACTCAATATTTTTACCAACCATCAGCAGGAACTTTCATGGGCTACCTTTACAGGTAACAGCGAATCCATTGTCGATTCCTATGGCGCCAATGGTCAACTCAAATACAAGACACTTCCCACCACCCTTGGATATAGCCACTCCGAGACCGACCAGACCGGTTTCTATGCATCAAAAAATATCCATGAAGACTTCAATCTATCATCCGCGCATCAGACCCAAAAAAGCAACACTAGTCTGATCTCCTCCTACAGTGATGACCAGAATAGCAGCGAGGGTTTTGAGACTCAAATAAAAACTCTTAATAATAGCCTGTTGAATAACTATCACCTCACTGAAGACAAGAAAGTCCAGTTGAACTCAACCCTGACTTACAGGAGCCAGGAATCTAGCTGGCTCGACACGCAAAATATCGATCTCAGAGAACACCTGAACTGGCGCCATCTCCCCAATTTGCAATCGAACTATTCTGCTAGTCATAGCCGACTGGAATCGGGTGATTCCAGTTCTGACATTACAAATTTTGAGGCCGGATTGACACACCTGCTTTATGAAAATCTGATCACTGATCTCGGCAGCAGAGCACATCAGTACAATTACTCCGGCGGGAATGAGAACGCAGCAAATGGCTTTCTCGACTTTTCCTACAGCCGTCCCCTTTCCTGGGCTAGGGTGGGACTGTCTAGTGGCTGGGACTATCTCTATACTGACCGCAGTGGATTCGCTTCCAGTGTGGCTCTAGTGACAAATGAGACGCATAGACTGAGCCTCAGCGAAGAAATTTATCTGAATAATTACAACATCGACCTTGCCTCTATCATTGTCACCAATACTGCCGGAACCATTGTCTATATTGAAAATATTGACTACAGAGTACAAAAAATTAACGATTATGTGCGGATAAGTCGTCTGCCTTTCGGTTCGATAACAGATGGGCAAACCGTTTCAGTCAACTATCGTTACCTTCGAAATTCAGAATATGACGATGCCTTGCTTACTGAAAATTACGGATTCAATTTCGATCTCTTGCATGACTGGAGTTTTTCCTACAATTTTCTTCGGGTAACGCAGGACATCCTTTCCGGACAGGCACCACTTCACCTTATCGACGACACCATTCAACGGGTTGATGTCCGCTATGATATCGACTGGTCTAACACCTCTCTCAGTTACGAGGATAACAACCGCCAATCCACTCCAGCCTTTACCCGACGTGAAATACAGGAAACAGTGTACTACCGATCCCAGTTGCAATTTTACGTTTCTTTGAAAGGATATTTCGGCCAAACCAACTATAAAGATCGTGACGAGACCAAGGAATTTTACGGCGGAGTTACCACCTTTGACTGGATGCTGACCAGGTGGTGTAAACTTCGGGTCGAGGGTTTTTATGACAAGACCCAAGGAAATTTTGAAGATACGGAAAATAAGGGCATCAAGGCAGCCCTTGAGTTCCGCTACCGCATCTGGACGGCACGCCTCAGCTATGAACTCACCGACCAAAACTACATAATGACCGACTACCAGCGAACAGAACAACTGGCCCGTTTTGAAATCATCCGTATTATGTGGTAGATTTTATATATAGTTACGAGATTGATAAAAAAAATGAATAAAAAAAATTTCCTTATCAGGGCCACCTTCATAGTCTTTTTACTCGCTATTACTCTCGGGCTTAACGGCTGTATGTCCCCGAATATAGAACCAGTACCGCCAGCAGTCGACCTGGTGTGGCCTACTAATGGAGAAACACCAAGAATCCGTTTTATCAACAGTGTATCCAGGCCTGAAGATTTTCAAATCACTTCAAGTGCCTTGATGCGCTTCTGGAATTATGTTATCGGTAAGGAAGATGATACCCTTGTAGCACCCTTTGGATTGACTGTGGATAGCGCTGGCAGGATGTATGTCGTGGACACCTTTCAACGAAGAATTCAGCTCTTTGATATGACAGCCGGGGAATTTTCCGTTTTCCCCGACGACGACCGCCCCATGAGCTCTCCAATCGGTATTGTCGTTGATAAAAACGGACGGATCTACGTCACCGACTCCCAGGATGCCATTATCAAGGTATTTGACGACGCAGGCGATACCTCTCCCCTCACAATTGGCGATGACCTCTTTCAACGGCCGACTGGGATAGCTATCAATCCAACAAACAATGAGCTTCTCGTTGTTGATACTAAACTGGCCCAGATTTTCAGGTTTGATCTCCACAACCTCAAACTGAAGGGAACGTTTGGCACCAAGGGCGTAGAGGCAGGACAATTCAACAACCCTACCAATATTGCTGTTACCGGGGACGGAAACATACTCATTACCGATTCCCTCAATTTTAGAATTCAAATTTTTTCAGCCCAAGGAGCGTTTCAGAGAACATTTGGCAGCGCTGGAAACAGTCCCGGTCATTTTTCCAGGGCCCGTGGTGTCGCCACCGACAGTGACGGCAATATTTATGTGGTTGACGCCCTTTTTGACAATATCCAGATCTTTAACAAAACAGGGCAGCTGCTGATGGATTTTGGCAGTACAGGCCAGGAACACGGCAAATTCTGGATGCCGGCCGGTATATGGATTGACCGGAATGACAAAATATATGTTGCTGATTCTTATAACAAACGCGTTCAAATATTTCAGTATCTCAAACAGGACGAGGCGTTGCAATGAATAAAACAGCAAGCACCTTACTATTGGTCACAACAATATTGCTTGGCCATGAAACAATCGTCCATGGGGCCAGCATATTTGACAGCAAGCATAATCTTTCCACAAGCGGACCGGGTACAATCAAAGCGTCAGGAGAAAGCAGGGTGTGCATCTTTTGCCATACCCCCCACAACGCCCGCCAGGATATTCCCTACCTGTGGAATCGCTCAGCTCAAACGACCATCTACACCCCCTATGCCAGCTCTACCTTGTTTGCTACGACGGTTGGACAACCTACAGGTGCCTCAAAGCTCTGTCTGAGCTGTCATGATGGTACCATCGCGCTGGGAACAGTCCTTTCTAAGCCGACTCCGATACCATTTATTGGAGCTAATACTCTTAGCGGCCGGAGTACCTCTCTTGCGACAGACCTGTCCGATGACCATCCCGTTTCCTTTAGCTATCAGAGCAGCATTACTTCAGGAAACACCGAACTTGTCGATGCCTCGATATTGACAAATTCACCGGTTCAACTTGACAGCACGGGCCAACTCCAGTGCACGGCCTGTCATGATCCCCATAACAACGCCTGGGGAAAATTTCTAGTGATGTCCAATCAAGGTTCAGCGCTCTGTATTAAGTGTCATACCAAAAACGGATGGTCGATCAGCACCCATGCTAATTCCACCAATACATGGTCCACAGGCACTGATCCGTGGCCAGACAGCGATTACACCACCGTGGCCCAAAACGGCTGCGGCAACTGTCATCGGCCCCACACTGCCGGCAGACATCAACGGCTGCTGAGACAGGTCGAAGAAGAAAAGAACTGCCTTGCCTGCCATAGTGGTCAGGTTGCAACCCAGAGCAA
>JAHJKP010000051.1 GCA_018821985.1 Pseudomonadota bacterium
CCGCCGTAGATGCTGGAGCAGCCGGTGGCGTTGCCGATGAGCAGCCGGTCGCCGAAGAGCTGGGAGACGAGCTTGACGTAGGCCGTCTCGCCGCAGCCGCCGCAGGCGCCCGAGTACTCGAACAGGGGCCGCAGGAGCTGGGAGTTCTTGACGTTGATGCTCTCGAAGCGGGCCCGATCGATCTCTGGGATGCCGAGGAAGAAGGCGTACTTGGCGCGCTCCTGCGCGCGGATCGGGAGCTGCTCGACCATGTTGATGGCCTTGTGGTCCGGATCGGCCTTGCTCTTGGTGGGGCAGGTGTTGACGCAGAGCCGGCAGCCGGTGCAGTCCTCCGCCGCCACCTGCAGGGTGTAGCGCATCCCCGCGAACTCCTTGCCCTTGGCCGCCGCGGACTGGAAGCCCTCGGGCGCGCCATCGAGGACCGCCGGGTCGTAGACCTTGGGCCGGATGGCGGCGTGGGGGCAGACGATGGCGCACTTGTTGCACTGGATGCAGAGCTCGGGATCCCAGCTCGGCACCTCCAGGGCGATGTTGCGCTTCTCCCACTGGGTGGTGCCGGTGGGCCAGGTGCCATCGGGGGAGAAGGCGGAGACGGGCAGGCTGTCGCCCCTGCCGGCGACGATGGTGCCGATGACCTCCCGCACGAAGGCCGGAGCCTCGGGCGAGATGGCGGGCGGGCGCGAGAAGCTGCTGGTGACCGCGGCGGGCAACGGCACCTCGTGCAGATGGGCCAGGGTCTGGTCCACGGCGAAGTAGTTTCGCTTGACGACATCCTCGCCCTTCTTGGTGTAGGTCTTGCGGATGGCGCCCTTGATCTGCGCGATGGCCTCATCCCGCGGCAGCACGCCCGAGATGGCGAAGAAGCAGGTCTGCATGATGGTGTTGATGCGGGTGCCCATCTCGGTGTCGCGCGCCACGGCGTAGGCGTCGATCACGAAGAAGCGCATCTTCTTGTCGATCATGGACCGCTGCAGCTCGCGCGGCAGGTGATCCCAGGTCTCCTCGGCCGGATACGGCGAGTTCAACAGGAAGACCGCGCCGGGCTTGGCGCAGGCCAGCAGATCGAGCTTGTTGACGAACTCGAACTGGTGGCAGGCCACGAAGCCCGCGCTCGAGACCAGGTAGGAGGCGTTGATGGCCTGGGGCCCGAACCGCAGGTGGGAGACGGTGCCCGCGCCCGACTTCTTGGAGTCGTAGACGAAGTAGCCCTGGGCGAAGTTGGGGGTCTCCGTGCCGATGATCTTGATGGAGTTCTTGTTGGCGCCCACGGTGCCGTCGGCACCCAGGCCGAAGAACAGCGCCCGCACCACGCCATCTCCCTCGATGTCGAAGCCGGGGTCGTACGGGAGGGAGGTGAAGGTGAGGTCGTCCTGGATGCCCACCGTGAAGTGGTTCATCGGCCGCTCGGTGGCCAGGTTGTCCAGCACACCCTTGACCATACCGGGGGTGAACTCCTTTGAGGAGAGGCCGTAGCGCCCGCCCACGATGATGGGATCGGCGGCGAAGTCGCCGGCCAGGCGCGCCTCGCGGATCGCGGCCACCACGTCGAGGTAGAGCGGCTCGCCGATGGCGCCCGACTCCTTGGTGCGGTCGAGCACGGCGATGGCCTTGACGCTCGCGGGGAGGGCCCGGACGAAGTGCTTCACGGAGAAGGGACGGTACAGCCGCACCTTCACGACCCCGACCTTCTCGCCCTGGGCGATCAGATAATCCACCGTGGTGTGGGCGGTGGGGGCGCCCGAGCCCATCAGGATCACGACGCGCTCGGCCTCGGGGTGGCCGATGTAGTCGAAGAGGTGGTAGGGCCGGCCCATACGCTCCGCGAAGCGGTCCATCACGGCCTGGACCTTGTCGGGGCAGGCGTCGTAGAAGCCGTTGCAGGCCTCGCGCTGCTGGAAGAAGGTGTCCGGGTTCTGGGCCGTGCCGCGCAGCAGAGGGCGATCCGGGGTCAGGGCGCGAGCGCGGTGGGCGGCGATGGCCCGCTCGTCGAGGACAGCGCGCAGATCGTCGTCGGTCATCTCCTCGACCGAGGCCACCTCGTTGGAGGTGCGGAACCCGTCGAAGAAGTGCAGGAAGGGCACCCGGGTGTCGAGGGTGGAGGCCTGGGCCACGAGGGCCATGTCGTGGGCTTCCTGACCGTTGCCGGAGGCCAGCATGGCGAAGCCGATCTGCCGGCAGGCCATGACA
>JAHJKP010000033.1 GCA_018821985.1 Pseudomonadota bacterium
AATATCTAATTTTTTTATTAATTTTTTTTTATAAATTAGACATTAAAATAAGGTTCCATACCTCGCGTCATTTTCTTTTTTTTCTCTCAAAATTTTAAATTTGGTTCCAACTCACTTTAAATATGCTTTCATCAATTTTTTATCAACAATTCTAATTCCTTTCCCAATATCTCCCACCTAATCCCATCATATCCCGCTGGTTCCATACCTCACACCTCCTCACACGAGGCTACATTACAATCGTAACTCTCCAATCTTGTTTTCGATTTAAAAAAACAGCTTTCTCTATTGTACAGCCGCCATATTGGTAACTCCGCTGACTATCTTGTTTTTCTGTAAAAGGTTGAAATTCGCCTTTTAGGCGTCTAGTTGTAGGTAGCGGTGTTTCTCTTTCTCTGCTTCTTCCTTGGTTCGACACCCGACGGTGATGAGAGAGCTCTTGCTTGAGGATGCCCCAGAAGTCTTCAGCATGGATGTATTGGGTGCCAGTTGCAGAGCGTGCTTTCCTTGTAGCCCTTTCCGGGGATAGAGGAAAAGCGGCCAGGAAATAGCTGAAGGTCAAAGATGAGAGACTGAATTGTGGAGAGGTCTTTTGCGCGTAGTTTGGAGCTGTTCTACATGAAAAGGTTCCGGGATTTTTCTTTGTGGCCGTATGTTTCAACCCCTGTTTGATTCTTTGCGGCTCGGTAAAAAAATGATCTCTTCCTGCCTCTGCTCCCTGCAAACATGATATAAAAATGGGGGGTGACAAAGGATAAGTGCGAAGAATACAAGAAGAGATGTTTTAAGGAAGCTGAGAGATTCTAAGAAATACGGGTTGAAAATCCGTCTCTTCCTGGTTATATTCTTGGCCCCTGCTTCTGGTTGTGATGACCTGTAAGTGCCGTGTGCATTTGAAGTGCATGAGGGTGTTTAAATATCAATTTTTTTTGTGCTGGTTGCAGTGGTGGTACAGGTGCCTTTCTTTCTCTTGTGGTCTTTCTGGTAAATATGAAGAAAAGTACTGTACAAAGCGACGTTAGTTGGGTAATGTGTCTGATTTGTCTGTTTCTTGAATTTTAGTAATGTTTGGGGGAAGAGAGTAATCTTCAATGGTTTGTCGTTTTAAGTGGTCAGCTGTTTTTGGTGCCGCTTGTTGGTATATGTCCGTTGAATGAGGAGTTGCAGCTTCTGTGGCTCCTTATTTTTTTTATTTTATCTTAGGTCGGCTTAGGACGGTCAGGAAGATTTAGGTGTAGAGGATAGCAATCATGAGTGTAGATTTAAGTAATGTGCGGAATATAGGGATCAGTGCCCATATTGATTCAGGGAAGACGACACTGACCGAGCGCATCCTGTTTTATACGGACCGGATTCATGCCATCCACGATGTTCGTGGTAAGGATGGTGTCGGCGCCAAAATGGATTCCATGGAATTGGAAAGAGAGCGTGGTATTACCATTCAGTCTGCGGCCACGTTCTGCAATTGGAAGGGAAAAGACATCAATATCATCGATACTCCCGGCCATGTAGACTTTACCATTGAGGTTGAACGTGCCCTGCGGGTTTTAGATGGCGCTGTGCTGGTGCTTTGCTCTGTTGGTGGCGTGCAGTCGCAGTCTATCACCGTAAACCGGCAGATGACCCGTTATAAAGTTCCCCGTATCGCCTTTATCAATAAGTGTGACCGTACCGGTGCCAATCCTGAAAGGGTGACCGCCCAGTTGCGCGAGAAACTTGGGTTAAATGCACATATGGTCCAGCTACCCATCGGTCTGGAAAATGATCTGGTGGGAGTTGTTGATCTGGTTACCATGAAGGCTCTCTATTTTGAGGGTGACAATGGCGAGATTGTCCGCGAGGATGAGATCCCTGCAGCTCTCCAGGAACGGGCACAGGAAAAACGGGAAGAACTGCTTGAGGCTGTTTCCATGTTTTCCGATGATTTGATGGAAGTGATGCTGGAGGAAGGTGAGATTGATCCGGACCTGATCCGTGATGCTATACGTAAGGGGACTCTGTCTTTGGAATTCTCTCCTGTCTTTGTTGGCTCCGCCTATAAGAATAAAGGTGTGCAGCCCATGCTTGATGGAGTGAACGCCTATCTGCCCTGCCCCACTGATGTTGAAAATATGGCGCTTGATCTCAGCAATGAGGAAAAGGAGTTTGCGGTTACCAATAATCCTGATGATCCGCTTATCATGCTGGCTTTCAAGCTTGAAGATGGACGTTATGGGCAGTTGACCTATGTGCGGACCTATCAGGGAACGGTCACCAAGGGAGATTCAGTTTTTAACAGCCGGACCGGCAAGAAGGTGAAGATCGGTCGTCTGTGCCGGATGCATTCAGATGAGATGGAGGATATCGACCTCTGCGGATCCGGTGATATCGTAGCCCTTTTTGGGGTGGACTGTGCCTCTGGGGATACCTTTTGTTCAGGTGATATCTCCTGCTCCATGAGCTCCATGCATATCCCCGAGCCGGTAATCTCCTTGGCCATTGTTCCAGTGGACAACAAGGCGCAGATCAACATGTCCAAGGCACTGAATCGTTTTACCAAGGAAGATCCTACCTTCAAGACCTTTGTTGACCATGAGACCAACGAGACTATTATCTCCGGTATGGGCGAGCTGCACTTGGAAGTCTATGTCGAGCGGATGAAGCGTGAATATAACGCCGAGGTTCAGGTGGGTGCGCCCCAGGTTGCCTATCGTGAGACCATCACCGCACGAGCCGAGTTTAATTATACCCACAAGAAGCAGACAGGTGGTTCCGGCCAGTTTGGACGGGTGGCTGGGTATATGGAGCCGCTGGAAGAGGGTGAATATGAATTTGTCGATTCTATTGTCGGTGGTTCTATCCCCCGGGAATTTATTTCCTCTTGTGATAAAGGATTTCAGAAGAGTCTGGTCAAGGGTTCGCTCTGCGGCTCAGGAGTTACCGGTGTTCGTTGTGTTATCAACGACGGTGCCTTTCATGCCGTTGACTCCTCGGATGTGGCTTTCCAGCTGGCAGCTATTGGCGCCTTCAAGGAAGGGTATATGAAGGCAAAACCGGTGATCATGGAGCCGATCATGAAGGTCTCCGTGGAAGGTCCTACCGAGTTCCAGGGATCAATCATGGGCAGTATCAATCAGCGCCGCGGCATGATCATCGGAACCATGGAAGAGGGCAATTATACCGTGGTTGAGGCCGATGTGCCTTTGTCTGAGATGTTTGGCTATTCAACCACCTTGCGCTCACTGACCCAAGGCAAGGCTGAATTTACCATGGAGTTTTCTGCCTTTAAGCAGGTGCCAAAGCTGGTGAACGACGAGCTGATCAAGAAATATCAGAGTGAGAAGAAGAACGCATAGTCTTTGTCTCTAGATGAAGAGTTGTTTTTATACCGGGCATGGGTTTCATGTCCGGCAGATCGTCCCTTTATGGACGAAGCAAATGAATAGATAAAAGAGGTACACGGCCATGGGGAAAAAAAACCTGGTAATGAATAATCCGTTGCGAATTCTGGGACTTGAAAAAAAGGTTAAGGAAGATGGCGCCAGTATGGGGTTGGTCATGGCCCGTGCCGGTCTGGGCAAGACAGCTATCTTGGTACAGATTGCCCTTGATTCGATGCTCTGGGGCGATAAAGTACTGCATGTCTCAATCGGTGAGGGGTTTGACAAGACCCGTGCCTGGTATGATGATATCCTGCGTTTGATGGCCGCAGAAGAGAAAAGTGAGAGCTTTCAGACCACTGTTGCTGAAATCATGCCGAATCGGATGATCATGACCTTCAAGGAAAGTTCTTTCAGTCAGGCAAAGCTTGAAGAACGGCTGGATGATCTGGTGCAACAGAAAATCTATAAACCTGTCTGCCTGATTATTGACGGATACGATTTCCAGAAAGGGACTCATGCGGCCCTTGAGGAATTCAAGGAATTCATGGTGCGGCATGGCCTGAAGATGATCTGGTTCTCAGCAACCACTCATCGTGAGGATAAGCGTGAAAGTGCTATTGGGGTGCCTGCTCCTTGTCATGATATCGATGATCTTTTTGATGTGGTCCTGATGATAGCACCCAAGGATGAGGCAATTGATCTGAAGATCCTTAAATGTGCCAGTGGTACGGTTGATACCGGCACCTCGTTGACCCTTAATCCTTCTACTATGCTTATCCAGAAGGCATAGGCTGGCGGGAAGTGATCAGGATCAGGATGTTGCCGGACTTTTTTGGTGATATCATTGAGTAAGCAGAGTGAAAACGGGTAGCTCCAAAAGGAGATGCCCGTTTTTTTTTTTTTGGTATTAAACAGAGTGCTGGGGCATCATGAAATTCAGACCTTGTATTGATCTCCATGATGGAAAGGTAAAGCAGATCGTCGGTTCAACATTGAATGACGAGCGGCCTGAGGAGTTGCGCACCAACTTTACCGCAATTCATCCTTCTTCTTGGTTTGCTGAGCTCTACCGGCAAGACAATCTCACTGGCGGACATATTATCAAGCTGGGGCCGGGCAATGACGCTGCAGCCCTCGAAGCGCTTGATGCCTGGCCTGGTGGGATGCAGATCGGCGGTGCCATAACAGCAGATAACGGTGGATACTGGCTGGATCACGGGGCCTCTCATGTTATTGTGACCTCTTATGTGTTTAGAGATGGGAAGGTTGATGAAGATCGTCTGCAGCGCCTCGTGCAGGCAGTGGGGCGGGAGCGGCTGGTGCTGGATCTGAGCTGCAGAAGACGGGATGATCACTATTATATCGTTACCGATCGTTGGCAGCGTTTTACTCAAGTTGTGATTAGTGAGGAGGTTCTGGCTCATTTTGCCGGCTCATGCGCTGAATTTCTCATTCATGCCGCCGACGTGGAAGGGCAGTGTCAGGGCGTAGAACAGGACTTGATTAAAAAACTTGCAGCCTGGTCACCGATTCCTGCAACGTATGCCGGAGGTGTCCGTAATATTGCTGATCTTGAGCTGATTCGGGACCTGGGGCAGGGGCGATTGGATGCAACCGTGGGCAGTGCCTTGGATATCTTTGGCGGTACTGATATGACCTATGCCGAAGCCGTACGCTTCCACCAGGCTGAACAGCGTTGAAGGGTTCCAGGTGGTAGAGGAAAAACACAAAGACTTGTGTCCTGAAGTGGTGGAAGCGTGTTCCCTGGTAGATCTGAAGATTCAGGTTCCGCAGGATCTTTATATCGCCTATCAACGGTGTTCATGGATTATTGTCAATGAGACCGGTGCAAAGCCTCTTGAGGTGATGCAGGAGATGGTGCGTGATTTTTTGGTCAAACATGGGTGTTGAATAAGGTGGGAAAAACTGCCTTTTTGTCTTCTGTGCCGGATGTTTTCTTGACCTCTTGTCTGACATTAGATACAATTAATAATTCAGAAGAATTTTTGTTGTCTAATTGCTTGATATTAAAGTTTTTTTCAGGGGGTCGTGTGGTGTGGAGTTTGAGAGAGAAGACCAGCGGAAAAAGATAGAAAGATTCATTCAGAAAATGCCCAGCCTGTCAACAACAGTGGGCAAGGTTCTGGAGATCTGCAGTCGCACTGATGCTTCACCCAATGAGTTGAATAAGGTCATATCCCTTGATCCTGTTTTAACCGGCCAGGTGTTGAAGCTGATCAATTCGGCTTATTATTCATTGATGAGCAAGGTGACGTCTCTGACTCGTGCCATTACCATGCTGGGGATGAATACGGTAAAGAATATGGCTCTCAGTACTGCCATTATCAATTCCGTTGCTAGTGCTAATAAATCAAAAGCCCTTCCTACCGCCAAGTTCTGGACCCATTCTATTGGAGTGGGGGTGAGTTCCAAGTTGCTCGCTGTGGCAAGTGGTGTCTCGCTTCAGGAACGGGAAGAGTTTTTTATAGCCGGGATGTTGCATGATCTTGGTAAGATTCCTTTTGGTGATGAGTATATCCATGTATTGTCAATTGCTCGTCAGGAACAGAGGTCATTGATTGAGGTGGAACGTGAGCTTCTGGGGATTGATCACCAGGAAGTCGGGAAATTGATTGCTGCCAAATGGAAGTTAACCGGGTTCATGGCCAGTTGTATCTGTTGTCATCATGATATCGGCACGGCGGTTGGCCCTCCGAGTGAAGTGCCTCTGGGTGAGGAGGATCGTGCCAGGGTGGCCATTGTCACTTTGGCCAATATGTATATTAATATCCACGATATCGGCTATGCTGGAGATCCTTTTCCTGAGTACAGGAATGCTGAAATGTTGCTTGAGCTCACGGGGCTGGATTGGTCGGATCTTGCTGCCATCAGTGGTGTGGTGGAAGATGAGATTCAGAAGGCCCAGATCTTTTTACAGGTATGAGAGATAATATGACCATGAAAATTAGATTTTGGGGGGTGAGGGGTTCCATCCCCTGTCCCGGGCCATTGACGCAGAAATATGGGGGAAATGGGGCCTGTCTCGAACTGAGGGTTGGGGACGAGAACAGGCTTGTTATCATTGACGCCGGTTCCGGCATCAGGATGCTGGGAAACCAGTTGATGCAGCACGATCTGCCCAAGGGACCGATCCGGGCCGAGATTTTTCTCTCTCATACTCATTGGGATCATATCATGGGTTTCCCCTATTTTGTTCCTATCTATGTTCCCGGTACTGAATTGAAGGTGTATGGTCCTGTTTCTTTTGAGGATGAGCCGCTGGAGGATGTCGTCGGCGGACAGATGAGATATCGTTATTTCCCAGTCAATATGGGAGAGCTTAAATCAAAAATTGAGTATATCCGCTTGAGAGAAGAGTCCGGCAGAGATTATGGAGAGGGACTGGTATTGACCACCAAGTTTTTGAATCATCCCATTACCGCCCTTGGCTATCGCTTTGACTATCAGGGAAAGTCGTTCTGCACCTGTTATGATTTTGAACCGTTCCGCAATCTGTTTATTACTGACCCTGATCATCCCGATTACGATGAGGCTATGGCCGTTGAGGGTGAGGAAGTGGCCAGGGAACAGAATCTGGCCATGGAGGCTTTTTTTGCCGGGGCTGATCTGCTGGTCCATGACAGCCAATATACGGAGGAAGAGATGAAGATCCGGGTAGGTTGGGGGCATTCCAGCTTTGAATATGCCATCGCTGCGGCCAATCGGGCAGGTGTAAAACGACTGGCCCTGTTTCACCATGACCCGGATCGGACCGATCAGCAGATAGATGAGATGGCCGCCCTTTATTGTGAGCCAGGTCGCTATGGTGCTACCGAGGTCTTTTTTGCCAGAGAAGGGCAGGTAATAGAGTTGTGAAAGAATTGGTATGAAGATCGCCCTGATACAGATCAATCCTGTGATTGGTGATTTTACAGCAAACTGTCGAGCCATAGCGTCTTTCGCCGAACAGGCACATGCCAATGGCTGTGAACTTGCTGTCTTTCCGGAGATGGTTGTCTCCGGCTATCCGCCCCAGGACCTTCTGGAGCAACAGTCATTTCTCGAAGACCACGATCGTGCAGTTTCCCAACTAGTCAGAGATCTTCCACCTCTGGCGGTGATGTTTGGCTGTCTGGAGCGGCGGCGACCTGAAAATCAGGGTAAGCCCTTGTACAATTCCGTGGTGGTGGCCCGGGATGGAGCAATTGTGCATCGGGTGCGTAAGCAGTTGCTCCCGTCCTACGATGTCTTTGATGAGTCCCGTTATTTTGAGCCGGGGCCGGAGGCCGTGCCCTATCAGCTTGGCGATATGACCTTTGGCATAACCGTTTGTGAGGATATCTGGCATCAAACTGCCGGATGTTATCGCTGCGACCCTGTAGAATCCTTGTTTTCCCGGGCGAAAGAACAGGGGAGCAGGATCGACTGTCTGATCAATGTATCAGCCTCTCCTTTTCAGCGTGATAAAGAAGAGATTCGTCAGTCCATCTTCCGTTCTCTTTGTTCCCGTTATCATGTCCCTTTTTGCTATGTGAATCAGGTCGGGGGGCAAGATTCCTTGCTTTTTGACGGCCACAGTCTGGCCATGAATGCCGACTCTGAGATTGTTGCTCAATGCGCGGGTTTTGTCCCGGATATGGTGGTGGTAGAAACAGAGGAATGGCGTGGGGAGAAGCATGGCCCTGATCAGGAAGAGCCTGTGGCCGCCGTCTATGCGGCCTTAGTTATGGGGGTCCGTGATTATGTGCGCAAATGCGGTTTTCGTTCCGTGGTCCTCGGCCTTTCCGGCGGCATCGATTCTGCCCTGACGGCAACTATTGCCGCTGACGCCCTTGGTGCGGAAAATGTTCTGGGGGTTGCCTTGCCCTCACCTTATAGTTCAGATGATTCCATGGAAGACGCAGAGGCACTGGCTGCAAATCTTGGTTGTGCCTTCAAGGTTATTCCCATCACTCCCCTGTTCTCCGCCTTTCAGTCATCCCTGCAACCTCTCTTTGCCGGTCTTGGTGAAGACCTCACCGAACAGAATCTTCAGGCTCGGATCCGGGGCAATCTGCTCATGGCACTGTCGAATAAGTTTGGTCATCTCCTCTTGTCAACCGGTAACAAAAGTGAGCTTGCAGTCGGCTACTGTACTCTCTATGGTGATATGAGTGGTGGTCTGGCCGTGATTTCCGATGTGCCCAAACAGATGGTGTATGAATTGGCCCGCTATGTGAATCGCGAGCAGGAGCGTATTCCAGATCGAACCTTGACCAAGTTGCCCACAGCCGAGTTGAAGCCTGATCAATGTGATCAGGACGACCTGCCACCCTATGCGATTCTCGATCAGATCCTGGAGCTGCACTTGGAGCAGGGGCAGGGGTTGGTAGCGCTTGTTCGGGCTGGTTTTGATGAGTCGGTGGTGCGTGATGTTCTGCGTCGGATTCGTCTCAATGAGTATAAACGGAAGCAGTCAGCCATGGGGTTGAAGGTGACCAGCAAGGCATTCGGTTATGGCAGGCGTTATCCCAATGTCCACAATTATCAGGAATGAAAGGATGACCCCGGTGGAAGAAAAAAGTGCGAGGCGTAAGCTCTCCCGGTTGTGGCAACAGTTTGGACTGCTCCTGATTGTGGTGGTTGTTGTTCTGCTTGTTATCCGGGAAATCCGGACGAAGCGCTCTGATCAGGTCTATGTGACTACCAGTGGCCGTATTGATATGTGTCTTTTCTGTCACAAGGAAGAAAAGTTGGACGCGGCCCATGATCCACGGGTGATCGGCTGTGCCTCCTGTCATCTCGGTGATGCCATGGCCATTGATAAGATAAAGGCCCATACAGGGATGGTTGTTAATCCCGGTGATTTACGAGTGGTCGAGAAGACCTGCGGGGTTGAAGGCTGTCATCCCACTGATGTCCAGAAAGTCAAGAATTCACTTATGGCCACCAACCGGGGGATTATTGGTACCCTGCTTTTTTACTGGGGTGAAAGTGACAGCCAGAATACGGATCTTACTGTTGAAAAATTACTGGCTGGTAATAAAAACTCTCTGGCCCTCGATTATTATCGAAAGCTATGCGCCACCTGTCATTTGTGGAAACAGAAAAATGACCTGCCTGGGGCCCCTGATTTTTTTAATGAGAAGGGAGGCGGCTGTTCCGCCTGCCATTTTGTTATGCCTGAAGGCACAGATCGTAAGGGGGTGACTGAGTTTGATGATGCCGCCAAGAGTGAGAAGCCCAAGGTCCATCCCTTGGTGATAAAAAAGGTACAGGATGTTAACTGTATCCGTTGTCATAATCGTTCCGGGCGAATTGGGATCTCCTATACCGGGGTCTTTGAATCGGAAGGGTACGGAACGCCTTACGAGAAGGGGGGGCTGACCTCAAAACAACTACCAGGTTCCCGCTTTTATCTGGAGATTGCCGAGGATGTGCATCATAAAAAAGGTCTGGCCTGCATTGATTGTCATACCCGCAATGAAATCATGGGCGATGGGGTAAGTTATGCCCATTATGAGGAGCAAGTGGAGATCTCCTGTAAGATGTGTCATTCCGCAGACCCTGGGTTGACCCGTAAGGGGAAACCGGTGAATAATATTGGCAGCAAGGAAGGAAAATGGCAGTTGACCGGCAAATTGAACGAGAAGGTTCATCCGCTGCAGCTACCAAAAAAAGGTGTGTGCGATTTCAATGGCCATAAACGTGTCACTTGTGAGGCCTGCCATTCCACCTGGGTGCCTCAGTGTTATGGCTGCCATGCCAAGCGGGATGCCGGGCAGTCTCATCTGGATAAGTTGACCCTTAAGGAGACTCCAGGGATGTGGGAGGAGGGGCGCTCCTATATTCGCTATGAAAAGCCGATGCTGGCAGTGTGGAAGGATGAGGTGGTAATCGTTACCCCTGGCTGCCAGGATATTGTGAGCCTGGTTGATGAAAAGGGGAAGGTTGAGGGTGGCTTTAACCGCTTTACCATGGCCGCGATTAATCCGCATACCACCCAGGCCAGGGGCAGAAGCTGTGCTGAGTGCCATACCTCAACCAAGGTGGTGGGCTTAGGCGAGGGAACAGTGTCGGAGAAGGATGGAAAATGGTCGTTCCGACCTCTGGATCAGGGGGTGGATACATTTGCTGGTAAAACAGTGGGCTTTGATGCCTATGTTACCATTGACGGCCAGCCGCTTCAGCACGGTTCCAGGCCGGACCTGCGGCCCTTCAACGGTGAGGAACTGCGCAATATCCTGCGGGTAGGGCTCTGCATCGAGTGCCATGGTGAATACAGTGATCCAGTGTGGAAGAAGTATAACTCAACGGTTCAATGCTCTGTGCAGAAATTAGAAGACAGAGGAGGAAAGAAGATCGGGTTGTAGGGGGATGAGCGTTAGTTTGGTAACCTAACTACCTCCTCGTTATCGGCATCAGTGTCGGATTACGCTGCTTGCTCGATCGGCCTCTCGGATCTACAGGGGTGATTGTTCTGTTTGTCTTGGCATTAGCCGTTGTTCTTATTCACTACTTTTGGAGATGGAGCAGTGAGCTCGTCACCGGCCCATGCCATACTGGCACGAGCCAATAGCATTCCGGTTTCTCTTGAATAGTGGTACGGAGGGTGTCACTGAGCCAGTGGCTGTCTTCCACCAGATTGTAAAGTACGGAATCAGTGCCGAAAAAACCATCCAGCATGTGAGTCAGAATGTGCAGGACTTTGCTGGGGTAGCCTGGCTGTAGAGCAAGCAGACCTTCAAGCTGGGTCAGGCCGGTTGCTTGAAGTTCCTTCAGCAAATTACTACAGAATTCCCGGTTGGCGGCAATCCCATTTTCAATTTCCATCCAGAAATGTTCCCAAGTCCCGGATTGGATTTCTTTATCTTTTATGCTGATGGACTGGTAGGCAACAAGTTTTGTGGTAGCCATAAAATGGCTTGCCTGTTGACGGGCTTGTGTAAGAGTATTTCCGCTTGCAAGAAAAATGTGTCGACAGTCGTTGTTGTCTGGGGAGAGGGTAATCATGGTTCGCTCTGAGCGAGTGGATTTGATGATTTGTTTTCTTGGTAATGCAGATTGCGGTCTAATAAAAAAAAACTCCCCTGTCGAATGAACGACAGGGGAGTAACGCACTACTTTTGATACGTCAAAACGTATTAGAAGCTCATGGTCAGATGATGGCTTGCCAGGAAAATCTCGTTGGTCTCGACTGTTGTTCCCATCTTGAAGAAGTCGCCAGTATCAAAATAACCAAGGTGTACGGCATAGGTCAGGTTGTCAAGCAGTTTGTAGGCGGCGCCGACATTGTACTCAAAACCATAATCATTATCCCAACCAGCCATTTCTTTGTCTGCCTCGGCATAACCAAATCCTGCATGAAGAGTCAGATCCTGGGTGGCGGCAAAGTCTGCAGTCAGAACGAAGCCATTAGCACCAGCGGTTCTGGCAGGTGAACCAAAAAATGATGCTCCTTGATCCTGGTTCAGGATATTGCCAAATACACCGGTGAGGATGTAGAGGGGCTCAAAGTCAGAACCTGTACCACCGTAGCTTTCAAGGTCGCCATCACGTTCGCCATTGTCATCGCCACTGATATGAAAGTACATGGCATGGCCGGTAAGGGCATCCATGGTTCCGTTGAGGTCAGCGATAAAGGCAAATTTGCTGATATCGGCATCTGTGAGGCTATTGCTGTTGTAGTCTTTGTCGCCAAACAGATAATCAAATTCTGTGTCAAAGCCCATGCTGCCGCCGATTTTTATCTGGGCAACACCCTTGATGCGATTGACAGTGGTGTCAAATCCAGTGTTAGGAACAAAGTCTTCGGTATTAGTGGTATTGTCCAGTGACAGACCATAGGCCAAAGAGGCATTACCCCAGCCGCCTTTAAGCGAGCCGGCAACTTCGTAGTAGTCTTTGTCCATATTATCAGTCTCGGCCAAATAACCGTCAAGTTCCGTCATTTTCTGATAAAAAGCATACATGGAAAATTCCTCGCCCATGAGCTTGCCGGATTTCCACATGATACGATCGCCAGCGGTTGCTTTGTCAACAAAAGAAAGTCCCCAGGCACCGGCAGGACGGCGACCGATTTCCCATACACCGATGGGTGACTTGTAAACCATCCACAGTCTTTCAACAGACATGTTGCGAGCATTGTTGACATCGGTGTCATCTTGTGAACCCCAGACTGTACCCCAGTCAACCAGGCGGACCCGGCTCATCATGCTGACCTTGTCATTGACGACCATCTCGGCCTCAATGTTGAACATGTGCTGCAACCAAGCGTCAGACTTGGCGTCAAAGCCAGGAGCATCGACCAGCATTAGCCCCTGACCACCTTCTCCATTGATAGCTGCGGCGCCGAGGCCGTCACTGATATAGAAACCGTCAACGGTATAATCGCCTTTTACTTTAAGTTCCAGCGCTGAGGCGCTTGTTGCAATGCCGGCCACCAGGCCGAGGGCAGCAACAGTGGAAAGTATTTTCTTCATCTCTTTTCTCCTTAATATTCAGGATGATTTTGTTTCAGGCAACACGCTGCTGCCTGATGACTTTTTTAGACCAAGTACAAAAATAGTATCCAGGTACAAAATTTTATACATACGATTTATATATAATGGTGAGGTGGGAAAGTCAAGCCCTAGATTCCTCCTTGTTTACTTTTTTTCAGAAAAATGTGTAAGGTATGAATAACGCATAGGTTCTGCATTGTTTTTTACACTTTTTTTCATGCTGGTTCAGGTATGCCGTGAGAGGTAAATTCTTTTTTTTAAAATAATCTTTTTGTTCACATGGCGAGCATGGCACATTGTACACTGAGGAAATGGTCAAAAATAGAGGTCTCTTTTAATAGAGGTGCCAAATAAGGGATGCTCTCAGGGGGCTGATATGATAGCTTGTTGCTCTCACTCTTATTTTCGTGCTGGGGATTGGAAATTAGAATCTTACACTCTGAAACTCTTTCTCTTCGTCTTTGTCTATGTCACAGCCTGTTGCATCAAGACCCTGGCTTTTTTTCTGCATGGTTGCCACTGGGGTCTTTCTCTCCACCATGGACAGCAGCATGGTCAATGTGGCGCTGCCCACTATTATGCGCAGTTTTGCCACTACCCTGGCCCAAACAGAATGGGTGGCGCTGATCTACCTCCTTACCATCACCGTTACCCTGCTGATCTGGGGACGGCTCTCTGAACGTCTGGGAAAGGCTCAGATGTATTTGTTGGGGATGCTGGTGTTTAGCATCGGGTCGGTGGCCTGTTATCTCGCCTCGAGCCTGACCATGCTTATTTTCTGTCGTTTTATCCAGGCCTGTGGAGCTTCGATGATGATGTCCTCCGGTCCTGCTATCGTCAAGATGGTTTTTCCAGTGCATCAGTTGGGCAGAGCTCTCGGGTTTGTTGGCATTGCTACTTCCGTTGGCTTGATGAGCGGGCCGGTCATCAGTGGCTTTCTGATTCAGTTCTATTCCTGGCGAGTTCTTTTTCTGGTGACTGTGCCTGTCAGTGTGATCTGTTTCGGGGTTGGCTGGTTCTGGCTGCTGCCGACCATCCCTCCTCCTGCTGCCGGAAGTTTGAAAAAAACAGCCTTTGACTGGGCAGGCTTGTTTGTCTGGACTCTGCTTATCGTCCTGACTGTTCTGACCTCGACCCATCATGGTGCTTTTTCGGGGAAAACGGTGCTGGCTGGTTTGTTCGGCTTCTGTTTGCTCCTCTTTTTTTTCAAAGTGATCGAGCATAGGGCTGAGGCACCACTTCTGCCCCTGCTCCTGTTCAGAGATCGTCATTACGCCATTGCCATGAGCTGTGCCATGCTCTCGTTTGTCGTGCTCTTTGTGGTTCTGCTCCTTATTCCTTTTTATCTCGATTATGTGCTTCGACTCCCTGTTGACAGGATTGGTCTGGTGATGATGTCGGTGCCGTTGGCAGTTTTTGTGGTATCTCCTCTGTCCGGTTGGTTGTATGATAAAATGGGTGCCAGATTGCTTACCACCACAGGACTTGCTATCTGTTGTCTTGCCCTGATCTGCCTCTGCTTTCTTGACGAGCAATCAACGGTGCTGGATGTTGCATGGAGGATGGTTCTGTTGGGTGCTGGTCAGGCCTTGTTTCTTTCTCCCAATACGGCTTCTGTTCTGGCCACCGTTGATCCGCATCATATCGGCATCACTTCAGGTGTGCTGGCAACGGCCAGGAATGTCGGGATGCTGGCTGGAGTGACCCTTGCCGGTCTGGTATTTGGCGAGGTCTTTTCTTTGTTGAGCGGGGGGTTGGATCTGAAAGATTTTGGCTCAGTCCATACAACAGCCTTTATCCGCTCTCTGCAGATAAGTTTTGGCCTGACGGCGCTTGTGGCAATGAGTGGTGCGTTGCTGTCGGGTAGAAGGTGATAAATAGCTCAGCTATTTTGACTGTAGCTTAATGTCGGTAGGGGGGACAGTTTAAAAGACTGCACACTATTTACTTGAGTGGTTACCCAGTGGTAAGGTTACGGTCGCAACGGTTCCGCTGATTGGGCCTAGTTGCAGGGAAAAAGTACCCTGGTGTTCGGCCACGATTTTCTTGACCAGGGTCAGCCCCATACCTGTGCCGTAGATCTTGGTGGTGAAAAAGGGGTCTGTCGCTTTGGGAATATTGCTATTGATGATTCCTGAGCCGCTGTCGGCAATGATAATGGAGACACTGTCCGGGTTCTGTTTGACGTTGATATGGAGAAGGCCGCCATTGGGCATGGCCTCAATGGCATTGCGGATCAGGTGCAGGAACATTTGTCTGATCTTTTCGGCGTCGATGTAAAGAGAGGGGCCTGGATCATTGAGGTCGAGCTGATATCTGATCCCTTGTTTTTTCATGGTCCCATAGAGCAGCATCACACTCTTGCGGATCAGCGGATAGAGGGGTTGGTTGGTTTTTTGAGGTTCATCTTCAGTGACAAAGTTGAAAAGATCTTCGAGAGTGGCTTCAATCTTGGCTGCATCATGGGCCATGATGTCGAGAAATTTAAGGATATCAGGATCAGTGACTCTCCTGGTAAGTAATCTTGCAGTGCCGCCAATTGAGGTGATGGGGTTACGGATGGCATGGACCAGTTGGGCCGACATGTGGCCGAGGGCCGCATAGCGTTCGGCATCAACCAGCAGATCCTTGTTTTTTTCCAGCTCCTGGGTGACAGCCTCAAGTTCATGCATCTTGAAGACCATCTTGGTGTAGAGATAGCTGTGCTCAATGGCCAGGCTTGCCTGACTGGCAAAGATCTCCAGATCGGCAATATCTCTATCGCTGATTGGCCGCTGGGTGATAAAGTTGTCGGCGATGAGAACGCCAAGAGATTGACTGGGAGAAAAGAGGGGGACAATGATAAAGGTATCGTTCTGCAGCAGCTCAAAGAGCTGGGTGCTGACAGGGCAATCCAGGGCCTTGCCATTCTGGATGAGGACACTTCTTCGTTTGGCGCAGGCGCAAATGAGGGTATGGTCAACGGCGGAAGCCGGGATGGAGAGTCCTTTGATGATCCGGTTTACTTCCTGGTTGGCGTCCATGAGGGAGTTTTTGAAATTCAGGATGATATCGTTCAGGTGCAGATCTTTTGTCCTGATGCCTTCCCAGACGCGGCCCGCCTCTTCCCGGGAGGAGGGGCCGATGGCCAGTCGCCCCTGCAGCACCTGATGCTCCAAGTCAAAGAGGGCAAGAAAGGCCCGGTTGAACTGCAGCCCCTCGCCAGCCGTTATTCCCACCAGAATGGCCTGAAGAATATCGTCGAGCTCCACGCTGCTTAGATAGGCCGTGTTCATCTTCAGATTGAGTTGATGGAGAAACTGGGTACGGAAATTGGTGGCTTCCAGTTGCTTCTGGTAGATACGGTTGTCAATCACCAGGCGCCGTTTTTCCAGAGTAGTGTTTACGGCGTGATTAAAGTCTGCAAGATGCATTGGTTTGGTCAGGTAGTCATCGGCTCCCAGTCGCAGACAGAAAAGTGCGGTTTGCAGGTCGTCGGTGCCGGTGATCATGATAATGGCCGTATCTGGAAAGTTGAGGGCCAAGTCTGCCAGGAGCTCTGTACCTTTGCGATCGGGCAACTCTATGTCGAGCAGGGCGAGGGCAACCTTTCGGCTCTGCAGCAGTTGCAAGAATTCTGCGGCGGTCGGGGCATGGAGTACGGTAAACCCCTGTCTGCTGAGAAAATCCTGAAAGAGAATGAAAATATCCTGTGAGTCATCAACAACAACGATAACCTCATCAGAATCGACAAGTTGAGTTGGCTGCATAGGGTAATTTGTGGAAATGTAAGGGCTAATAATTAACCAAGAAAAATTTTTATTCTTATCATGATTTTTTTGATTGTACCGCCTTGGTTGAAAAATAAAAGGAAAAATCGTATAAGCCATGGGCAATGGATTTGTTTTTGTTGAAAGGTCTTTCTGTTTCAGAACAAAAGAGGATGTGGTGGTAGAGGTAAGTGACATAGAATTGAAGAAGGTGATCGGCGACTTTCTCGATATGGGGCATGTGGACAATATTGTTGCCATGTTCCGTCGGGAGCCGAGATACTATGCCTGGACCGGTGAGATCCTGAATGATCCGCGTTTTCAGGTACGGCTGGGGGTCTCTGTCCTTTTTGAGGAATTACGAGCTATTGATCCCGGCAAGATTGATCTGGCAACTCCCTCACTGCTGGCTCTTCTTCATTCTGTGCCATCCCCGCCATCGTATGTGCGGGGCGAGGCGGTCAGTGTCCTGGCCATTATCGGTAGTGATATGGCCATGGAAGGCGTGCGGGCCATGATGGGCGACTCTGATCCGCAGCTTGTTGAAGTGGCGAGGGATATCCTGGGAGAAGGTACGTGAAGAAAATTTTTGCCAGTGGTGGGCTGCTGGCGAGGCATCTGTCGGCCTTTGAACCGCGTTCAGGCCAGCTCAGGATGGCGGAGGCTGTACAGGCGACCCTGTCAGCGGATGAAAAAGTCGGGGCGGAGGGGCAGCGGGCAAATGTGCTGCTGGTTGAGGCGGAAACAGGCATCGGTAAGACGCTGGCGTATCTCATCCCGGCCCTGCTTTCTGGTCAGCGGGTGGTAGTCTCAACCGCTACCATAAATCTCCAGGATCAGATCTTGAATAAGGAAATCCCCTTGATAGAGCGGGTCTTGGGGCAATCGGCCTCGGCCCTCTGTGTCAAAGGGAGGCAGAATTATCTTTGTCTCTATCGTTGGAATCAGTTTCGCAGTTCACCGCAGCTTTCTCTGGTGGAGGATACCAATATCGGCAGGATTGAAAAATGGCTGGAGGCAACCAGCAGTGGAGATCGGGCCGAACTCTCCTGGCTGGCCGATGGTTCACCCCTCTGGCCGAAGATCTCTGCGCAGTCCAGTCAGTGCCTGGGTGGTGACTGTCCTGATGGCGCTGCCTGTTTCGTCAATCGCTTGCGTAAACAGGCAGGATCAGCCCGACTTCTTATTGTTAATCATCATCTCTTCTTTTCTGATCTCGCTTTGCGTCAGGCCGGTTTTGCCGAGATCCTACCCCGCTACCAAGCGGTGATCTTTGATGAGGCTCATCATCTGGAGAGTGTGGCGACTCAATTCTTCGGCAAGAACTTCAGTCAGTATCAGCTTCTTGACCTGGTCGCTGATATTGAGCGCCAGGTAGAGGCTGATCTGCCGGCCAAGAGTCGCGATAAAATCAGCAGCTTTGCTCGCGGTCTCTTGCCGCGTATGGAGCGATTCGCCCTGCTTTTTCCTGCCCAGCGCGGCAGATACCCGCTGGCAGACCTCATTGCCGGTAATAGTTCCTGGCCCCAGGAGGTGGAGGGGGTGGCAACAGGGATTGATCAATTGGCCGAGCTGCTGGCTGGGCAGTCTTCTAAAGGTGAGGTCTGGAATACTCTTAGCGCGCGGGCAGTTGAGCTGGCAGCCAACCTCCGCCATATCTGTCTTCCACCGGAGAGATCCTCAGAGGATCGCTTTGTCCATTGGTATGAACGGCGGGAGCGGACGATCACCCTTTCTGCCACTCCGGTTCGGATCGCCAGTGAACTGGAACGGACGCTTTATTCTTCAGTCCAGAGTTGCATCATGACCTCTGCCACTCTCTCTGCCGGCGGTGACTTTTCCTATGTCAAAGAGCGCTTGGGTCTGGGTCCGGAGACAGAGACCCTGCAATTTCATTCCCCCTTTGATTATGAGGGGCGAACGCTGGTCTATGTGCCGGAAAAAGGTTTTCCTGAGCCTGCCGATGCAAGCTATACAGACAAGGTCTGCCAGCAGGTACTCGAGCTTCTGCAGATCAGTCAGGGGCGGGCCCTTGTTCTTTTTACCAGTCTCAAGGCCATGGATGTGATGGCGGAATTTCTTGAGTCCCGAATATCCTATCCGGTCCTGGTGCAGGGCCGGGCCTCCAGGCAGGCCTTGTTGGCCCGTTTCAAAGAAACTACGGATTCGGTGCTGTTGGCGGTTGCCAGTTTCTGGGAAGGGGTGGACGTGCCGGGTAACTCTCTGAGCTGCGTGATCATCGATAAACTTCCCTTTGAGGTGCCAAGTGATCCGGTGATTCAGGCCCGTATCCAGGCCATTACTGATGGCGGTGGTAAGCCTTTTTTTGATTTTCAAGTGCCCAGAGCCATCCTCACCCTGCGTCAGGGGGTGGGGCGACTCATGCGGGCAGCTTCAGATTGCGGGGTCATCGCCATTATGGATGTTCGTCTGTTTAGCAAAGGCTATGGCCGCAGCTTTCGTGCCAGTCTGCCGCCTTCACCGGTGGTGCGGAGCTTATCGGATGTACGGAATTTTTTTGAACAAAAGTGCGATTCGCATGATAATTCTGGGGGGTGATGGAGATGGGGGCAACAGAACAATTTGCCGGAGGGACTGACGGGGCAGGGTTGATGGCAGCCATTGGACCTGATCTGGCCAGGATTGAACAGGCGATGCAGGCCGATCTGACCACGCTGAGCACTGATACGGCAGCGCTGCTTACTGAAGTCTTGCGCTATGGTCTTTTTAATGGAGGCAAGCGGATCCGGCCACTGCTCACTGTGCTTTGCTGCCGCCTGTGCGGCGGCAGGGACGTGGATGTCGTTCCCCTTTCCATTGCCTTCGAGTATCTCCATTGTGCGACCCTGTTCCATGACGATGTGATAGATCAGGCCCTGACCCGTCGGGGGCGGCCGGCAGTCAATGTGGCCTTTGGAGAGACGGCGGCGATCCTGGCGGGTGATTTCCTGCATGCCCGATCGATGCTGCTGGTGGGGAGAGGGGGAGGGGTACAGGCCCTGGAGATCTTCTGCGGGGCCACAACCGCCATGGTGGATGGTGAATTCCTGCAGCTCCATAATGCCAGCAATTACAATCTGGCGGAAGCGGATTATTTTGCGGTGATCATGGGCAAGACGGCCCGACTGATTGGCGCAACCTGTGAGATCGGAGCCCTGGCTGGAGGTGCCGGCAGAGAGGAGCAACAGGCGCTGCGCAACTATGGCCTGCATCTTGGCTGTGCCTTTCAGATCATCGATGACCTCCTTGATTATCTTGGGGATGAAATCAACACAGGGAAGTCAGTTGGCAATGATTTTCGTGAAGGAAAGATGACCCTGCCTTTGATTATCGCCACGGCCAGGGCTGAAGAAAAGGACAGGGAACGATTATTGACTATGCTGACAAGTGTGGAGCAACGGTCCAGCGGCTTTGCTGAGGCCAGTGCCCTGATCGCCCGTTATGATGGTTTTACCCTTGCCCGTCAGAAGGCCGAAACAATCATTGCCGATGCCCTTGTCCAGTTGCGTATCTTTGATCAGGCTGCGGTTCAACAGGAAGTGGCGGTGTTGGAAGGATTGGCCTACTATGTCTTGAACCGGAAAAAATAGGGACATCTTGTTTGTCCTGTTGAAATAACAGGTAATTAATGGTCGCGACCGGGAGCGGTTCGTGCTTGAGGCGGAGATGGAGAGAAAAAAGATTGTCAGGAAAAGAAGTGCCGGATCTAAAAAAAGAAAAAGAAACTGGCTGAATGCCCGGAAAATTATTCCTTTTTTCTTACTCCTCTTTTTGCTGCTCTTCTCAATGGCAGCGGCTGGTTATGTGATTTTCTTCCGAGCCGTTCCGAGCCAGGTGTCCGCTGTTTTTTCGGTGGTGCAGGTCAGGGAATAGGAAAACGTCAAGTCTTTTCTGGTGGAGATTTCCAGGCCCATGCCCTTCATGTCGGCACTAATCGCTACGGATTGGTTCCTTCATCGTATGGGAAACAGCTGCGGGTCAGCAGAGAGAGATTGGGTTATGGCGCATATTGTTTTGCGCCATAACCCAACAAAGGTTTGTTGTTGTATGGGGTGCTGTTAGGTGACCAAAAGGACCAATAATCCGGGATCAGTGCTTGAATGAGCGCTGGCCGGTGAACATCATGGCCACCTTGGGGTTGGCCTCGTTACAGGCCTGGATGGTCTCATAATCGCGCATGGAGCCGCCGGCCTGGAGAATGGCGGTGATCCCCTGGCTGATCCCCACATCCGCTCCGTCCCGGAAGGGGAAGAAGGCATCCGAGATCATTACTGAACCGGGGAGTCCGGCCCGATCGGCCTGGACCTTGGCGTCAATGGCCTCCTGGTCTCCCTTGGCCCGTTTGCCCTGGGCGATCTGCAGTGCCAGGTCGGCGTAGGGAATCCCGTACTGGTCAAAGCAGAGGATGTCCGCGTATTTGATGTAGGCCTTGTGCACAGCGATCTCGGCCACACCGACCCGGTCCTGTTCGCCGGTGCCGATGCCCACGGTGCAGCCATCCTTGACATAGAGTACTGAGTTGGAGGTGACTCCGTGTTCCACGGCCCAGCCGAAGATCATGTCGTCAATTTCCTGCTGGCTCGGGGTGCGGTCACAGGTGAAGGTCTCCCCTTTCCAGGTGGCAGTGGCCGGTTTCAAATCATCAATGGAGCGGATCGAATTGACGGCCGATTGTTGGGCAATGATGCCGCCGTCGATCAGGCTCTTGAAGTCCACAAAGCGGAATTTCTCAAACTCGGCCAGACGGTCCATGCGGCTGATCTGGATGACCCGCAGGTTCTTGCTTTTCTTCAGGATCTCCAGGCTTCCCTCTTCAAATGAGGGGGCGCACACTACTTCCAGATAGTTCTGCGAAAGTAGCTTGGCGGTCTCATTGTCGCAGGCCCGGCTCATGACCACGGCCCCACCAAAGGCGGCGATGCGGTCGCAGCGGTTGGCGCGGTCAAAGGCATGGGCCAGGGTGTCGCCGTAGGCAGCGCCGCAGGGGTTGTTGTGTTTGAGGATGACTGCGGCTGGCCTGTCTGTCAGATATTTGAGGATATTGAGACCGTTGTCAATGTCGGTGAGATTGATCTTGCCGGGGTGTTTTCCCACCTGGAGCATATCCTCCACGCGGATTCCAGAGACCAGGCCATTGCCGGGCTCGATGAAGGTGCATTCCCCCAGGGTCAGATTGCCGTTGACCAACTCATAGAGGGCGGCCTCCTGATCCGGGTTCTCACCATAGCGAACGCCGCGCTCGTCAATGGAACCATCTTCCTGCTTGATTCCCCAAGTTCGCTTACGATAAACCAGTTTCTGGTCGCCAAAGGAAATGGTCATATCCATGGGGAAGTGATCGCCCAGGATGGTGGTGTACATTTTTTTCAGATCGCTCATGATCGCTCCATGTAGGTTGAAAAGTTATGGTTTTGTATAAAAAAACTAGCTGGCTAAGTAAAAATGTCAAAAGACGAGCAACAAAGGATCTGGCATTTTGGCTTGGCCGTTAATTTTGAAATGCGCTGTCCCAGTCCTTGCTGACCGGGTCACATCCCTTGGCCGCGATGGCCAGGCTTACCTCTTCCATGGTTCGCAGGTCACCGACGCTGAACTGCTCCCCGTCGGTGAGATCGGGATGGGAGTATCCGCCGGGGGCGGTACAGGAACCGGCTGAGTAGCGGGTGGGGCCAAGGCCCAGCATTCCGTCTCGATAGCGTGCTTCTTCCCGGGTGGAGAGGACAAGTCCCACATCCGGATCAAAGAGACGCAGTCCAAAGATGAGCTGGCTCAGATTCTTCTCGGAGACCGGGACCAGTGGGGAAAAGGCTCCGGCGGCAGGACGCAGGCGCGGGAAGGAAACGGTGACTCCGGTACTCCAGAAATTCTTGCGCAGCCAAGCCAGATGCAGGCCGATGGCCAGTCCCTCGGCCCGCCAGTCGGTCAGACCGAGCAAAGCCCCGATCCCCACCTCGCGCATACCGGCTGCCGCCACCCTGGCCGGGGTCTCCAGCCGGTAGTGATAATCAGTCTTTTTGCCGGAAAGATGGACCTGTTTATACATCTCCTGGTCGTAGGTCTCTTGGTAGACCGCCACTGCGGTGATACCGGCCTTGAAGAGCCGGGCGTAGTGAGCGGTGGAAAGCGGTTGGACCTCGATGGAGACTGCGGCAAAGCGGCCCCGCAGTCTGAGAGCGATGGTCTCCAGATACTCCACGTCAACGGCCGATTCCGCCTCGCCGGAAACCAGCAGGATATGCTGAAAGCCTCGTTTATGGAGGATGTCGGCCTCTGCCTCTGCCTCATCAAAGGTCAGGCACCTGCGGGCAATGCGGTTGTCAGCGGAAAAGCCGCAATAGGCGCAGCGGTTGGTACAGTAATTCGAAAGATAGATCGGGGCGTAAAGCTGGATGGTCCTGCCGAAACGCTGGGCAGTGAGGAGCGCGGAACGGCGGGCCATCTCCTCCATGAAGGGTTCGGCTGCTGGCGAGATGAGCGCCGCCAGATCAAGGATGCCAGGATGTCTGGATGTCAGAGCCTGCTCCACATCGGTGCTGGTGCAGTGCTGGATCGTCTGTTGGAGTTGCTGAAACTCAGGCAGGCTAAAGAGGGTCATGCCAGAAATCCAAGGTCTGTGGCGAGGGTCCCTGTAAGGGGTGAAGAGGCCTGGGCCTGTTTGCTTCGGCTACCCATGCCGGCCACAAAGGCGGTGCGGCCGGCCTCGACTGCCTGGGCAAAGGCGCGGGCCATGGCCACCGGATCACCGGCTACCGAGATGGCCGTGTTGACGAGCACCGCGTCGGCACCCATCTCCATGGCCAGGGCGGCGTGCGATGGGGCGCCGATCCCGGCGTCAACCACCACAGGTACCCGGGCCTGATTGATGATGATTTCAATCTGAAAGGCGGTGAGAATACCCTGGTTGGTGCCGATGGGAGAGCCCAGGGGCATGACCGCCGCGGCTCCCACGTCCTGCAGACGCAGGGCCAGGATAGGGTCGGCGTTCATGTAAGGCAGGACGATGAAACCAGCCCGCACCAGCTCCTCTGTTGCCTTCAGGGTCTCAACCGGGTCCGGAAGCAGGGTGCGGGGATCCGGGGTCACCTCCAGCTTGAGCCAGCTTGAACCGGATGCCGCCCGCGCCAGATGGGCCAGACGAATGGCCTCTTCGGCATTTCTGGCCCCGGAGGTGTTGGGGAGAAAGACGCATTTGTCCCGGTCGAGGGCGCTCATGATATCATCTTGCGGATTTTCCAGGTCGACCCGGCGCAGGGCCACGGTCACCATCTCGGTGCCGGAGGCCTCAATGGCCTGTTTCATCACCGTTGATGAGGAGAATTTGCCGGTGCCGAGAAAAAGCCGGGAGTTGAATGTATGTCCACCAATGGTCAGCATGTCAGCCGCCTCCTACAAATCGGATGAGTTCCATTTGGTCATTGTCCTGGAAAGAAGTAGTCGCATAGCAGTCCGGCTGTATAATAGTTTTGTTCAGTTCAACAACCACGGACGTGGATGGAACACCCAACTCGTGCAAAAGCATGGCCACGGTCGTTGAATCGGTGATGGTTTTTGGACTGCCGTTCAGGTGGATCTGCATGATACAATGATTCGTGGAAAAGAAAAAAGCGTAACCGGTTAACCGTCATTCCGATGTTTCCAAGGATTGATGTTAAACCTGAGAATATCTGAGTTGACTATCTTAATCCCTTAATAATAACTTGCCAACATTGTTTTACGGTAGTTGACAGATGAAGTCATGGGCGTTAAATTATTAAATACACTCTTTGAGTGCAGAGAAACAGGAAGATACGCTCCGACTTGGAAGGATTTTGCTCCTGTTGGGGTTTTGATGGGAAAGTGAATATTTGTCAGGGATGGAGTAGAAAAATGCCAGTTTATGAGTATGAATGTGATACCTGTCGTAAGTCTTTTGAGGTTCAGCAACGTATGGCGGATGCGCCATTGAGCAGCTGTCCTGAATGTGAAGGGGCGGTAAAAAAAGTGATGTCTATGAGCTCGTTTCAGCTCAAGGGTGGTGGCTGGTATGCCGATGGCTATGCCAGTACCCAGAAAGGGGCGGCTGCCGGCAGTTCGAGTGCAACCCCGGCACCGTGTTCCTCCGGTGGCTGTGCTAAATGTCCGGCTTCCGCTGGTTGAGTGCCTGTCAGAATTTTTTAATATTTTCCGCTTTGTCAGGCGCTTGCAGCTTTCTCTGCAAGCGCTTATTTCATGATAGCCATGGCGTCGCCATAGGAATAAAATCTGTAACCTTGGGCAATTGCCTGCCGGTAACAGTCCAATAGCCTTTCCCGGCCGCAGAGAGCGGAGACCAGAAAGAGCAGGGACGACTGGGGGAGGTGAAAATTGGTGATCAGGTTGTCAATGACCTTGAAACGGTAGCCCGGTAAGATATAGAGGTCGCACCAACCATCTGTTGGCTGGACTTCTCCTTGTTCATTCCCCGCGAATTCAAGAGCTCGCACTGTGGTTGTGCCCACGGCCCAGATCTTTCCCCCCCGTTGTCGAACTGTATTGATTGTGTCAGCATTCTCCTTGGAGATATGGACGTACTCCTGATGAATGGTATGGTCCAGGATGGCCTCGGTTCGTACCGGGGCGAAGGTTCCATATCCCACATGTAGGGTGATCCTGGCGATGAGTATGCCTTTTTCGCTGATTTTTTCTAACAGCTCCTCGGAAAAGTGGAGACCGGCGGTGGGCGCGGCTACTGCTCCTGGTTGGCTGGCATAAACGGTCTGGTACCGTTTGCTGTCTTCGGCGGTGCTGCCGTTGTTCCTCTCAATATAAGGGGGGAGCGGGATCTGTCCATGATCTTTGAGGGCTTCGGCCAAGCCCTTTTCTTGCTTGTAGTGGAGCATGATTTTGACCCTGCCTTCACCTAGTCTCTCGAGGATCGTGCAGGAAAGGTCTGCATTGATGTTAATCGTTGATCCTGGTCGAGGAGGTTTTGAACTTTTGATCAGGGCGGTGGCTGTGGCGGTCGTAACAGCAGTGGTGTCGACCTTGTCTGCTGTTTCTGCCACAGCCTCTGTTGTCTGCGGATAGGAAAGAAGAAACACCTCTGCTTTGCCGCCCGTATCTTTGCGGCCCAGCAATCTGGCTGGAAAGACCTTGGTGTCATTGACCACCAGCAGGTCGCCTTTTTGCAGCAGATCAACAATATCGCTGAAGTGCCGGTGCTCTCGTACATCGCTCTGGCGGTGCAGTATAAAGAGTCTTGAATCTTCCCGTCTGTCCGCTGGATGTTGGGCGATATTTTCCGGCGGCAGGGGATAGTCATATGCCTTGAGTGTGAAATCCTGTTGCATGGCTGTTCTGTTTTGCAGTAAAGAGATGATGACTAAGTAAAAACCCCCAAATACTTCGTTGCACTGCATCCTTCGTCATTGCGGCGTACCAAAAAGTACGCCGCAGTCCTCAGGCTTTGTGCACCTCGTCTTTGGTCCTTTTTATTTAGCCATCCATTGATGACTTTAGACCTTGCCATCAAGAGATGGATGATGTTGAATTTTAGACTTAAGTCTTTAGCCTTGAACTACCTACCATGATCCTTGCTGTTGCTGCAACTGAATTTGAGATGAACCCCTTTCTACAGCTGTTGGCGGAGGATGGGGAAGATTCTTCCCAAGAAGGTGTGAAGCCTTCCTGTTTTACCCTGATTGCTGGGGTAGGGCCGGTGGAGACAACCCTGCGCCTGACCCGTTATCTGGAAAGATGCGATCCGCGGATTGATAAGGTCCTTAACTTTGGAGTGGCCGGGGCTTATCTCTGTGAATCGTCGTCGAAGGGTGACAATGCCTCGATTCTTGACCTCTGTTTGGCCGAACAGGAGAGCTTAGGGGATTTCGGGATCTGTTTTGCGGATCATCTTGAGGTCCTCGATGAAAAATTGGGTGCCAGCACGGTATTCCCTCTGGATCAGTCGCTGCTTCACCTGGCCGGAAAGATACTGGCCCATCATCAGATTGCATACCACTGTGGCAATTTTGTGACCGTTTCTGCCGCCAGTGCCACCCGTCAGCGAGGCGCGATGCTGGCAGCAAGATTTCAGGGGCTCTGTGAGAATATGGAAGGGGCGGCAGCGGCCAGGGTCTGTGCCGAGTTTTCTCTTCCCCTGCTTGAAGTGCGAGCGGTCTCTAATCTGGTGGAAGATCGGGACCTGAAGGGCTGGAAGATGGCGGAGGCCTGTTCCATGGCGGCCAGGGCGGCAGCCTTACTGGTCCGGGAAATAGGGGGGAGAGGATGAAACCATTAACAAGACACGTGACCATCGGCTATTCGCCCTGTCCTAATGATACCTTTATCTTTTATGCGTTGACGCACGGCAAGATCGATCTGCCGGGAGTCGAGCTCGCAGATCCGGTGCTGGAAGACGTGGAAACCCTCAATGGCTGGGCTCTGGAGCACAGGCTGGACGTCACTAAACTTTCTTTCCATGCCCTGGGGCATGTGCTTGATGAATATTGTGTCTTATCGTCAGGTAGCGCCCTGGGCCGTGGGTGCGGACCCTTGCTGGTGGCGCGACGTCCCCTTGATCTGAGCAGTCCGGTCCGTTATAAAATAGCCATTCCCGGGCGCCTGACCACCGCGGCCCTCCTTTTCCGTCTCTTTCTGCCAGGCTGCCCGGAGCTGGTGGAGATGCGCTTTGATACCATTATGAATGCGGTGCAGCAGGGGGAGGTGGACGCCGGGGTCATTATCCATGAGAGCCGCTTCACCTATCAGCAGATGGGCTTGGTCTGCCTTCAGGATCTCGGCCAGTGGTGGGAGCAGACCACTGGCTATCCCATCCCTCTGGGTTGTATCGCCGCCCGGCGCTCACTGGGCCGAAAACGGATTGCAGCGATTGATCAGGCGATCCGTGCCTCTATTGATTGGGCTTCTGCCCATCCTGAGCAGTGTCTGCCCTATATCAGAGAACATGCTCAGGAGTTGGAAGACAGGGTCGTTCAGGATCATATCGGGCTCTATGTTAATAATTTTTCCCGGGAGCTGGGAGTGGAAGGAATGGCTGCCATTGATGCTTTTCTGGAACGGGGAAGGTCTGCCGGCATCCTGCCGCACTCTTGTCTGGGTCTGCAGTGTGGGCCGGAGTGAGAGGAAAAAATGAAGACTATGAAAGAGCAAAATTTTAAGAAGAAGAGCAGTCAAATCCCCCTACGTCCCACAACAAGGATGCCGATTTTTGGGATCTGCGGACTCTCCGGATCCGGGAAGACTACTCTTATTGAGGCCATATTGCCGGAACTTGTTCAACGCGGGCTGCGGGTGGCCGTTGTCAAACATGATTGCCGAAATCTGGTGGTGGACCTCCCCGGAAAGGACAGCGATCGCATGTATCGGGCGGGAGCAGATGTCTTTCTTCTGGGCGGCGAAGAGTTCGTTCGGTTGCATGGAGATGATGGAAGTAGTTTCGGCTTTCAGCTTGATCAGCTTGGCCGTCATTATGATTTGGTGTTGGTTGAGGGGCATGCTCAGACACCAGTCCCGAAGCTCTGGCTTCTGGCTGATGACGGGGTCGGGCCGCCTGCGGATACCGATGGTGAAGGGAATGCTGTACTCAGAGTCTTCCCGCGAGGTGAGGCCACTGCCGTGCAGGTGCTTGACTTTCTTCTGTACTGGCTGCAGGAGATCTGGCTTCAGGTGCCGGTCTGGGCCTGTGTTTTGATCGGGGGCCGCAGTTCCAGAATGGGACGGCCAAAACATCTGATTGAGAAGGAGGAATCAACCACCGCCACCACCTGGCTGGAACATACGGTTGCTCTCCTGCAACCCCTGATCGGTGAAAATATTGCCCTTTCGGGTGCAGGGTTTGTGCCTGAATCCCTGGCCCATTTCCCCCGGCTCCCCGATATCCCGGAGGCTCGCGGCCCCTTGACCGGGATTCTGGCTGCCATGCGCTGGCAGCCAGCGGTATCCTGGCTGCTCATTGCCTGTGATATGCCTGATATCAGTACCGAGGCCCTGAGCTGGCTGCTGGCTCGTCGCCGGCCGGGATACTGGGGAACTGTGCCCTGTCTCCATGAAGACGGTTACGTGGAGCCTTTGCTGGCCCATTATGATTACCGCTGCGCCCCTCTTTTTGAACGGCTCCTTACTTCCGGTTCTCTGCGCATTGGCCAGATCGCCCGGCAAAACAAGATCGAGACCCCGCTCATTCCTCTTCACCTCAGGTCGTCCTGGCATAATATCAATACCCCCCAGGAATTGGCCAAGTTGCGACACCTCAAACCTTGTTGAAGCTATCTCTGAACATTGCTTATGTGATCTGAACTGGCCAAGAAAAAATGGCACTTTTGTTAAGCGGATTTTTTTAAAAACCACAGCTTCTGCAATTCTCTCTGGCGTGTAGTTTGAACAAAGACCTTTCAGTCTTTAAATTGCCGAAAAAATTTTATGCCACTCCATTGTCCCAATAATTACCTGTCCGGTCTCCTGCCCCCACCCTCCTCCAAAAAAAACTGCCAATTTAACCAATTTGGAGCAATCACCACGTACTGATTACTGTTTGTAGTGGCTTTAAATCTCCGTCTCTGCATTTTCTTTGACACCTCCTTGCGGGATATCTTTATCCACTCTTAGAAAAATTTCCACACGTACCCCTGTCAGGTCATCAGGCGGATAATGGATATGAATGAACAGTCAAGAAAAATTCCTTTTTTTGGAAAATGGATATACAATACGGTATGAAAAGGTTGCCCAAAAGAGGTCGGATCTGGAGTGAACTATGAATGTAAGGATATCATCTGTGGATGAGATAATGAGTCGGGTGCACGAGAGGGATCCTGATCAGCAGGAGTTTCATCAGGCAGTGCACGGGGTGTTCGAGACGATTGGACCGGTACTGGAGCGCAATCCCGGATATCGCCGGCTGGCAGTGCTGGAGCGGATCATTGAGCCGGAGCGGATCATTGTGTTCCGGGTGCCCTGGATGGATGATGCTGGTCAGGTACAGGTGAATCGTGGTTACCGGGTGCAGATGAGCAGTGTCCTTGGTCCGTACAAGGGTGGCCTTCGTTTCCATCCTTCTGTTAATCTGAGTGTCGTAAAATTTCTGGCATTTGAACAGGTGTTCAAGAATGCGTTGACACCTTTAGCCTTGGGCGGGGCAAAGGGTGGGGCTGATTTTGATCCCAAGGGAAGATCCGACGGGGAGGTCATGCGTTTCTGCCAGGCCTTTATGTCGGAGCTCTACCGCCATATAGGGCCCGACACCGATGTGCCGGCCGGTGATATTGGGGTGGGGAGCCGGGAGATCGGCTATCTCTTTGGGATGTATAAAAAGCTGAGTAATGAGTTCACCGGGGTTTTTACCGGCAAGGGGTTGGTCTGGGGCGGCAGCCTGATCCGTCCTGAGGCCGCGGGGTACGGAGTGGTTTACTTTGCCGCCGAGATGCTTGCTACCCGTGGAAAGACGTTGGAGGGCAGGCGCTGCCTGATCTCCGGGGCGGGCGACGTGGCTCTTTTTACCGCGGAAAAGGTCCTGGCGCTTGGGGGGCGGGTGGTGACCCTTTCTGATTCAACAGGTCTCATCTATGATGAGCAGGGGCTTGATTCCGAAAAACTTGCCTTTGTTAAGGAACTGAAAAATGTACGGCGGGGACGGCTGAAGGAATATAAAGAGCGCTATCCTGATGTCGTGTATCTCCCCTGTGATCCGCTGTTGGATCATAACTCCTTGTGGAGTTTTCCGGCGGATTGTGCCTTTCCCTGTGCCACCCACAATGAGCTCAACGCCAAGGATGCAGAGCGGCTTCTGGCCGGTGGCGTCGATCTGGTCTGTGAAGGGGCCAATATGCCGTCCACATCTGCAGCCGTGCAGATCTTTCTGGCACAGAAAATCCTTTACGGCCCGGGTAAGGCAGCAAATGCCGGCGGGGTGGCGGTCTCAGGTCTGGAGATGGCCCAGAATTCTATGCGCCTTTCCTGGCCCAGAGAAGAGGTGGATGCCAGACTCAAGTTGATTATGAAGATTATTCATAAGAGTTGTCTTGACATTGCTCATGACTATGGAGTGCCGGGAAATTATGTTGCCGGCGCCAATATTTCCGGATTCATCAAGGTGTCTCGCGCCATGGTGGAACAGGGACTGGTATAGGGAAGGGATTAAGGTCCCTTGATCTTATTATGACTCAATACGATCAACAATGCGCTTTGGAATTTGAGGAGCTGCAACACCGTTTTGATGATTATTTTGTCGCGATGGCAGTGGAGTGTCCGTATCATCTACCCTATACTGCGGTTTTTTATCAGGCCTTGTTTGCTCCTGTCCCCGAGCGGATTATGGAGCTGTTTTTGGCATCCGGCTATCGCCGGAACGGGAATTGTCTCTATTGTATGCGCTGTGATGATTGTTCCGCCTGTATTCCCATCCGCCTGCATCCGCAGGAACTGCGGCTCAATCGCAATCAGCGCCGGGTGATGAAAAAGAACCTTGATCTGGATATTGAATTTGGACCGGTGCAGCTCAGTCCGGAAAATCTGGCTTTGTGTCAGAAGTTTCTGTCGGCTCGTTACCCTCATAAAAACAATCAGTCCGAGAGTTATTATTCCGGTTTTTTTCTGACCTCCATTGTCTCCTGTATGGAGATTCGTTACCGGTTGGATGGAAGACTTGTCGGCTGTGCCATTGTTGATGTCGGCGAAAATTGGATGAACGCTGTCTATTTTTATTTTGATCCTGACGAGGCCGGCCGGAGCTTGGGCACCTTTAATATCCTGACTATGGCGGAGATTTGCCTCAATCATCAGGTTTATTATCTGTATCTTGGGTATTATATTCAGTCAGTGGCGGCCATGAATTATAAAAGCCGCTTTAGTCCCCACTATCTCTATCTTGATGGCGGGTGGCAACAGGGGCGGATGCCCTGAAATTATGTCTTTTCGTTTCATCTCAGCGTTGTTGTCAAATTGTTATCCTCGGGAGATTTCCATATGTCTGTCTGTGGTAAATTTTTTTCAACGCCTTGAGTCTAAACGAAGAACCTGATTTTTCAACGCACCCGCTGTGTAGGATAAATTTAAATGTCTGGAGGCTCTTCTGATGCATGAGGCGCAATTGTACAGCCAGGGTAATGATGGTGAGGTGATCTGTGAGCTTTGCGCCCATCACTGTCGGATCAAGGATGGACATCGGGGTATCTGCGGGGTACGTGAGAACAGAAGTGGGATTCTTGTCAGTCTCGTTTATGGGTATTTGGTGGCTGAGCATGTGGACCCGGTGGAGAAAAAACCTCTCTATCATTTTTTGCCTGGAAGCGGCTCCTATTCTATCTCTACGGTTGGCTGTAATTTTCGCTGTCGTCATTGCCAGAATTTCTCTATCTCCCAACCGGGTAAATTTGCTGCGGATGCACCCCCTGGAATCCTGCGATCACCTGAATATGTGGTGGCAGAGGCTATGCGCAGCGGTTGCCAATCGATCAGCTATACCTATGTGGAGCCGACGATCTTTTTCGAGTTTGCCTATGATTGCTCTGTGCTGGCCCGGGAGCAGGGGCTGAAGAATATCTTTGTCTCCAATGGTTATATGAGCGAGAAGACAACCCGGAAACTGGCGCCGCTGCTCGATGCCATTAACATTGACATCAAGGCCTTCACTGAGGATTTTTACCACAAGATCTGCGGTGCCCGGCTGCAGCCGGTGCTCGATACGGTGCGGCTTATGCATGAGCTTGGGGTGTGGGTGGAGCTCACCACCCTGCTTATTCCCGGGCTCAATGACAGCGATGCCGAGCTGACGGAGATCGCTGAGTTTATCGTCTCCCTTGACCCCTCCATCCCCTGGCATGTGACCGCCTTTTATCCTACCTACAAGATGACGGACAGGCCGGCCACATCGGTGCACTCTCTGCAGAAGGCCAGGAAAATCGGACTGGCGGCCGGACTCCGTTATGTTTATGAAGGCAATGTCCCCGGTTCAGGAGGAGAAAACAGTTCCTGTCCGTCCTGTCAGGCCAGGCTTATCACTCGTTTTGGGTTTATTATCGAGGAAAACAGGCTGGTTCATGGCTGCTGCCCGCAATGCGGGGCACAGATTGCCGGAGTATGGCGATGACCAGAAGAAAGCTCTTGGCGGAGTGAATTCTGATCTCGCGCAGAGGCGCAGAGGAAATCTTTCCTTGTCCTTTTCCGCGCCTCTGCGCGAGAAATATCATGGAATAACGTTTAATACGAAATGACGAAGTGTTATCTTTCCTTCTTTTTTGAAAAAAGCATGTGAAATTTCCCTGGGGTCGGGATCTCAAATTCCATCCGTTTCTCCGGGCTGGTCGGATGGTTGAAGGAGAGGTGATAGGCATGCAGGGCCAGCCGGTGCAGGGGATTGGTCTTGGCGCCATATTTTTTGTCGCCGGCAATGGGGTGGCCTATGTCGGCCATGTGGACGCGGATCTGGTTCTTGCGTCCGGTGAGCAGAGTGATATCGAGCAGGGCGTAGGCGTCACTTTCTTTGATCACCTTGTAATTGGTCCTCGCCTCTTTTCCTTCCTCGCTTGTACCTCTGACGGTATAGACTCGCAGGGCCTTTGACTCGGAGAGTGTGCTTGCAATCTGTCCCTCTTTTTCTCTGGGAACCCCTTCAACAATAGCAGTGTACCGCTTGTCAGCGTGCTCCCAGCCATCCTGAAGAATCTGTTTTACCGCTTCATTTTTGGCAAACACCAGCAGGCCGGATGTCCCCTGGTCCAGTCGGTGGACGATGAAGATCCGAGCTTTCGTCGATTTAGCCCGCTCCTTGAGGTATGAACTGAGCAGGTAATAAGCGGTTTTTCTTTTTTCTTTTTCAGTGGCAATGGTCAGCAGGCCTGCCGGTTTGTCGATGACAATGATGGCCTCGTCTTCGTAGATTATCGAAAGTCCCGGGCAGCTCTTGGCCTGCTCGCGCATCTCCTGTTCTGAACGAACGCAGACCAGTTTTCCTGCCGATACAAGCTGGTCAGCACGTGTCGCCTCTTTATCGCCTACGGCAACGGCTCCATGTTTAACCAGTTGTTTGGCCTTGGTCTTGGAGTAGCCGGAATCAGTAAGAAGGGTCAGCAGGTCTGCTTCATTTTTGGTCAGGATTTTTTTCATGAATGGGCTTGTTTCTCTGGGCGGGATGCGTCTTTTTGATCTCTGAAGCGAATGGTGAGTCCTTTCAGGAAGCTTCTGAGGAACTGATTGCCGCATTCTTTGTAATTTTTATGGCCTTCCTTTCTGAACAAGGCGCTCAGCTTGGCCTTGGTAATAGTGGCGTGGGCCAATCCCAGGATCTCCAGCAGGGCATCTTCTTTCAGTTCCAGGGCGATACGAAGTTTTTTGAGGATGATATTGTTGGTGATGGGCGATATGCTATGTTCTTGGTCGGCCTTGCCTTCTTTCTGGCCTCTTTTATGAATAATAAGACCATCGAGAAAAGCATTCATGGCCGGATCACTGCATGCAAGGTAGCCTTCCTCGTCTTCCTTTTTCAGGAAGGCAGTAACTGAAGTCTTTTCCAGTTCGTGTCCTCCGAGTTTGCACATCTCAACGATTGTTGCGTCGTGGAGGTCAAGTGCATATCTGATTCTGCGGAGAATATCATTGTTGGTCATGGGCTGTTCCTGATGAATCCTGGTCGGTTATTTGTCTGTATATTGAGGGCTGTCTGAGCTGTTATTTGTGGCTGTCAGCGGGTGCTGGTGCTTCCTGGGGCGTGGTTGTTTTTTCTTTAACCTGCTCGTTGTCTTTCTGGATGCTGGCGCTCATGTCACTTGCCGCCTTTCGAGCGGCATCCTTGATCTCTTCTGCCTTCTCAACGATGGATTTGGAGGCGGTTGCTGTCTTGTCAATAACTTCATGGGCCTTGTCAGCCGCAGCCTGAATGGCTTGGTTTGTTGAATCCTTTACTGGCTGTTCCTTGGGCTCTTCACTACTGCATCCGGCGGAGATGATCAAGCTGGCAAATATGGCGATCATAATAATCTTTTTCATGCTTTCTTTACCTGTTGTTGAGTGTTGACAGTGAATTTAAGATAACATTGTAACCTACAACATATCTTGCAAGATGGATACTAACTATTTTGGCCTTCTGAAAGGTCAGAGGCAGCGACTTGGCTGGCCGCTTCCAAGGCACGTCGGCTTTGTCGGCCGCCTTCAGTGTCAGAAGTATCAGTGCCCAGAATGGCCTTGACGATAGCGCCTTGATCTAATTTTTCGGCTGGCAGGGTTGGAAAGAGGGATTGATTTTTGCTGTCGATGTGGATGATGCCCGCGGCAAACAGTTGCTCAAGTGTCGATGCCAGGAGAGATGGCATGTGTCCAGGGCAGAGTACAGGGAGCATTTTGACTGTCAGTCGCTGCTGTTTGTCAAAAAATAAAAAGATCTGATGGGTGACGTCAAAGGCGGCGCTCAGTTGTTGAGCAGGTGTTGGTGGTATTGCGAGCAGTTGATAGCCGTGATGAGTTTGGCAGGCAAAGGCGACCTGGGCTCCGGTGAGGATGAAAATCCAGCCAAGGTATAACCAGACCAGGAACAAGGGAAGTGTGGCAAAAGAGCCATAGATGGCGTTGTAGTTGGAGACTCCAATCTGCAGGCTGATGTAGATATTCTGGGTGACAAACCAGAGAGAGCCGGCCAGGAGTGCTCCAATGAATGCCGGTACCGAGCGTACTTTGGTATTGGGAAAGACCATGTAACTGATTGATAAGGCCAGAGTGATGAACAAGATGGGCAGCAGGAGAAAAAAAATACTCTGCAGCCGGATCACTGGTAGGAATGGTTCAATCCTGACCAGCAAGGTTGGGTTTTTGATAACAGTGGTGGCCGCAAAGCCAATATTGATGGCAACCGGCATGAGGATCAGTAGGGCCAGATAATCAGTGATCTTACGAAGCGCCGAGCGGCCGGATGGCACCTGCCAGATGGTGTTCATTGCCTTTTCAATGGTGTCAAAGACCATGATGATGGTGATCAGCATGACAAGAACACCGATGGAGCCTAGGGTGGTAAAATCTGTTTTGTCAACATAGTCGAAAAGTTTATCCGCAGCCGATCGAAGATGTGCGGTCAGAGTTGTACTGGTGTTGTCTTTGTTATCGGTTTCTGTGGCAGTTGTTCCATCAAATTGGGAGGGGGTAGGTTCCGTGGTGTTTGAGCTTTGTTCAAGGGCTTCGATGTAGCCATACACAACCTGTTGCAACTGATTGTCACCACCAAGTCCTTTGATCAGGGCGGTGCTCATGGCCAACATGGGTACCAGGGAGAGGAGAATGGTGTAGGTGAGGGCGCTGGCGCGCAATGAAAGCTCGTTCTTGCGAAATTCTCTGGCCGTAATTAAGAGTACTCGGACGAAGGTGTGGAGTGCCTGTTTCAGAACGGACAATGTGGTGTTTTGTTGGTTCGCCCAGATTAGGATCCGCTTGCTTATCGACATTTTAGTGTGGCTGTGAATGGTCATGGTCTGTTTAATGGCAACCCTGGTATCAATGATTCCCGTAGAGTCTTTCTTCAAGGATCTTGAAGACGATTTCACGCTTGATTGGTTTGCTTATATAATCATTCATGCCGGCTTCAAGACATTTTTCACGGTCACCTTTCATGGCATTGGCGGTCATGGCCACAATGGGAATATCGGTAAAACCCTTTTCCCGGATCTGGCGGGTGGCTTCGAAGCCGTCCATCTCGGGCATCTGGATATCCATGAGGATGAGGTCATACTGATCGGAATTCCGGGTAAAGGTTTCAACAGCCAGACGGCCATTGGGGACGACCTGAACCGTATATCCCGCCTTGCTGAGCATCATGGTTGCCAGTTTTTGGTTGACCAGATTGTCTTCCGCCAGGAGGATCCTGCTTGAGTGTTTCATCTCCTCACGAATTGAATATTGGGTGACGAGTTCTTTTTCTTCCTTGGGGATGCTGCTGTCCTCCGAACTGCTCAAGATTTTTGCCAAGGTCTTGAGCAGCATGGCACGCCGGGTTGGTTTGGTGAGAAAAGCGTTAAAGCCGGCATCTCGGCAGCGGCTGGCGATTTTTTCCGTGCTGGAGGTGTATGCAAGGAGAGGGATGTTGTGACTTTTCGTATCTGTCCCGCGGATCTTCCTGGCAAGGTCAAATCCTGAGATAACAGGGAGTTGCAGGTCCAGGATCGCGGCATCAAAGGAGGTGCCGTTCCGGTCTGCAGAAATCAGGGTCGCTATGGTCTGAGTTTCATCTACGAGTGCGGTGCTTTGGATGCCATACTGTTGGAAAATCTTGAGCAGGATGTCAATGTTTGTTCTGTTGTCATCGACAAGGAGAATACGTGTATTTTTTACGGTGCTGATATCCGCAGTTTTTGGCCTGACACGGTCGGATTTTTTCATCGTGGCTGTAAAATGGAAAATGGATCCCTTACCAGGAGTGCTTTCCGCCCAGACCTGTCCTTTCATTAACTGTGCTATTTTTTTACATATTGACAGGCCGAGACCGGTGCCGCCATATTTTCTGGTGGTTGAACCGTCTGCCTGCTTGAAGGCTTCAAAAATGGTGTCTGTTTTGGAAGGATCAATACCAATACCGGTGTCCCGGATCTTGCTGTGGAGGATAATTGTGTCTTCTGTTTCTTCTTCAACTTCTATGGAGAGTTCCAGTTCTCCTTTTTCCGTAAATTTGACGGAATTGCCAAGGAGATTGATCAGGACTTGACGGAATCTTCCAGGGTCACCCATGACATTTGCCGGCAATCGTTCGTCAATGCGACAGAGCAGCTCAATGGGTTTACCTGCAATTTTGGGGCGCACCATATCGCAGACATCATGTGCTGTTATTTCCGGGTCAAAATCAATGGCTTCGATTTCCATATGCCCGGCCTCAACCTTGGAGAAATCGAGGATATTGTTGATGAGGGCAAGTAGGGCTTCGCCGCTGCGTTTAATGGTAAAGGCGCTTTCTTTTTGTTCTTCATCAAGTTCAGATGTCAGCAACATATCGGTAAAGCCAATGATGCCGTTCATGGGAGTTCTGATCTCATGACTCATTGAGGCAAGAAATTCACTCTTGGCAATATTGGCTGCCTCAGCCGCTGCCGTGGCTTCGCGTAATTGTTTGGTCTGGATCTCGATCTCGGACTGCAGAGTTTTGGAATAATTATCCTGTTGCTCCTTGATAGTCTGGTAACTTTTTTCATTTTCCTCAAGGATGGTCTGGTATTTTTTTTCCAGGACTGAAAATTTACGATCAAACTGTTTCTTCTGAATATCAAGATGTTGTAATGTCTTTTTGTGCTCTTGCTGGCTTCGGAATAGGGCCAGACAAAGCTTGACGGTCCGGCAGATATTTGATGGCCGTGTCTCATGGCAGCCATCATCACTGCTGAAGAGCAGTGTGGCTTTGAAATCGGGCAAGGCGAGGGCGTGATAGGAGCCAGTGCTATTGGTCCATAAGGATTGGGTGTCCAGTCCCGTTTTTATTTGGGAGCTGATCTCCTCCATGATCTGTGGGGTCGGATGCAGAGAAGGCAGCCCTGCACTCTGCAGTTTTCCCTCATGATCAATGCAGCAGTAAAAATGGTCTTGGTCGGAGTCGGCCAAGAGGACAAGAAGTTCTTGAATCTCGGTGGTAAAGGTTATCGTCTGGTTAAAAACTGCAAAACTGTTATCCATACTTGGGCTCCTGTACGGTGTGCCAAATAACCTTGTTTTTTGCGACCTCTAAGTTTCGTAAATATCCAGGGCCTTTGCTATCTCTTCCGGTAAATCATCAATCAGCACCTTGTATTCAGCCATGTTTTCCTGCAGGTGGAGCACCAGAGAGGGAGAAAGGGGTGACGTAATATCGGGCAGGGAGCTGTAACCCATTTGCCCGGTAATATACTGGGCGATCTGGAGAATGCTGGTCAGGTTGCTCGGGTCTGCATTTTCCAACAGGGTGTGATGATCGCGGATGGCCTCTTGGATGGCGGGAGACATCCCCCAATCCTGGGCAAGAAGGTAGCCGATTTCACAATGATCGGTTCCGAGAAAATGATGTTCATGTTCAATAAGTGAGTCTGTAGGTTGGCATGCCTCACAGGCGGCAAGAAAATCGTCTGTGGCGATCTGCTCCTCAATTATTTTCCCGAAATCATGAAGGATTCCACAGAGGTAAGCGTCGTCGCCGTTGATGCCGAAGATCCTTTCGGCAAGAATTTTGCTGCATGTGCTGACAACGGCACAGTGCAGCCAGAGACGTTTCCTGGAGAAAATACCAGCGCTGACCTTCTCTTTGAAGATATTTTGCAGGGCATCGGTGACGGCTAGGCTACGAAGGTTGCGCATTCCCAGGAAGGCCACGGCTCTATCGATGGAAGTTACCTGTTGTGAAAGTCCGTAGAAGGCACTGTTGACAAGGTGAAGCAGACGTGCCACCAGGGTGGGGTCCATCTTGATAATGTCTTCAAAGTCTTTCATGGTTGTGTTGTCATCGGAGATCAATCGTGAAAGCTCGGTGACAACGTACGGCAGTGTTTTTACATCCTTGAATTTTTTGACAAATTGTTCAGCGCTAAGCATATTGGTCCTGTGGATGAAAGTTCTGAGTCTGTTTCTTCATGCTCTCTTCGTTACAACTCTGTATCCTGTCCTACCTAAAAATAATCCGTGGGTATTTTTGCATTCCTGGATCTCGTTGAATGATTACTCAATTCCGCTGAATGAAAGTCCTTGTTGCTTAATACGCTGATTTCTTTAGCCAATGATGATTTCTTTCTTGGTCATAGCCTCCGCCTTGACCCGGTCAAGAAGTTCTGCCAGAACAGGTTTGATGTGTTCGCGAATGTCACCGGCGACGATGAGAAAGAGAAGGTCTTCTCCTGGCTGAAACTCTCCGCTTTTGGCCTCGATAACAATATCAAAAATGCCATCCCGTTGGAGAAATTCCTGGCGAAGGGCCTCTATTTTGGTAAGATCAGGGGTGACTTCCAGCGCTTTGACTTTGCTCTTATCTTTTCTGGACCAATTTCGTACCACGCCGTTGTGGATGAGGATCATCCCTACATTGTCCTGGAATCCAGGTTGTTTTTTCATTTCAGCAATTCTTTTTGAGATATCCATGGAAGGCTCCTTGTCTTGAAGTAAACAGATGGTTAAGTGTTGTTTGGAAAGAGACTTGTTGTCAGCAAATTATTGTAAGTAAATACGATTTTTGGTGATATTCTGGTTTGCTTTTATTGTAATGGCCTGTTTGGTCTGGTTCTGGGCCGTGACGGGAAGTTTCAGTTGATATCCCTGGGGAAGTCGTTGTTTTCCCTGGAAGGCCGATGCTTTGATGGCGGGATTAAGCGCCTTGATCGTATTGATGTTGACCTTGAAATTACGACTGATGGTAGCTACTGATGCATGTTTTTTGAGGCGGACGGTGGTTGTTGGTGTTGGTTTGTGGCGACGCAGGGACGGATCCTGTTCAATCTTTTGAGCGACCCTGAGGGCGGCAAGAAATTCCGGATAAAAATTGCGGGAGGCAAATTTGAAGTACCCCTCCTGATATCCCAGAAAGATCTTTTCATAGGAACCCTTGTCTCTTTTTGCCCGCATCATTCCTGATGTTCCATAATTGTAGGCAGTAAGGGCCAGGGGCCAACTCTCAAGAAGTGTATGATTCTTTTTTAAAAATTTTGCCGCGGCGTGACTTGCAATAATTGGATCCTGGCGCTCATCAATAAGATTGTCGATGCGCATATAGGCCTTTCCGGTTGATCGGGTGAACTGCCAGAGGCCGGAGGCCCCGACTTTACTGTAGGCGTCAGGGTTAAAGGAAGACTCCACATGGGGCAGGTAGGCGAGTTCCTCGGGGAGATTGTATGAGCGGAATATCCTTCTGATCTCAGACAGGTAGGCGCCGGATCTTATAACCCCCTCCCTGAATCGTTCTTTCTGGCCAATCTGAGCACGGATTGACTCCCTTGCCTTGAGAAGTTGTGATTTTCTGGCGCCTTTATACATGGCGGCGATGCGATGTTCTTCCTTGGAGCGGGGAGGATTTCCTTGTGCAAGATGGTTCAGGATTGCCGAATATCTCAGCTTTGCTGTCTCCAGAATGGGTTTGTTGAGCTGCCCGGCTCCGGGCAGCAGATAGTCAATTATAGGGATCACCCCATAGATTTTTGTTAAATCATGTTTGTCATGGATAACGGCCTCACTGGTGGAGTATGTTGAATAAATTTTTTCCCAGAAAGTGACATTGGCCTGGATGGCGGGAGCTATGGGAAAATTTTTGTTGTGGACAGTCGCGCCCAGATAGGAAACATTACCTGCAAGATTGAGAAACAAGATGGCGGCAATCAAAAAGGATGCCTTGAATTTTGGGGTGCAGGCATGTCGGATGCGGACAAAAGTATATGAACTGTCTGATTTCATGCTGTTAAAGTTAAAAAGTGAAATTTAAAAGTTTTCCCTGCTTCCCCAGCTTAACGAGGCGAGGCCGAAACTGTTTTCCCGGCTGATGAGGCAGTCATGCCGTGTGAACGAACTAAGGGCATTTTATCTCTATTTAATCATAAGGAGGAGATGATGTACACTCCAATATTGGCAACACTTGGTTTTATTCTCTCTCGAGATGGTAAAAAAACATTAATGATTCATAGAAATAAACGGCTTGGTGATCCCCATTATGGGAAATATAATGGTCTTGGAGGCAAGATGGAACGGCAGGAGGATGTTTTCTCGTGTCTCAAGCGTGAGGTTTATGAGGAGGCCGGCCTCTTGTGTGAGGAGGCCACCTTGCGTGGGACTGTAAATTGGCCTGGCTTTGGTTCCAAGGGTGAAGACTGGTTTGGTTTTATTTATCGAATAGATGGTTTCAGTGGGGTGCTCCAGGCGTCGAATGTGGAAGGTGATTTACAATGGTGCCGATTGGATGAGTTGCATCTGTTGCCTATGTGGGAGGGGGATAAATATTTTCTCGATATGGTCTTCGATGATGATCCCCGGCCATTCCATGGCTGTATGCCTTACTGTGATGGACGTCCATTGAGCTGGAATTATTCCAGGGGTAGAAAGTAGTCACGGTTCATTGCAGGGTTTATGGTATTTTGATGAGGATATTGTTCTGTGGTAATAGCTTAATGCTTGCGGAGAATAAAGGGCATGGGTATATTGAACGCTATGAAATAGTTGTGCATTTATTATAATAAATACAGGAGTAAATGATATGATGCAGGATAGTGAGTTAGGGCGTCTTGAGAATTTTGTTTCCAAGCTGCTGGACAGATTTAATGCCTTGCAGGCAGAGAAAAAGAGAGTTGACGAGTTGTTGTTGCAACGGGAGGAGACAATTGCAACGCTGCAGGACGAGTTGGCCTCTCTCAAAGATGAAAGAGGGGAGATCAGCAACAGGGTGTCTGGGCTTTTGGATCGTATTGAAGAATGGGAGGCGGGCGATATGGAGAGTGGAGATGCCGGTAAGACCAGTCGTAATGCTGAGGGTGGTGTGCAGGGCAGTCTTTTTTAAGATCTTTGTTGAAACGTGCTTTTTGAGAAGAATATTATGCAAATCCTGACAGTCGTGGGGGATTGACTTGGAAAGGCTTGTTCGGTTTCAGCTTTTAGGTCAGGAGTATACTTTTTATACCGGGGCTCCAGAGAGTGAGGTGGCAGATATCCTTGATCTCGTGAAAGAACTGGTAGAGGAAAATATGTCTGGAAGTGCGGGAACGATACCGGTGAGCAAGGTGGCTGTGTTAGTAAGTTTGAATATAGCATCCAGGTATTTTGAACTAAAGTCTAAATTTGATATATATAGAGCAGACACAGAGCAGAGGATAAGCAGCTTGACAAAGCAGATTGATTCGGGGCTTTCTCCAGAAAAAGGAGAGGAGGGTTGATAATTCTCTTTTGTTTGCTCAAAATTCTGCTATAGTTGGTTGTAGTCGATGAGTATTGTGAAATTTGCTTTCTGTAGAATGGTTTTTGTTAAAAATCTGTTTCCCTGCCCTGTTGGTGATCTTCAGAATGTTGAGCCAACTCTCACAAAAAGGGTACCTCCTCTGTTTTCGAAAAGAAGATTGCTTAGCACTCTTCCGGATGAGAATATGAGTTTGCCCACCTATTTAATAGGTTTAATCATCCTGTAGACACGGCAGGGTGGGGATTTTTTATTCTCGGGATAATATATGTTATTCCGTTTTTTATATCCAGGGCGCTTTGGGAAAGAACTTGTTGAGTCATTGTAGATAGTGGCCAATGGAGACTGAGGCGAGTTGACTGGAATTCATCAGCAAAATTATTGATTGCAGATGGAATGACGCTGAACAAGATTACGAAATTCGGGAAGAAAAACTGCGTTTATATTCTCAGTCACTGCTGTAGAGGAAATTTTATTTTTTGCAAAATCCTCTGAGCTGTGGGCTGGTTTCATATGGAAAATTTAGTATTCATCTCCCCTGATTCAGGGTGTTGCCGACAGGCGTTGCGTGATTCAGGTACGAATGTGATTGTCTGGATATTAAATTCTGTGATAATTTTACAGAGTTGACTGCTACTGGTCCCCCTGGATCTTTGTTGCTGCTTTGATCGCCCCCACTTTCGTTTTTTTGTTTCTCTTCTGCGGTACGGTACTTGTATCGTCTGCTGTCATGTTCCTTTCCTGCTTAATCAGATATTGCCTACCAGGATTAGAGTGTTATGGAGATATTTAATCAGTCAGTTTTACTGTTACCCATTGGGTTACTGCTTGGCATAATAGGCGGTTTTCTTATAAGAAAACGCTTTGTTGAGAACCATCGGGCCAACATAGAAAGCCAGGGGAAACAGCTTATCGAGAATGCTATTCTTGAAGCGGAGCGCATCAAGAAAGAAGCTGTGCTGCAAAGTAAAGAGGCTGTATATCAACTGAAACAGGCTGTTGAAGAGGAAATCCGGGCTGATAAGGCCGATCTGAAAGATGAAAGACGGCAGCTCAGTGAGAAAAAAGAGCAGTTGAAAAGAGAAGCAGAGAGCCTAGATAAACGACAGAATGAAATTCAGAACGGTGAGATGCGGCTGCGACAGCAGGAAGAGGGCTTGCAGAAAAAAAATAATGAGGCGGAGCAACTGGTATTCCGTCAGCGTGATGAGCTGGAGAAGATAGCAGGGATCAGTCGGGAAGAGGCAAGAAAGTTGCTCATGGATTCAATGGAGAGTGAGGCGCGCATGCATGCCGCCAAAAAACTTGCTCGCATTGAAAATGAGATGAAAATGGAGGCCGACAAAAAAGGCAAGAATATCCTGGCCCTTGCCATCTCGCGATATGCCGGCGATTATGTCGCCGATAGAACCGTTTCTATGGTTCCTCTGCCTAATGATGAGATGAAAGGCAGGATCATCGGGCGTGAGGGGAGAAATATTCGCGCCATTGAGGCTGCCACCGGTATTGACATCATCATTGACGATACCCCGGAGGCAGTCATTCTTTCAGGATTTAATCCGGTACGACGCGAGGTCGCCCGTCTTGCCCTGCTACAGCTTATTAATGACGGTCGTATACATCCGGCCCGTATAGAAGAGGTGGTTGCCAAGGTTACCAAGGAACTTGAGGTTAGCATGCGGGAGGCTGGAGAACAAGCCACCTTTGATGTGGGTGCCCATGGGGTTCATGTGGAGTTGATTAATCTCCTTGGCAGGTTGAAATTTCGAACCAGTTATGGCCAGAATGTCCTTCAGCATTCCCTGGAGGTGGCATTCCTTTGTGGCATTATGGCAGCAGAGTTGGGTATTGATGTGAAAATGGCCAAGCGGGCTGGTCTGCTTCATGATATCGGCAAGGCTGTTGATCATGAGGTGGAAGGATCACATGCGATCATTGGACGTGACTTGGCTAAGAAATATGGAGAGCCTGAGGAAGTGGTGTACGCCATTGGCGCTCATCATGAAGACCTGCCGCCGCAAAGTGTCCTTGATATCCTGGTACAGTCGGCCGACGCCTTGTCCGGTGCCAGGCCTGGCGCTCGGAAAGAGATGCTGCAGACCTATGTCAAGCGGCTGGAGGATCTTGAAAATATAGCAAACGCATTTGATGGTGTTGAAAAATCATACGCTATTCAGGCAGGACGTGATTTGCGAATCATTGTTGATGCCAAAAAGATTCAGGATGCAGAGGCCATTCTCTTGAGCCAGGATATTGCTAAAAACATTGAGGCGCAACTGACCTATCCTGGACAGATACGGGTCACAGTGATTCGAGAGACCAGGGCCGTAGAGTTTGCCAGATAGAAGATGACTGAGTGCTGACAGCAGGATTGCTGTTGTTGTATTATATATAGACCAACTGTTGGAGAAGAGAGCAAGAGAACCATGCCTTCCATTGATGAACAGATAAAACTTATTGAGCGGGGAGTCGTTGATTGTATTTCCCGCGAAGAACTTGTTAAAAAACTGGAAAAATCTGCGGCAACCGGAATTCCGCTGCGGGTGAAGGCTGGTTTTGATCCAACTGCTCCTGATCTGCATCTGGGCCATACTGTCCTGTTGCAGAAATTGAAACATTTTCAGGATCTTGGCCATGATGTGTACTTCCTGATCGGTGACTTTACCGGTATGATCGGTGATCCGACAGGCAAGTCTGAGACCCGCAAGGCCCTGACCCGTGAGGATGTGGCCAAAAATGCGGAAAGTTACAAGGAACAGGTTTTCAAAATCCTTGATCCTGAAAAAACCAAGGTTGTCTTTAACAGTCAGTGGCTTGCTGAGCTTGACTCCTTTGCCATGATCAGGCTTGCCTCAGAACTTACCGTGGCCAGGATGCTGGAACGGGAAGATTTCAAGGTTCGTTTCAGGGAGGGAACTCCTATCTCTATCCATGAGTTTCTCTATCCGCTCATCCAGGGCTATGACTCGGTGGCCATCCAGGCGGATGTGGAACTTGGTGGCACGGACCAGCTTTTTAATCTGCTCATGGGGCGCGATCTCCAGCGTTCTCGTAATCAGGCCCCCCAGGTGGTACTCACCCTCCCCCTTCTTGAGGGTTTAGATGGGGTGAATAAGATGAGTAAGTCTCTGGGAAATTATATCGGCATTACTGAGTCAGCCAATGATATCTACGGCAAGATCCTTTCCATTTCTGATCAGTTGATGTTCCGTTATTATGACTTGCTCAGTGATCTGGGCACGGAAGATGTGGCCGTCTTGAAGAAAGAAATGGAAAGTGGTGCTCGCCATCCCAAGGAGATCAAAAAACAGCTGGCCAGGGAGTTGACGGCACGTTTTCATTCAGAAGAGGCGGCCTTGCAGGCAGAACAGAATTTTGAAAAAGTCTTCCAGAAAGGTGGGCTGCCTGATGATATTCTGGAGAGGCAGGTCGCAGCCACTGAAGACATATGGCTTCCGCAGTTGCTGGTTGATGTGGAGCTTGTTGCATCCACATCAGACGGACGGCGGATGATCAAGCAGAACGCTGTTTCTCTCAATGGAGAAAAGGTGACAGATGTTAATGCGCTGGTGAAACCCCAGGGTGAGGTGTTGCTGAAAGTGGGGAAGCTGCGTTATTGTAAAGTTTGTTTTCAGTAAAGAACATTTGAAGCTCTTAACGCAAAAAAGGGTTGCAACCTTGTAAGGTTACAACCCTTTTTTGCGTTAAGAGCTTGTGTGGCCGCTGATCAGTTAATACTTGTCCCCTGGTGAGATGATTTTCCGCAATCAGCACAGAGTCCTGTGAATTCGATATGATGGCCGAGGATTTGATAATGGCTGGCTTTGGCTGCTATTTCATTGATATCTTGTTGTAATGGAATCTTGAGGTCATCTACTTTACCGCACTCCATGCAGCGCACATGATAATGAGGGGATACGGTTGCATCAAAACGCTTCTGGGTTCCACCTACCTCCAGTTTGAGAATCATTCCTGTCTCTGACATCAGTTCAAGATTTCTATAGACAGTTCCCAGACCTATGCGAGGAAGGCGTTTACGCACCATGTCATAGACTTCATTGGCGGTTGGATGTGAGGTAACTTTTAAAAGTTCCTCAAGAATAATCTGACGTTGGGTAGTGATACGCATCGGGTTATGTTCTTGCATGGGATATCCTGTTTCAAGCGGAGATGATTATAGGAGGTTTTATTAATCAGTAATATATATCAGAACAAGTAAAAAAACAAGAAAGAAATAAGTCGCTCTTGGTAACTCATTATTTGTTCTGTGCAGTTCAAGATTCTTTATAACTTAGCTGAGAAAAGGATTGAAGTAGCCAAGGCGGAGAGTGGGGAATCTTTTTTGTAGTATGCGCAGCCAAGTGCGCATACCCATTGGACTTTCAGTTGAATGGAAGTCCAGGGTTTGTAGATACCACTCGGGATCCATGTTCAGATTGCGTAACTGGATCAGGTCAGGGCGATACTTTTCCACCAAAGCGGTGAGGGCCTCAAACTCTTCCCTGGAGTCTGTAACGCCAGGCTGGATAAAATAGTTGAGAGAAACAAACCGATCGGCCTCTTTCATTATCCTGATGGATTCCTTGGCATCGGCCAGAGTGAAACCAACAGGTCGATAGTATCGGCTGTGGAGCGACTCCTGGGCTGAATTTAGGCTGACTCGGAGACTGTTCAATCCCGCCCGTACCAGCCGTTCCACTGCCAGCGGTAGACTGGCGTTGGAGTTGAGGTTGATGGTCCCGCGTTCTGTCTTCCTGCGGATGAGGAGGATGGCCTCTTCGATAACCTGGGCCTGAAGTAGAGGTTCTCCTTCACATCCCTGGCCAAAGCTGACGATGGCATGTTCAGCAGTTTGCAGATGGGCTATGGCCACTTCAGCGATTTCCTCGGCGGTGGGAACAAAACGAATGCGATCCTGGGTTGCCGAACAGGAGCCGGCAGGTTGCAGGGAGATGCAGCCGACACATCGAGCATTGCAGATGGGGGAAGTAGGAAGTGGGGCTTCCCAGCGACCAAGAAAATAATTACGGGCCGCCGGACAGCCATAGGTAAGGCAGCATTTTCCTAAATGTTGCACCAGCCTGTTGTTGCTGTATTTGTTCAGCTTTGTTCCGGTTTTTTGGATGATCTCTTTCTGGTCAAATTGGCAGCTATCCTGACGTTTATCTGGATCGCTGCGAAAGGCCGTAACCCAGAAACGTCCTTGATGCCAACCTACAGATGTATAGGCAAAGAGCGGCAGGCGCGGGGCGTGTCTGTCTCGCGTTTGATAGGCGCTGTTAAATATAGCCGTGTATGCCGGAGACATGAAGGCGGCGACGGCCTGCACTGCTGCTCCTGCTTGATAAGGATCCTCTTCCAGGAGCAGAGGTTCACCGGACTCAGGGTCACAACCCACTGGCAAACGACCTGGCAGGACAAAAAGTTCACTCCCCTCAGGAAGTGGAATCAGATCGTCAATGCTTGGTTGAAAAAACTGGCCGCCACTCATGCCAGCCATGTTCAGAGAAGAAAAATCAGTAATGTTACCCTGATGATCGGCAAAAACCAGTGAAGGAAGTGTCTTTGGATGAATCACTGGGGGCGGAGTGTTTTAAAAATAGAATCTGTGGTCAGATAGATCTCCAGATCCTCTCCATAAATATCCTGGATCGCTGAATGATTGATCAGGTCTTCGATGATAAATTGGGTGAGATAGAGACTGATAATGTTCGGATCCGGGACCAGGGTTCGTATAGGTGCAACCTTCAGCTGAATTTCAAACTCATCCAGATTGGCCAGTTTCTTGAGTTGTTCTTCAAAGGTGTCATGCAGGCTTTGAACGGAAGTTGTCTCCACGATTCCTTTGTCGATCAGTCGTTGCACCAACTTTGCTGCAAATTCGTCGGCATTTTCTCTGGCCTTCTGGAGCATAAATCGTCTTTCTTGCTCACGTTTGCGGTCAATGCTTCGTATTGTTTTGTCAGTGGCGTTATTGGGGCTGATATGAGCTTTTGCCATTATGATATACTCTCCGGTTAGCGTTCTGTGAGTAAAGGGACTTGAAGAATACCGTCAGTCTCTTTTATGGTATAAGATGAAAATATGTGTGTAAAATCCTGGCTGCACAATGGTTATGATTATGGATCTGTTGCAGGGATTTTCGGGGGAAGAACAAACCCTTCACCGATCTTATTTTCACTAAAAGTAAGTTACGAAACCTACTGCATCTGTACTAATCTTCCAATAAAAAACTCAATCCTTGTCACAAAATAACGTTATTGCTTGATGACAAAAAATGGAATGATGAGCTTTCGTGACGACGCCTAACTGTTACTGTCGTAAAGAGAACGGAAATAGTGCATCTCCTGCTTTTGCTCTTCAGGCAGCCGCAATTCATATTTGGTCAGATATTCAGCCGCCATACGATGGGTGTTGAATATAGGAATATTGAGGGCGAGGTTCATGACCGCCTTGTCAAGAAAAGCAGAATTGTTGCTGGTCTGGTAAAATTCCTTGAGTATGGTCGGCAGTGTCTGATAAAAAGAGGCCGAGTCTTCACTATAGAGTAGCGTTTCTGGTGACTCACTGAGATTGGCCTCTTCAACAGGTCCTTCGAGTCCAAATTTCCATCCGGTCTGACCATCGTGATACCCCTCCGCCCACCAGCCATCCATAATGGAGATATTGGGGACACCATTCATGGCCGCTTTCATGCCACTGGTGCCGGAGGCTTCCAGCGGACGTTTAGGACTGTTGAGCCAGGCATGGACTCCGGCAACCATCATTTTGGCGATTCTCATGTCATAGTTTGGAATAAAAATTAAATTGGCAAGCCCATTGCTCTTCTTGTGCAGCTCCTGCTGGTAGTCGAGGATCAGCTTGATGACTGATTTGCCAGGCTCGTCGGCAGGGTGGGCCTTACCGGCAAAAATAAAGTTTATGGGCCAGTTGTTGCTTACCAGAATCTCGCAGAGGGTGTCCAGATTGTCAAAAATCAGGTCCGCACGCTTGTAGGTAGAAAAGCGTCTGGCAAAACCCACAGTGAAGACCGTGGGGTTCATTTGAGTGTTGCGGTCAATGAGAGAAGAGAAGAAATTTGGAGGATCGATCCAGGTCTCGAGTTTCTGATTTCGGTGCTGCACGAGCATGGTGTTGATGAAATCGAAGAGGATTGCCGTGTCTTTTTTCCACGCTTCGCTCAGGTAGCTGCGAAATCTTGGGTCTTGGGTCAGGGGGCCCAACTTGGCGAAAACACCGGGGTCGTGCTGCCAGTTTCGCAACTCTGGAAAAATATTGAAGACCTCGGCCCTGGCGTCACTGATCCAAGTAAGATGATGGACGCCATTAGTGATGGCCGAAATTTTACGGGCAAATTGAGGAAACTGTTTATGGGTGACATCGCGATGCAACTTGCTGACGCTGTTAGCGGCCCTGTTCACTTTCATGGCCATGGTTGTGAAATTGTATGTATGGGGATTTTCCTCGTCGTGGGCAAGCAGATCCAGAATCCGCTGACAAGATGTATGGCTGATGCCTGCGTAGAGTGATTTGTCAAAACGATCGTGTCCGGCTTTGACCGGTGTGTGGATGGTATAGATTGTTCGGAGGGCCACCTTGTCAGTGGCCTCCATGATCTGTTGGTCAGTGGCCTTGCTGAGATCAGGATACCCGGCGACCCCATGCAATTCTTCAGCGATCAGCTGGAGTATGGCCATGACACCGTGCTGCTCGTTTAAGTGATAGGTCTTTGAAGTAATGCCCAATTTTCGCAGTGCGGGGATGATGCCAGTGCCGAGCATGCGTCGTTGCAGGGCTTTTACCATGGAGGTTTCTGAATTGTAGAGTTGTCCGGCAGCCATCTTAAATAGTTCTGGTGTCTCCGGCAGGGAAAAATCGAGGAGGATTTCCGGGATGAAAAAGTCAAGGGAATGGTTGATCTCCATCTTCATCCAGACCTGGGCTTTTATCACTGTCATCTGATCATCGGCGTTGTGAAATGGTATTTCGATGTGCAGTGGTTTTTTATGATTTTGAGGGTCACGTAAGAGGTAAAGTCCGTGGGTATCCTCCGGTTGCCATTTGACTGTCTGGACGATCTGGCCAAGCTTTGAATCAACGATTTGGCAAAAGTATCCCTGTCGATAGAGGAGGCTGATGGCGACCACAGGAATCTTGCAATCAGAAAAGCTTTTGAGGGTATCCCCTGCCAGAACCCCGAGGCCGCCGCTGTAGGTGGGTATTTTTTCAGGTCCCAGGAAAAGTTTTTTAATAAAACCTTTCAGTCTTTTGTCCATTGAGCTGGTGCGTTCAAGGTCAATAAGCCTTTGTTTTACCGGATTATACACATCGGGATCAGCGCCAATCTCCATTGAGATGTAGGCGACCGAATTTCCATCCGGATGGGTCAGATTCGACCATACTGCGTCCAGGACCTTTTGGTGAACGCCAAAAAAAGTACCAAATTGATTGGATGCTATCAGGCTATGAATGTTGGCGGCGTTGATGCTATGGTTTGTATGGAGCATGATTTGTTGTCAGAGTCATAACGTGTTGAATTTGGACGAATACTGTAAGAACCTATCCGTATGAGATAGTTGTAAGTATGTATATGTAGATGTGTAGGCCTTTTTTTTCAAGCAAAAACGCTTGTGTTAAAAAAAATCATGACGAAGAGCTATTTCCTTTTTTATGAAGGAGGTGTATAGTCGCCACTATAGTAAGAGGAGCCCTATTTCAGGGTATCAAAATAACAAATTGCCTTATTGAAGGTGCGTGTGATGAGCAGGATGCAAAATGTATTGTCGGTTGTTCTTGGTTTGTTGATGTTGACTCTGGTTGGTTGTGCTGACAAGGGAAAAACAGGTGAGGAAATGAAGGGCGGGCAGGAAGGTGCCATGGGTGCTCAAGAATCATTGGATTCAGAGCCGATTGGTATTTTGGAAGGCCGTACCTCAGGGCCTATGGTACCACTCTATTTTGATTTTGATTCTTCTGCTGTTCGTCAGGATCAGATTGCCCGTATGGATGCCAATGCTGATTTCTTGAAATCAAAATCTGTTTCTATCAGGATTGAAGGCAACTGTGACCCGCGTGGTACTCAGGAATATAATATGGCGCTTGGGGAGCGTCGTGCCCTGAGCGCTGAGAAGTATCTTGCGGATAAAGGTGTTGCTAGAGAGAATATGACGACCATCAGTTATGGCGCGGAGCAACTTTTATTGCAAGGGCATGATGAGTTGTCCTGGGCTCAGAACAGGCGTGCTGATTTCGTCATCGTTAAATAAGAACCCAGATAGGTTTAAGAAAAAATGAAAGGAAAAAAAATGATGTTAAGACCTATAGCTTTTATTGGATTATTATTTCTCGTGATCAGCTTTGGTGGCCAGAACGTCACTGCTGCCAGTGCCGCAGAGCTGAAAATAGGCGTGATGAATGTTCAGAAGGTGCTTCTTGATTCTGTGTCTGGGAAATCTGCCAAGAATTTGTTTGAGGCAAAGGCCAAGGAGCTTAAAGGAAAGTTCCAGAACGATGAGAACGCCTTGTCCGCCATGCAGCAGGAAATTGAAAAAAAGAGTTCTGCCTGGAGCGCTGAGAAAAAAGAGGCCCAGGTTCGTGAGTATCAGAAAAAGGGACGTGAATATCAGGTGAAGACCGAGGATGCCCGTTTTGAGCTCAAGCAGTTGCAGGATAAAGAGCTTGAGCCGATTTTGAAGACCTTACAGTCCGTAGTTGAGGCCTATGGCAAGAAAAACGGTTACACCGTAATTCTTGATTCCAAGGCTGGTGTTTTGTATGCCAATAGTGCTGTTGATATCAGCGCTGACTTAACCAAGGCCCTTGATCAGGCAATGAAGAAGTAATCCTTTCGATATGGGTATATAGCTGGGCACAGTTGTATGTGTGCAACAAAAAAACGATGCCAAGGGAGATGACGCCTTTTGCATCGTTTTTTTGTTGTTTCCTTTTTGATTTCTGACTTTCCATCTTAAAATTCATACCTCAGCGGGAATGCCATTGGGGTACAGACTCTTAATCTAACGAATTGCAACCCCTGGAATTTATAAAGTTTACCCCGAGGACGAATTGCGGGGAATGTGGTTATGCCGCCTGCTTGGCCTTTGCTGCAGCCGTGACCAAAGGTGGAGAGAATCCCGGGAAGTGTCCTTTTGTGGATTTAAAACGTCTTGGTGATGAATTTACCGTCACTGACTATGGGAGTGGCGGGCTGTCTGGTGTTGCCGGACTTCTGGATGAAAAAGATATGGCCCTGGTGACCCACTTGAAAGGTAAAGTCAGAGAGGTGAATTTCTCTGCTGTGGCGTCAAATCTTGGATGTGATTGGTCAGGGGTGGAAACAAATCTTCTACATTTTCGCTATCTCGGGCATGATGTTACCCTCTCCTGTGAGGGTGTATTTTTTGGTGGAAAAGAGGTCCAGGATCCTCGTGATCAGATTCTTTTATATAATTATGTCTATTATGGCGGTGGGGATGTCCGCTCTGGTGAATGGGTGGGAATGGAATCCTTACCTAACTCCATTTCCAAGGTGCGCACCCTCAGGGTCTATTGTGAGGAGCGTATTGCCCGCCAATTTTGTGGGAAAGAGGCCTTGCTCAGGGAATGTGCCGGCAGGATTGATGCGGTGCCAAGAGTTGACCTGGAACAGAGTTGTACTGCCGCCTTTCAGGTAGCAGTGCTGCCGCGTTTGCCTCTTGTTATCCTTTTCTGGGATGAAGATCGGGAAGACGGTTTTCCTCCCAGGGTCAAGGTCCTCTATGATAAAAATGTATTGAGTGTCCTGGATCTAGAGTCGCTGGTTTTTGCCTCGGAGCGAATGGCTGAACGATTAGAAGCCGTTGCGAAATAATTTGTCTTTTTATATCCATTTCGTGACCCCTGTCCAAAATGGCCTAGTGTCGCACATGGAGTGGAGATCCTGCAGGATATGCCCTTGGGGTATGGATGAAAAGCGAACGGTTCCTTATACCGTTCTGCCGACCCAGATGTCCATGTTCTTTTTTACAACGGTTTAGTGGAGTTGAGTGGATGAATACCCATCTAGTTAAATATGTACCGCAGTTTGCCGGAACCAGGATCCTGGTGATTGGCGATATTATTGTTGATCATTTTATCTGGGGGACGGTCAGCAGGATCTCGCCAGAGGCCCCGGTGCCCGTGGTGAATGTGACCAGAGAAGAGATGTTGCTGGGTGGTGGCGCCAATGTCTTGCATAATATTTATTCTCTGGGGGGGGAGGCCGTACTCTGCGGTATTATCGGCAATGATGAGATGGGTGGCCGACTGCAACAACTGCTGACAGATCTTGGTGCCTCGAGTCAGGGGCTGGTGCAGGGAAAGAGGCCGACTACCGTCAAGACCAGGGTGGTTGCCCAAGGACAGCAGGTCGTCCGTTTTGACCGTGAGCAGACCGGCGTCCCTTCAGAGCAGACCATTGCTGTTATGCTTGATTTTATTGACAAGAATCTTGCTGGTTTTGATGTGGTTATCGTCTCTGATTATTATAAGGGGGTTATCTCACAACCCCTGATGAGCCATCTGCTGCAAAAGGTGCATGAGGTGGAACAGGAATGTGGCCGTAGGATTCCGGTGGTCGTTGATCCAAAACCTGATCAGCCGGACAGGTTTAAAGGGGCAACCATTATTACCCCGAATCATCTGGAGGCTGAGAAGATGTCGGGCCAGCAGATCACGAGCGATGAGGACTTGGCTCAGGCGGCAGAAATCCTGCGGACTAAATTTTCCTGTGAGGCCGTGCTCATTACCCGTGGAGAGGCTGGGATGTCCTTGCTGGAGAGGGGGCAGGGTATCGTTACCATTCCCACCATGGCCCGTGAGGTCTTTGATGTGACGGGCGCAGGCGATACGGTGATTGCAACCCTGGCGCTTGGTCTTGCGGCCGGGGCTTCTTTTACCGAGGCGGCAACCCTTGCCAATGTTGCGGCGGGGATTGTGGTAGGTAAAATCGGAACGGCGACGGTGAGTAGTGCAGAGATTCTGGCTGAGCTCCAAGGAGAGCTGCCTTAAGAGAGGAATGGAGGGAAAATGGCCTGTAAGAGTATGACCGGTTTTGGCCGGGGTGAGGTTGCCTCTGGCGGACGGGTGTGGATGGCGGAGCTGCGTTGTGTCAATAACCGTTATCTTGACCTGAAGATCAAGATACCCCAAGGCTATGCCGCGCTCGAGGAGCAGGTCCGGAAAAAGGTGAGCGCTTTTCACCAGCGTGGTCGTGTTGACCTGTTGCTGGCTATGAGCGGTGATTCTTCTGATCTGGTGAAGATGCATGTGAATATGGAGCTGGTCAGGGCCTATAAACATGCCATGGAGCAGATTGCCCGGGAACTGGGCCGGGAGGCTATACCTGATCTGGCCTTTGTGGCCTCTCGTCCCGAGGTTCTGGTTCAGCAACAGCAAGGTGAAGATATGGAGGCTGTCTGGCCGCATCTGGAGCAGGCTCTTGACCAGGCCCTGGTCGCTTGTGAAACCATGCGCCAGCAGGAAGGAGCGGCCCTGGTCCGAGATCTGTCAGCGCGCTTGCAGGTGTTTACTCTGACTATTGAAAAGATTCAGGCTGGAATCCCTGAACTTCTCCGGCAGCGAGAGCAGGTACTTGGTGAACGTTTGCAGAAACTGCTGGGCAATGTACAGCTTGATGAACAACGTTTATGTCAGGAGGTAGCAATTCTAGCCGACAAAACCGATGTCACAGAAGAGATTGTCAGGCTGCAAAGTCATATCGGCCAGTTTCAGTCCTTTCTTACTGAGAAGGAGGCCGTTGGCAGAAAGCTGGATTTTCTCCTTCAGGAATTTCTGCGGGAGGTCAATACCATTGCCTCCAAGATCAATGACGCGGCCGTCGCCTATCTCGCGGTCGAGTTGAAGAGTGAACTGGAGAAGATGCGGGAGCAGATTCAGAATATTGAATAGCTCTCGATGATACTCAAGAAAAGGTGACCATCGATGAAACTTCTGAATATAGGTTTTGGCAATACTGTTTCTATTGAGCGGATAATTGCCGTGATTAATGCAGGCTCTTCACCCTCCAGGAAATTGAAAGAACTGGCAAAACAAGAGGGGAAACTGATTGATGTGACGGAGGGCAGAAGGACTCGTTCCATGCTGGTGATGGATTCGAATCATCTGATTCTCTCTTCGGTGCAGCCTGATACCATTGGCCAGCGTCTGGCGGCGCTGGAGGTTGAGTATCATCTTTCAGAATATCAACAGCCACAGAAACAGGGAAAACAGGACAAGTCATGACCACCGGAAAGTTGTTTATCCTGTCAGCACCATCAGGGGCTGGCAAGACCACATTGTTGAAGAGGGTGATGGCGGACCTGCCAGGTCTGGCCTTCTCTGTTTCCCATACCACCCGGCTGCCCCGTGCAGGTGAAGTGGATGGGGTTGATTATCATTTCATCACCCGTGACCAGTTTGAGGCCATGCGGGAACATGGCACTTTTCTGGAATGGGCCGAGGTCCATGGCAATCTCTATGGAACCAGCAGGCCGGCGGTGCTTGCCCAACTGGCAACAGGGGTGGATGTTATCCTGGATATAGATGTCCAGGGTGCTGCAATTTTGCGAAAATCTGCGACCATCCCCGCTGCCTCTCTCTTTATTAGCCCCCCCTCTTTGCGGGAGCTTGAACGGCGTCTGCGTGGTCGGGGAACCGACAGTGAAGAGACAATTCTCCTCAGGTTGAAGAATGCCAAGATAGAAATGGAGGCAGCGCTTGATTATGAGTATCTGATTGTCAATGATCGTCTGGAACAGGCCATTGATACCCTGAGAGCTGTTGTGATTGCCGAGCGCAGTCGGGGACACCGTCTGCCGACAGGGCAGGCCATCGAGATTCTGGGTGAGCTATGAAAGAGAAAAAGGTTGAGAGAGCCGGGCAGAGTCGTACTCTGCGTATGGATGAGGATCTGCTCTGGGGTACACATCCCGTTTATGAGGCCTTGCAGCAGGAACCGGAGAGGATCAGTGAAGTCATTCTTCATAATGATCGTAAAGGGGCCAAACGGGAAGAGATTATTACGCTGGCCAAAGGGGCAGGGATAAAACTCTCTTTTGTCACCACTATTCATCTGACCGGCCCTGATGCGGCCCAGGCCCGTCATCAGGGCGTGGTGGCCAGGACCAGTCAGGTGCCCTTACTCCCTTTTGATACCCTCTTGGCCAATTTTGCGGCTAAGGTTGAACAAGGTGAGTCGCCCCGTCTGATTGTCCTCGATTCCATGCAGGACCCTCATAATCTGGGAGCAATTATCCGTTCAGCCCATGCCGCAGGTATTGGTGGGGTCTTGATCACCAGAGAGCGTTCCGCCCCTCTGGGCGGAATCGCAGCCAAATCCTCTGCCGGGGCCATTTCCCATATCGACATCTGCCAAGTGGTCAATCTAGCGACTGCCCTGCAGAAATTAAAGAAGGCCGGGGCCTGGATCTTTGGGGCGGTAAAGGATGAAGCGGCCCAGTCAATCTATAAGACAGATTTTAAGCTTCCGGCCTGCGTGGTCGTCGGCAGTGAGGGGCAGGGGATCAGACCCCTGGTGCGGCAGCAGTGTGATGTGTTGATCTCCATTCCCATGGAGGGAAGTCTGGACTCCCTCAACAGCTCTGTAGCTGCCGGTGTGATCATGTTTGAGATGCTCAGGCAGAGAAGTGGGTAAGCGGTTTGATACTGTTGTCTTTAATTTTGTAAAGTCAGTTTACGATTTAATTTTTGAAAGCGCCATCCAGACAATGATATTTTATATTAATACCATTGTCTGGATGGCGCTTTCTCTTGTGGGGATGGCTACTGGTCTCAGTTACCTACTTTCAGCTGACCGCCTTTACCCAACCCGCCCTTGATTTCCTGGGCCTTGTAGTTGCGCAGGGAGCGAACGATATTGTTGTAGGCGTCCATAAAGGCTGCGGCAATGACCTTGCCCTGTGGGGTGTTGGTGTAACCGCCAAGTCCTCCGCCCCCTGCCACGTTTCCGGCCCCGCCGAATACGCTGCCAAATCCGCCGATATCGGTCTTGGAGGCGCTGCCTTCGGCGGCGGCGATCTGCACACTGGAACGGTTGTCGATCATGGTCAGCAGGGCGCTGGCCTCACGGGTCTTGGTGTTGACACCGGCTGAACTGACAAGAGCGCCGGCATGGCCGCCAATCATCCCACCAATAACTGATCCCACAGCACCTGACATCCCGCCGGTGTCTTCACTGAACACGATTTCCGGGTAAAGGGCATAATCGGAGGAGACCATCTGCCCTTTACCGAAGTTACTGCCTTGACGCATCTCGCCTGATTCTTGCAAGGCCCGTTCACGGGACATGGCATTCATCCCGGCCGCGCTTCTTTCTACCACCACAAAGCAGTTAGACTGCTGAATCAGCAGGCGCAGAAGATTGGCGGTGGGTGGAAGGCGGTATTCGTTGGTCAGGATCGTGTACCAGCCTGCTGACTGGTTTTCGATCAATGAAATGGTACCCAGTGGCGCGGCACATTTTTCCAGGGCGGAACTTTCACCGCTGGTGGAGCTGCCTGCGGCACTGCCTGTGGCCGCGGTTTTAGCGCTTTGGCTGCCCATCTGCATGCCAGTTTCCACGCAGGAGGAGGAGAGGAGTGCGATTGCGGTAAGGCCGAGTAGCGTGAGTTTGGCAATGGTCATTGGTGCCTCCGTGGATTATGTGGATGATGTTGTTGCCGCCGGATCCTTAAAAAAGGTTATGCTACCCCAGAGGGAAAATCAACAGATATTTGAGAACTCCTTATCATTTCTGTCAGTCTCTTTCTCCAGCCTTTTGACCCTAAACCGTCGTTCAACAAGAACTGTAATGTTTGATGGTGTGTGCCTATAAGGACATGAGAAAAAGATTGTTATTTAGAACGGTTCTTAAGTTTTTCCTGGAGCAAGGCTCCCAGGCTGCCGACAGCCTCTTCCTGTTTTTTTACCGATTTCTTCTCTGAGATGAATTTCTTATATTCGTCCTTCTCGGCCGTTTCTTCAGACTCGCTGCTGACATAGTCAGTGGGTGCCAGGCTGATCTTTCTGGTTTCATTGTCAATCCCCTCTATCTTGACCTCAATCTCCTGTCCTTCTTCCAACACCTCGCGTGGGTGATTGATGCGACGGCCACCGCCAAGTCTGGAGATATGGATCAGGCCATCAACGCCGGGGGCCAGGGTGACGAAGGCCCCAAAGGTGGTCAGGCGGGCTACAATTCCACTATGGGTTGATCCCTCGGTAAAGTCTTCCCGGGCCGCGTCCCAGGGATTTGGCAGGGTTTCTTTGAGGCTCAGGGTGATGCGTCCTGCCTTCCAATCCAGCTTTTTGATTACTGCGGTGACCTCCTGGCCCACGCTGAGGTGCTCTTTGATATCCTCTACGCGGCTCCAGCCGATCTCCGAGATCGGGATCAATCCATCCACACCACCAATATCGACGAAGGCTCCGAAGTCACGGATGGAGCTGATGGTGCCATGAACGGTGCCACCTTCCTCAAGGCTTTCCTGCAGGGCTTCTTTCTGCTGTTCTCGTTCCTGTTCAAGCAAGGCCCTGGCAGAGACCACGATATTGCGGCCATTTTCTTCAAAGCGGGTGATGAGGAAGGTCATGTGGCGGCCAGTGTACTCAGCTCCAGCGTCATCAACCCGGTGCAGTCCCATCTGGGAAAAAGGGCAGAAGGCGCGCACTGAGCCGCCAAGGGTAATGTCAAAACCACCCTTGATTTCTTCTTTGACCAGGCCTTCAACCGGAATAGCGTTGCGCCAGGCCTCTTCCAGATGGGTCGTATTTTTTCCACCGCCCAGCTTGATGGTGAAGAGCTTTGCGCCACCGGTAGACTTGAGGAAATAGACCTCCACCTTGTCGCCAATGGTGGCGGAGAGCTCGCCTTCTTTATTCATTAATTCTGAGCTGTCGAGGATCCCTTCATTTTTACCACCGACATCAAGAAAGACCGAGTTTCCGCTATGGCCAACAATGGTGGCAGTTATTTTCTGGCCTGGTTCCAGACGGCGCAGGGATTTTGATGAACTTTCCTGGAACAGATCGGCAAAACTTGGTTCGGTTGTTTCCTGATTCATGGGTAATACCCTTGCGTAGATGTTTGATATGATAACGAGTGAATAAATGCGAATATACTACCATCAAAATGAAGAAAGTTAAAAACAAAAAGAGGTTATGGGGTGAAGGCCGGGATCGCCAGGGCCAGCACTTGGTCTTCTTCCTGGAAGAGGAGCCGTTTGCTGATCAGATCGGCCAGAAAATCGTTCATGGCCTTGGACGGAATGGTTGGGAATTGTTGGACCAGATCTTTTCGATTCCGGATCTCCTGGCAGTAGAGGTAGATTGCTCTGGACGTTCCGCGCAGTCGGTGCTGCAGGCAGGGGGTGTTTATTTGTTCCTGCCGGATGATGAGAAAAGAGCCGCCGTCCCGGTAGCTGAGCGCTGGGATTCCATGAAGATCGCGATGGGTGTGGAAGGCCTGCCATTGGGCAATTTTTTGAGATACAGGCTGCCAGAGTCGGTGCTGCAAGGTCCGGTCGCCCCGATGCCCTTTGATCAACATCTCCATTCCGGCAAGGAACTCTTGAGGAAAAAGCCTGCGGTTTTTGGGGTGCTGGATTACAGCTGAGATACCGAATTCTTTTGGATTATTGCAGACAGGTGAGCCGTGTCCAAGGAAAAAAGAGGCGGCGGTAAGCGGGGTGAAGGGAAGGACGAAATCTAAATTATAAAGGGTCTCAGCCACTTCTTCCTCGGTACTGCCGGGGAATTCGGTGATCAGGTTACCATCAAGCTGCATGTGGCACAATCGGCTTTGTTTCATGGCAGCGATATTGTCCATGACCGTGGTGCCTTTTTCCATTCTGGCGAGCAGGGAAGTGGAGAGGGCCTCAATGCCGACCTGGACCGAAGAGAGGCCGCCGCGGCGGTAGGCGGCCAGTTTGTCACCATCGCTGATCACCCGAATCTCGGCAAAGAAGTCATAGTCGATCTTCTCTTCTGCCATGGTCTGAAAAAAGAGATCAGCCTCTTTTGGCGGCAGGGCATTGTCGGTAAAGGTAAAATCAAGGCAGCCATGGCGAAGGGATTGTTCTGCCACCTCGCCTGCCACCTTGTCGCTTTTTTTCCAGCGGTATCCCTGCCATTGCAAGTTCAGGTTGCAGAAGGTGCAGCGGTTCCACCAGCAGCCCCTGGAGAATTCAAGGGGTAGAATGGGGATGAAGGGTTGACCGGGGAAGGTGTCCTGCATCTGCTGAAAGTAAGGGGAGTAATCTGGGGTCGGCAGTCTGTTCAGATCAATAATACCCCGGCAGGGGCCTTCGCTGAAAGGTCGCCTCCGCAGGATGATCTGTGGCGGCAGGGTCTCCAGGTCCTTGTTCTGTTGCAGACAATGACAGAGCTGGGTCAGGGCTTCTTCTCCTTCCCCGGAAATCACATAGTCAATCTGAGAAAAGTTTTCCAGCAGAGATGCACCTATCGTCCCGACACATCCGGAACCACCAATCACTATGGGCAGGGAGGGGTGGAGATTTTTGATGCGCTGTGCAGCCGTCAGTGAAGAGAGCAGCTGATTGAAGCAGATGGAAAATCCGATCAGGTGAAAGCTGGCAAGATCAAGGCCCGCCAGCCACTGGTCGAGGGAGAGGTCAAGGAGCTGGACGGTTTGATCAAAATCAAGTCTGCGCAGCTCCTTCTTGCCTTTGCAGCACTCGTCAAAAAGGCGTGCTGCCTGTGGTCGTTGTTCAGGAAAGAGCAGAGGGCTGTAGAGGGCCTCACCGGCCCAGCTGTTCCTGGCCAGATGGTGATAGGCCTCAGTCCCAAGCGCCTTGGCAACCTCGAGGTAAGGGTGAAAGGTGTGGGTCTGGATAGCGTCATCACGATCCAGCCAAGCCTTAAGGGCACCGAGCTGCATGGAAGGCCGATTCAAGATCGACCAGGGCATGGAGATCAGGGCAACCCGAAAGAGATCTGCCGCCGGCGCCTGGGTCTTCATTGATAAATGATTTCTGTTCCCTCAGGCGGGGTATAGCTAAACAGCGCATCCATGGCCTTTGGGTCATCGGTGGGCAGGGTGTTGGTCTTCAAATTACTGAATTCAAGGGTAGTCCTGGTGTCAAAATGGTCCAGGATCTCCATGCGCTGGATCAGTGAATCCGGGGTCACCCATAGATGGATCTCGCTTACCTGAGACTGATTTTCCTTAGGGATGAGCTTGATGACCTTGTAATGGTCAGCGTCCTCTTCTTTTGGATTCAACTCTGGGTTGGTGGGGGCAGAGATGGAGAAATCTTTGAGCAGATTGCCGGAGCCGGTGAAAAAAGCGTAGGTGATGTCCGTTTTCATGGTATCGGCAGGGCTGATGATCATCTGTTCAAGTTTGGCAAAGTACATGGAAAAATTTACGCCATCACTGACCAGGACCTGTTTGTCCGGGCTGGTGTAGTCCCAGCGCATCTTGCCGACGGTGCCGGGAGGTTCTTGGTTTTTTTTCTCTTTGACAAACCAGGCGGTACCGCTTCCCTGCTGCGGTCTGCCGCTGAGTTCCCCTTCGGTGCTCTGGGTGAAGTGAAAGCTGAGACTTCTGATCTGGTCATAGTTCAATTGCAGTCTCCTGGCGATATCCTCCGGGGCCTCATTCACGTTCTGGCCGGCAAAGAGTGGCTGATGCAGGAGCAGGGAAAGGAGTGCGGTGAGCGACAGCAAAAGTGCGCGGGCTCCAATGGCTGTTTGGGTCAGAAAAGGTTTCATGTAAGGATCAGCTCCAGGGGGCGTTCAAATATTTTCCGGGCAACTTGTTGCGCGGAATCGGTCAGGTCGGAGACATAGTAGTGGTGGGTGGCTATGCCGTGGTCTTTTTTGGCGACGAGGTGCGGTTGCTCAGTCAGCAGGTCTCTGACATAATGAGCGGTCTCCACCGAGGAGTCAATAAGGGTGACTCGTTTGCCCACCCTTGTCTGGATCAGCTTTGTGAGCAGAGGATAGTGGGTGCAGCCGAGTACCAGGGTGTCGATCTGTTTATCTCTCAAGGGGTGCAGGTAGCGCCGGAGAATCATCTTGGTCTCCTGCTTGTTTGTCCACCCTTCTTCCACCAGCGGGACGAGCAGAGGGCAGGCCTCGGAGAATACATGAAAATCAGGACGTTGACCACAGATGGTCTGTTCGTACACCCCGCTTCTGATGGTGGCTCTGGTGCCGATGACCCCGATCCTGCCTGTTTTACTGGTGGCAACGGCTTTGTTAGCGGCCGGGGTGATCACCTCAATGATCGGTACCTGAAATTCCCGGCGTAAGGCCTCGGTCGCTACACTGGAGGCGGTGTTGCAGGCAATGATGATGATCTCCGCCCCTTTCTGCAGCAGGAACTCAGTGTTCCGCAGGGAGTAGTCGGTGATGGTTGCCGCGCTTTTTGAACCATAGGGGGTGCGGGCAATATCACCAAAATAAACAATGGAGTAATCGGGCAGCAGTTGTTCCACTGCCCGTGCCACGGTCATGCCGCCAATACCTGAGTCAAAGATGCCTATCATGAGGGAAGAACACGTGTCTGTAGTGAAAGTGAAGAGGAAAAGATCTTTTATGAAAAAACTTACCTTTTATACCAGAATCAGCACGAAACAACAACGTCGATGGCTCGTGTCCTAGCCATCAGTTCTTTTTAACTTCCGCAGATAAAACTTCTTCCCTTGATAAACAGTTGCAAAGATACGGTCCCGGGTAATCAGCTTGTCGATGAGTTGCCAATCGACCCCGGCCTTTACCAGAAAGGCCTGTACAGCCTCCTCCTGCATTGGATGGACGGCAATAATGTTTAACAGCTCTTCTTCGATATCTCCTGTTAAAGAAAAAGCATTCCCCTCGTAGCCAAATAAGCATTCAACATTATTAACCTGCTGACTGACAATCTGATAGGCCATGTTCATGACATTCTCTGCCGGAGGATGAACCCAGGTTTCGGTCGGCGGTCTTGTGGGAATGGATAGATATGCCTTGGCTGGTTTCAGTCTTGCCAAAAAATCTGCCACCTCTGTGAGAGTCCGTGGGCTGTCATTGACCCCGTGGACAAGCATTGTCTCAGTGACCAGCTTTCCCTCATATTCTCGGGCAAACTGGAGCATTGCCTCCAGGACGATGGAGAGATCAAGGTCGCGGTGCGGCCGATTGATGTACCGCCAGATCTCTTTTGTTACACTATCAATCTTGAGCGAGACCCAATCCGCCTTGGCCAGATCGTTTCTGACGCTTTCCTGCCAGAGAAGAGAACCGTTGCTGATCACGGCAATATTTACTCCCATAGGCCGTAACAGGTCAATTGTCCTGCCGAGCTTTATATCCAAGGTCGGTTCACCATCCGGGACAAAGGCGAGAAAGTCAATGGATTCCCCTAATTCCATGACCTCGCTTATCTTCCTTTTAACATCTGTCAAAATGGTCTGGGGATCATAAAATGGTTGCCTGGTAATTTGTATCGTATCCGTCCTGCCTGCCTGGCAATATATGCACGAGTAGGAGCATACCTTTGGAGGGATATTGTTAATCCCCAGGCTACGGCCGAGGCGCCGGGATGGAACAGGGCCAAATGTAATGTTAGATAAACTCATTGTTGAATCATTCTATCCTGTTTTATCCAATATTTTTTTGGCAATTGTCTGAAAAATAGCAGCTGTTGCTGAATCTGGTGCTGACACCATTAGTGGAACCCCATTATCCCCGCCTTGTCGGATCTCGATAGCAAGTGGAATGGCACCCAGCAAGGGGATGTCTGTTTCTTGACTGAGGCGCTTTCCACCTCCGTGGCCAAAAATCTCAATGGGTTGTGTTGACTGGTTGCTGAGAAAATAGGACATATTTTCTACCAAACCGACAATCGTTTGGCCTGTCTTGTGAAAAAGTCCAATGGCCCGACGGACATCTGCCAAGGCAACCTCTTGAGGGGTGGTTATCATTAAAATCGAACAACGGGGAAGAGCCTGGGCAATTGCAATTGAGGGGTCACCGGTTCCAGGGGGAAGGTCAATAACCAGATAGTCGAGTTCACCCCACTTCACCTGACCCAGAAGTTGGTGAATCATCTTGGAAACGAGTGGCCCTCGCCAAATAAAGGCTTCATTTTGACCAGCAGTCATTCCCAACGATACAATTTGCAACCCATATTTTTCTTTGGGGACAATCATATTGTCCTCCTGAGCCAGTGCTTCTGAAATACCCAGCATCACGGGCACGCTTGGTCCATAAACATCAGCATCCAGAAGTCCAACCTTATACCCCTGTTTGGCAAGAGCCAAAGCCACATTGACCGCAATTGTGGTCTTGCCGACACCACCTTTGCCGCTTGCTACCGCCAGAAAATGCTTTACTTTTTCAATGCCTTTTAATGGGGCCTTGGGGAACAAGTGCTCAAACTCTTCCCGGCTTAAAGTTATGACCTCCACTTGGACGGAGGAAACTTCTGGTAAGGCACCCAGCACCTTTTCAATTTCTCCTATCAATACCTTTTTAAGGGGAGAACGATCACTTTTCAAAGCCAGGGAGAGTGTGACGGCGCCACCCTTGATTGAGATGTTGCGAATCATGCCGATATCAATGAGACTCTTTTTTAACTTCGGATGGAGAACGGCCTGCAAGGCGTCTTTGATTTGTTTTTCATCCATCATTCTACTCCTTCATTAATATTAACTCAGACTGCATTCTTCTGATTGATTCCTACAGAATCGATGTCATCGGGGATTTGTTGTCCAAGATCGCTTCTCACTATTGTCAGGGCTTTTTCCGCATTCGACTCTTTGGTGAGAAGGATCTCGGCACCGCCATTACCCAAAACAAATCCTGGTCCTTTGCCGGAGTGATCATGATTTGATATCAACACGTCAAGCCCATGTTCCAGTAGCCATTTGGCCACCTTGATTCCTTTGGCCTTTTCTTCATGGAGATAGGGATTGTTGAGCACATTGTCTTCGACAATTTCACCTTCTGCACGTTGTATCCTGGACAGGCGAAAAAAAGGGGCCTCCCCAAAATGTTCTGAGATGGTTAGCCGGTCTTCGGCGAGAGGGATTCCAAAGGTGAGGAGCTCCTGTTGCCGGGATTGAAAATGGATCAGGACACGATCGACCTTAGCAATCTCCATCTTCACCCTGTTTTCGATCTCTTCAGATGCCCGGTGTCCTTCTTCCAACTCTCTTACCCGGAGTGTTAAGTCCAGTTCTACAAATTTATAACGTCCGGCATTTCTGGCCCAGATACTATTGATTTCCGCTACCCGAAGGTCAGCCAGGACGATTTCACGAATCCGAGTCAGGCTGTTGTGATCAAGGGAGGCGTCGAGAAGGACTCGGACAGAGTCCAGGAAGATAGTAAGGGCGGATCGAGCAATAAAGAGGACGACGATTATGGCCGCATATTTATCCAGAGAGAAGCCAATTGCGCTGCCCAAAAGCGCCATCATGATAACCATTGAGGAGAGCATGTCGGTCCAGATATGGCGTGCGTCGGCAATCAGACTCGGTGATCCGGTCTCTCGGCCCTTTTTAAGCTCATATCGGGAAAACAGCCAGGTAATGAGAATGGTTGCACCAATGCCTACTATGGATAAGGGGATTTGGGTGGGAAGAGTTTGGGAAGGGGCAATAAATACTGCCTTAATGATTTCATAGCCGGCAAAAAGAATCAGGACAGAGGTTACCATGGCAACCATGTTTTCCACCTTGTAGAGTCCATAAGGAAAATCAAGGGAGGAACGTCCTGAAATTTTTATCCCAATCAGGATAATGGCTGAAGAAATAACATCAGACAGGGAATGGATGGCATCTGCCGTAACCGCCAGACTTCCGGAGATTACAACTACACCGGTTTTTATCCCAACCAGCAGCAGATTGGTCAGGATAGACAGCCAAGCTGTTTTTTCTGAGGACTCCATATGGATCTCTCCTCTTCCGAATCCATCTGAGTCTGTTCTGTGAAGATGAGAACTTCTGCATTTTGGACATACGGAGGAATAAGCTATGTGAGTATCATAGCTTATTCCTCCGGCTAAAGTAAAATGATTGCTATGAAAAAATTGAGACCGCTTGTCCGGGAAGTTTTACCTCCCTTGTTCTCCTTTAGATCCATGACAGCCTTGTTAAGGGAATAGCACCATTCTGAAAAAGATTGTCGGTTGGATGTGAGAGAAAGCTGGCGGCCCTCTTTATTCTTTCTTGGACAGTGTGTTGAGATTGCCGACACACTGTCCAAAAGTGAAATTCACTGAACTGGAATTAGAATTTCCAATTCAGACCACCGGAGAGTTGATTTGAGGTATAACCATCAGCCAAGGCGAAGGCACAGTTTAAAAAGAGTGAAATATTCTGGCCATATTCACTAGTCAGACCTAAGCTTAAAAGCCCCTGATCATCCACGGGAGCAAGGCCTGTCATCCTGAACGACGAAGCCTCATAATTAATAAAGCTTGCGGTAACCGATGCGCCTTCATCCTCAAACTGATGCAGCCAGCTGAGCCCTGCCCGAGGCAGGAACTGCCATTGATCACTTTTTACCCGTCCTGAGAAACGAACACCAATAGTACTGGTCATGGAATCGGTTGTGCTCTCTTCTATATGCAGGTTCAGGAAGTCAGCCCCTCGCTCTGTGAAATCGTCTTGTTCTAATCGCGTATAGCCCAAAGATGCCAATGGGCTCAGCAGCCAATTGTTCAGTTTGAAATCATAACCACCTGTAAAGCGCCCCTGTAAAGCGCTTGAGTCGAAATCGTTTCCAGCTCTGGCTGAGAACCCGTCAAAACGAATATCTCTGGTCGCAGTGTTACTAAAGCTGGCATAACCGCTGGAGGCGTCGAGAAAGAATCCATTTAGATCGGCGCTGGCATACGCTCCAAGATGTACCCCGTGCATATCACCGTTATAGCCAGTCCAGTCCCACTTCAGTTTGCTGTCACTGTAGCCAAGGTCTAGTCCCACTAGCAGCCAGTCAGAGAACATGCGGTCGGCTCCAGTGATAATGCCGGCAAGATCCTGGCGGTGGCCTAAAAAGTTGTCCTCTGAATCCTGTTCAGACCAGTTGCCCAAGCCCTGCGCCCAAAGGTTCCAGTTTCTTTCAACCCCTGCTACAGTTGAGGTGTTATTGGAGTCAAGACCCAATTCTTTGCGCTGACGCAGGTCTGCCTGATGCCGGCCCGTGGCTTGGTCCAGGACATTCATGGCCTGCAGTCCAGCGATGCTGAAGGTGGTATACATCTCGGGGCTCAAGGCATTGAGCGTATTCTGGATCTGCAGCAGGTTCATGTCAAAATCCATGGAAGTGATAAACTCAGCCATGCTGCCGCTGGCCAGGGGTACTACACCATCCAGTCCCAAACCAACTCCCTTTTCGCCGGGAGTTGCTCCCAGGCTGGCAAAGGGGGTTCGTTCGATTTCCAGCAGGACCTGGTTTGCATTATATTTTAATAATAAATCCAAGGTGGGAGAAGAGTTCAGATTGTCTGCCACTGAGTCAAAAGATCCGCTGATACCACCTCCTGCAGAGATGATGCTCCAGTTTTGTCCATTGGTATAAAGACTGCGGGGAAGTGCGGTTCTTATCGTGCCGCCATGGAGACGGACCGAGCCAGTAACCTTGAGCATATCGGAAGAACCGTTTGTCGCTAATTCGACGGCATAAACGCTGCCGGACATGAAGCTGAGGGTGCCGTTAATGTACAGGGTACCAATGGAGTTCCCCGGGGAGATGGTTCCGTAACTCATCACGTCGCCATAGATATGGCCTGAACCGCTGAGCAGACCAGTTGAGGATATTGTAAGGTCATCAGTGGAAAGACTTCCATTGACTTTCATATGGCCGTAGACCAATGTCATTCCGCTGTCTACTGACCCTGATATGTTGGCAAAGCCGTTGTGCTCTACTGTAAAGCTGTCAGTGGACAGGTGGCCGTTCACAAAAAAATTGCCGGCATAGACGGTGGTGCTGCTGCCGGAGAAATCCCAATCCCCGGTCAGAGTGGTGGTGCCGCCGTAAAAACCCAGGTTTTCAAAGTTGAGATAGGTGGTACCGATAACGTTGGAGTTTACTGTTCCCATGTTGTTAAAACCCAGGCTGTCGATTCCGCTGCCACCATCAGCTACTCCGCCTAAAGTGGAGCCACCAACCACGATAATGGTGTCATTGCCAGGTGCCGTAGATGTTGTCAACTGTGGAGCTGATAGGGTTGTCGATGATGTCTGGCTGATGCGGGTGCTGCCGGGAAAAGGAATAACAAGCAGGCCATAACTGTACAATAAATCACGTTTTGCATACTCTCTCTTCCTCTCTTAGGTGTGTTAAAATAAAAAATGATTATGTTAGACCATCTAATCGTATTGAATTTTTATTGTAAAGGTAGTTCTCATATTTTCTGGCAATTGGGGCAGAAATAACTTGCCCTGCCGCTTATCTGTATTTTTTCTATGGCTATCCCGCACTGGAGACAGGGTTGACCTTTTCTGCCATAGACCTGGAAGTTTACTTGGAAGTAGCCACTCTCTCCGCTGGCATTGATAAAATCACTGATGGTCGAACCGCCGCAGGCAATGGCTTGGGTCAGGATCTGGCGGATCAGCTGGATAAGTCGTTGCCATTCGTCTTCCTGTAAGGTGCAAACCTCGCGACAGGGATGAATGCCGGCGGCAAAAAGGGCCTCGTTGGCGTAGATATTGCCAATGCCTGCCACTGTTCTGCTGTCCATGAGAAAGGTTTTGACCGGTTGTTTTCTCGCCCGAGCCAGGGCCATGAAATGGACAGGGGTGCAGGTCTTGCTGAAAGGTTCAGGTCCGGTGTTCCCGAAAAAAACCGTCTCCATATTTTCTGTCTGTTCGGGGTTCAGCAGCCACACTGCGCCAAAACGTCTGGTGTCGTTGAGGCGCAGCTCAAGACCATTGTCCAGTTGCCAGCGGACATGGTCATGGATCTTGACTGGGGTGGCGTGGGGGAAGATGCCAAGGTTGCCGGTCATGCCCAGATGGATGATGAGAAGCGTTTGGTCTTCGGTCTCAATGAGCAGATACTTGGCTCGTCGCGCGACGGCACGGATCGTCTGGCCGCAGAGCATTTCGTTCATGAGGTTATGGGGAACCGGGTGACGCAGATCTTTGCCGCTGCACTGGATGGCGGTGATGATCCGCCCGGTGAGGTGCGGGCGCAGGCCCAGGCAGATGACCTCGACCTCAGGGAGTTCAGGCATTGTTTTCTCCAACTTGAGAGGGGATGACGCACAGACCAATTCCATATCCCTGGTGCAGGCAGACCGCTACTTGGAACTGAAGCCCTCGGCTGAAGGACTTCTTCTGGCCTTCTTGAAACTCAAGGGTGAAGAGGCAGGTCGTCTGGGATTCTGTCTGTGGGGTCGGTCGCTCTTGCGCCATCCCTGGCATCCGCGAGACTAGGCCTTCCCTGGCCGTCGTCTGGATGTGGGTCAGCATAAGATCAAGAAATCCGGGCATGCTCTCAAGGGTAGTGGCCTTTTTGACAGCCTCTTTGGCGGCCCAGAGCAGGGTGAGGTGCTGTGGTAACTGCAATTGCTTCAACTCGTGACCAAGAAGTTCTTCTTCTTCTCTGGAGCAGAAACGGTCTTTCACCCGCTCCAGGCCCTTACTGTCAGCCTGGATATCTATGCCGCAGTGACTGGAAGCAGCCACGGCCATGGCATATCCCTTTGAATGGGAGATGGAGATATGGGGCATGTTCAGATCTTGAGGCAGGGCCTTTTCGTCAAGGAAGGGGCGGCCGGAGGCGGAGGGCATGATCTGGAGAATCTGGGCATGTAAGCCGGCACGTTTTGATTGATTAGCATGGCTGCCCAGAAGGTATTGGAGGGAGGCCTCTTTGGCGCAGATCCTGCCGCCCAGCCACTCAATGTGTCTCTTCTCATAGTGCAGGCTGTTTAGTTTTTCCTCTTCATCCCGGTGCAACCACTTCTCGCATATGGCCTTTTCTTCTCCGTTGTGGAGGAGAGTGCAGAGCTGGTCAAGATCCAGCATTGTTGCCTGAAGGCGTGTCTGTGCAAAGATCTTGCTGATAGTCAGGGACAGGGATTCCGGGAGGGGAGAGAGTTGCATACCTGTTGTCGGGTTAAAGAGAGAAATAATTGCTTGCAATTTCAACTGTTCCTGCTAAAAACGATGCAGGATATAGGCCTTGCTGGTCTGAGTTGTTAATTATCGTCTGTGGGGAAGAGATATGGACATTGGGTTTAATATGACGGCGTATGATCTTGTCATCGTGGCCATTTTTGTTTTTTTTATGGCGCGCGGGATCTGGGTCGGGCTGTTGGGCCAAGTCACGGTCCTTGTTGCCCTCTATGTCGGATATATTGTCTCCGGACAGTATCATGACAAACTTTTTCCTTTTTTGCGAGGGGTTTCAGAAAATCCTCAGGTCGTGTTTCTCCTGGCCTATGCCATCGTCTTTGCCTGTACCTATGTGCTGACCATGCTTCTGGGCAAGGCCTTGACCAGGGTGGTGCAATTGACCATTGCCGGCTGGTTTGATAAAGTGCTTGGCGCCCTCTTTGGTGCGATCAAGGCCCTGATCCTTGCTATCCTTCTTCATATGCTTCTCACCACTTTTCTGGCCGCTGATACGCCCATGCTGCGCCAGTGTCAGCTGTGCCCCTATCTGTCCCAGGCCATGATTCTGTTTCAGCAGGTGATTAAGGATGAAAAGGTGCGGAAGGCCTTTGAGAGGAAGGAACCGGCGATCTCTGATCAAACCGTGGCGCCTGCTGCTGTGCCGGTTGTTCCATTGTCAACTCCTGCGAAACAGGTACCTGTAAATAAAACTCCTGCAGAAAAATCCCCAGTGGGGCCCCTACCTTCGGTACAATGAGGCCAGCTTTTGTAAAGGGACACGGGTATAATAGCCAAGGATCACCAGCTGGTTGATAAGGGTGGTGCGGATGATTCCCAGGCGCTGCCAGCGTCTGGCCGAGGTGGTTACACTCAGGGGCAGGGTGGTGACTCTGCCTGCCTGTCTGGCCTTTTTGATAAAGATGAAGTCTTCCATGATCGGGGCTTCCGGGAACCCGCCCAGTTGCAGAAAGTCGTCACGCCTGATAAAGAGGGCCTGATCGCCATAAGGAAGCTGCAAAAGGCGTGAGCGCAGATTCGCCCAGAAACAGATGAATCTCAGCAGCAGACCACCATTCTGAATCTTGAGGCGGAAGGCTCCGGCAATGGTCGCGGGCTCGCTCAGGCAATGCAGGATTGATGTGGCAAAAGCGGAAGGCAGCTCAGTGTCGGCATGGAGAAAGAGCAGGATCTTGCCGCTGGCCAGTCTGGCCCCGTGGTTTAGCTGTGCCCCGCGGCCGGGATTGCAGCTCTCGACCCGTAATCCAAGACTGCGGGCCAGAGATACTGTCTTGTCACTGCTGCCGCCATCGACAATGATGATTTCGCAGGGCATGGATGAAGAACGATCATCCATCAGCGACTGGAGCCTTTGCCAGTTGCTGATCTGGGTCTCCTCATTCAGGGTGGGGATGATAATCGAGATGTCTGAGGTCTGCAGGGGTGTCGATGTCATGGAGTCTGGTCAGGGTGTGGCAGCGCAGTTGGTGCTCTTCTGCTCGTGTTTTTGTGAGAGTATAAACATCATTCGTGCTCCAGGGGATATCCTGAAACAGGGTCTGAGTGATAATCGTTGACGACTCTTGACGAGTCCCGATAAGGTAATAGCCGCCATCGCAGGCAGGGCCTAAAGTCAGATCGTGGCTGGTCAGGGCCGCAAAGGCCTCCTTCATGATCTCTGCGCTAAGATCAGGGCAGTCAGAGCCGATGAGGAGCAGGCGGTGCATTCGGCCAAGATGACTGCTGATGGCTGCCTGCATGCGGCAGCCGATGTCGCCATCCGTCTGCCTTCGGTAGTAATAGTCACTGCCCAGCCAGGAACGCATCTGCTCTTCGGTCCCAGCGTCATAGTGTATTTCAAGACGATGTGGGTGGATGACGGCAAGCCTGGCCAGTTGGGCAAGGATGCGCAGGGTCATCTCTTGGTGGAGACGTGTTGCCCCTATCCGGCCCAGTGCTGGAATAAGACGGGTTTTACACCTTCCAGCTTCAGGATAACGGGTGAAAAGAAGGACAAGATCTGCTTGAGCCGGCATCGTCAATCGTATGGTAGGCCGTTGTTAAAAAATAACTGAAACATGGCAGAATTATTAACGGCCCTCAGTGGCAGGTAGAGAAAACAGCAGTCAGGAATCGCAAATGAAAGCGGGTAGACGCCTTAAAAAACCGGAATCATACCGTACGCGGACGTATCGCCAGTTTCCTGATCAGGGAGAGCTCGTCACAATACAGGTGCAGATTCAGGAGACGGATCTTCAGATCCTTGCCACAAAAATCACCACTTTTGATGTGAAAGAGCGAGCAACAGAGCTTGTTCTCCAGTATCGTCTGCAACTTGAAAATTATATTGTAAAGCATCCACAGTTTTTAGCAACGCTTGATCCCCTGCCCATGGATTTTATGGCGCCACCCTTGGTGCGGGAGATGCTTGCCGCCGGTCAAAAGGCAGGGGTTGGCCCTATGGCTGCGGTGGCTGGGGTTCTTTCCGAGTTCGTGGGCAAGGCGCTGGTCGCGGAAGGGGTTCAGGAGATCATTGTTGAAAATGGCGGGGACATCTATGTGCAGCGGCTCAAGGAATGTTCCGTGGCCATTTTTGCCGGACAGTCACCATTGAGCTACAAGGTTGGCCTGCGTCTTCTCCCCTCCCTGATGCCGATCGGGGTTTGTACCTCATCAGGAACCGTGGGCCATTCCCTCAGTTTTGGCAAGGCCGATTCGGTAACGGTTGTGGCCAGGTCAACCGCCCTGGCCGATGCGGTGGCAACCCGTCTCGGCAATGAGGTGGGTGCAACGCTCAGCGCCAAAGACGGCGTTGAGCGGGCGCTGGCAAAGGCGAGGGAGATTGAGGGGATCGAAGGGGCCGTGGTGATCTGCGGTGAAGTGCTTGGGGCGATGGGCGCGGTAGAACTGGTGCAACTGGCCTCGTAGGTCGGAATGGTAGATGATGATTGTCATGGTGAATTTTGAGACAAAGGGAACGATCCAATGGAAAGTATGATATCTATACCGGCCTGTTTCAAGGCCTATGACATCCGGGGCAGGGTGCCCGATGAGCTCAATCCGCAGTTGGCGCGAGACATAGGCCGGGCCTTTGCCGCGCTCTTTGCGCCGCGTAAGGTGGCGGTGGGATGCGATATTCGTTTGAGCAGTGCGTCATTGACAGAGGCCCTGATCTCCGGGCTGCTGGATTCAGGGGTCGATGTCCTCGATCTGGGTCTGTGCGGCACCGAAGAGATCTACCACGCGGCCTTCAGTCTGGAGCAGGAAGGGGTAGATGGCGGGATTGTGGTCACCGCCAGCCATAATCCGGCGGATTATAACGGCATGAAGTTTGTGACCCAAGGGGCGCGGCCTGTGACCGGCGAGTCGGGGCTGAAAAAAATGGCGGAGATGATCGTCAGCTGCCGGCTGCCGGAGCTGCCGGCTGTGCATGGTAAACTGAGCAATGTTGCCGGAAAGGGGAGCTATGTCAAGCACCTCCTTGGATATGTGGACAAGGAGGTGCTGAAACCCTTGAAGCTGGTGGTCAACAGCGGCAATGGCTGTGCCGGGGCTATCATTGATCTGCTGGAGCCGGAGCTGCCCTTTACCTTTATCAAGGCCTTTCATGAGCCGGACGGCACCTTTCCCCATGGCGTCCCCAACCCCCTCCTCCCGGAAAAACGGGAAGAGACCGGGAGGCTGGTGCGTGAGCATGGGGCGGATCTGGGCATTGCCTGGGATGGTGATTTTGATCGCTGTTTTTTCTGGGACGCCCATGGTAATTTTATTGAGGGATATTATATTGTCGGCCTGCTGGCCCTGGAACTTCTCGCCAAGGAGCCGGGTGGCAAGATCCTCCATGATCCGCGTCTGATCTGGAATACCCGGGAACTGGTACAGGATGCGGGCGGCATTCCGGTGATGACCCGGACCGGCCATGCCTTTATCAAGGAGCGGATGCGGCAGGAGGATGCGATTTATGGCGGCGAGATGTCCGCACATCATTATTTCCGGGATTTCGGCTATTGTGATTCCGGGATGATCCCCTGGCTGTTGATCTGCTCTCTCCTGTGCAGGAAATCGACAACCCTTGCCAGTCTGGTAAAAGACCGGATGGCGGCCTATCCGGTCTCAGGTGAGATCAACAGCGTGGTGGATGACCCGGATGCGGCCATTGCCCGGGTCAAGGCCCGATTTTCTCAAGGGGAAGAGGATAATACCGACGGTCTGAGTGTGACTTTTCCTAAGTTTCGGTTTAATATCCGCAAGTCCAATACTGAACCCCTGCTTCGTTTGAATGTGGAGAGCCGCAATGATCCAATGCTGCTGGCAGAAAAAACCAGGGAGCTGCTGGCCCTGATCAGGGATACGAGAGAGTCGAAAGAATAAGGCAGAAGAGTGCCCCCCATCTCAAGGAGAAACAACGTGTATAAAATCCAACCCGTAATCCTGGCCGGTGGCACCGGATCCAGGCTGTGGCCCCTGTCCCGGGAACTGTATCCCAAACAGCTTCTGCCCTTGATTGATGAGACTTCCCTGCTCCAGACCACGGTGCTGCGGGTCTGTCAACTTGCAGATGTGCTGGCCCCGGTGGTGGTGGTCGGCGAGGAACATCGTTTTATCACCCGCAGTCAGATTGATGCCCTGGGGGTGGTCTCAGCGTATTCCATTCTCCTGGAACCCCTGGGGCGGAATACAGCGCCGGCGGTCTGCGGGGCCGTGGAATTCTGCGCCCTGACAAACGATGAAGATACTATTCTTCTGGTGCTTCCTGCCGATCATCTGATCCTGCGTCAGGAAGCATTTGCCGAGGCGGTGCAGAAGGCGGCCGAACTGGCCGCCTCAGGGGCCATTGTCACCTTCGGGATTGAACCACAGAGTCCGGAAACAGGTTATGGCTACATAGAACGGGGAGAGGGCGGATCTGTCCTCTCGTTTAAGGAAAAGCCTGACCTGGCCACGGCCATGGATTATGTCGAGAGTGGAAATTATTTCTGGAACAGTGGGATGTTTGCTTTTTCCATCAAAACGTTTCGTGAGGAGATGGAAATCCACGCCCCGGAGATGCTCACTGCCATGGCAGAAGCCGTCCGCCATGGGACGCGTGATGGAAGATTTTATCGCTTGGACAGCAGGGCCATGGCCAGCTCTCCCAGTGACTCCATAGATTATGCTTTAATGGAAAAAACCGATAGAGCAGCGGTGGTAGCGGCAAATCTTGACTGGAGTGATATCGGTTCGTGGAAGGCTTTGTGGGAGATTTCCCGCAAGGACGAGCAGGGAAATGTCACTGTTGGGGATGTGATTTTGGAAGAGACCAGGAATTGTATGGTCCGTTCAGAAAGTAAGTTGGTGGCAACCGTTGGCCTCGAAGACACGCTGGTGGTTGAGACTGCCGATGCGGTTCTGGTAGCGCCCCTGTCCCGGTCCCAGGATGTGAAGAAGATCGTCACCAGGCTGAAGAAAAAACAGCGTGATGAATTCAGGATTCACCGCACGGTTTTTCGCCCCTGGGGCAGTTATACAGTCCTTGAGCAGCAGCCACGGTATCAGATCAAGCGGATAACGGTCTATCCAGGGAAAAAGCTTTCTCTGCAGATGCATCACCATCGGCATGAACATTGGGTGATTGTCACCGGGACTGCCCGAATCACCAATGGTGATGAGACCTTTTTATTACATGAGAACCAGTCGACCTATATCCCGTCCGGCGTTCAGCATAGGTTGGAGAATCCGGGAGTTATTGAGCTGGAGCTCATAGAGGTGCAGAATGGCAGTTATCTGGGTGAAGATGATATTGTCCGCTTTGATGATGATTATGGTCGGGGGGCTGCCCGGGAAGAGGTGACAGAGGCTGAGTGAGATGCGTCAGTCTGCGTGCGCTCCGGCGCATCTTTTTGCAGGGTATTGGTTTCTTCCTGGCTGGAAGTATCATTTTGACTCTGTTGTTCCGTTGGGTACCTCTGCCCTTGAGTTCCCTGATGATCCAGCGTCAGATTGCTGCGAAATGGCAGGGTGATCATGGGTATCGACTGGTCCATACCTGGGTCAGCCTAGATCAAATTTCCTTGCATGTCCCTCTGGCGGTGATTGCCGCTGAAGATCAGAAGTTTTTTGAGCATGATGGCTTTGACTTTGACGCCATGGGCAAGGCCTGGCAGGCTAACCAACATCGACGCCGTCCCCTTGGGGCAAGCACCATCTCGCAACAGGTGGCTAAAAATCTCTATCTCTGGCCCGGACGAACTTTTTTTCGTAAAGGGGTTGAGGCCTGGTTTACCTTGCTGCTTGAAGGGCTCTGGCCGAAACAGCGGATCCTTGAGGTTTATCTCAATGTGGCGGAGTTCGGTCCAGGGATCTTTGGGGTTGAGGCCGCCAGCCGTACCTATTTCCATAAATCAGCCGCCAGGCTGACTTCATCTGAAGCAGCGCTTCTTGCCGCAATCCTCCCCAGTCCTCTGCGTTTTGACCTCGATCATCCAACAAGCTATATCCTCAGTCGCTCCAGGCACATCGAACGCCAGATGAAACTTATGGGCGGCAGTGCATCTCTGAAACAACTTATCAGGCCTGATAAAGAATAAAAGGGCAGCAAGAGAACCGGCAAGGACAGGGACGATTTTCTGGTTCAAGTGACATGTTATGAGAGAAATATCTCTTTCATAACATGTCCTGGGTAGTAGAGCTTATTGTGTGAACTAAGCTTAGTCAGGATTGGGGCCATTATGACAGCTCCAGCAACTTACTTGATATCCCGCCGCCCAGTGTTTAATCCCAAACTCACCCGCATTAATGGTTTCAGCAACTTTTACCGCGCTGTATGGCGTGCCGGCACGTGTTGTGCCATGGCACTGGGCACAATTACTTTTATTGGCGTGTTGATGGTCTTTAACCCAAGAATTACCAATCGGGTGCATGGTATCATGATGGGGACCACCGAAAGAAGGTTGTGTTATATGGCAGACTGTGCAGGTATTAATGGTTCCGGCATGGCCTTGGAGTAAGATTGCCTGGATGTTGTCATTTTTTTCCCTTGAAGGGGTAATAGCATGTTGACTGCCGTGGCATGCCTGGCAGTAGATACCTTGATGTCCTTTAGAGAAACGGTATAACGTACCCTTGTTTTCACCATGTGCTGCATCGTGACACTTGTCACAACGAGGTTCGTCAATCCACGGCCTGCGGCTTGAGTTGGCAATAGCTGTGAGGTTGCCGTGACAGTCATAGCAGGTTTTCCCTGCCAGAAACATGGCTCCCCGTAGACATTTTGTTTTTGCACCTGGATGACAGGCATAACAGGTGCCTGCCATAGTTCCATCGTCTATGCCCGCGCTCGCATGTTTTCCATGGATGGCGTGGGACAGATTCGGAATACCTGGTTTTCCGGCAGTGCCAAGTGCGTTTGAGCTGTGACAACTGGCGCAGAGTACTGGCCGTTGAGCCATGAGGTTAGTAGAGTGATTTCGGTCATGGAGTGTGAGAATGTTCTGTTTGACGACACCGGTGGCAATACCATGATTTGCAGAACCGTTGTCATTATGGCAGGTTTCACAGTGCAGTTCAGTGGAAACAGGGGTCACGGTCTGGGTGCTGGCTACAATTTTGCCGCTGCTGTCCCTGGCCACGAGTTCTGCCACCTGATAGGGATAGGGTGTGGTCGTGTTGCTGTCCAGATATTCGGTGAGCGGGATTGCCTCGGCAACGAAATGGTCCCCGGTCGCTTTCATACGTCCACTGAGACCATTTCCTTTCAGACCAATATTGGGGGCAAGGGATACCCCAAAAAGTTTTTTCGCATATTGCCAGAAGTTGGTTTTGTTGTCAGAACGGGTATTGCCAAGTATCCGATATTCGACGGTGATATTCGAGGTGACAATGGCAGGTCCGTTACCACGACGAATAACCTGTGCCCATAATGTGTTGTAGGGGGGAAGTATGGAAAAATCCTCATAGCTGGGATCCATGCAATGCATTCCCAGATCGTTCCAGGCAATGATGGTGTATTGTCCATTCCCTTTCGGCGGCGTCCCCAGTCCTGGCGGAGGAGCAGAATTGCCAGAATGACTGACGATTGCGGGAAGAAAGAGGAACATGTTATTCTGGGCTTTACTGATAGCAGGTGTGGCCAAGAAGAAGACGCAGGCAATGACAGGGATGGCTGTCGTTGCCTGCAGGCGAACAAGATACTTCAATAGATGGTTTTTGGGGCTACACCTGTCCATGATACTCTCCCTATAATTGTTGTGCCGTTATGGCAGCCATTCAACACCGATGGTTCAGGTATCAGCTTTAAGGAATAGGAGGCTTCTAAGAATGATATTTAGTCTCAATTTTAAGAAGAATAACATCGGTGGGGCTTTATTTCAAGGAGCGCCTGGCACTTTTAAAGATAATCTCATTGAGCGGCTTCAGTATCCGTTTAAGAAAAAATATTTAAGTTGTAAGTTCGGTATGTTGTTGGATGTCTGGCTAGATTTGATTCAGGAGGTACTCCCCAATTGTTCTCTGCTATTTGCTGCCATTGTCTCAGCTATTGTGCGAAATGCTTTGAGCTTAGGTGTGTTGAGCTGCAAGCACGTAGCTACTTTTATGGCCTAGTTTTCGGAAAAGAACAGGACGGCTAAAAAAATGTCAGCCCCGGAAGGGAGAATTGGTCAAATGGGCCTGAATCCATTCACCTGCGTGAAGTTGTCGGCGGTGGGCAGGGCAGAGCAGGTAGCAGGACGTGGGCTCGCTCTTTCTGGCTAAGCGGGCTGTGCATATGCCGTTATTAATCTGGAAGATACCACTTTTAAGGCAGAGTATTTTTTTCTCAGGACAGGCGACAGGTTCTGTAAGGCGAACTTTAACGATCTCAGGGAGACACCGTTTGATCCCCTGCAAGGCAAGCAGGGCCGGTCTCACTAATTCATGAAAGAGCAGGTGCACGGCCGGCGGCGGACCTGGCAGGCCGAAGAAGAGACTTGGGCCGAGGGTGCCAAAGAGGGTGGCCCTTCCCGGACGTATCTTGAGGGCATTGTAGATCAACTGACCACCGGCTTCAATAAAGGCGTCTTCCAGCAGGTCATATTTTCCGGGCCCCATCGCGCCGGTGGAAATAACAACATCTGTTTGAGCGGGATCAAGAGTGGCAAAGAGCCGGCGTAGTTCATTTTTATTGTCCCCGACCAAGCCGCAGTCAGTGGGGATGGCCCCGAAGAGTTGGGTCAGGCCGTTTAGGAGAAAACGATTTTCTGAAACCTTCTGGCCGTTTAATTTTGTAGCTGTCGGCCCTACCAGTTCATTACCGGTACAGAAAAAACTGACCCTGGGCCGACGATAAACAGGAACTTCAGTATAGCCGACACCAGCCAGCAGTGCCTGATATTCGGGGTGGATGGGAGTCCCGGCTGGAACAACGATCTTTCCTCGTGCAATTTCACTTCCCTTTGTACGGATAAACGAATTTTTTATCAGGAATCCTTTCGAAGAGATGAACAGGGTGTCACCCTCGACCCTACATTGCTCCTGTGGGATGACTCTGAGCCCACCAGCGGGGAGCAAGGCCCCGGTCATAATGCGCCAGGCCTCCCCTTTGGCCAAATGGTTTTTGCAGGTATCACCAGCGGCGATCTCCCCGCCTATCCGGTATCTCCCTTGGACATCCGCACTTGCGCCCAGGACAAAGCCATCACGGGTGGAAAGATTAAATGCTGGCAAGGGGAGCAGGGCCGGCAAGGAGCGGGAGGAGACACGATGTAATGCCTCTTCCAGAACAATGGATTGAACAGGTAGGGCCGAGGCCTGTTCAAGGATAAGTCTGTGGGCGGTCTGTAGGTCAAGGGGGGGCAGCATGGTCTTGTGTTGAGACGACAGGGGAACAAAAAAAACGTATCTGCATTCAAATGCAGATACGTTTTTCGTATTTTTTAAGGATCTTGAAGAAACATCTGGTCTACAGATGTTTTGAAGCAGGAATCATGCGGTTATTCCTATCGATCCTCATTAAAGAGTCAGGTCGTTGCGTACCGACTTGCGAGGACCGCCATGACCAGCTGTTGACCAGTCACGGATGGGGGCAATCGTCTCCATCTGCGACTGCTTGCCGAAACTGCCCAGGCGGTCATGGATGGACTGCCAGATGCACTCGGTGTCTTTGTTGATTTCGCATCTGCCACCCACTGAGCCGCCACAAGGACCGTTCATCAGGCTCTTGGCACAGCGGGCTACAGGGCAGAGGCCGCCAGTGAGATGGAGGACGCAGTTGCCGCAGCCGGCGCACTGTTCCGTCCAGATACCTTGCTCAGCTGAGCCGCCGAAGAAGGTGGTGTTAAGCGCTGGATAGACCATGGTCTCCTTGCGCAGATTGGCAATGAAGTTGACGCCGACTCCACAGGCTGTGGAGACAATGGCGTCGTATTGACCATCCCATTCATCAATGGCATCAATATATTCCTTGTCGCACTGCCTGACCAGACTGCCTTCGATGACCTGAATGGCTTTTCCTTCTTTCTTCATACCAAGGCGGATCAGGGAAGCCAGCGCCGCGGCCTCACGTTCCCCTCCGGCTGAACAGACGGTTACGCAACCGCGACAGGCCAGAACCAAAACCTTGGAGCAATCCTTTACCATTCCTATAATTTCAGCCATTGGCTTTCGTTCTGCGACAATCATCCTCTACACTCCTGATAAAAAAATAGTAGAACGTTGAAAATTGAACGGCTCAGCTTGCAAGTCTGCTGGGTTCAACTCCGGTGTTCAACTTAACTTTTCAACTTTGAAACGGACTTGGCCCAAGGGCACGGATCTTTTTATCCATTGCTAACCCTGTAGCCACAAATTCCGGATGCAGTCCACGGGGAAGGTGAAACATCTCTATCCTTCCACTCTCAACATCGAGCTCTTCCAAGGCTTTTTTCACGGCCGCAACTCTTTTGGCCGCCCTGACACTTCCTTTGACATTGTGACAGCCATCCACCGGACAACCAACCACATAGACGCCATCGGCCCCGTCTTCAAAGGCCTGCAATAAGGTTGTCACCTGCACTTTTCCGGTACACGGAACTCTGACCAGGTTAATGGATGCCGGAAAGCCAAGCTGTTGCAACTCTTTTCCCTTTTCAGCACAACTCTGCTGTGATGCGTAGTGACAACTGAACAGGGTTATCTTTGGTTCAAAACTCATTTTTATTCCTCGTCCCTCTAAACGACCTTGGCATACGCCGTCTGATTAAGCCCCGCAGGCTGCAATCAACCGTCCATCCTCGGATTCATTCAGTCTGATAGCCCGGGCTGGGCACTCTTCAACGCAGATCCCGCAGGCCCTGCATGCCTCAACATCAATGACTGCCACGCCCTGCTTGTCAATTGTGGGAATGGACCAGGGACAGACGCGAACACAGGTGAGACAGGCGACACAGAGGTCACGCTCCACCTGGGCGGACTTGCCCTTGTCAATCAGATCCTGCTCGCTGACATAGCCTTCTTTCAGGGCCAGTTTGGCCAGCGCGCCCATGATTTCGGCAAAACGCACATCCTGCGGACAGACAAAGACACAGGATTTACAGCCGGAGCAGTACCAGAGAAAGTCGGAACCGAGCAATCGATCCTTCATGCCCATCCGGATCATGTGAATAATCTTTCGTGGGTCAAATTCAGGAATGGCCTGACTGACAGGGCATATGCCGCTGCACGCCCCACACGAAAAACAACTGTTAAGATGTTCTCCGCCTGGAACAGCAACAACCTCGCTGTTAAAGGCAGGAGTTAATGTAGCTACTGGTTTTCCCATTTTGACAACTCTTGGCTTTTTGTCTTTCTTCTTCAGGTGGTAATCGAAAAAAACGACACCACGTTGACTGATACATTTCATAAAAGAAATTTATATCTACTTGAACCAACCATTTTTGTCAACAGGGGAAAAATCATTATTAACTGATATCAGCAAGCCTTTAGCGCAGTTTTTTGTCTCGGAATATCGATACGGTAGGGGCCATTAAATTGCTTGACTTTGACCTTTCCGCGTACCATAAATAAGATGGGATTTATACGACTAAGAGCAAAATAGAGGAGAGCAGGATGCACGAAAGTGATCGGGAAATTGTTTTGGATGCCCTTTCCATTCATGAGCGGGTGGTGCAGATGGGGCAGGCAATCAGTCGTGATTATGCAGCCGGAAATTTGCTGGTAATCGGAGTTCTGAAAGGTGCATTTGTTTTTATGGCTGATTTGATCCGGGCAATTGATGTCCCGTTGCTTGTGGATTTTATTCAGGTTTCTTCCTATGGCCAAGCTTCGTCTTCGTCAGGTGATATCATTGTGCACAGCAAACCAACCATTGCCGTACAGGATTATGATCTGCTGCTGGTGGAAGATATTATTGACAGCGGCCTCACTCTCCAGTGGCTGAGGAACCATTTTATCTCCCAGGGGGCACGCTCAGTTAAGATCTGTGCCCTTATTGATAAGGCTGAGCGTCGTACTCATCAGGTTCAACTTGACTATTGCGGTTTCTCTGTTCCTGGTGGCTTTCTTGTTGGCTATGGCCTTGATTTTAATGAGCAATATCGCCACCTGCCGGCAGTCTATCATCTCAAGACTCCTGTCTGATTCCAGATCGCAGAGTAGTATTCCGAATTCTTGCTTCCCATCAGCGCTTTTCCCCTAACTCTTTCTGCGGCCTTTTTTTGAGGGTCGCTCTTTTCTGAGTCGCGCGGGACAACTATTGTCCAGCTGTGCCGGTGGTCGGTAATTACTCTTCTGTCAGCTGGCAAAGCTGACAGCTAAAATAATCCAGCCACTAATAACGTGTTGGATTATTTTCCCAGACAGAACTGCTGAAAGATCAGATCCAGAATATCCTCCGTCGTGGTAACGCCTATAATGGCGTCAAGCTCGGCCAGACATTCCTGGAGATCGATGGCCAGCAGGTCGCTGGTAATTCCGGTCTGCAGACCCTCCAATAGCCGTTCACTGGCTGTGTAGGCCCGTGTCAGGGCATCATTGTGCCGGAGGTTTGGAGCACAACCACCTTCCTCCCACTGCTCTCTATTGCCGACAACTGCCTTGAAAATGGCCTGTTTCAGTTCGCTGATTCCTAGTTGTTTTTTTGCTGAGATCTGTACCACGGTCAAGGTGTGTTGGTGAAATGCCCCCAGATCCGGGACCTCTGGCGGCAGCAGATCCATTTTATTGGTAATCAGGATCACCTGTTTATGTCTGATGCTGTGAAACAGTTCAAGGTCCGCGTTACTGATTCCCTTTGCCAGGTCAATCATAAACAAGACAAGATCAGCCTGACTTATCTGCTCTCTGGCGCGCTTAATCCCCAACTCTTCGACCTCTTCCGCATTTTCACGAATCCCCGCGGTATCGATGATGCGCACCGGCATCCCTTCTATATCAACATATTCCTCGATGGTATCGCGAGTGGTTCCGGGAATGGCGGTGACCAAGGCCCGTTCTTCCTGCAGGAGGGTGTTGAGCAGGCTGGATTTTCCCACGTTGGGTAGCCCGGCAATGACCACGGTAATTCCTTCCCGGAAAATTTTACCCTGCTCGGCATTGCGCAACAAATGGGCAAGGGGAGCCCTTACTTCACTCACGAGCTGTTGGCTTAATTCTTTATGATTGATAATCTCCAAGTCCTCGTCAGGAAAATCAATGGCGACCTCGACAATGGCCCGCATATGCATCAGGGCCTTGCGGATAGAGTCAACCCGATCATAAAGGCTGCCTGAAAGTTGGCCCTGAGCAAGCTCTATCCCCTTCCTGGTCCTGGCTGAGAGGATATCAATAACCGCTTCAGCCCTGGTCAGGTCGATGCGTCCATTCAAAAAAGCACGTTTGGTGAATTCCCCGGGGTCTGCCAGGCGAACCGAATAGTGGAGCAGAAGTTCAAGGATGGACTGGAGTAGCAGGAAATTGCCGTGGCCATGGATTTCGACTATATCTTCACGGGTGTAGGTCTTGGGGGCCCGCATGAAAACAGCGAGAACTTCATCCACAATTGTGTTCTTCCCGGATAGTCCGGGAGCTATAATATGGCCGTAATAGAGTTGATGACTGCGGAAGGAACAGGCGGGGTCGTGGGGTTTGAAGATCTGCTGGAGGATCTCAAAGGCGCGTGATCCGCTTATACGGATCACCCCGATACCGCCGGCGCCGGGAGGCGTGGAAATAGCGGCAATAGTCTCGTTTTCAGAAGACATGGACTTTTATAATTAAGCCGTTGTTAGAAAATAACTGTAACATTGAAATACCGTGAACGGCGTAAGGGACTGTAACGAACTGATTAGAAATGTAATGGCTATTTCGTAACGGTCCCTAGATGGAGATCTGGAAAAAGTGTTTTTTATTCCTGCTCACCATTGTCGGTTGTGGGTTTATTGCCTTTCCCCCTTCTGCCTCGAGACTGTGGGCGTTTTCTGCTGTTGCCGCCACTCTTGGGCTTGCCTGGCTTATAGATAAGGATTTTTTTAAACAGACCGTCGCCCACGCTGCGGCTGCGGATCTCTTTATCATCCTGCAATGCCATATGGACAACACGTCTTTCGGATGGGTTTAATGAGGGGATGACCTGGGTCTTGCCATCTTCCTTAACCAGCACTGCAAGTGCCAGGGCCTGGTCCTGTAGTTCATCCTGTCTTTTTTCTCTGAAATCACCTACGTCAATAGAGATCCGTACCCGTTCGGAGACCTTTCTGGCGACGATCTTGCGGAGTAGATACTGTAGACTGTCCAGAGTCTTTCCTTCCTGTCCGGTAAGATCTTCGTCAAAGTCACCGGTCACGTGGCATCTTACGGAACTGCCTTGTGCCTCAATCTCAATTTTTGAGGGGAGACCCATCAACTGAAGCAATTGGCTAAGCTCCTGCTGCACGCAATCGATACTTTCCTGGCTGAGTGGTTCTTCTGAGCTTAAAGAAGGGGCGGCAAGATCATCCTCATCGTCATCGCCGGAGGGTGTCTCACTCTGAATGGCTTCTGCCTGGGGGGTGGTCTCTGGTGGAACGGGACTCTTGGCAGCAGCAGGTTCCTGTTGAACAGGTAAAGGCTGTTCGATTACCGGGGGTGTTTGAAATTTACTCTTTGTGGCCACAGCAGCCTCTTTGAGACTGGCCCTGATATGGGCCTTCTTGCGGATAAAACCGAAGATACCAGTTGAGCCTGTCTCTATCACCTCTATATCCAGGTTTTCCTGGGGAGTTTGAAAGGCGTCACAAGCCTGCTTGATCACATCTGATACTGTTTTTCCTGTAAAATCTTTTTTTTCTAAAGCCATGGATTATCCTTCAATGGTCACTTATCATCTACGCCGTCGTTCAAAAAAAAATCATAAAATCCAATGTTATTAACGGCATAATGGGCCGTAAAGAAATGGATAAAAAATATGAGCTATTTCTTTAACGGCCCCTAAAATTCGTGTTGCCCTGTGCGCAAGGAGAAAGAGGAAAGGCGCAATACAAAGGGGAGACACAGAAGAGAAAAACTACACTGCCAATGTTTTATTGGCTTGTCTGTTGATCAAGTATTGCTGCAGGATAGCCAGCATATTGTTGACGAACCAGTACAGAACCAGACCTGATGCAAAATTTAAGAACATAAAGGTAAACATTACCGGCAAAAACATCATGATCTTGGCCTGGGTCGGGTCCGCAGTGGTTGGTGTCATCTTCTGCTGCAGGAACATCGATGCCCCCATGAGCAGAGTTAATATTGGAAGTCCCCCCAGATAAGGAATGTCGATGCCAATCATCAGGCGATCAGGGGCGGAAAGGTCGGTGATCCAGAGCATGAAGGGGGCGTGCCGCAACTCAATACACATGAGCAGTACCTTGTAGAGTGCGAAAAATACGGGAATTTGCAGGACCATGGGCAGGCAGCCGCCAAGGGGGTTCACCTTGTAGGTCTTGTAGAGGTTCATGACCTCTTTGTTCATCATGGCTGGATCGTCTTTGTATTTTTCCTTGAGCTTGACCATTTTTGGTTGCAGCTTCTGCATGTTTTTCATGGACTTGAGACCCTTCTGGGCAATTGGCCAGAAGGCAAGCTTAAAGGCAACGGTCACCAGAATAATGGCGATCCCGTAATTCTTGAAATAGGTGTGGAAAAAATTAAGCAGCCAGAGGGTGGGCTTGGCCATGACGTCAAACCAGCCGAAATTGACGGCCTTGTCCAGATTATATCCTGTCTTTTCGAGCAGCGAGAGTTTCTTGGGGCCAAAGTAAACGTGATATTTATAAACCTTTTCCTCGCCGGATTGCAATACGTCAGGAACAGCGCCAACCTGCATGGTCACCAGTTTATCTGTCTGCTGCATGGTTACACTGGTGCCGCCTTTATTCTCGGGCAGGATTCCGCACATGAAATAGGTGCTGTCGTAAGCGGCCCAATCTACGTTCCCCTGTATGGTCTTTGGAGCAGCGGTCAAGTCTTTGCTTTTGAATTCCAGGCGCTGACCATCCATGAAGAGTGCCGGGCCGGAAAAAAGGGAGGTCATGGAGCCTTTGCCGGCTTCTTCAAAGGGCAGGTTCACCTGATGTAACAGGGCCGAACCCTGCAGAGGGCTGGCAGAGACATTTTTTACTCGGACAACGAGTTCCAACAGATAGGTGTTGCGGTTAAAGTGGTAGGTTCTTTCCAGCTCAAGGCCTGACTCGCTGAGACCCTTCATCGATAATGCGGCAGTGGTCTCAGTGCCGGCAAACTCTACTTTATCAGTATCCGTACCGTAAAAGGTATTGGTGGCGACCATACCGCCCCAGGAAAATGTCAGAGGGAAGCCTTCCTGCTCCGTGGTCTTGACCAGTTGCACTCCGGCAGAATCCTTGGCCCGGCTTTCTTTGTAATCTTTCAGAATAAAGCTCTTGATGGCGCCGCCATTTTCAGTGATCACTGCGCTGTAAAGGTCAGTGTCGATGTTAATCTCACGGGCTGGGCGGGCTGGCTGAACAGGTGAGGCCAGAGGCTGTTTCAGAGCTTCTTGTGTCGGGGAAGTCAGCTGGCTGGTCTGATTGGTGGCAGCTGGTGTTGTAACAGAGGTGACAGACGTCGTGGGCGCCGGTTCGTTCACTGCCTTTTTAGCACCAAAGCCAACAAAAAAGAATTGATAGCCAACCAGAATAACAAACGAAATGACAACAGCTAAAAGTGCTCTATAGGTATCCATACCATATCCCTGAAATAATTCGCTCTATCGAAGAGAGCCTCTTATATAATAAAATTGTTGTGTTCTCTCTGAGACCAGGCCCGGCCAATGATCCGGATTCTGCAGGAGGGGAGTATTATTGAACTGGATCATAACCACCCCGACAAAAGGGATGACAACGCAGGATGCGACGAGCAGCAAGATAGGCGCCACGCCATACACCATAACGTTCTATCGCCTCAATCGCGTATGCTGAGCAGGTGGGAGTAAAACGACAGGCAGGTGGAAGCAGGGGAGAAATAATATATCGATATCCCTTGATAAACGAAACAAAAATTCTTTTAATGGACAGGCTTGTATTCATGGTAGGAAGTCTGGAGGGCGTCATGCTGCTCGACTGCAGGCAGCCACTGCTTGATTGATTTCAGCAGTTGATGCAAGCTCCATTCCCGGACGAATGGCAAAAATAATATCGGCACATTCCGGGAATAATTCACGATGCAGGCGAAAAGACTCTCTTATTATCCGTTTGATTCGATTCCTCTTCACGGCACCTCTGATCTGCCTGTGCACACTGATCCCAATCCTGTTATATCCGAATTCGTTCCGCTTAAAAATCAGGGTGAACCCTTTGCCATGCAATCGTCTGCCCTGTTTGTACACCTGTTCAAACTCCCACCCTTTACGCAACAGGTGACTCTTCCGGAGTCTGAACACCTGGTTACAATCAGGCAGAGAGGCGTTTCCGTCCTCTGGCGCGGCGGGCACTTATAATGGCACGACCCGCTGCGGTACTCATGCGGTGACGAAAACCATGTTTACGTTTCATTTTGATATTACTTGGTTGAAAGGTACGTTTGCTCATTACTCACTCCTGATCCAGGATATCCATGGATATTTCTTATTTTACCAGCCGGAAAAGTTGATTTTCTGAAATTTATTTTGATTCTTCCAGCCCCAATAGTCCTGCCCGGCTTCTTTTGCCGATCACTCCATTCCAGTTGTTTTTGAACAACGGTTTGTTGGAGTATAGTACTTTGCAGGATACAAAACGAAAGAAAGATTATAAACACAGATACCGGCAACTGTCAAACATTTTCACTGCTCTTTCGGGCTTCACTTGCAGAAGTATGAAAGCTGTGCTACTTTTCAGCGTTCAATTGAATTGATTCTTTTTTCTAATCTTTTTTGCTCGTTGAGTGCGTTCATGCCCATACCCCCTGAAACAACATTGACGGATATCGACTGGGATCTGCTGTGGCAGAATGCCAGAAAACAGAAATCATGGTCCAGCAAGGGGGCGGCGGACTGGGATAAAAAGGCCGATTCCTTTGCCTCCAGAAATGCGGGTTCTTTGTATACCTCTCTCTTTCTGGAGCGCCTGCCGCTGACTCTTGATCGATCTGTTCTCGACATGGGATCCGGTCCAGGAACTCTGGCTATTCCGCTGGCCGGACTGGTTCGTTCGGTGACTGCTGTTGATTATTCAGCTGGGATGCTTGATGTCCTGAGCAGGCAGATAAAAGAGAAAAATATCCTCAATATTCGAACTATCCAGGGGGCGTGGGAGGATGACTGGCAGCAACTGGATATCGGGATGCATGATATTGTCATTGCCTCCCGATCGCTGGCGGTTGATAATCTTTCCCTGGCCCTGCAGAAAATGAACGATCATGCTCGAGAGTATGTCTTCATTGCCGATCGGATAGCGCCCACTCCTTTTGATCCCTCTGCCTTTGCCGCCATTGGCCGTGAGTTTCAATCAGGACCGGATTATATTTATACCGTCAATATGCTCTATGCCATGGGCATCCATCCCTGTGTAGATATCCTGCAACTGGACCGCGACAACACCTTTACTGATATCGAAGAGGCCCTGCGCTCCTACGCCTGGATGTTTAAAGACCTTACCGCCCAAGAAAATGACGCCTTGCGGAGTTATCTCAACTCAAAGATCATTCATTCAGAGAAAAAACAGATTACCATCCGCCGGGACTATCCACCCCGGTGGGCCCTTATCTGGTGGAAAAAAGATAGTCCTCTGGAGAAATAATGTCACACCAGGAAATAAGCCGTTATAAAAAGATAATAGCAATCTGGATGACAAAAACGGCATAAGGAGCCGTAACAAAATGATAAACAATACAACAGCTATTTCACAACGGCTCCTGAATAACTATGATGTTGTCGTGATTGGCGCCGGGCATGCCGGTTGTGAGGCTGCCCTTGCTGCTGCCAGAATGGGATGCAAGACCCTGGTTGCGGTCATCAATGTTGATACTATTGGTGCCATGTCCTGTAATCCGGCCATCGGCGGTCTTGCCAAAGGGCATCTGGTGCGGGAGATTGATGCCCTTGGTGGTGAAATGGGCAGGAATATTGATGCCACCTCCATCCAGTTCCGACGTCTCAATACCAGCAAGGGTCCGGCGGTCCGTTCTTCCCGGGCCCAGGCGGATCGCCTGCTTTATCGTTTGCGGATGAAGTCTATTCTGGAGAATCAGGAAAATCTTGAGATCCGCCAGACAGTGGTCGATTCGCTCTTGGTCGAGGATGGCCGTATCTGCGGGTTGATCACCTCGCTAGAGGAAGAGATTCGAGTGAAGGCAGTGGTAGTGGCTACCGGCACCTTTCTCAACGGTCTGATCCATGTGGGGCTCAAAAACTTTCCGGCCGGCCGTATGGGGGACAGTCCCTCAACCAGTCTGGCTCGATGGTTTAAGGAAACCGGGTTTCGGGTGGGGCGGATGAAGACGGGGACGGTTCCGCGTATTGCAGCCAACAGTATCGATTACTCCGAGCTTGAGATCCAGCACAGTGACCAACCGCCGGCCCATTTTTCCTTTAACAGCGCAGGTGATTATGTCCTGCCCCAGCGGCCCTGTTATATCACCTATACCAATCCCCAAACCCATGCAATCATCCGGGCGGGAATCGACAAGTCCCCCATGTATGCCGGGATCATTGAAGGAATCGGAGCCCGGTACTGTCCCTCCATCGAGGACAAGGTCATGCGGTTTCCGGAGAAAGAGCGTCATCAGGTCTTTCTCGAGCCGGAGGGACTGGATACCACCGAGGTCTATCCCAACGGACTGCCAACCAGCCTGCCCCTGGCCACTCAGGTGGCCATGCTTCAGAGTATCAAAGGGCTGGAGCAGGCCAGGGTCATCCGGCCCGGCTATGCCATTGAATATGATTATGTGGATCCGCTGGAACTCAAACCATCGCTTGAGACTAAACGTATCCGCGGTCTGTTTCTGGCCGGCCAGATCAACGGCACTTCCGGCTATGAGGAGGCCGCAGCCCAGGGTCTGATGGCAGCGATCAATGGCGTCCATTATGTCAGAGGCCAGGAACCCCTGATTCTCGACCGTTCCCAGGCCTATATCGGGGTGCTCATCGATGATCTGGTCACCTGCGGCACCAAAGAACCGTACCGGCTCTTTACCTCGCGGGCCGAATACCGGTTGCTGTTGCGTGAGGATAACGCCGATACCCGTCTCTGTCAGATTGGCCATGATATCGGCCTACTTGATGAGCAGGCATACCAGCGATACAGGAAAAAACAGACTGCCATTGAGCAGGGTGTACTTCTTCTTGAATCTATTCCGGTCAGGCCGGATAAGGCGACCAATGAGGTCCTGCTGGCCTTGGGAAGCGTTGATCTTAAACAGAAGATGACCCTTGCCGAACTTCTGCGGAGGCCGGAACTGGGATTGGCGGAGTTGGCGAGACTGCCTCTCGATGCAGAGACACAGGCACGTGTGCTGCAACTGGCAGAGTCAGCGGTCAGGGATGAGATCCAGCTGCAGATCAAGTTCCATGGCTATATCCAGCGCCAGCAGGAACAGGTAGATCGATTTAAAAAGATGGAGGCGATGGCTCTGCCGGAAGACATGGAATATAAAGGGCTGGCAGGCCTTTCCAATGAGGTGGTGCAGAAATTGTCCACGGTGCGTCCTCTGTCCCTTGGTCAGGCCTCACGCATCTCCGGCATAACCCCGGCTGCGATCTCTGTTCTGCAGGTCCATTTGAAAAAGATGGCAAAGAAGCTCTAGGGATCCTTCCATGATGACCTTTCCCGATATAGATCCCATTATTTTCTCTTTAGGCCCCCTGCATGTCCGCTGGTACGGGCTTATGTATGTGCTCGGTTTTATGGCCAGTTATTTTCTGGTGCGCCGTCAGATCCGCCTCTTCTCCTATCAGGAACTGGAAGCCCATTTTGAAAATATGAATCTGGTGCTCATTCTCTCGGTGGTGCTCGGTGGACGTCTGGGCTATGTCCTGTTTTACAATTTTTCCTATTATTTCCACCACCCCCTGGAGATTCCGGCAACCTGGACCGGGGGCATGTCGTTCCATGGCGCCTGTATCGGGGTGCTGGTGGGGGGCTGGTTTTATGCGCGCAACAAGAAACTTGACTACTGGAAGGCGGCAGACATCTATGTGGTGACCGTGCCCATTGGTCTGGGCTTGGGGCGGCTGGGCAATTTTATCAATGGCGAGCTCTATGGCCGGACCACTGATCTGCCCTGGGGGATGATCTTTCCCGGTGGCGGCCCCCTGGCCCGGCACCCTTCACAACTCTACGAGATGTTTCTGGAAGGGGTGGTACTCTTCTCCATCCTCTGGTCTCAGAAGCACAGGCCCTGGCATGGCAGTCCCCGCTGGCCGCATGGCAGCATGGTCTTTCTTTTCCTCATTTGTTACGGTGTCCTCCGCTTCCTGGTGGAAAGGGTGCGGGAACCGGATCCGCAGCTCGGATTTTTCTTTGGTCTGCTGACCATGGGGCAGCTTCTCAGCAGTTTGATGATTGTCAGCGGGTTCGTGTTCTGGATTGTTTTTTGGCGCCGGCAGCAGAGCAGGTAAAAAAAACAGTCGTTCCTTGGATTATATCGAGAGCTTGTTTTCTCGCTCTCAGAGCAATCCGTGGCGCAGGGCGGTTTGAATCAGGGCGATGCTGTTTTTCTGGCTGAATTTTTTGAGCAGGTTGGCGCGGTGGCGTTCGATGGTTCTGATGCTGAGGCCCAAGTGTTCTCCCATCATCTTACTTGTTTGTCCCTTGGCTACCATGGATAAAATCTCCTGTTCGCGCGGGGTTACCTTGACGGATGCAGCGGCCTGTGGCTTGTGACGATTGGGCCTGCAATTAGGTGTGGTGTTTTCTATAAGCTCTTTGCCAGGGTTTGGGCCTTGTCCTTGATGCGTTTGGGTTGTCTCGGTCGGCATGGTTTTAGCCAGCGGGTAAGGGGATATTATTTGAAATCCAGAGTTACAGGGCAGTGATCTGAGCCCAGGATGTCAGCCAGGATGTCGGCGCCAACTATTCTTGTTTTACTGGCGGAATCAACAAAGAAATAATCAATACGCCAACCGATATTCCGCTCGCGGGCGCCCGTGCGGTAACTCCACCATGAGTATTGTCCCGGCTCCTGATTGTACTCTCTGAAGGTATCAATCCATCCCTTTGCGATATATGAGTCCATCCATTTCCGTTCTTCCGGGGTGAATCCGGCATTTTTTGTGTTGGCTGCGGGGTTGGCAAGGTCAATTTCGGTATGGGCGACATTGAAATCACCACAGATAACCACGGATTTATCACGGGCCAGGCCTTCAATAAAGTTGTGCAGTACGCAATTAAATTCCTGTTTTAACTCCAGTCGGCTCAGGTCATGGCGGGCATTGGGAAAATAACAGTTCACCAGGTAGAAATCGCCAAATTCCAGGGTCAGGACCCGCCCTTCTTCGTCAAAGCGCTGATCGCCAATACCATGATAGACCTTGTCTGCTGGTTCCCGGCTGTAGATGGCCACTCCTGAGTAGCCTTTTTTGCGGGCAGAATAAAAGTAACTTGTAAACCCGTTCATCTCCCGTATTGAGTCCGGCAATTGTTCAGGTAAGGCCTTGATCTCCTGAAGGGCGAGAATGTCCGGGGCCAGATCGCGCACGATATCGACGAATCCGTTTTTGGCCACAGCTCGCAGTCCGTTGACATTCCAGGAAATCAGTCGTTTGATCCCAGCTTGTTTTTTTGTTTTTTCTAGTTTGAGCTTCCTTGGGGTGACCCCGATCCGGGGACAAAGGGCAGCAAGGACGCAGCTATCACAGTGGGGGCCCACCGGCCGACAGGTTCCCTGGCCAAAGGCGACCAGCAGGGAATTAACTCGGATCCAATAGTGCTCAGGAAGTTTTTCCCGTAGGGCCATTTCGGTCTGCAAGGGGTTTGTCGTCTGCACATATCCCCAGATGTTCATGATCCGGTGGACATGGGTATCTACACAGATCGCCGCTTTACCGAATCCTTGGGCCCGTACCAGATTGGCTGTTTTCCGGCCGACTCCCGGCAGGGAGGTGAGTTGTTCGATTCCGTCGGGAACTTGAAAGGAGAATTGTTTTTCGAGGACCTCAGGCAGGGCTGCCAGATACCTGGCCTTGTTTTTGTAAAAACCCACCGGATAGATAAGTTGTTGCAGAGTCTTTTCGTCAAGAAGCGCCAAGGCCTGTTGGGTGGAAGCTCTGGCAAAGAGGCGGGCGGCTGCCTGGGCGGTTACTTCGTCTCTGGTCCGGGCCGAAAGAATGGTCGCTACCAGGACCTTGAAGGGGTCATGGGTCTGTACGGCAATCAGGTCCACTACCGGGACTTGATAATTTTGCACCTCCAGTTCCAGGAGTTGCAAGGCTTTGTCGATATTGAAGGACATATATGGGTCGAGAATCGTGTCGTTAAATGGATAAGCCGTTTTCCTGACGCAGCCATTATATTGGGTGTTTGTTTATTATATGTATACAACTACAGCGTTAGCTTCATGTCAACATGACGTCGGTGATAGTTTTGAGGAAGCGTGAAATGCTGCTTCAACAGTCGTCGTCCTATAGCGCCAGCCTCAGGATCTCGGCAATGGTTTCCCTGGTGTAGAATTCACCGATACCCCATTGTCTGGCCAGGCCTTCAGCGTTTTCGGCGATTGCTTCGATGTCGGCGGCCGGAATCTTTACCTCGCCAAGACGCACCGGCGATTTGATCGTTACAAACCATTGTTCCAGCGCAGCAATCCCGGCTACAGCGGAATCCAGCCCGAAGATCTCTCTGGCAAACCGCTGGAACTGGCTGGGGTTTCTGGCCACATACCATTTCATCCAGGCGGGCATGACAATGGACAGCCCGGCCCCGTGCGGGATGTTATAGATGGCGCTCAGGGCATGTTCGATCATGTGGTTGGGAAAGCTGTATTCACCGATTCCGGCCGGGGTCAGGCCGTTCAGGGCCAGGGTGGCGGTCCACATGAAGGTGGCCCGGGCTTGGGCGTGGCTGGGCTCGGCCATGATCAGATCCGTGGTCTCAATCACCGTCTTGATGATCCCTTCCACCAGCCGGTCCTGGAGGTGGGTGCCGGGCTTTTTGGTAAAATAGCCCTCGATCACATGGGCGATGGCGTCCACGGCGCTGTAGGCCGTGTAGTTGAGGGGCACGGAATGGGTCAGCTCCGGGTTGAGGATGGAGACCTTCGGGTAGACGTGGGGCGAGGAAATATTGTATTTCTGCTTTGTCTCCGCATTTGTGACCACCGAGTTGCCGTTCATCTCGCTGCCGGTGGCGGCCAGGGTCAGGATGGTGAAGACCGGCAGAGCCCGCTTCACCTCCTTGCCGACAAAGAAGTCCCAGACATCGCATTCGCTCAGGGCACCCACGGCGATGGCCTTGGACTCGTCCAGTACCGAACCGCCGCCCACGGCCAGGATCGCCTCGACCTTGTCCCGCCTGGCCAGAGCCACGCCTTCCCTGGTATGGGACAGGAGCGGGTTGGAGTCCACCCCGCCATACTGGCTGCAACTGATATTGCCGGCCTTGAGGCTGGCCAGGACCCGGTCCAGCAGGCCGCTTTTGACCACCGAGTTGCGTCCATAAACCAGCAGGACCCTGGTTATTCCGGCGGCGTTGAGCTCGGCACCGATCAGGGCCTCCGTGCCGGTGCCGAAGATGATCTTGGTCGGGTTGTGAAAGGTGAAATCAAACATGAGTCTCTCCTTGTGGCGGATGATCTGATCTTTTTGTGCTCGGGTTGATGATAGAGGACAACTGGGAATAAGGTATCATTCTTTGGTTGAGGGTGTCAATTATTCCCGGATCCTCGATCATTATAGGGGCGGGTTCTGTCTCACATAAAACATGGCGCCCATCCAAGATCGTCAGAATCGCAGGTAAGTGAATAACTTTCTATTTCATCGACTATTTCAACTTTGGAGGATTCCCACTCTTTTATCTTTTGTCTATTGAAGTCGGCAGGCATGTGCCCAACGGTTGCCACAGTTATTCTGGTTTTGGACATTGTCACTCCCTAATAGGCATAACAGTATAATTAGACCTGTTTTTGCATTGCAAGACGTGCCGGTGGGAAAATAATAAAATTTATTCATCATAGGCAGGGACAGGCTGGAATGTCAAACGATAATGTGTTCCGTATCCTGAATGATCTCCGTACATTATTGGATGGTAAATCTCGGTTTCTGTTATTGCCTTTTCCGCCTTTTTTCCCGTAACTGGTGGCCGTCGTTGTGCTTTCGTTGTTGATGATTAAAAAAAGGAACACAAGGATTGATATCGCAAGCGGCTTTTGCCCCCAGTGTTTATTATGGAGGTTGTGAATGTCGGGAGGAGATTTTTCGTGTCGTTTTGTGGTGTTTGCTTGCGGCATGTTTCTGTATTAACGGGAGAAAGGGTTGACGGGGAATAAATTGACAAGGCCGACCAGTTCAGTCAGGAAAATGGCGGGACCATCCGTTGCCGCCCCTGTGTCTGCACCGGGCGGCGGGAGTATCCTGCCGCTGCCCGCTTCGCGGGAGGAGTGTGCGGCGCGCGGTTGGGATCAGGTGGATGTGGTGCTGGTTTCCGGTGATGCCTATATCGATCATCCCTCCTTCGGCATCGCCCTGATAGGCAGGCTGCTGGAGAGTCATGGCTACAGGGTGGCCATCCTGGCCCAGCCCCGTTATGACCGGCTCGACGATTTCCTCCAGTTCGGCCCGCCCCGTCTTTTCTGGGGGATCAGTGGCGGCAATCTCGACTCCATTGTCGCCAATTATTCGGGCAACGGCAAGGTGCGCACCGAGGATGCCTATTCGCCGGGCGGCAATCCCTGGCGTGACGGCGAGAAGGGCAGGACCAACCGGCGCCGGCCTGATCGCGCCAGTCTTATCTATGCCAATCTGGCCCGCGCCGCCTGCAAGGGGGTGCCCATTATCCTCGGCGGGGTCGAGGCCTCGCTGCGTCGCTTTGTCCATTATGACTATCAGCAGGGGAAACTGCGTGCCTCACTGCTGACCGATGCCAAGGCTGATCTGCTCATTTACGGCATGGGTGAGCGGGCGGTGGTTGAGGCCGCTGCCCGTCTGGCCGCAGGCAAGGGGCTCGACGGGATTGCCGGCAGCTGCGAGCGTTTGACCGAGGCGGAGTTCCAGTCACGGTTTCCTGATCTTCCCGCAAATCTTTCACCGACAGGCAATGACACCTGCTCTCTTCTTCCTTCCTGGGAGGCAATACAGCAGGACAAACGGCTGTTCATGGAAGCGGAGCGGATGGTCGACATTCATGCCCGCGGCTGCCTGCCGAACCTGCTGATGCAGCGCCAGCAGAGCGCCTGGCTCATCCAGCATCCCGCCGCGGCACCGCTGACCACCGCCGAGCTGGACCAGATGTATGAGCTGCCCTACAGCCGCAAACCGCACCCGGCCACCCCGGATATCCCGGCCTACCGCATGATCTGCCATTCCCTCACCATAGTCCGCGGCTGTTCCGGCAACTGTTCGTTCTGCGCCATTACCCGTCACCAGGGGCCGATCATCAGCAGCCGCAGTCCGGCATCAATCCTGCGTGAGGTCAAGATCGTCAGTGCCATGGACAACTTTACCGGTGTCATCAGCGATCTGGGCGGCCCCACTGCCAATCTCTATCGGACCAGCTGCAAGGTCGGTTCCTGCCGCAAACACGATTGCCTCTACCCGAAGATCTGTCCCAATCTGCAGGTCGATGAAGAGACTTTCCTGAACCTGCTTCGGGATATCTCGAAGATAACAGGGGTCAACCATGTCTTTATCTCTTCCGGCCTGCGCATGGAACTGCTGCTTAAGACCCCCCGCCTCTTGCAGGAGATTATCCGCAGCCATACCCCAGGGGCGATGAAGATCGCCCCGGAGCACACGGAAGAGGAGGTGCTGACCCTTATGCACAAAGAATCACACCAGCAGCTGATTGATTTCCTGCACCAGTGTCGCCAGGTGGCGGCAGGGATTGGCAAAAAGATTATCTTTACCCCTTACCTGATCTCCTCCCATCCGGGCTGTACCGCCAAAGATACAGAGGCCATGACCGGAAAACTGCGGGCCCTTGATCTGCAGGTGAAGCAGTTTCAGGATTTCACCCCGACCCCTGGTACCCTGTCCACTGCCATGTACGTCACCGGCCTGCATCGGGACAGCAATAAGCCCATCCAAGTTGCCCGCAACAAGTCGGAGAGAAAAGAACAGCGCGGCCTGCTGGAAAAACAGATGCAGAGAACTGGTCAGCGGGAGAAACAGACGGCAACGACCAGAAAGGATTCTCTGCAGAGAAGAAAGAAAAAATAGGAATGATTATCTTTATCTCTTTACAGGGGCATAAAAATGAACCATAATATGGAACATATCTTTAAGGTAGCGAAGTAGATAAATTAGTAAATTCCCATAGTATGGAGGGGTAATCATGTGCCAGGAAGTAAATAGAGATTGCAGTTGTGGAAAGGAAAATGTCTCCTTTCATCTGCGTGATAATATCATGAGTCAGGAGGTTATTGATCGCCTGTTCTGTCCAGCCTGTTCAGGGACGGTGGCCTTGGAAAAGGAGAGTATGGTTGAGGATAACGGGTGGGTTATTGAGTATGATATGGATCTGGCCCGGATGTATGCCATCGCCAAATTAGGTGTGGAACCGGATCAGGTGCACCCGGGCTTTGTCTTTGATGAGGGATATGTCACCTGGCGTGAGATGTATCCGGGGGAGACCAGGGATATTGGTGATGAGCGGAAGCGAATTATCTCCATGAAAGATGAAAATCCTCAGGAGTATTTGACTACCATCAATGCATGGGCCGTTGAACGGATTGCCCGTTTGAAGGCCGAGGGCTGGCGGAAGGCGAAACGCGCGTAAGGGCGGTTTTTTGAATCTTATTGTTGCTGGCTGACCATGGGGAGGCTGGCAACAACCCTACTCTTTCCTTGCTTCTCGAGGATGCCGGCGACCGTTGATGTCTGCTGTTGCGCAAAACCGTACTCGACCAGTGCCTTGAGGTCCGTCCACATGGTTCTACTGCCCATGATCGCGACGATGATCTCGCTGGATCCTCTTTTGAATTTCCCCACATAGGTCTGTCCTGCCGCATTGGTAAAGCCGGTTTTGCCGCCTTGCGCGCCCTCTATCTGCCACAGGGCCTTGTTGTGATTGCGGAGCAGCTTTCCTTCTGCGGTATGGGCCTTGATCTGTTTCATCCTCTGCGAAAATTCTTCATCCTGCATGACGTGTCTGAAAATGGTGGCCAAGTCTCTGGCGGTGGTGCTTTGTCCTTCCGCAGTCAAACCGTTGGCGGTCTTGCAGACTGTTTTCTGGGCGCCCCAGAGTTTGGCTCGCAGGGTCATCATTCGGGCAAAGGATTTCTCTGAACCGGCAATTTTTTCGGCCAGGGCAACGCTGGCATCATTGGCCGAAGAGAGCAGAACGGCATTGATAAGGTCATCGGCCTTGTACCGCTTCTTTCTTTCAAGATAGACCTTGGAGCTTGGTTGTTCGGCGGCCTTGGAACTGACCGGGACAGAATCGTTGGAATCAAGAGATTTTATGGCAATCATGCCGGTCAGGATTTTGATGGTGCTGGCTGGCTGGCGGGGAGTGTCGGGAGACACTGCAAAAATGGTTTCACCATTGGCTGCATCCATGATGAAGGCGCTTTTGGCTGAGATCTTCTTTTCGAGTCTCCTGCTGCCCCGAGAGGAACACTGGGTCGTTTTGACCTCGGCGACAGAAGCTGCCTGTACGTTAAGAGCAGCTTCTGGCCTGACCGTGCCGATGTTTTTTTTATGCGGAGAGATGTCCTGGTAGTTTCCGAGGACCTGTATTTCCTGGGGGATATTTTTTTTGATGGTATTCGCTGTCCGGCTCGAATTCACCGATCGTTTGGCCTGGTCCTGCAGCACAGGAACGGCCATCGCCGGCGTGACCGATATCCCGATACAAAAAAAGCAGAGCAACAGACTGGCCAACAGTAAAGAGGGAATAGGTAATTTTATCATATTGGCAATTATGTTCAGATGGACAGAAAATGGCATAAGAAATTATAAACCTTGATTATTTTTATATAGCACGCTGTCACTTGTCAAGAAATTAAAGCATTTCTTAACAAGAAACAAAAAATAAGTAATTCAGATTGGTTCACTGTTTCTTCTTAATTGACCGAAAAATTTGTTTTAAGTAAGATCGGATACCATTATACTTCGGTAACTGGCAATCCAGATCTCTTCCCACTATCCCCATGATTGCCAGGTTAATAACTAACACAATATGAAAAGGGGCGTTTCGTGCCGGATGACACCAGTGTGCATATGACCTTGAATGATATCATTGATGCAAGTCAGGAAAAATTTGCTGACTTGCCGGCAGTAGGAATGGCCCTGGAAACCCCTTTGAGCTATCAGGTCTTTTATGAGCGGATTATCGCGCTAGCTGTACGATTGTCGAGGGAAGGGATCAAAAAAGGTGATCATATTGCCATTCTGGCGGAAAATTCCCAGAACTGGGGAGCCGCCTATTTTGCCATTGTCCGTCTGGGAGCTGTCGCTGTTCCCATCTTGCCCGATTTGCCGGAGGCGGATGTCCATCATATCCTCACAGAGATGCGGGTACCGATTCTCTTCACCACCGAGCGGCAGATAGAAAAAGTATATGAGTTAAATCAGAAGAGCCTGCAGCGGATTGTTATGCTTGATGACTCTGCTGCCAGCCTTGATTTTCTTGCTGTGGAGACCTTTTCAGGCTATCTGGCAGGTGCCATGGAGATGCGGGAAGAGGCAGCGGCAAAAGGGAATATCGTCTTTGATAAGGTGCTTGAAGATGATCTGGCGTCTATCCTTTATACCTCGGGGACCTCAGGCTATTCCAAGGCCGTCATGCTCAGTCATAAGAATCTGGCTGCTAATGCCAGGTCCGCTTCTGCCATGATTGATGTCGAGCCGGGAGCTGTTTTTCTTTCCATCCTCCCCATGTCACACACCTATGAATTTACAGTAGGATTTATCCTGCCCCTGTCGCGGGGTGCCAGAATTGCCTATGCCGGTAAGACACCGACACCGGCCGTCCTGCAGAGAATCTGCAGCCAGGAAAAGCCCTATGCCATATTCGCGGTGCCTCTGGTGCTGGAAAAAATTTATAAAAAACGAGTGCTTCCACAGATCAGCAAGAGTTTCGCCTTGTCCCTGATTTGTAAGTTTGAGGCGGGAAAAAAATTTATCCATAAACGCGTCGGGGCAAAGCTGCTGGAGTTCTTCGGCGGGAATCTGCAACTGATGGGGATAGGTGGGGCGGCCCTCAATCCGGAGGTTGAACAGTTTTTGTATAACGCGGGTTTTCCTTATCTCATTGGCTATGGCTTGACCGAATGTGCACCTCTGCTGGCAGGTGGACCACCTGGCGATAAAACTATTGTTGTAGGTTCAACCGGCAAACCTGTTCCCGGAGTTCAGTTGAAAATTGTCAACCCTGATCCCCAGACTGGTATTGGCGAGATCTATGGTTGTGGCCCGAATGTGATGCAGGGCTACTATAATGACCCGGACACCACCGCTGAAACAATCACCGAAGATGGCTGGTTGGCCACCGGCGATCTGGGGTACATTGATAGTTTTGGCAATTTGCATGTCCGGGGTCGATCCAAGAATGTTATTGTCATGTCCAATGGTGAAAATGTCTATCCTGAGGCCATTGAACATAAGATGAATGTGCGTCCATGGGTTGTGGAGTCGCTGGTGGTTGAAAATAATAACCGTCTGGAGGCCTGGGTCTATCCTGATTATGAGTATGTCGATGCGGCAACCGCAGATCAGTCACGGCTTCAGCGGCATGAGTACATAGAAGGGCTGCTGGTGGAGATGCGGGTGGAGATAAATGAACAGGTTTCGCCGGCTGCGCGATTGACCAGGATTCTTGAGCGCCGGGAACCCTTTGTCAAGACCGCAACCCATAAGATTAAACGGTATCTCTATGCTGGTGGCAACATGATCTCATGAGATCATGTTGCCACCAAAGTGTGTGTCTATTGGTCAACCGGATGCTCTGGTTGATTGGCAAGAAAAATATTATTGAGGAGAAGAAATGAAGAAGATAATCTCTGTGGTTTCCCTGGCAGCTCTCTTGATTGCCGGATCAGCCTGGGCTTCCGGCTACCGGATTCCCGAGCAGTCGGTGGATTCAACGGCGACGGCAGGTGCTCATATCGCCTCAGCCGATGGTGCTGATGCCAGTTATTTCAATCCGGCCAATATGTCTTGGAGCAGTGCAGAGACATGGCAGGTCGAGGGTGATCTGACCTATATCCATCTGCCAGCGGTAAGCTACAGCGATGATAGTTCGGTAGCCATGAATGGTGAGTCCGAGAAAGAAAACTTTCTGTTGCCGACGGTGTTCATGGTTTCCCCTGAGTATAATAATTTCAGGGTTGGTTTTTCCGTAACCGCCCCCTATGGTCTGTCCAAGCGCTGGCAACAGCCCTTCCCCCGAACCTTTTCCGAAGAGTACAGCCTCAAAGTCTTTGATATCAACCCCACGATTTCTTATAAGATTTGTGACTATTTCTCCCTTGCCGCAGGTCCGCGCATACTTTACAGTTCTGCCAAGGTGAGCAGCAATGGCGTTGTCTCGCGGGCGATGGGTTATACTGCGACCCGTTTTATGGAAGGAGACACCACTGAGCTGGGTTGGAACGCCGCTCTTTCCGCCCGGCCGATGGAGAACATGACCCTGGCTGTGACCTATCGTTCCGAGGTCGATCTTGATCTTGAAGGTGATGCCCTCCTTGGCACCAACACCCAAGCTGCTCCCGTGGCCACAGGTGGCAGTGTCACCATTCCGGCTCCAGCGGTTTTGAGCATCTCCGCTGCTTATACCTTTGATAAGTTGACCGTTGATCTGACCTGGGATCGTACCTATTGGTCAGACTATGAGAATATCATCTTTCAATATGATACCACCCTGCGCAATCCGGTATTAATCGGTGCCTTTGCTACTCCCATTGTCAAAAACTGGGATGACAGCGATGCCTATCGCCTGGGGCTGTCCTATGACCTCAATGATACCTGGACCTTGATGGCTGGCTTTGCCTATGATCAAACTCCTGTTCCTGATGCCACCCTGGGCTTTGAACTCCCTGACTCCGACGCCTATCTCTATTCCTTGGGCGCACGTTACAAGGTAAGCAACCAGATAGAGCTTGGTGCCGGATATCTCTATGATTATAAAAAGAGCCGTTCGGTCACCAATGCCATCGTGGACGGTACGTTTACCGATTCTGCCGCCCATCTTCTGACTGTAGGGCTTACCTATACCTTCTGACGGTTTCAGCAGCGTTCAGCTTCCTGGCAGCTGAACACTGAACACTTTCTTTTTTTTCTTTCCACTTGCAGTCTTGGTACTTTGGTTGCCCCATGAAAACAGATTCTTCGATCGCCGCCATCTATGCTCTTGAGCAAAAGAGCAAAGTGGTCCGTCCGCTCTTCTCCTGCGGAGTCTCTGCCGGCTTTCCTTCGCCTGCCGACGATCATATTGACCGGAAACTGGATCTGAACGAACTGTTGATTCAAAACCCGGCGGCCACCTTTTTTGTGAGGGTGGCCGGCGATTCCATGACCGACGCCGGGATTAATCATGGCGATATCCTGGTTGTGGACAGGTCGTTACAGGCTGGTCACGGCAAGATCGTCATTGCCATCATTCATGGGGAGTTGACCGTAAAACGGCTGATGGGCGGGGATTCCTCCTGGCAGCTGGTGGCGGCCAACGCTGCGTATCCTGCGGTGAAGATCAGTGAAGAGGCCGGGTGCGAGGTATGGGGCGTGGTTACCAGTGTCATTCATCAATTTTGATGGCGTCGCAAAAAGTCGCCAACTGCTGCGTTGCCGCACATTATCTCGTCACTGCGGCGTACTTAAGTACGCCTCATTCCTCGAAATATGCGCGCCTTGCATTTGACGATTTTTGCTTAGCCATCCCCCAAAATAACTTTTTATGAGACTGTCAATTTTGATGTCGTTATGAAAAAAGTCTTTGCCCTGGTTGATTGCAACAACTTCTATGTCTCCTGCGAGCGCTTGTTTCGGCCTGCGCTCAACGGCCAACCGGTGGTTGTGCTGTCCAATAATGATGGCTGCGTGATTGCCAGATCCAATGAGGCCAAGGCACTGGGGATTCCCATGGGCGAGCCTTATTTCAAGATCAAGGCCTTTGCCCGCAGGCAGAATATCCATGTTTTTTCTTCCAATTATGCCTTGTATGGAGATCTTTCCGCCAGGGTGATGGCTGTCCTGCACCAGATGGAGGCGGAGATGGAGGTCTATTCCATTGATGAGGCTTTTCTGTCCCTGCCGGTCACCAGGAACTGGAACCGGCTCAGTTATGCCGCAGAGCTCAGGGAACGAATCAGGAAATATGTGGGGATTCCTGTCTCCATTGGTATTGGGCCAAGCAAAACTCTGGCCAAGATTGCCGGTCGGGTTGCCAAAAAAGAAGGCCGATATCAGGGCGTGTTTGATCTGGCCGACAGCAGCCAGATGGATGATGTCCTCCGGCAGACAGAGGTCAATGATGTCTGGGGGATTGGCAGGCGCTTTACGGAAAAACTGGGCAGGCAGGGGATCCATAACGCCCTTGAACTGAAAAAGGCCAATGAGGCATGGATTCGCAAGCATCTGACGGTGGTTGGGGCACGGATTGTCATGGAGTTGAATGGTATCTCCTGCCTGCCTCTGGAGAAGGCCCCAGCCAGCAAAAAATCCATCGTCACCTCCCGATCTTTTGGCCAACCGGTAACTACCTTGAGCGATCTCAGGGAGGCGGTTATAAGCTTTGCCTCCAGGGCGGCGGTGAAGCTGAGGGAACAGAACCTTGAGGCTGGAGCGTTGCATCTTTTTGTGGCCACTAATCGTTTTGGTGATCCGGCAGCCTCGTATTTTAATGGCCAGACCGTGCCGTTGCCCCACCCCACATCAGACACCCCCATGTTGATAAGCACGGCCTTGCGCTGTCTTCAGTCCCTTTATAAAGCGGGATATAGATATCAGAAGGCAGGGGTTATCCTCTCGGCTTTATCCCCTCAGGGATATAAGCAGCAGAGCCTTTTTGCCCCGACGACCGAGGAAAATAAACCGCTGATGACAGCACTCGACAGGATCAATGACAAGTGGGGACAGGATACCATCCGCTATGGCTTGACCGGGACCCATAAATTATGGGGGATGCGGCAGTCGTACAAGTCGCCGGCCTATACAAGCAGTTGGCAGGAGCTGCCGCTGGTCAAGGCATCTCTGGTCTAAGTTACAGACCGTTTGCCATTATCAACAGGGAGGAGAAGATGAAATCCTTTGAAGAGGTTGTGCAATTCCATGGCCACGTCTGTCCAGGTCTGGCCTTTGGCTTCCGGGTGGCGCAAGCGGCCCTTGATGCCCTGGGAGCGCGTTCCAGGGATGAAGAACTGGTGGCGGTGGTGGAAAATTGTTCCTGTGCCGTTGATGCCATTCAGGTGCTGAGTGGTTGTACCTTTGGAAAAGGAAATCTGGTAGTTAGGGATTACGGGAAACAGGTCTATACTTTTCTCAAACGGCCGGAAGGGGAAGGGGTACGAATCAGTGTCACCTGGATTGCCCCGCCCGAAGATGAGGAGATGACCGCCTGTTGGCAGCGTTTTTCCCGGGGCGATCGGTCAACCGAGGTCATGCGGGCGATCAAGGCACATAAGGGCAGAAAAATTCAGGCAATTCTCCAGGCTGATACGGATGATCTTTTTGAGATCCGAAGAGTCACTGAACAACTGCCGGAGCAGGCCCGTGTCTATCCCAGTATTCGTTGTGCCAGGTGTGGGGAGAAGGTGATGGAACCCAGGGTTACAATTGTTGACAAGCGACCCCTCTGTCCTCCTTGTGTTCAGATCGAAAGAGGGGACCGGGAATCTTGCAAAGGTAAGAGTATGTTGTGATAGTTGTCAGCGCCTTGTCTCAGTCAGCGGTCTATTTGTTCGGCCCCTGAGTTCAATGGCTTTTGGTATGTAAACGTAATTGTTAACAAGTTATGTCGGGTGGTTGAGTTGTCTGCATGAACCCCCGTGTTAACATTTTATTTTGGCTCGTGCATTCCGGACATCAGGGGAGCTGTGGCCTCAAAAGTAAAAAAATAACTTTCAATTCATGGAAGAGGAGGTCGGTCGTGTTCAAGGTATCTTGCAGGTTGTTTTTTCTTGTCTTCATGCTGTTTGGCGTTCCCGGTGCGGCAATGGCAATGGATACAGGTGGCGGAAATCATCTTGACCTCACGGCGAGCTGGGTCGGCTATGCCTCCCTTCTTCTTTTCGTTGTGGCCTACGCTCTGGTCATGGCCGAAGAGTATACCCATATGCGTAAATCCAAACCGGTCCTGCTGGCTGCCGGTCTGATCTGGGGTATCATTGCCTGGATTTACGCCAGCCACGGTTTTACCCATGCCGCTGAGGTGGCGGTACGCCATAATATTTTGGAATATGCCGAACTCCTTCTCTTCCTGCTGGTGGCCATGACCTATATCAATGCCATGGAGGAACGGCAGGTCTTTGAGGCCTTGCGGATCAAACTGGTCTGCGCAGGTTATTCCTTCCGCCAACTCTTCTGGATTACCGGCCTCCTCGCCTTTTTCATCTCACCGGTGGCCGATAATCTGACCACCGCCTTGCTCATGTGTGCCGTGGTTATGGCCATTGGTAAGGACAATGTTAAATTTATCAGCCTTTCCTGTATTAATATTGTTGTCGCCGCCAATGCGGGCGGTGCCTTCAGTCCCTTTGGCGACATCACTACCCTTATGGTCTGGCAGAAAGGTATTGTTGACTTCTGGACGTTTTTCAACCTCTTTGTCCCCGCGGCCGTGAACTGGCTGGTGCCGGCCGTGATCATGTGTTTTGCCGTGCCTAAGGTTCATCCGGCCGCCGGGGAGAGCGGTATCAAGATGAAACGCGGTGCTATTGTGGTCATGATCCTCTTTCTTCTGACTATTGCCACCGCCGTCAGCTTCCATAATTTTCTCTACCTGCCGCCGATGATGGGGATGATGACAGGTCTTGCCTATCTGAAAATATTTGGTTTTTACCTGAAAAAAACGCATAAAAACGGCCGCGGCAGCCAAAGTTATGACCCGGACAAGGCAGATGAGGAGGTCGGTGACACGGTACCCTTTGATGTGTTCAGTCATATTGCCAGGGCTGAGTGGGACACCCTGATGTTTTTCTACGGGGTTATCCTCTGTGTCGGCGGTCTTGGTTTTATCGGATACCTGACCATGGCCTCCCAGGTCATGTATGGTGAATGGGGTCCGACAGCTGCCAATGTCATGGTTGGTGTTCTGTCGGCCATCGTTGACAATATTCCGGTCATGTTTGCCGTGCTTACCATGAATCCGGAAATGTCAACAGGCCACTGGCTGCTGGTCACCCTGACCGCCGGTGTCGGCGGCAGTATGCTTTCCATCGGCTCAGCTGCCGGAGTGGCGCTCATGGGTCAGGCCCGGGGGATGTACACCTTTGGAGGGCATTTGAAATGGCTGCCGGTAATTGCTTTGGGTTACGCGGCCAGCATCGGGGTGCATTTCCTGATTAACGGCCGTTTTTTTAACGGGATACCAATGTAGGATCGTTGCAGTCACCATTCATTACACCAAAAAAAGACGGTAACTTCAAAAAGCAATAACAGAGAATTGTATCCATTTTTTCACGTGTAGCAGATTCACTTATCGGCTTGTATAAAATTTCCGTGCCACTTCTATCTATGAGAATGACACCTTAATTTGAGTGACTCTCAGATCCTTGCAATTCCAGAGGAAGGGTAAAGCTGAATTGGCTTCCCGTACCCTCGCCCTTGCTGGCCACCGATATTGTGCCGCCATGGAGTTCGATATAATGCTTGGCGATGGTAAGTCCCACGCCCGATCCTGAAGGTTTGTCAGAGCGTATATTCTCCGTCTGGTAGAAGGGCTCAAATATCTTTTTCTGCAGCTCAAGGGGGATACCTCTGCCATCGTTGATGATGGTTACAATGATCTCCGGTCGACTGTGTTCACTGGTCGGCTTGATAATGACAGAGACCTTGCCGCCTTCATCAGAAAATTTAATGGCATTTGTGAGGAGGTTGAAGAGGACCTGTTTTATTTTGGCGCTATCTGCCTGCACCAGCTGATCGGCCAACTCTTCTGCCACGTCAATATCAAAGGTGATATGCCGCTTTTTTGCCCGTTCCTGCAGCATCATCAGGCAGCTCTGGAGTGCGGCGGAGAGATCGAAGAGAGTGGGGTGAAGCGGGAAGTTCCCGGTCTCAACCTCGGACATCTCAAGGATGTCCTCAAGCAGAGCAAAAAGTTTTTGGCCGCTTTTGTTGATGTTGTCAGCATAGCCTTGCTGTTGCGCGGAGAGTTGTGACCTTAAAATTTGAGAAAAGCCAATGATACTATTGAGCGGGGTCCTTAACTCGTGACTCACGCCGTTCAGAAAGTTGCTCTTGGCCAGATTGGCCACCTCGGCCGCCACTTTGGCCTTGTTGAGTTGCTGGATCGTCTTCTCCAGTTTAGAGGTTCGTTGCCGTACTTTTTCTTCCAGTTCTTCATTGGCCTTGAGGATTTGTTGAGACAGACGTTTATTTTCTAAGCGTAATTTCCGCTTTGCCAAGGCATGGGTCACCGCAAAGGTAAGATTGTCAACATCCTCCAGGGGTTTGCGGAGGTAATCATAGGCCCCGCCGTTTTTGAGGGACTCTATGGCATTTTCCATGGTGCCGTAACCGGTCAGAATGATGACTTCGGTGTCTTCGTCCTGTGCCTTGACCTTTCGTAACAGGTCAAGGCCGCTCAGACCAGGCATCTTCATATCCGTGATCACAAGGGGAAAAGAGTTGGCAGCAAAACAGGCAAGCGCCTCTTCCCCGGATGCGGCTCTTGTCACCCTGAAACCCTGTGCGCCCAAATACTCGGAGATCACTTTTGTAATTTCCGGCTCATCGTCGACCACCAAAATGTTCTCGTTCATGACCAATTCCCTTTGTTGTTAAATTTGATGCATGAGGCATTACGAATTCAATGTCACAAAGTTAATGCATAATCGTTTCTGGTTTGTGTTCTGCGGCTCTTGTTGTAAAAATGTTTAGGCTGAGGATATGAACTCAAAATTTTCATCCCGCCGGCAATTCAATCTTCAATGTTGTTCCCTCCGGACCACTCTTCGCTACCTGAATCCGGCCCTTATGCTCCTGGATGATTCCATAACTGATGGAAAGCCCCAGACCGGTACCCTTGCCCACCTCTTTTGAGGTGATGAAGGGGTCAAAGATGGTCTTCTCTATGCCGGGGGGAATACCGCAGCCGTTGTCACTGATCAGGATGACAAGATGAGAAAGGTCTTCGCTCATTCCGGTGTGAATTGCTATCTCCGCCTGATAACCCTCTTTGTCTGCACATTTTTCCCGTTTCTCTACCACGGCATCCCTGGCATTTCCGAGCAGGTTGAGGAAGACCTGTTCCAGTTGGTTACCATCCGCCTTGATCCTGGGCAGGTCCGGATCAAACTCTTTTTTGATCTGAATATTATGGAACTGCAGCTGTTCCCCGATCAGCAAAAAACAGTCGTCAATCACCTGATTGATCTGCACCAACTTTTGTATCTGTCCTGGCTGGCGGGAGAAGGCGCGCAGATGGTTGATGATCTTCATCATCCGTGTGGTATTCCGATCACACATCTCCAAGGCATCGGCAATCTGTTCAGGGGTCAGGCTCTCTTGCCGCAGGCGTAGTCGCATCAGTTGATTATTGCTGCGTATGATCATGAGCGGTTGATTGAGCTCATGAGCGATACCGGCGGCCAGTTCACCAATGGCGGCCAGTTTACCCGTCTGGATGAGCTGGGCCTCAAGCATTTTCTTCTCGGTGATGTCGTAAACCGTGCCGATCAACTGGAGTGATTGCCCTTTATGGTCCCGCAGGGCTCTGGCCTCGGTCAAGACCCAGCGCAACTCATTGTTGGGACGCCTGATCCGATACTCGATCTGCTGTGAGTTGCAGTCGTTGGTCATTGTCTGCTCGATTGCGGCCCTGACCCGAGCCAGGTCATCGGGATGTACCATCTCCCAGAAAAGGTCCAGATTGGGCTGAACCTCTCCGGGAGCATAGCCGAAGATCCGGAATTGCTCGTCCGACCAATTGAGTGTTCCTTCCTGCACCTTATTTTCCCAGCTGCCCAGATGGGCGATCTCCTGGGCCTTGTTCAGAGCCCAGGAGGTTTGGCTCAGTTTTTCGGTACGCTGCTTGACCAGTTCCTCCAGGTGGGTGTTCATCAGGGCAAGCCTATTGCCCCGCGCCTCTTTCACATTCTCGTAGATGTTGAGGATAACAAACTGACTCAGCAGATAAAAAGTGAAGGTCAACATGTCGACATGGGTATATCCCGTTGCCACAACTGAACTGAAGTGGACAGTCAACAGAGAGGTAATGATCAGGAACATCCAGAACAGGGCCATGATCTGACCTTTCATAAAAAAAACGGCAACCAGGAAGAGAAAAAAGAGCGACAGACGGGTGGAATTATAGGGGGCCAGGAGATAGATGACGAAGAAAAAGACAAAAGACTGCCCCAGGAGCAGCGAAGCGATGAGGTTGACCCTCTGTTTATGGTGATGAAGATAAGAGAACATCATCATGTTCAGACCGACAAAACCAAAATCTATCGTGCCCAGAACGACACTGTGCTGCCACCGGACAAAGCCCATTACAAAGGCTATGGCCGCAGTCAGAAGCAGGACGCTGTTGATAAACAGGAGTTTGTATTGTTCTTCAAGAGTATCTTCATCTGCCGTAAAATCAATCAACAGCAATTTTTTAAGGATCTGTTTCATTTTTCCCCCGTGGGCAAACAGCGAACAAGAAACCGACGAATAATCAGTATCTTCTCGTTCATCTTGATTCCTTAATCTGAAAGGTGATTGCTGTTTGCTTTCCAGGCCGACGCTTTAGGGGCCACTTTCTCTTCTGACTGTCGTGTTTCTGCTCTTCAAGCAAGGGTGTTGCCGGCATCTCACTCAACAAAATCATTTTGTTGGTTATTTTTCACAGGCAACTCCACCACGAAGCGCGCACCTTCCCCTTGTTCCCGGTTTTCGGCCCAGATGCGACCCTGATGGTCCTTGATTATCCCCCGACTGACCGAAAGACCCAGGCCGGTGCCCGTCTCTGCATCCTTGGTGGAAAAGAACGGCTCCCAGATCATGTCCAGTTGTTGAGGATGAATCCCTGGCCCATTATCTTCCACGGTGCAGCGGATAAAGTCGTTTTCACGGCACAGGGTAATGGTCAATGTCCCCTTCTTCTTTTTGTCCATGGCGTCGGCGGCATTTTTAAAGAGATTAACGAAGACCTGCTCCATCTGCTGGCCATTGGCCATGACCGGCTCCAGATCCGCAGCCACCTCCTTGTGTACGGTTACATGGTATTTCAGTTCGTTGTGACAGAGGGTAAGGGCGTTTTCGATACAGTCGTCCAGGGAGACAGGGGCCTTTCCCACCTGTCCCTGGCAGGAAAATTTGCGCATGGATTCCATGATGACGCGGATACGATTGGCACCCTCGGCTATCTTGACCGGAACATCCGCATCCTTCTCAATAAAAAGCTGCCAGGCATCACGCAGGGTCGCTTCGGAAGTCTCTGTGGAAGTCATCTGGCTCGTGAGTTTTTGTATGTCGCTAAGCAATACTTGGGCAAAGCAGATGATATAGAAAAGCGGGGTGTTAATCTCATGGGCAATGCCGGCTGCCAGGGTGCCGAGGGTGGAAAGCCGATCGGCATGAACCAGTTGTTTGGCACGCTCTTCGGCCAGTTCCTCCATTCGGTCGCGGTGCGCCTTGAGGGCCAGATGGGTCTGGACCCGTGCCTGCAGCACGGCAGGGACAAAGGGCTTCACCAGATAATCAGCCGCCCCCAGGTCCAGCCCCCTGATCTCGACGGCTGAGTCATCCAGGGAGGTTATAAAGAGCACGGGGATATGGCAAGTGGCGCGGTCGGCCTTGATCCGGCGGCAGACCTCAAAGCCGTCCATTCCCGGCATCATCACATCCAGCAGTACCAGATCAACCTGCTCGCTACGAAGCATGATCAAGGCACTCTTCCCGTCATTTGCCAACAGGGTCTTGTAGCCTCGGGGCACCAGCAGTGCCTCTAAAAGAGACAGGTTATGCGCTTCGTCGTCCACACAGAGAATTACCGGTTGTTGATTCATATATTTATTTCCTCAAACGATTGGTTTACTGCCTTGGCCCAGCTCATGAATATTAACAGGGCCAGCTTATTCACGGCTCTTGGACGCCGCTCTTTTTACGGCCCCTGAGCTTGCCTGCAAGGAAGGTGATTCTTGCTTCTCGCCCAGATATTTGCTGATTATTCCTGGCAACTGCCGAATATCCAGGGGTTTGGCAAGATAGCCGTCAAACCCTGCCGCTAACAGGAGCTCCCTGTCACCACTCATGGCAAAGGAGGTGAGGGCGACAATCTTCATGTCCTGCAGGTCAGGATCGTTACGCACTATCTTGATGGCAGTATAGCCGTCCATTACCGGCATCTGGATGTCCATGAAGGTCAGGTCCGGCTGGTGTTCCCGCGCCATGTGGACACCCTCTTCACCATTTAGGGCCGTGATAACAACATAGCCATAATATTGCAGAACATCCCGCATGAGAATCATGTTCTTCTCGTTGTCTTCCACGACTAATATTGTCTTAACCATTTTCTCCCCCTCTGCTGTCGGGCAACCGGGCACCAGGCTCACCCATGGGATCAATTCTTCCCTGGTGAGCCTGGCCGATTTCAGTTGACTCTTGGGCCGCCTCTATTTGTACGGATTGCCTGGCGGGGATGGTGAAGATGAAGCTGCTGCCCTTACCCGCTTCGCTTTCCACCCAGATCTTGCCGCCGTGCAGTTTGACCAGCTTTTTGCTCAGGGCCAGGCCGAGGCCGGTACCCTCGTAATTTTTTGTATAAGGGGATTCAAGCTGGGCAAAGGCATGGAAGAGCTTTTTGATATCCTCCTGCCTGATACCGATCCCCGTATCCGTCACGCTGATCTTGAAAAAATCCCCCTCTCTTGCCGCACGAAGCCGTACCGTGCCGCCATCCGGGGTGAACTTCACCGCATTGCTCAGGAGGTTGAAGAGGATCTGCTTGAGCTTTCTTTTGTCCGCCTCGATCTGGGTATCAGTATCAGGCTCTATCTCAAGGGTAAGGCCCAGACCGTGTTTCATCGCCTTTTCCTTAAACATGGATAATGCGCCATTGAGCGCTTCTGGCAGGAGAAACGGTGACGGATCAAGCTCCATCTTGCCGGATTCAACCTTCGACAGATCGAGGATGTCATTGATCAGGGACAGCAGGTGCTTGCCGCTGGTGAGAATATAGTTGACATATTCCTCTTGTTTTTCGTTGAGGTCGCCGGCCATCTGCTCCTGCAAAACGTTCGAGAAGCCAATGATGGAATTGAGAGGGGTGCGCAGCTCATGGCTCATATTGGCGAGAAAATCGGACTTGGCCTTGTTGGCTGCTTCTGCGGCCTGGAGGACATGTTGCAGCTCCTCCTCTGCCCGCTTGCGCTCCTCGAATTTTTCACGTAATCCAGCATTGGCCCTTTCCAGCTCCAGGGACATACTGGCCAGGGTGACCGCCTGTCTGTACGAGCGGTTCAGCGACTTGACCATGCCGAACAACAGAAGGCTGATGGCCACGCCAAGCAAGAGGATGAGGTTGGTAAGGCCGGTCTCGATGTTTTTTTCGAAAGGTCGTGAAGAGTCAAAGGTCAGCAGCCAGCGATGGCCGCCATATTCGAGGATGGACTGGTGGCTGGCAAAATGGTGGCGATCCGGCTGCATGATCTTCCCTGCTGCGGCCTCGCAGCAATAGAGCAGGGTTTCTGAAAGCGGCTTGTCGCCATCGAAAATATGCAGCTCAACATGGCCCTCCGCCTTCTCGGCCAGAATACCCCGCATGAAATCATCCATGCGAAAAGCGGCATACACATATCCCCTCAAGGCCTTCCGACGATCTTCCGGGGTCTGCAGCGCTTCTCCTGTACGGTAAACCGGCAGGTACATGAGAAAGCCTGCCTGGACATCCTTGTCCGTTTCCTGAAGCAGGATGACCTTGCCGCTCATGGCGGCCAGACCGGTGTCCCGAGCCCTGGTCATGGCCTCGTTACGCATAGGCTCGCTGAACATGTCATAGCCGAAGGCCCGCTGATTTCGCCAATCAAAGGGCTCCACAAAGATGATTGAGGTGTATTCCGACCGCGTCCCCTCCGGTTTGATCGTGTAACGGGGAAAGCCCTCGGCCCGGATCTGCCGGAGGTGCTCCTCCTTTTCTGCCGGAAGGATTCGTCTGGTAAAACCAAGCCCTTGAATGCCCGGATAATATTGACTGATCTGCAAAGATGTTACATAGGCCCGCCATTGCGTGCGAGTAACATCGTCCGAGGCCATGAACAGGCCAGTGCCGCCCCGGAGCAGAGATTCATAGGACTTGAGGCGCTGGCTGATCGCTGTTTCTATGGTCTTGACCCGAAAGTCAAAACGGGCACGATTTCTCTTGGTCTTTTCGCCCTGAACAATAAACCAGACGGTGCAGGTTATCAGCAGTGAGGCCATGAGGACCAGCCAGGGGCTCCATTTGCCCAAAAGACCAAGACGAAGGGTTGAAATCCTTTCAGTCGTCCGGCTGGAACTGTTTTCAGACCGTTCCGGTGTGTTTGTATCTTGCGGCATCAGTCGTTCTCCATTATTTCATGGATTCTTTTGAACGGTCAAGCGACACGGAGAGGAATCCAGAGCCCACTACCCCTCAACAGGCAAATCCCTTTGCTCCTTCAGCCCTTGAGCCGCTCGTAAATAGCGTCAAACTCCGCCGCGTTTTCCCGAAAGACCGCCAGCACCTGCGGATCCAGTTTCCTGCATACTTCCAGCGTCTCAAATGATCCCATGATTTATTCACCAAGCCCCAAGGCCTTGCGTTTTTGCCTGATCCGCTTATCAATGAGATCAGCAGCCCTAAAGGGGTCCGGCTCAATACCAAAGCAGGCACCGAGGAGATGGTCGAGTCCTTCCAGGGCCAGATTAGTCACCACTGCCGATCCGGTAATATTGGGAGGATGACCGAGGTGGGTGTAAATTCCGGAGGCGACACAGTAGGTGCCTATGGCGGCGGCCTTCTCCGAATACCATTCCGGCGAGGAGCCGGCCAGGGGCAGGTCGGAAATATCCACACCCAGTTCATTGGCAAGGAGGGCTGCAAGCTGCAGGATTCGCGCA
>JAHJKP010000034.1 GCA_018821985.1 Pseudomonadota bacterium
ATGTCTACTTGAGTGTCAGATTAAGGGTGGCGGCTTTCGCCCTAGCTGTCAGCTTCGATCTAAGCTTCTACAAATAATCCTACACCTTGTTTTTAAGAATCTGCTCGACAACGGCAATATCCCCGGGACGATCAACGCCATGGCTTTTATGGCTTGTTATCACTACGTGGATGGGGATATCGTTTTCCAGCAGGCGCAGCTGTTCGAGCGCTTCCTTTTTTTCCAGAACACCTTTTTCAAGCGCGACAAACTGCTCAAGGGTCTTCATCCTGAAGGCATAGATGCCGATGTGGCCGTAATACTCACCCTCGCTTCCGTCCTGAGGAAAGGGGATGGGAAGCCGAGAGAAGTAGAGGGCCTGGTTGTCCCTTCCCATAACCACCTTGACCTGATCCGTGGCTTGTGCTTCACTGCTGCTTATCTTCCGGGCCAGGGTGGTGACCTGGATCTCAGGAGAGCAGAATGGGGCGATGAGGGCGGTCAGCATTTCCGGTTCGAGGGCCGGTTCGTCACCTTGAATATTGACCACCACTCCATCGTCAGGCACTGCAAGCAGGCGCGCCGCCTCCAGTACCCTTTCGGTGCCGCAGCTATGATTGGGGCTGGTCATGAGCACGGGAATGGCCAGGGACTCAGCCACCGAAAAGATACGTTCATCATCGGTTGCCAGGACAACCTGCTGTAAATGGGGACATTGGCAGGCTCGGCTATAGACATGCTGAATCATAGGTTTGCCGAGGATGAGGGCCAGGGGTTTTCCCTCAAAGCGGGAAGAGGCATAGCGCGTCGGGATGATGCCGTAGCATGGTGGCAGTGAGTTCATGGTATTTTATTTATTGGTTATTGGGTTTACGCTTCCCTCAAAGAGAAGATTGTTGATGGTGGTACATGTCGTATCGGTTCCGCCGCGGCGGTTTTTCACATAGGTGATAATCTTCTGACGTGTCTGCTCGCGTAGTGGTGGAAGCGAACTCTGCTGCATCAGGATGTCAGCGGCCTCCTGCCAGTCTTGGGCCTGGAAGACCAGTTGCTGATCAATAATATCCCGGCCTATCCATAAAAAATTGGACCAGTGCGGGCCGATCACCGGCCTGAGCCCGCAGGTAAGCGGCTCCAGAAAATTCTGACCACCCAGCGGTGCCAGACTGCCACCGACAAAGGCGGCGTCGGCAAGCTGATAGGCGAAGAGCATCTCGCCCATGGTGTCCCAGAGGATGATGCTGCCGGGAGAAACTGACCCCGTGCAGCGAGACCGTAATTGCCAGGGGAGCCCGTGCGTCTCCAGCATCTTTTCCCAGTTTTTGATGCGGTGCATGTGTCGGGGGAATAAGGCGATGCTTGTCTGATTATTTTGTCCCCTGATGTGACAGATCAGCTTGATGATATCCGCTTCTTCTTCCTCTCGCACCGAACCCAGGACCAGCAGCTTGGCTCTTGCCGTCGTGTCGGGCGGAAACAGATGGGCCAGGGGATTGTTTACAGTATCTTCAGTACGTTGCTCGCTGATACGGTCAAATTTGATATTTGGCACGGCCTCTACTTCATCCATGCCAAAGAGGGTGGCAAAACGTGAGGCATCATCGCTGGATATGGCGAGAATCCTTTCTGGCCTCAGATAGCGCCATAATGACGGCCAGATACGATAGCGGCTAAAACTCTTTGCCGTCATCCTGCCGTTTGCCACCAGAACCTTTACTCCTTGCTGTCTGCAGCTTGCCAGGAGTCCGGGCCATAATTCACTTTCCAGCAGCAGCATCACCTTTGGCCGGATGACGGTCACGGCTTTGGTCATGAGACCGGGATGATCAAAGGGAAAATAGGCGGTGTGAATGGTGAGTTTACAGTTTTGTTGCATGGCCTCATTTCGGGCCTTTTCCAGGATTTCCATGCCTTGACTGGTATAGGTGGTCAGAAGTACCCGGATTGGTCCGGCCGGATCAAGTTTTCTGAGAACCTCCCCTGCCAGAAATGATTCTCCCACCGAGGCTGCCTGGATCCAGAGATCAGCAGGTGCCGGCATTTCCTCTAAGGTACGTTGGCTGAAACCGTGATACAGTCTTTGATTGCGACGGAGGAAAGGAATGGCAATGTTCCATGCCAGTTGATAGACCAGCATGGCGATCTTGATGGATAGCGGAGTCCTGGTGCTGGGTGGTTGAGTGGAAATTCGCTTGTCTCCAAACGTCTGTTGTTTGATGGATATATTCACCATGTCGTATGGCAAGGTTGTTTGATAAAAACGGTTTGTTACGCTACTCGGTTCTTACTGATTTTACAACTGCGGGGCGACGATCCGCATCAGGTTTTCGGCCAGTCGCCGCATGATACCGGCCGGTTTCATTTCATGGTGTGAGTCCTGCAGGAGTTTCTCCATCCAGGCGTTTACCTCCGAGATGATGGGCACCGAATAGGCGAAACTGACCACTTCATAGTTCAACAACAGGCTGCGATTATCAATATTGACCGAGCCAAGCATCGCCCCTGTATCGTCAAAAAGGATCGCCTTGGCATGGAGCATGGGGCCCTTGTACAGGGCGACTTCCACCCCGGCCTCCATCAATTCCCGCATGTAGCTGCTGCGCACCAGATCGGCCAGGAGGTGGTTGGATTCATAGGGGGTAATCAATTTAACATCGACGCCCTTGTGATGGGCGATAATCAGCGCCTCCTGCAGTGAGGTAACGGGAACGAAGTAGGGGGTGACGATCCAGATCCGTTTTTGGGCGGTATAGATGGCGCAGATCAGTGACTCGAAGAGGGCGTCTCTGGCGATGTCAGGCCCGGATGGCACTACCTGGATGTAGGCGTCACCGTAGCCCAGGGGAACGGTGTCCAGAGCGATTGGCGTGGTGTGACCGCAGGCATAGGCCCAGTCTGAGGCGAATATCTCCAGATAGTGAAAGACCGCCGGTCCTTCGATGAGAAAGAGCAGATCGTTCCAGCGGCCGGGCTCAGGCGTTGGTCCCATGTACTCGGCGGAGAGATTCATGCCGCCGGTCAGGACAATACGGCGGTCAAAAAGATATATTTTTCGGTGGTTACGCAGGTTGATATAGTTTCGAAACGGCATCTGCAGGATGGGCATGAAAAATGAGATCATGGCCCCGGCCTGACGCAGTTTTTTGAAGGGATGCTGGAAACAGTAGAGGGGGAATGATCCCAGTGAATCGATGAGAATCTTGATCTCCACCCCTTCTGTTGCTCTCTTGGTCAATGCCTTGAGGAGTTGGGCAGTTACCGCGTCGTTATTAAAGACATAGGTGCTGATAAAGATACTTTCCTTCGCCTTCTCTATCTCCTGCAGCAGAGCACTGTAGGCCTCAGTCCCGTCAGTATAAAGGGCAAAACGGTTTCCCTGAGTGCCTCCTGGTATCCCGTTGGCGCGTAGAACGCCGTCAATGGGGTTGGCCTTTTCCAGGGGCAGATCCGTCACCGAGCGGAGGCTGAACATCGATTTTGTTTTGGAGCTGGTGCGCTTACGTGAACCGAGGATGAAGTAGAGCGGCACGGCAAGATGCGGCAGCAATATAATCGCCAGCAGCCAGGAGATCATGCTGGTTGGGGTTCGCCGCTGATACACCATGTGCAGCAGGGCGCTGAGAAAGAAGATCTCGCCTACTACGAGGAAGGAGTGGGAGAAGATCAGATGGAGCCATTCGATGTGCATAGGTATCAGCGGATTTGTTTTTAATAGCTTGCTTTTTCGCAATAACAAACAGTGCTGTTTTTCTGAATAATATAAATATGTGAGTGTGCAGGCAAGCGCATTAGTGTGTTTTGTTTGGATTGCCCTTGCCTTCTGCCAAATCCGGCAGGGCAGCCTTTCTTTAGTGTGTCTGCTAACCTTCTTGTTGTATAATCGCCTTAACGGCATTACGCAAGAGAGTCAGCTGGTTCTGTTTATCCTATCAATTCCCTTCCACAATAAAAAACTATTCCTTCCTTTTTGTAAACTTTTCGATATTTTTCCATTTTGGGCTACCGCTTCAAATCAAAACGCGGCTCCAGCTTGCTTGATGCTGGGGTTTCAGCCGAGATGATATTTGCAATCCCGACCAGGATATGCTATTTTTCCCACCATCTTGCGCTACTGGCGCAGTGGCAGTCATTAACAACGGCCGCTTCTGCAACAGGGGAATTCAGAGGCCAGGCGCATCTTCTAGCAATGAGACGTCGTTTAAAGCCAAGCGACACCCCTGTCAACCTGAACAATCACCTGCTGCTACTTACAAATTCTGCAGTCACCTGAAACAACCAAGGAGCCCACATGGCCACACCACGGATCATCTATACGGCAATCGACGAGGCGCCCGCTCTGGCGACTTATTCCCTGTTCCCCATCCTTCAGGCCTATACCAAGGGGTCAGGTATTGACCTTGTGCAGAAAGATATCTCACTGGCCGGCCGGATCATCGCCAACTTTCCCGACTATCTGACCGAGGAGCAACGCCTGCCCGATGATCTCACAGAACTGGGTCACCTCGCCAAACAGCCCGAGACTAATATCATCAAGCTGCCTAACATCAGCGCCTCGGTACCACAGCTGCTGGAGGCTATCAAGGAGTTGCAGGCGCAGGGATACGCCATCCCGGATTATTCCCAGAACCCGAAAACTGAGGCCGAGAAGACCGTACAGACCAGATATTCAAAGGTGCTGGGCAGTGCCGTTAATCCGGTCCTGCGTGAAGGCAACTCTGACCGGCGGGCTGCGGCCTCGGTCAAGAAATTCGGCCAGAAGAATCCGCATCGTCTGATGAAACCCTGGTCTGCCGATTGCAAATCGCGGGTCGCACATATGACCGAAGGCGATTTCTACGGCAGCGAAAAATCAGTCACTGTCGAGCGCGCCTGTGATGTCCGCATTGAATTTGTAGGCAATGATGGTGCGACCACAGTCCTCAAGGAGAAAACTTCGCTTCTCGCAGGCGAGGTTATCGACTCCTCAGTGATGAACGTCCGTGCCCTCCGCGCTTTCTACAGCGAGCAGATCGCGGCGGCAAGAAAGGAGGGCGTCCTGCTCTCCCTGCACCTCAAGGCCACCATGATGAAGGTCTCCGACCCGGTCATGTTCGGTCATTGCGTCACCGTTTTCTACCAGGATGTCTTCACCAAGCATGCCGCTGTCATCAAAGAGCTGGGAGTAAATGTCAACAACGGCTTCGGCGATCTGCTGGCCAAGATCGCGAACCTGCCCGAACCACAACGTGCGGAAATTAAGGCTGACATTGAGGCGGTTTACCAGAAGAGCTGCAAGCTCGCCATGGTGGACTCCAGCAAGGGTATCACCAACCTTCATGTGCCCAATGATGTGATCATCGACGCCTCCATGCCGGTGGTTATTCGTGACGGCGGCCGGATGTGGGGAGCAGATGATCAACTCCACGACACCATCGCCATGATTCCCGATCGCTGCTACGCCAGCATCTATCAGAAAGTCATTGATGATTGCAACCGGAACGGGGCCTTTGACCCGGCCACCATGGGCAGCGTTGATAATGTCGGCCTGATGGCGCAGAAGGCTGAGGAATACGGCTCGCACGACAAAACCTTTATAGCGCCGGGTACAGGTACCATCCGTCTTGTGGATAGCGCCGGCACAACCCTGCTGGAACAAAGTGTGGAAACAGGCGATATCTTCAGGGCCTGCCAGACCAAGGATGCCCCGATTCAGGACTGGGTCAAGTTGGCTGTTACCCGGGCACGGGCAACCGGCGCTCCAGCTATTTTCTGGCTCGATAAAAACCGGGGCCATGATGTACAGCTCATCGCCAAGGTCACGACTTATCTGCCCAGGCACGATACCAGCGGCCTGGATATCCGGATCATGACTCCTGTTGAGGCCATGGGCTTCTCACTGGAGCGGATCAGAAGAGGGGAGCATACGATCTCGGTGACCGGCAATGTCCTGCGCGATTACCTTACTGATCTCTTTCCGATTCTAGAGCTGGGAACCAGCGCCAAGATGCTCTCCATCGTCCCGCTGATGAACGGCGGCGGCATGTTTGAGACCGGGGCAGGCGGCTCAGCACCGAAACACGTCCAGCAACTCCTCAAAGAAGGGCATCTGCGCTGGGATTCTTTAGGTGAATTCTGCGCCTTGGTTCCCTCTTTTGAGCATATAGCCGTCACCTTCAATCATAAGACCGCTGCCCTTTTAGCCAGGACCCTGGATCAGGCCGTCGGCATGCACCTGGAAAACAGGCGGTCTCCCTCGCGCAAGGTCAACGAACTGGACACCCGCGGCAGTCACTTTTATCTGGCTCTCTACTGGGCGCAATGCTTGGCTGCACAGACCGAGGATGCCGGCCTGCAGGCACGGTTCAGCAAGATTGCCGCAGAGCTTGTGGCGGGTGAAGAAAAGATCGTGAGCGAACTGGCACAGGCCCAGGGCCATCCCGTGGATATCGGCGGCTACTACCATCCGGATTATGAAAAGATCAGCCGGGCCATGCGTCCCAGTCCGACCTTCAATGCTATTATCGATACGATGTAGTTACGCCCCCGGAGGGAACGCCAGAGCCTTACTTTCCGGAGGTGGCGGGTGGCGCCCACCTTTTCTGGAGAATAAGGCTCATAGGTGTTGGGATTGACGGTCAGGCCATGCAGAAATCATTATGAGTATGGATCCCACTGGGAAGTCCTGACTGCTGCAGGAGCATTCGCACCATTTTTGTGATGGTGGCAGGAGAGCCGATACCCACGGTGTCGGCCAGCCGCAGACGCTGCACGCCGCAATCGGCAGCGGTCTTGGCCAGTAAACAGAGGAACTCGGGATCGGCCCGGGTCGCGTCTTCAAGACCAAGGGATATAAAAGGAATACCAAGTGTCCTGGCTTGGGCCACTGCCTGGCGCAGGGTGCGCAGGACCCAGTTTCGGTCTTTTTGCAGCCGCTGGCTGATGTGCAGGTCTGAGGCCGGAATCGACAGAGACAGGACGTCTGGCCGGCAGCTTGCGGCAAAAGCGATATCGCCACTATGGCAGCGGCACCAGAGCCCCAGACGTTGCCGTCCTTTGCTTGTCTTCCTGGCAAAGGTAAAAAGATCCTGAAGATGGCTGTTCTTTTCGGAAGCAATGCCCAGTTCAATCTCTTCCACTCCCACCTGACAGAGCTGAGTAATAATCTCGTAGCGCAGTTCCTGGCTGAAGTGCACCCCCGGCGTCTGTTCGCCTTCCCGCAGGGTGGAGTCAATAATGCCGTGAAAGTTGGGCGTCATGGCAGACCTCTTTAGTTTCCTTCGATCTGTTTGCGGAACAAATTGATCTGGGCGGTGCGAATCTCATCCATCTTCAGTCGATAAATATCACCGGGAAAAAGGAAATCCGCCACCCCGGTGTCGAAGATCCGCTTGACCTCATATTCGTCATGGGCGACATCCCGCTGGTAGATATAGTTGAGATAGGAGCGGTTGGTGTGGATGATGAATTCCACGCGGATGCCCCCCAGTCTGGCAAAGAATTTCAACATCGGGGTCTGGTTGGAACTGCCCATGGCCGTACTCCCGTACTGGCCACCGGTGAGGGTGTCGGAGATATCCTCGAGCGTCATGAGTGATCCTGCCTCTACCGCGCTGCGGGTCAGGTGGCGGATGAAGCATTTAACGTCACCCACCGAGTTGAGCACCGCCATCAGGCCCAGCTCATCATCAACGGCCACTGCTGGATTTTTTTCATTTTTACGCAACAGCTTCAGGACCTTGGCTGCAGGTGGTTTTTTCCTGATGGTGACGTAAATCGGCACCTCTCTCTCCTGGCTGCGAAAACGGCGGCGCTTGATCAGGGTCAGTTTCTCGCCGGATGTGGGTGTCAGCGCTCGGGCCTGCTCTTCAGAAAGGACAGTTACTTCCTGGCAACTGAAGTCGTCGGGGTGGTGGTGGCTGTGCAGGTACTTGATCTCCAGCTCACCGATCTTGAGACTGGGGCTCCAGACATGGGCATTCAAGAAGCGAAGAAAATTGGAAAACTTGGTCTCGATATCGGTCTCCCGTTCCCGCTGATCAATGGAGCCGGCAAGATTCATGAGTACCAGCTTGCGCTTGGCCTCAAAGCGGGCCTTGCGGTGAAATCGCTCGTCAAAGATGATGAGCAATAGATCCACCGGATCATGAGTGGTTTCGATCTCATTGGTGGTCTCAATATGCGAGCGATAGGGGGCCAGCACCTTTGCCCGCAGGGAGTTGACCACGTCATCGGCTGTGCGGGCATAGTCGTACAGGTAACGGCCAATGTCATGGCTGGCACCGTCCAGGCCGAACATGTTTCCTAAAAGGGTACGGGAGCGTTCCGCAGTTTTTTGGCGTAGTGTACGGTCATGGATCAGGATCAGGATCTCATCAAAGTTGCTGATCCCCAGAAAGTCGAAGATCTGACAACGAACGGCGCGATATTTGGTCTTCAGCAGTTGATCTCCTTGCAGGTTACGCACCCAGTTTTTGGCCTCTTTGGAAAAGGGATGGGCAAAGGGTGGTAATTCGTTTACAGCAAAGGGGCCATCCTGCAGCATGGATGTAAAGATGGATTTTTGATTCAGGAGATTCATGGTTGTTATCCTGTTCTTTTCAATATCTTGAAATGAGTTCAATCGGTTACATGGCCTCTATGTTTTATTATTCCATGGGCTCAGGCTAAATTCAGGCCTGTCGAGCTTGAATTTTTTGATCCGATAGCCAATCTGGCGCTGGGTCAGACCCAGTTCCCGGGCTGCACGGGCCTGGACCCAGCCATTTCTCATCAGGGCGGCCTTGATCTCGGCCAGTTCCAGCTCTCCCAGAGAATGGAGGGCTGCCGGATACGCTGGAGTCAAGACCATGATCAGTGGGGGCTATCCTTGCAGAGGAAGTAGGAGTTCTATCCTGAGGCAAGGTTCTCATCATCTCTTCGGGAAGATCACTTTCATAAATAATACTCTTGTCGCTCAGAATAACCAAGCGTTCAATGAGATTTTGCAGTTCCCGCACATTTCCCGGCCAGTTGTAGTCCATCACGAAATCGAGGACCTCTTGGGATAGCTCCACCTCCATGCCATTTCGTTCATTGCTGGCGCGCAGGAAGTGGTTGAGCAGGATCGGGATGTCGCTCTTGCGTTCCCGTAAGGGGGGAAGATGAGAGGCAGCACATTTAAGCGATAGTAGAGGTCGTTACGAAAGGTACCGTTGGCCACGGCATCGCCAAGGTTTACATTTGTGGCGGCAATGATGCGCACATCGACCTCCAGTGTCCTGGCGCCGATATGATCGAGGAACAGGGGCTCGCTGCTGATGTCCGGGACGATGCAGGGCGATCCGGTCTGAAATATCTGACCGCAGATCCCCTCGGAGAGCCCGTAAATCCCCCACTGTTCCTCTTCAATGGTCAGGCCGTAGGATGCCTTTATCTCCAGTCTCTGTCTGTGGGGGTCAAGAAGAACCAGGGTGGCCCGGTCCATGCGCAGGATCTCGTGAAGGACTTGAAAGACTCTGGTCAGGGCGGTGTCGAGATGTACGGCCTCGCCGATGAGCTGGCATATCTCGGAAAGGGGATCAATCGCAACCAGTTCCCGTCCCATGGCAGTGTCCACTGCCGCAACTCTTTTTCTCCCGCCGTTTCAGTTTGGACAATCCCTCGCCACTATAAATCGCCTTAAGTGCGTATTTCACTGAATCCTGACATGGTAGTAATCGGTTCTATCCCATGCTTTTGCAGGATCTCGCGGGGAGTCTCACCCATATCGCTGACCAGTACAGCCTGGCAGTCTTTCCATTAAGGGTTCGGCCAAATTCGATGGTGGCGCTGGCCCGACCCATAGTGGCGATGGAAGCCAGAGGGGTGCCGCCGGGCTGAATCTTGTCATACTTACTGGTGGCCCGACCCATGGTGTCAGAGAGATCTGGTAAAATCGTGGCGTCCAGTCCAAAATCATCTATTACTTCAGAAAAATAACGCTTGTCGGCAGGTGAGATAAATCCCGGCAACAGGTTGATCTTCTCTTGAACCGCCTCACGACCTTTGGCCAGTTGCTCCACCACCGCAGTTACCGCGGCATGGAATCCCTTCATGTGGGTGCCGTTATAACTGGGGGTTGCGACCCGAACCATGATCGGCATGGTGCCCACGGTTTCCCGTTGAAACTCATGGAGGTACCTGCCCACATCGTTACCAATGGTCTCAGTCATACAGGTGGTGGCAATGCCGATGAGCTTTGGCTGATACTTCTGGGTTACATTGACCAGACCCATTTTCAGGTTGGGGCCGCCACCATAGATGGCATTCTTCTCAGAGAGTGAGGAGGAGGCAATATCAATGGGTTCATTATAGTGGCCGATAATATAGCGCCGCATATAGGTGGCGCAGCCCTGCGATCCGTGCAGATAAGGGACAGCGCCCTCGATCCCCTTGAAGGCCAGACAGGCCCCAAGCGGGGTGCAGAGCTTACAGGCGTTGGTGGTGGAGATATAATTGGGAGGATTCTTTGACATGGCACTCTTCCTTTATCTAATGAACCTCTTAGAAAACTTTTGCTTATCCGTTGATAATGGTCTTGCTGGTTTCTGTCCCAAGATCCTTGGCTTTGGTACGCATCGCAAAGCGCCAGACCGGACTCATCACCGAGGAATAGACCTCTTCAGCAAAGTTGAGCATCCCCTGAAAACCGGCCAGGGCCTCTTTGCGTTCATGGGTATGATCACAGAAGCCCACCCCCAGTTTGTAGGCAATGGGCCGCTCCTTGACTCCGCCCACCAGGATATCCACCTCTTTTTCCTCAAGAAAGGAGGTGAGCTCCAAGGGATTCGTGTCATCGACAATGATCGTGCCGGGATCGGTAATCTCGGCCAGTTCTCGATATTCCTGTTCGGTGCCAGTCTGGGAACCCACCATTACCACCTGCATATCCAGAAGACGAAAGGCCTTGACCAGAGAAAAGGCCTTGAATGAGCCACCGACATAAATGGCCGCTTTTTTACCGGCCAGGGCCTCTCTGTACTTCTGCAACTGCGGTACCACCCGGGCCAGTTCTTCTTTGACCAGTTTACTGGTCCTCTCCAGCATCTCCTGGTCACCAAAATGGTCAGCCACGTCATAGAGAGACTGGGCCATATCCTCAATCCCGAAATAGGAGACGCGGATGGAGGGGATTTCGTATCGTTCTTCCATTATCTTGGCCAGATCCATGGTGGAACCGGAACACTGCACCACGTTCAGTGCCGCACCGTGCGCCCGCGCAAGATCAGCAATCCTGCCGTCGCCGGTAATATTGGCCACCAACTGTACCCCCATTCGTTCAAAGTATTCGCGGATCATCCAGATCTTGCCCGCCAGATTAAAGTCCCTTAAAATATTGATGGAATAAGGGGAGATGCCGGCGGTATCGATCCTGGCCATGGCATTGCAGGCGGCCGTATATCCGGCCCGCTTGTTGCCCTTGAATCCTTCGGACTGCACCGGAATTACCGGGATTCATTTCTCGGCCTCCACCCGCCTACAGACCGCCTCCAGATCGTCGCCGATGATGCCGACAATACAGGTGGAGTAGACTAAGACGCCTTTAGGACTGTGACGGTCAATGAGCTCAATCAGGGCACGATATAGTTTTTCCTCACCGCCAAAGATCACGTCGCGTTCCTGGAGGTCGGTGGAAAAGGAGAGCCGATGCAGCTCCGGGCCCGAGGAAAGGGCGCCGCGGATATCCCAGGTATAGACCGCGCAGCCGATGGGCCCATGTACCAGATGCAGGGCATCGGCGATGGGGTAGAGCACTACCCGTGATCCGCAGAAGACACAGGCCCGCTGGTTCACCGCTCCGGCCTGACTGTCTTTATTTGCACACCAGAGTAAAGGGTTGTTCACCGGTGCGGTGAATCTGTTCCTGTCTATCTTCAAGTAACGCTTCCATGCCGCTTCTCCTTCCTGATACCAAGGGTGTTTATGGACTTTCTTTAAACAGAGAAAAGCAAGAAGGATGCCAGTAGGAAAATGTCGCCTATTGATTTATGATTACAGATGGTTATGCATAGAAACAGGTCGAGTGGGGTAAGAGGAAAAGAGGTACTGAAAATGGAGAAAAGCTTACAAAATGAAAGGAATAGTTCTTTATTGTTGTAAACAATGAAAGGTCAGATCCCTCGGGATCTCTTTTAAAAAGAGTAGTTGTGGATCGACAGGATCACCGCGAACAGGAAAATTGTGAAGATGGGGTTGGAGAGTCTGCTGTATAGTTAGCAATAAATTTTTTTGAAAAACGAGGAAAAAGGTGTAACCTAACATAGAAGAACAGCGAGTTGTAAAGTTAACAGGGCAAAGAAAATCCGTCGCAACGGAATCAACTTTTCATCCATTGCCGAGAAGCAATGGAAAAGGAGTCAGCCATGTACAATACCATATTAGTACCTCTTGATGGATCCAAGCGTGCTGAAGCAATTTTAAATCATGTCGAGGAAATGGCCAAAAAACTAGGGGCAAGAATTATTCTGCTCACCTGTATTGAGCAGAAACTTGTCTACTCCGGGGACGTGGAAATTTCCGCCATAGTGCAGTCGGATGAGGACATGGTGCAGCAGACCAATACCGCGAAGTCGTATCTCAAGGAAGTACAGACGAAACTGGAACAGCAGGGTCTCAAGGTAAGCACGACGATCATACAAGGCCCGCCGGTTGAAGCAATCTTGACTGTTGCCGCTCAGAAAAATGCTGATTTGATTGCCATTGCCAGCCATGGACGCAGCGGACTGGGCCGGGTATTCTACGGCAGTGTGGCCGCGGGTATCCTGCAACGGGCGGATCGCCCCCTGCTTATTATCCGCGCTCAGGAAGGTTGAGGAAAAAAGCTGGCAGGAGATGTCAATCAACTACCGAAAGATGAAGAACAATTCTGATGTCTAGCAGCCAAGAGGGGTAATTCTCAAAAAGAATGGATAATTTGCAATAAAACAGCATTTTTTCTGTGAATCCTTTAATTCCCTGCGGCCATTCTGGCTCCGCGATCGCAATTAGCGAGTCAATCCTTGAGCGTCATCCTCTAGATTGAGGTTGGATTGGCCCACGACAAGACCTCCATGCCCTGATTGGTAATCGGGCTGGAGGTCTTGTCGTGGGCCGTGAGTGGTGTCGCCTGCTCTGTTTCCCAACCAGGGAAAGAGAAGTTAGTTTCAGCCACGGCAGATGTTTGCTTTGACGTTGTTTGCCCAGCGCCAGAGGCAGTCGTTGACCCTGCGCAACTGTTCATCATTGATGCCATTCCAGGAACCATCCTGAGCACACTTGGGATAACGGGTTGCGAAGACTCTGTTCCAGGGCATCCTGGTTTCGAATCTGACCAGAAGAAGGGTGCGCCTTTATCGTTGTGGCTGTTATGGCAACTCCGGCAGCTGGTCTTGAATGTCTTGCCTCCTTCCCCCCAGGCCTGACTTTCCCATTCCAGCGGTCCGTTGCTGAGTACCCGGCATGTTTGACTGCGGCGTCATAACGGGTTACGGGCTTTGCGTACGTCTGCATGGAGTAAAATTCTAAATCTCTATTTCGAGATGCCCAGATGCGGCAGGGCTGTATGAGTGCCGGAAGGCATTAACCCTGTCTCTGTCCGTTGCTGCGCCCAATAGAAATCGGGTTTCCCTGGAAACAGGCATAGTTATGAATCCCCTCATAGAAAAGGAGTAGTGCCATGGAGAAGTCAATGTATAACTTTCAGGTTGATGAGGAGCGTTGCATTGAGTGTGGAGAGTGTGCGGCGGATTGCCCGGCCGGGGTTATTCGCATGGACGGTAAACCCAAATTCAATGAGGAAGGAGGCTGTTTCGGGTGCCAGCACTGTTTTGCCATTTGCCCCACCGGGGCCGTGTCGATTCTCGGCAAAAATCCGGATGAGAGCCAAATGCTGGCTGGTACTTTCCCTACTGCTGCCCAGATGACCGCCCTGATCAAAGGGCGCCGATCCGTGCGACGTTATCGCGACGAGGAGGTAGCCGCCGGCCTGATCGATGAGCTCCTGGATATTGCCGGTCATGCCCCCACCGGGGTCAATGCCCAAGGCGTGCTTTTTACCGTGGTCAAGGAGCGTGCGATCATGAATGCCTTGCGCCAAGAGGTCATGGAACGGCTCGGGAGACTCAAGAAGAGTGGTGGGCTGCCGGAGGGCTTTGTCGGACAGTATATGGGCGGGGCCGTCAAGCTCTGGCAGGAGGAGGGCAGGGACATCATCTTCCGGGGTGCGCCCCATCTGCTCATCACCAGTGCCCCCAAGGCCTCCCCCTGTCCGGCTCAGGATACCCTGATCGCCCTTACCACCTTCCAGATGATCGCCCATGCCCATGGACTTGGCACGGTCTGGGACGGCATGTTCATGATGGTGCTCTCCCTCTGTCCCGATCTGGTCGAAAGACTTGGCATTCCTGGGCAGCATCTGCTCGGCTATGCCATGGCCTTTGGCCAGCCGGCCGTTGACTATTTTCGTAGCGTACAGCGTGGGCCGGCCCAGGTCAATGTGGTGCGTTGAGGATGGGTGAACGGTGAAACGGAAGGGATTGACTTTTGTCTATGCTAAGAGCTGAGAGCGGTAACGACTTGTTCTGGCAAGAGTCATGCAGATCAACAGGAAAGGAGCACTATGAAGAAAATTATTAAATTTTGTCTGCTTGGCGCAGGCGTCATTCTTGGTCTGGCAGTGGCGGTTGTGGTCTATGTGGTGGCGACGTTCAATCCCAACAATTATAAAGGGAAAATCATTGAGGCGGTCAAGGAGAGCACGCAACGCACACTGAGTATTGGCGGCGACATCAAGCTTTCCCTTTTTCCCAATATAGGCGCTGAGCTGGGCAAGGTGTCACTGTCCGACTTCAAGAGCGACAGTGAGTTTAGCTCGGTGGACAACGTGCACGTTTCGCTTGCACTCATGCCATTATTGAGCAGGCAGGTGGTAGTTGACGAAGTGATGGTGAGCGGGGTACAGGCTGTTCTGGTCAAGCATAAGGATGGAACGACCAATATTGACGATCTGCTCGCTAAGGAAGAAAAAGGTAGCAAGGGAATAAAGGCGGAAAAGAAGGAGGCCCCGGGTCTGCAGGGCGTCAAATTAGACATCGCGGCGGTCTCTCTTGAGAAGACCAGCCTCACCTATCGTGACGAGGCTACTGGCGCGCAATATATCATCAAGGACTTGCATCTTACTACCGGGCGTATTGCCAATGGCCTGCCGACTGAGCTCAATCTGGCGGTGGGGGTGCAAGCCAATCAGCCCAGGATGGACATCGCCACTCAACTCAAGACTACGCTGACTCTTGATCTGGATAAAAAACAGTATCAGCTGGAAGGCATGGATCTGCAGGTCAGTGCCTCGGCACTTGATATCGGCGACCTGAAATTGCTGGCCGGTGGTGATAAGCAAGCCAATGAATCAGTGCTCATTGCAATGAAGGGCAGTCTGCAGGTGGATGCCGCCAAGGAAAGTTTGCAGCTGGACCTTGCCGGCGGCCTGCTGCAAAGCCAAGTCAAGATCAAGGTCGGCATGAATGGTTTTTCCAGCCCCGCTATTCACTTCGATGTAGAGGCTGATCAGTTCGACGCTGATCAGTATTTGCCTGAGAAGGCAGAAAAGACAGCCGAGGTATCAAAGGCAACGGAGGAGAAGGCGCTTGATCTGTCAGGATTGCGTAAGCTTAATCTGGACGGTAGTCTGCGCGTTGGTTCCCTGAAAGTTGCCAATGTTAAACTGGCGCAGGTCCGGGTGGACGTGAAGGCGGAGAGCGGACAAGTCAACCTCGCGCCACTGTCTGCCAATCTGTATGATGGCAGTCTGAACGGCAGCCTGGGGATCAACGCCCAAGCCACGCCCAGCATTTCCATTAAGCAGAATCTGACCGGCATCAATGTTGCTTCGTTGACAAAGGATGCCGCCAACTTCGACACCCTGGAGGGTAAGGGTGATATTGGTATAGGCCTCACCATGCAGGGTAACACTGTCAGTGAGATGAAGAAGGCCATGCACGGCATAGTCTCTTTAAACCTGACCGATGGCGCCATTAAGGGGATTAATATCGCCAAGCATTTGCGTGATGCGAAGAACGTGCTGAGTATGGGGGGCGCTAGTATTCAGACGCAATCCGCCAATAGTGCCGAGAAGACTGATTTCAGTGAGCTCAAGGCGACTTTCAAGGTGAATAAGGGGGTGGCGCACAACAATGACTTGTCCTTGAAATCACCCTTGCTGTGCGTGCTTGGCTCAGGCGATATCAATATCGGCAACGACAGCATGGACTATCTGGCCAAGGCCACCTTGGCCAATACTCTGGAAGGACAGGGCGGTCAGTTCAACGTCAGCGGTATCACCGTGCCGGTACGGGCCAAAGGCCCATTCAGTAATTTGCAGTACACTCTTGATTTTGGTGTGATGGTCGGGGAAGCGGCGAAACAAAAAATTGAAACTGAAGTCAAGGCCAAGGTACAGGATCAACTGAAAAAGAGCTTGCAGGGCTTTTTCAAGTGAGGGGTTGGGAGGTGGAGACCTCTGATCTGTGGAGGGTTTTGAGAGGAGCCGGTTCTAGGGACTGTAGTAGTTCCATGTCATCTTGCTGCGGCGGTAATGGGGGGTGGTCCACAGTCGCGGTATCTCGGGGCGGGGATTCGGTTGCGGGTTGGAGTAGATATGCAGTTCATTACCGCTCCAGACAATGATCTCCTCACGCCAGTCCCCGCTGACATCGGCGACATAGAGGCGATCCGCTTTTTCCGGCAGGCGTAGCAGGAAGCGGCCGGAAACTGGATCGAAGATACAGACGTCACCCGACCTGTGACGTTCTTTGGCGCAAGCGTACATGCGTTCTTCTCCGCTCCAGTAGATGCTGTTTATCACCTCCACTCCGCGTAGCGTCCACCCCTTCGGAGCCATGTCATCCATCTTGTATTCCGAGTACAGGGCTCCGTGCGCATTGAGCACGAAGGGTGTCTGGTGCTCGTTGAATCGGCTGCGGCACCAGATCTGCATCTCGGAGAGACCGGGTATGAACCGCCCTATGGCAGCGTTCTGGGGCTCCTGGTGCTTATGATGCGCTTCCCAGATCAAGCCGGATATCCCAACCAGAAAGATGCGGTTCAGGCGTCCTTCTTCCAACATCACCACCTCAAGACCAGGGAGCTCGGGGCGCACATCTCCGACGAATATTGAGTCGAGGTGCCCCTTCAGGTCCACTATGACCCGTAACTCGCCGTCTGGGCCGAGAATGGTTGCACCCAGAACTTCGTCTCTTCCATCACCATCCAGGTCGGCCAGGCGGGCGCCATTATGAGCGCAGGAAACGAAGTCGTTACGTTGCCAGAGTGGCTCGTTCTTTCCAGCTTGCAGCGACTCAACGCTATAGGCGGCAAGGTACCTGCCCGTGCGGTAGCCTTTGGCGTTGGTTGCCTGCATTAGCAAATCGCGATCGCCTTTTCCGCGAAAATTGGCGATGATGACATGCTCCCAGCGTTGAGCCCCTGCAGGCGGCTGCAGCTTTGCGGACCATAGCTCCTGGCCATTGCCTCCCCGGAGTACATGGAGGGTGCTCTCCCGATCGAAGAAAACGACCTCGGTTTTTCTGTCCCCATTGATATCGCCCGCTTGAACGCCAGGGCCATGGTGCCCAGGCAGGCCTTTCGACTCAGACTCTCCGCCCACGCACACGTCGATATGTTTTGACCACAACTGCTTGCCATTGGTTCCATAGGCGCCGATATAGCCCGGCGCCGTGATCAAGAGTTCACGGGCACCGTCGTCGTTTATATCTGCGGCGATCAGGCCGCCGGCAGTATCCTTCGGGGTAGAGACCTCCAGAGGAATAACCGCTTTTGTGGCGGTGAATTCCTGACCCATTACCACATTCCCCATGAGCAGCATTGCGGTAAATATCAACAATAAGCGTATGGGGCTTTTCATCCAGTTGTTGCTGGTGCCGAGCTGTTTGCAGGATGGAGTTTTGTCGAGCATATTTCCCCCTCTGGCTGAATAAGATTTCTCCCTTTTTTTATATTAACCCTGAAAGAGGGAAAAACAATCTCTGTCTTGTCCGTTTGTGGGATTTACGCTGACAGGCCTCCCTTAATTGCGATATTGTGCCGGGGAGAATATATGGGCCGGTAGATGTGTTGATTTTCGCAAGTTAACCCTCTGGTTTTACTAGAGGACAACAAAAAATTTTATCGTTCAGGAATAGGAGGATGCGCTTTGCAGTTGAACCGCTGAAAGTCACGAAAAATGAGAGCTGGATTGGGAAGATGGTCCTAACAAGGGCAGGAATTTTTGTCGGACAGCTGGTGCGGTGATTGTCAGAAGAGAGGATTGATGGAGGGCCATTCGCTCATTGTCCGGGGTGACAAATGTCACCCCGGAGTTGATTTCATTTAGAAATTAAGCCTGCTTGGATCCCATCTGGAAGTCGAAATAGGCATGACCTCCGTGCTCGGCAATATCGAGACCTTCGAGTTCCTCTTCTTCGGAGACTCGCAGGCCGATAGTGGCCTTCAGAATCCTGAAGATGATATAGCAGCAGCCGAAGGACCAGATAAAGGCGGCACCGATACCAATGAGCTGGACACCGACAAGATGGGCGGTCACTCCCTCAATGTTGAAGAGAGCAGCGGCCAGAGTTCCCCATGCGCCATTTATGCCATGGACGGAGACGGCCCCGACTGGATCGTCGATGCCGATCCGGTCAAAGAACAGGACTGAGAATACTACGAGTACTCCGGCAATGGCACCGATAATGATGGAACTGGTGGGTGAGACGTTGGCACAACCGGCGGTAATGGCCACCAGACCGGCCAAGGCGCCGTTCAGACTCATACCGATCTCCGGCTTATTGAAGATGAGCCATGAGGCCAGCATTGCGGTAACGCATCCGGCTGCGGCTGCCAGATTGGTGTTGACAAAGATCATGGCAATGGTGGTATCGCCTATAGTGGTGGAACCCGGATTAAACCCGAACCAGCCCAGCCACAGGATAAAAACGCCGATCGCGGCCAATGGGATATTGTGGCCGGGGATGGCCTTTACTTTGCCGTCCTTCGTATACTTGCCGATGCGTGGTCCGATGACCAGGGCTCCTGCCAGCGCAGCCCAGCCGCCGATGGAATGGACGACCGTTGAGCCGGCAAAATCGATAAAGCCAAGTTTTCCCAGCCAGCCGCCGCCATGGAAGAGGCTGCCCCAGGCCCAACTACCGAATATCGGGTAGATGACAGCAGAGATAACCGCGCTGTAGATAATATAGGTCACGAACTTGGTCCGTTCGGCCATGGCCCCGGAAACGATGGTGGCTGCCGTGGCGGCGAACACAACCTGAAACATCCAGAAGGCAAGGATCCAGGGGTCGCCACCAACTGTAAAGTCACTCAGGAAAAAACCGTCTGTGCCGAACCAGCCAGTGGTGGTTGTACCAAACATCAGGCCAAAACCGATGGCCCAGAAGGCAAGGGAGCCAACGGCGAAGTCCATCAGATTTTTCATCATGATATTGATCGAGTTCTTGGCCCGGGTAAAGCCGGCCTCAACACAGGCAAATCCGGCCTGCATGAAGAAGACCAAAGCGGCGCAAACCAGGGTCCATACATAATTCAGGTTAGTCTGCACCCCTTTGATCGCGTCCGCATTCGTCATAATTGTCGGTGCTGCCTCTTCGCCTGCCCAGCATAGGGCGGGCACAGCCAGCAGGGCCAGAACGACCAGTAGCGTTTTTTTCATAGGATTGCCTCTGTCGGGAAAATTTTTAGCGAAGCCCGTGGGCTCCGAAACGGTTGTTTGTCTCATCTTTATCACCTAGATAGCATCTTTGCCTTTTTCCCCGGTACGGATTCGGCAGACCTCATCGACGGGCAGCACAAAGATCTTGCCGTCACCGATATTGCCGGTACGGACCGTGGCCATGATGGTCTCCACCACTTCATCCACCCGGTTCGCCTCCACCACGATCTCCACCTTGACCTTGGGGACAAAATCCACCACATACTCAGCGCCCCGGTAAATCTCCGTGTGTCCCTTTTGCCTGCCAAACCCCTTGACCTCACTCATGGTCAGTCCCGTGATTCCCTGGGAGGTTAAGGCCTCCTTCAGTTCATCAAGTTTGAATGGCTTAATGATTGCCTCAATTTTTTTCATGCTCTTCTCCCCATGGTTGTGGCTCTGTGCTCTGCTCCGTACCTTTCGTGTGATCAGGATAGCAGCCAAATGTTTGTTAATGCTTATTAAGCATCAACTATGCCAGTATTGAATTTCAACTGATGCTAATTGTATATATTGAAGTATATCAGTATATTAACTGGTTGGTGCCAAGGGGTATGTGCGAGGTCTGGCGGTCGTTGTCGCTAAAAAATGAAAGTTTACCTTCCGGCTGGAGCATATAATTGTACAATTTTGTTATTTGAGTATCGCTGATAATTCAAAAATGTAAGTTATGTCAGTGATGCTAGCTTCTAGCTATTTGTGTTATTTCAAGCTGTTGCGTCTAGTAAATGTTCTTTTGGTTATTGGCATAGAATTTGAGATACAAAAGTAGACAGAAGACGGTCTTTGGGCCTTAATAAGTAAATTCATAATGTTTAGAAAAGGAGAGAGGAAATGAGTAAAGTCGCGAGAAAGGTATTGGCCGGGGTTGCTGCTGCAGGGGTATGTCTTTCCATGTTTTCAGGGGTCGCCTGTGCCGAGGAAGAAAAGCCTACGGCGGACCTGACCGTTGGTGCATACAGTCAGTATATATGGCGTGGATTTGAGCTGAGCAAGGACAGTATTGTGCTGCAGCCGTCCATGACTGTGGCGTATAAGGGTTTTTCTGCAAACCTCTGGGGAAATCTCGATACCGATCCCTACTCCACTGAAGAGGATTTGGCTAAAAAGTGGAATGAGACTGACATGACCCTGGCCTATGGCTGGGAAATGGGTCCCGCGGCCTTATCCGTTGGCTATATTTACTACGCCCTTGATGCGGCGGATGATTCGCAGGAATTTTTTGCAAGCGCGGCGCTGAACACCTTCTTGACGCCGACCCTGACCGTGTACCGTGACACGGATTCCTATCAGGGCTGGTACACGACCCTGGGGGTTTCCCATTCTTTCCCGGTGCAGGGAGATATTACCCTGGATCTGGGCGCCCAGGCGAGCTACCTTGCAGCGGATGAGGACTCAACCTATGCAGACGCAAATGGCGACTCCTACAGCAATTTCCATGACGGGCTGTTGTCGTTGGGCTTCACCGTGCCGGTGAACACCCTCATTACAATCAAACCGAAGATCAGCTATACCTTTGCCCTGAGCAATGATGCCGAAGAGCTGATGAAGGCAAGCAGTAAGGACGGGAATGACAGCAGCTTCATCTATGGTGGGGTGGCCGTGAGCATGGCTTTCTGACAGGGGTTTTTCCCATTTTTTTCCTGTTCGGCCCGTCTGTCTTACTCCCTCCCCGGTTGAGACAGGCGGGTTTTTTTATGGGAAAAAGATCTTGCGCAATCGTTATATTTTGGTAAATATAACGAAATGGAAAAAAATATGACACAAAACAAGGTGAAATCTGGCCTGCAGTGGCGGGGGCGGATCTGGCTGGAGGGAAGTGATGGCACCTTCCTCGGTCATGGCCGGGTGGTCTTGCTGGAGCGGATCAAGGAGCACGGATCTCTCTCTCAGGCGGCCAGGTCCATGGAGATGTCCTACAAACACGCCTGGGATCTGCTCGATTCGATAAACCGGCAGGCGGGTTGCAGGCTGGTGGAAACCACCCGGGGCGGCAAGAGTGGCGGCGGGGCTATGCTCACCCCTGCAGGGGAGAAGGCAATTGCCATCTTCTGGCACTATCATGGACGTTTCCAAGAGCTCCTGCAGGAGATGACTGTAAGCATGGAGGAGAAATTGTGCGAAGAAATAAAATGTTTGTGAGGTGCTTTATGTGGGTGCTGATGGTAATGGCAGTGCTTTTCTCGAAAGCAGATTGTGCCGGCGCGGAAGAGCTTCTTGTCTCTGCAGCCAGCAGCCTGACGAACTCCTTCAAGGATATTGGCAAGGCATATGAGGCAAGAAATCAGGGGATGACGGTCCGCTTCAATTTTGCGGCCACGGGGCCACTCCTGCAGCAGATAGAGCAGGGTGCGCCTGTAGATATCTTTGCCTCTGCCGACCAGGAATTCATGGATAAGGCGGAAAAAGGCAGTTTTGTCCTGCCGGAAAGCAGAACAGATTTTGTCGGAAATTCTCTGGTGCTGATCACTCCGCTGCATATGACGGTGGTGAAGGGACTTGCTGATCTGCAGTCATCCGCCGTTCAAAAAATCAGTATGGGCAATCCTGATTCGGTGCCTGCCGGCAGATACGCCAAGGCGGCCCTGGAAAAGCAGGGAATATGGGGGATGATTGCTCCCAAATGTGTCATGGGGATCTCGGTGAAACAGGCCCTTGAGTATGTGATGCGGGGAGAGGTTGAGGCGGGGATTGTCTATGGAACAGATGGAGTGGTGGCAAAAGAGAGGGTGCGGGTTGTGACAGAGATCCCAGTCGTTGCCCCCATTGTCTATCCGGTGGCTGTTGTGAGGGCGAGCACGAAGCAGGATGAGGCCCGGGCCTTTATCCGCTATCTGCACGGCCCAGAGGCGCAGGCCATTTTTGCAGGATATGGTTTTAAAAAAATATAAATCCACAGCCGTAAGTCTTAAGCCATAAGCGTTCGGTTTACGGTTAAGCGCCATGGCTGCAAGCTGATTAAAAACTCTTCCCATCCCATCAACCATGCCTGATCTTTCCCCCCTGTGGCTCACCCTGCGCGTTGCCTGTTTCGCGACCCTGATCGCCTTTGGCTTTGCCGTGGCCTTTGCCTGGATCACTGCCCGCTTAACCTTCTGGGGCCGGGATCTGCTCGATGCCATCCTCACTCTGCCGCTGGTCATGCCGCCCACCGTCCTGGGCTACTATCTCATCGTGGTCTGGGGCCGCAACGGCTGGCTGGGCGGCTGGCTGTATGAGCATCTGGGCATCATCCTGATGTTCACCTGGCAGGGCGCGGTCCTTGCCGCCACGGTGGTGGCCTTTCCCCTGCTCTTCAAGTCGGCGCGGGCCGCCTTTGAAGGGGTTGATAGTGAATATGAAAAGGCCGCCCGGATCCTGGGTGATACGGAGATTCAGCTCTTTTTCAGGATAACCCTGCCGCTGGCTGCCCGCGGTCTGGCGGCGGGAACCATGCTTGCCTTTGCCAGGGCCATGGGTGATTTCGGGGCGACCCTGATGGTGGCTGGCAACATCCAGGGGAGGACCCAGACCGTGTCCATGGCGGTCTTTGACGCCGTGCAGGTCGGCGATTATCAACTGGCCAATACCCTGGTGGTTATCATGTCGCTGGTCTGCATCACCATCCTGGTCATGACCAACAAGCTGACCGCCAGGCGGCAGGGAGGGACCAGGCAATGAGGCTTGAGGTTGACATCTGCAAAACACTGCGCTCTGGAGGCAGAAGCTTTGTGCTGGAGGCAACATTCGCCTCCCGGGATGACCTGACCGTGATCTTCGGACCCTCTGGTTCGGGCAAGAGCCTGGCCGTCCAGTCCATTGCCGGCTTGGTCAGGCCTGACAGCGGCAGGATCGTAGTGGGCGGCGAGCTTCTTTTTGATGACAGCCAAGGGACCAACTTGCCGACAAGGGAACGCAATATGGGCTATCTTTTTCAGGATTATGCCCTGTTCCCGCATCTGACCGTCCGGGAGAACATCGCCTACCCCCTGAAGAAAACGTGGTATTTTGGTCTGCTGCCGGGGCAGAGGCAGGAGGTCGAGGAAATCATGGCGGCCTTTGAGATCAGCCATCTTGCTGAAAGCCTGCCGAGCGAGCTGTCCGGGGGACAGAGGCAGCGGGTGGCCCTGGCCCGGGCGCTCATCAAGAAACCTTCCATTCTCCTGCTGGATGAGCCATTTTCAGCGCTCGATTCCATGCTCCGCCACCGCATGCGTATGGAACTCCTCGAGATCCGCCAGAAATTTGCTGTGCCCCTGGTGGTCATCACCCACGACCCGGCTGACGTGGAGGTCTTTGGTGACACCCTGGTGGTCTTTGAAAACGGGGGGGTCAAGGAGGTCAGCCGGAGAACGCATCAACCGGAAACGGCAGATGCCAACATCTGGCGCCAGAAGGTCTGCTGGCGGGCCAAGTAGGAAGCAGAAACAGTGGCATAAGCATGGGTGGTGAGCCGGCAAAAGGGATGGCAGTAGATGATAACTCGGTGCAACCCGGTAACGGATCTTGTCGGGCTAATCAGTGAAAAAATCCTGCCATGAAGTCTGTATTAACTCGAAATATCCCCCTTTTTTCTTCTCAGTATCCAGATATCGAATTGACTCTGTGGCTCTATCGCATTGAAATCGTCTCCTCTTTCCGGTACACTATTTCTTCCCTTCGGGCTGTTGCTCCTTCGGCTTAGATTTTTTGGTGATGACAATTTTTTTGACAGGGATAGTATTTTTATATCCCTGTTCCGCCATTGTGCTGTTAGGGACGTGCTCGAAATAATCTTCAGGGAGGAGTGTCTTTCTGTTGTCTTCTGACGAAAATTTATAAAACCTCACGGAGAAATGTCCATGAAACCATCTCGAAAAACCGGAAAATTAAAGCTGCTGGCCCTTGCTCTCTTTTTCTTTTCTTTTCCTCTCTCTGCTGGAAGTGCTGAGCTGACGCTGGCGCTTGCTGATTCTACCTGTGAGACCATGAAGCAAGCGGGAGAGATCTTTACCCGGAAAACCGATATCAGCCTTCATTATATCTGCCAGTCCTCCGGATTACTCTTCAAAGGTATCAGCGAAGGAGCACTCCCTGCCGATTATTTTTTATCTGCCAGCAATAAATGGATGCAGGCTATCGTGGAGGCCGGTCTGGTTCATTCGGAGGCGGTCAGAACAAACTGGGGGAATCAGCTGGTCGTGACTTCTTATCCTTCCAAAACCGGGGAGTTGGAAGTCCATGGCCTTGATGATTTGCTGACGCCATCGGTGAAAACAATCATTGTCGGCGACCCGGAGATAGCCCCCTTCGGAATGTATGCCAAGCAAGCCCTTGTCAATGCTGAAATGTGGGAAAAAATTCAACCCAAACTCAAGATCACTCCCAAAATCAGCTTGTCCATTCGAGCGCTCAAAAAATTAAGTTTGACGACTCCGGGCATCGTCGCCTTGCTGTATAAAACAAATGTGGCCGACAAAATGCAGATTCACTTTGCCGTTCCCCAACAGCTGTATCCCCCAATAAACTATTATTCCGCGCCTCTTGCCAAGGCCGAACAGAAGAAGGAAATGATCCTGTTCCTCGATTTTATCAGAGGGGAAGAGGCCAGTGCGATTTTCAGCTCGGCAGGCTTTGTTGTTAATCCGTCCAGCCAATCGCTGCCAAAAGAAGCGGATGCTGCGGCGAAGAGTCGTTAGCCATCACCAGACAAGGATATTGTGGGGTAGCGTTGGCAAGCGTGGCGGGTATAAATAAGATTGTGGAAGGGATTCATGTCAGAAAAATTGGAAGACAGTCAGAATAGTTTTACCTTCACCCTGCGTAGGGGCTTGGGGCGAACCCTTTTTCTCAGCTTTATGCTCCTTGCCTTGGTGCCGCTGCTGGTGTCTGGCTGGTTGAGTTATCGCAACGCTCGCACCAGCCTGTTCGAAAAAGAGATCAAGAGTTTGCAGACGGCCATGTCGCTTCGCAGTTTGTATTTTGAGGCATATTTCCAGGAACGATTTAACGACTTGGCGATCCAGGCCGATCTCAGTGAAAATATATTCCTCCTGAAGGAACTGCAACAGAGCTATAATAAGAGCAAAATTCCCCTGACCCAATTTGTAAAATCATACGACTATCTCCGTATCGCCACCGAGCATTCTCAGGATCTCCAGGATTTTCAGGAACGTGCCGGGTATTCCAATATTTATCTCATTGATGTGAACGGAAATATTCTCTTCAGTGTTGCCGGCGAGGAAGATCTGGGCACCAATATTTTCACTGGCCCCTATCATGAATCCGATCTGGCCAAACTCTGCCGTCTAGCTGTCAAGACCGGCCGTCCCCTCAGTTCCGATGTCACCATCTATGGTCCTTCCGGTAAGCAGAAGACGCTTTTTAATGCCCAGCTTATGTTGGATGGATCCGGTGAAGAAGCAGGGATTCTCGTCATGCAGATCAAATTGGAAACAATCGATGCCCTCATGGCTGATGCCAGTGGACTGGGGACAACAGGGCAGGTGTTTGTTGTCGGCAATGATGGGACCCTGCGCACCAGCCTCCGAAACGATCGAGCAAAGCAGGTCTTGTCGAGTCATGTCAATAATATATTAGTCAAGAAGTGGCTGGACAGGGAGGAGATACGGCACGGTGTCGGTCACGAAAAGGAGAGAAAGTCTCTTGTCTCGGGAGAGCTGAAGGGCACTCTTTACGTGGGGGAGAGTGGCAACAGAGTCCTGGGCATTTCCCAGGATATGGACGCCATGGGGCAATATGACATGCACTGGCTGATGATCGCCGAAATAGATGAGGCAGAGGTGTTGGCAGCGGCCAGTGAGTTACAAAACATGCTTATTGCCATTGTCTCTTCTACCGGCGTCCTTATTCTGTTGCTGGCTGTTTTCCTGACCAGGCGGATGATTACCCCCTTGGTAAATCTTACCGCCTGGGCCAAAGAGGTGGCTACCGGTGATCTTGCTCTTCGTAAGATGACCCCTCCGGCTAACGAGATTGGGACCCTCTATCAGGCGCTCTCCGACATGGTAAGTTCCCTGCGGGAAATGATTGACTCGAAAGATAGGCAGGACTGGTTCAAGACTGGTGAAACAGGGCTGAATGATGAGATGAGGAGCGAAGGCACTATCGCAACCCTTGGCGAGAATATCCTCAACTATCTGTGCCGCTATCTGGATTTGCCTGTCGGCGCATTCTTTGCCTATGAAAACGATACATTAAAGTTGACGGCCAGTTATGCCTATTCAATACAGCCTGGCGGCGGGACGGAGTTTTCCCTCGGTGAGGGGCTGGTCGGCCAGACGGCCCGGGATAAGAGGAAGATGTGTCTACAGGAAGTTCCAGAAAATTGTGTCGATCTGCAGATCAGGTCGGGCCTTTGTACATTCTCCCCTAAGGCTATCCTGATCCTCCCCCTGGTTCGAGACAATAAGGTCCTGGGTGTCCTTGAGTTTGGTTCGAGCCGGACTTTCAGTGAAGAGGAAATCAATTTTCTCGAACACATCTCTGAATCTGCGGCCATCGCCATTCAAAGCTCCACGTCCCGCCAACAGCTGCAGGCGCTCCTGAAGAAAACTCAGGAGCAGGCCATCCAGCTCAAAAGGCAGCAGATCATTCTTGAGGAGAGGAATAAGAAAATCGAGCAGAGCAGTCAGTACAAATCGGAATTCCTGGCCAATATGAGCCATGAGCTGCGCACCCCGCTCAACTCCATTCTTCTGCTTTCAAGCCTCATGGCTGACAATAAAGGGAAGGTGTTGTCCGAGGGTGATGTGGAGTGTGTCAGGACCATCAACAAGGCGGGCAATGATCTGCTCAATCTTATTAATCAAGTGCTTGATCTGGCCAAGGTGGAATCAGGACGGATGGAGGTTGTCTTTGCCGATGTCAGAACGGAGAGTGTCGCCCGGCATATGACTCATCTCTTTCAGCCAATTTGTGAAAACAAAGGGCTGGAATTTCAGGTAAGCAGTGATGATAATATGGTGAAATCGTTTAGGAGCGATCAGTTTCGCATGGAGCAGATCCTGAAAAATTTTCTCTCCAACAGCTGTAAATTTACGGAAAAGGGGAGGGTCTCCCTGCGTATGGGCAGCGTGCAGGGTCTGGGGCCGGATCTGCTCGCCTCTGTGCCCGAAGAACTGCGATCACCCGGGAATCTGGCCTTTAGCGTGACCGATACCGGTATAGGTATTGCCAAAGCAAATCAGGATCTTATTTTTGAGGCCTTTCAACAGGCGGATGGGAGTACCTGCCGCCACTACGGCGGTACAGGGCTCGGCCTGTCGATCAGCCGGGAAATTGCGAGACTGCTCGGGGGTTGTATCGCCATGATAAGCGATCCCGGCCATGGGTCGACCTTTGCTCTTGTTATTCCGGAGCAGGGTGAGGCGTCTGCCTTAGACGAGGTTGCTGGCAAGATTTCAGCTCAAAAAGGAAGCGTCTCCGCCTCAATATCGGAAGCGTCCATAAAGGTGTCTGAACAGCAGCCCGTTGTCCTTGTTGCCGATGATAGAAACCATCTGGAGGACGATGACAAAGTATTGCTGATTATTGATGATGATCCAGTTTTTGCCACAGTTGTCCGGGATATGGCCCGGGAGGAGCAATTCAAAGTTCTGGTGGCGGAAAATGGTGAGGTCGGCCTGCAGCTCACCGAGGTATACCGAATAACAGCTATTGTTCTTGATATCGGACTTCCGGGTATGAGCGGCTGGTCCGTTCTCAGCCGCTTAAAAGAAGGCAGTTCGACCCGGCATATCCCGGTGCATGTTATTTCTGCCTCAGATAGAGACCGAGAGGCTTTGAAGATGGGTGCCTTGAATTTTCTCATCAAGCCGATAGACGCAACCGCTCTTCATGAGGCATTGGCAGAATTGAGAGATGTTGCCTCCTCCCGCCGGAAAAAACTCCTGCTGGTGGAGGACGATGCCACCCTGTCGCAGGTGCTGAAAAACTTTTTAATGGCAGACGATATTGAGTTTCTCCATGCCGATACCGGGGCTCAGGCACTTGCCATTCTGCAGGAGAATAAGCCTGATTGCATCATCCTTGACCTTGGCCTGCCGGATATGGATGGTGAAGACTTGTTGCAAGTAATTGAAGAGAGGAAGGATCGGCAGAAAGTTCCGGTTATTGTCTATACCGCTAAAGATCTGACTCCTGCACAGAAGGCCTTGATTGATCAATGCAGCCGGACAACCCTTTTAAAGGATGGAGCTTCCCATGAGCAATTGCTGGCCGAGATCACGCTGTTCATGCATCGGGTGGAAAAGGAGCTTCCTCCCCAGCAGCAGGAGATAGTGCAACGATTTTATAATCGTGGTGAAGATGCCTTTGCTGGGAAAAAAATTCTGCTGGTGGATGATGATATGCGGAATGTTTTTTCTTTACGGAAGATCCTTACTGACAAGTCAATCGATGTTGTGGTCGGCAAAAATGGCAGGGAGGCCCTGGAGCAGTTACAAAACCATGCTGATATAGACCTGGTGTTAATGGATATCATGATGCCGGTCATGGACGGCTTTGAGGCCATGGCGGAGATCCGCAAAGAGAGCAGGTTCAAGAGATTGCCGATCATTGCCCTTACCGCCATGGCGATGAAGGATGATCGGCAAAAATGCATTGATGCCGGGGCCAGTGATTATCTGACAAAACCCATTGAGATGGAGCGACTGTTTTCCATGTTGCGGATGTGGTTGTATGGGCAGGAAGGTAGAAGAACCCCATGAATGACAACGCCAACTGGCAAAAGATCTTCTTCTTCAGGACATCCAGTTCAAATATGGCTGTGATTACTGCTACGATGCTGAGTCCTCTGTATGTCCCGCGCTTGCCTGGACATGCTGCAACCCGGGCCGGAATACGAACTGAGGAGAAATCGAAATTTTTACAGGGACTGACTGATGAAAAAACCTGAAATTCTTGTTGTCGATGACAGAGCGGAAAATCTTCTGGCCATGCAGCGGGTTCTTAACGATCTGGATGCAGAGATCCACACGGCTTCATCAGGAAACGAGGCCCTGGCAATGGTGCTCGACCATGATTTTGCCCTCATTCTGCTTGACGTCCAGATGCCCGACATGGACGGTTTTGAGACGGCGGAAATGGTTCGTCTCTACGATAAAACAGCCCATATTCCCATTATTTTTGTGACTGCAATCAGCAAGGAGCGGAAACATATTTTCAAGGGCTATGCAAGTGGGGCGGTGGATTATATTTTCAAGCCAGTGGATAGGGAGATTCTTCTCAGCAAGGTGAAGGTATTTCTTACACTGTACAGGCAGAGGCAGGAGCTGCAGCAACTGGTTCAGAACTTACAGCACTCCCAGGAGCTCATTGCAAAACAAAATGCAACACTAACCCTGCTTGCGCTGCATGATGAGTTGACCGGTCTCTATAATCGCCGTCATCTGAACACTATTCTGGCCCAGGAGTTTTATCGCAGCAAGCGCTATGGAACTGATCTGGCAATTTTGATGCTTGACCTGGATCATTTCAAGAATGTGAACGATACCTATGGACATGCCTTCGGTGATTTTGTCCTCAAGGAATTTGCTCACCGGATGAAGAAAATAAGCAGGCCGACGGACCTGATCTTTCGCTTCGGCGGGGAGGAATTTCTCATCCTCTTGCCGCAGACCGATATTGAAGGGGGGGTAAAGGCGGGCGAGCAGATTCGTAAGATCTGTGCAACGGAGATGTATGAAGAGGGGCCGGTCTCAATCTCGGTGACGACCAGTATTGGAGCCGCTGCATTTCATAACGATAAGCCGGAAGAGCCGGATCAGTTGATAGAAATGGCAGACAAGGCTTTGTATCAGGCAAAGGATGCCGGACGTAACAGGGTTCTTGCTTATACGCACCTCATGGAAGATCAGGGGCAGCCGAAAGGTGTATAACTGACCTTGTCCTTTTATTCCTCTGCTCGATGAGCCTTTCTCTGTCCTTGATTCTATGCTCCGCCATCGGAGGTGTATGGGACTTTTAGATATCCGTCAGAAGTTTGCTGTGCCCCTGGTGGTCTTTGAAAATGGGGGGGCAAGGAGGTCAGCCGGAGAAAGCATCAACCGGAAACGGCAAATGCTAACATCTGGCGCCAGAAGGTCTGCTGGCGCACAAAATGGGAAGCAGAGACTGTGGCATAAGCACGGGTGGTGATCCGGAAACGGAGTTGCGCAACAGACGATAACTATGTGTCCTCATTGTTCTGTCAGGGAGGTGCCCCTGTGGGAAGAGCATCCCTGGCAGACATCCAGTGAATCTCTTCTGCATTCTCCATATCCTGAAAAAAATGGCAAGATTATGGGGCGACTTTGCCTTATCACCACGAAAAAGGTGAAATTGATTGACAATACAGTCGATATGAACAGAGAATCAGATAAGAGAATCCATGCGGCTGGGAAATAAAAACGGATCAAGATGATCTCCAGCCAGTATGAAAATGGTGAAAATTGTACTCATCTTTCATTCTCTAGTTCTTATGATTAAAATTGAGTAAGCTCGAAATGAGCTAAGTATAAAATATGCATCTGGTTGAATAGTGGGTAAAAAGGTGGCAGCAATCTTATTGCTCAAGTTTTATTGATGAGGGTGACTGGCTCGTTATATTAGGTAGTTGGATATAGTATTCGTATGTTGGCATTATTGTTGAATCTTAAAATAGAATACCTCTATAGGAAGCTCAGCTATTAACCTTATAGACTCCCTTACGCGGGAGTGACGAAGCATTTAATTAATGTTATTCCCATGTAACCGGTAATCCCACATTCATAAGGGGTCTATTTTAGCTGAGTTTCCTATAGAACCACGTCTTATAAAAATAAGACGAGGCATATTTATCGCGTACTTTCTGACCTGAACAGCATGGCTTTTTAAGGAGATAGGAATGAATATGCCCATACGTTTCTTGCTGGCTCTGCTTCTTTTCATCTCCATGCCAGGGGGCGTACTTGCGGCGCCGGAAAACAACCCTCCCTCCCCGGTCCTGGAGGAGCTTATCGGAGCGGCCCTGGCAGGTAACCCCGAACTGAAAGCGGCCGAGGCCCGTTTGCATCTCTACGAAAACAAGATCATCCCGGCCGGTTCCCTGAACGACCCCTCCCTCTCCTTCTCCTTGAGCAACTATCCGGTGGACACCTTTGCCGGTAACGAATACGCTATGAGCGGCAAGGTGGTCAAGTTCTCCCAGGATCTCCCTTTCCCCGGGAAACTTGCGGCCCGCACCGAGGTTGCCGAACTGCAGGCCAAGTGGTACCAAGCCCTTCTTGCTGAGCAGCAACTACAACTTACCCGTCAAGTCAAGGATGCCTACTACTTCCTGGTCTATGCCGGCCGGGCCGTTGTTATCACCGAGAAAAACATGAAGCTGCTCGATGATTTCATCCGCTTGACCGAGACCAGCTATGAGGTGGGCCGCGGCCAGCAGCAGGATGTGCTCAAGGCGCAGGTGGAGCGGGCAAAGCTGCTTGACCGCCTCTACAGCCTGCGCCAGCAGCGTGTCACCGCTCTTGCCGCCTTCAACCGCCTGGTGAATCGACCTTCGGCCACGGCGGTTGCGGAGATGTCCGACCCGGCACCTGCCGCCATTGAGACTCCCCTTGCCGAGCTCCAGAAAAATTCCGAAACCCTGCGCCCCATGTATGCGGCCTACCGCTCCCTGATCGATCGCTATCAAGCCCAGTACAAGCTGGCCCAGCTCGACTACCAGCCGGACTTCAAGGTGGGACTGGCCTATGCCTTCCGGGAACCGAACATGGCCGATTCCGGCACCGACTTTGCCGGGATCGAGGTGGCGGTCAACCTGCCGATCTTCCGGGACAAGCGCAGTGCTGCCGTAGCCGAGGCCGAGGAGGGGGTGCGCATGGCCCTGGCCCAGTACGACGACTTCCGCAACCAGGTGCTCTTTAACATTCAGGATGCCTACAGTCAGGTGCAGACCAGCTATGATCAGGCCTCCCTATACAAGAATGGTATCATCCCCCAGGCCGGCCAGGCCCTGGAATCGGCGATCAATGGGTATCAGGTGGGCAAGCTCACCTTTCTGGGACTTCTGGATAACCTGATGACCCTTTACAACTTCGAGCTGCAATACCAGAAGGCAGTAAGCGACGGGCAACGCAACCTTGCCCGCCTGGAAGCGGAGTCCGGCCAGTCCAACACCCCGGCACAAAATAATGTCGGTCAGATGCCATGACATGGCAAGGAGCACCAATAATCATGCTGCGGACACTTAAATTTTTTCTGACTGCCTCTCTCGCTCTCCTGCTGCTATTTACCGGCCCCATTGCGTTTTTGCCGTCTGATGCTGAACATGTCCACCTGCATCTTTCGGCAGGTCCTGACGAGGCCAGGGCTGAGAGCCAGAAATACACCTGCAGCATGCATCCTTTCATTATCCGGGATGAGCCGGGTAACTGCCCCATTTGTGGCATGACCCTTACCCCGATAAAAATTGCGGGCCCCAGCCAGGGAAGCCAATCCGGAGAGCATGATTCCTCAGGTGCGATCATCACCATCGATCCGGTGACCCAGCAGAACATGGGCGTACGCCTCTCCACCGTCAGTCGCCGGGACATGAGCCGGACCATTCGCACCGTCGGTGTGGTTGCCTACGAGGAGCCGCACCAATATTCCATCAACTCAAAGATCGAGGGCTGGATCGAACGGCTTCATGTCAATGAGACCGGCAGCCAGGTAAAGAAAGGCCAGCCCCTGCTGGAAATCTACAGCCCTGAACTGGTCACGGCCCAGGAAGAGTTTCTCCTGGCCCTGCGCAACAAGGCGGCCCTGGCACAGAGTGATGTGCCGGAAATCGCCGCCGGTGCCGGGCGCCTGCTGGAATCATCACGCAAAAGGTTGCGCTACTGGGATATAAGCGAAGGACAGATCAAGAAGCTCGAGAAAACAGGAACGGTCCAAAAAAGCCTCACCCTCTATTCCCAGTATGACGGGGTGCTTACCCAGAAGAAGGTTAATGAGGGCATGTTTGTCAAGGCAGGGATGGAGCTGTTCCAGATCGCTGATATCTCCAAGGTGTGGGTCTATGCCGACATCTATGAGTATGAACTGCCCTGGCTCACGGTAGGGCAGACGGCAAGCATCCAGCTGCCCTATCAACGGGAGCCGGTCCAGGGGAGGATCAGCACCATTTACCCCTATGTGGAGACCAAGACCAGGACCGTCAAGGCCAGGATCGATCTGGACAACCCCGGCTTCGAACTCAAACCTGACATGTATGTGAATGTCCGCATTGAGACGCAGGCGGTCAAAAATGTGCTCACCATACCGATGGAGGCAGTACTCAATTCCGGGGAACGCCAGTCCGTTTTCGTTTCTCTGGGGGAAGGAAAATTCGAACCGCGCTTGGTGAAGCTGGGTCTGCAGACTGAGGATGGCTTTGTGCAGGTGGTGCAGGGGCTTGCTGAAAACGAGAGCATCGTGGTCTCCGCCCAGTTCATGCTCGACTCGGAAAGCACCCTGCGGGCGGCAGTGCAGAAGATGACGGAACTGGAAAAAGAGCAGCCCCCTGCCGGGAAAGCAGCCGGTCCCAAGGCCGAAGAATCTCTTGATTCTCTCTTTGAGAAGTAGGCGCGCCCATGCTCACCAAGATAATCGAGGGGTCCATCAACAATAAATTCATGGTCATTCTCCTCACCGCCCTCCTGATCGTGGGCGGCGGCTATGCCCTGAAAAATACGCCCATTGACGCCATTCCGGATCTCTCGGACGTCCAGGTGATCATCTTCACCGAGTACGCCGGCCAGGCACCTCAGGTGGTGGAGGATCAGGTGACCTATCCCCTGACCACCCAGATGCTGGCCGTCCCCCATGCCAAGGTGGTGCGGGGCTACTCCTTTTTTGGCTTCTCCTTTGTCTATGTGATCTTTGACGACGGCACGGACATCTACTGGGCCCGGTCCCGGGTGCTCGAGTATCTCAACTATGCCTCCGGCAAGCTGCCGCAAGGGGTCACCCCAAGTCTTGGGCCGGATGCCACCGGAGTCGGCTGGGTCTATGAATATGTGCTGGAAAGCGATCGTCATGACCTGCAGCAGCTCCGCTCCATCCAGGACTGGTACCTGCGTTACGAACTGGCGGCGGTGGAAGGGGTCTCCGAGGTGGCGAGCATCGGCGGCTATGTGAAGCAGTATCAGGTGTCCGTGGATCCCAACCGCTTGCTGGCCTACCATGTCACCATCCCCCAGATCCGCCAGGCCATCCAACACAGCAACAATGATGTCGGCGGCCGCCTGCTGGAGATGGGCGAGACCGAGTTCATGGTGCGGGGCCTGGGCTACATCAAATCGGTGGCCGACATTGAGCAGGTGGTGGTTGCAACCGACCGCGCCGGTACCCCGATCCTGGTCAAGGATCTGGCCGAGGTAGGCATCGGGCCGGAACTGCGGCGCGGGGCAACGGAACTTGACGGCAAGGGCGAGACCGTGGGCGGCATTGTCGTCATGCGCTACGGTGAAAACGCCCTGACCGTAATCGAGAAGGTCAAGAAGAAACTCGCATCGCTTCAGGCAGGGCTGCCCGAGGGTGTGCGGATCAAGGCGGTCTATGATCGCTCCGGTCTGATCGAGCGGGCGGTGGACACCTTGAAGGGCAAGCTCATCGAGGAGAGTATCGTGGTTGCCCTGGTGACTGCGCTCTTCCTCTTCCATTTGCCCAGCGCCTTTGTCGCTATCTTCACCCTGCCGGTGGCGATCCTCATGGCCTTCATCGTCATGCATGCCCAGGGGATCAACGCCAATATCATGAGTCTTGGCGGCATCGCCATCGCCATCGGGGCCATGATCGACGCCGCCATCATCATGATTGAAAACGCCCACAAACATCTGGAGCGGGACCGGGGTAAAAAGCCGCACTGGGATATCATCATGGAGTCGGCCAAGGAGGTGGGTCCCACCCTCTTCTATTCCCTTCTGGTCATCACCGTCTCCTTCCTGCCGGTCTTCACCCTGCAGGAGCAGTCCGGCCGACTCTTCAAGCCCCTGGCCTTTACCAAGACCTATGCCATGGGGGCGGCCGCTCTGCTTTCAGTCACCCTGGTGCCGGTGCTCATGGGCTGGTTTATCCGCGGCAATATCAAGCCGGAACATGCCAACCCCATCAACCGGCTGCTGATTCGGATTTACCATCCGGTGGTTGATTTTGTCCTCAGATGGCGTACAGGTACCATCCTGGTGGCCCTGCTTCTCATTGCCTCCATTGCCTGGCCCATCAGCCGGATGGGTTCCGAGTTCATGCCGCCCCTCTATGAAGGCGACCTGCTCTATATGCCCACCACCATGCCGGGGGTCTCCATCACCAAGGCCAAAGAACTGCTGCAGCAGACCGATCGCATCATCGCCAGCTTTCCCGAGGTCGAACACGTCTTCGGCAAGATAGGCAGGGCAGAGACTGCCACCGATCCGGCCCCCCTTTCCATGCTGGAAACAACCATCATGCTCAGGCCCGAGGAGCAGTGGCGCAAGGTGAAGGTCAGCCGCTTCTACAGCCCCTGGCCGGCATGGCTGCAAAGGCCTTTACGTTTACTTTGGCCGGAGCAGAAGGCGATGACGCCGGAACAGCTCATTGAACGACTCAATAATGCCATCCAGTTTCCCGGCCTGACCAATGCCTGGACCATGCCGATCAAGACCCGGATTGACATGCTCTCCACCGGCATCAAGACGCCGGTGGGCATCAAGGTCATGGGCAACGACCTGAATGAGCTCAGCCGCATCGGTGAGGAGATTGAGGCGTTGATCGGCACCCTTTCCGGCACATTGAGTGCCTATTCTGAAAGGGTGGTGGGCGGTAACTATCTCGATTTTACGGTCGACCGCACTGCCGCTGCCCGTTATGGTCTCACCGTCGGCGAGGTGCAGGACATCATCCAGTCGGCCATCGGGGGTATGAATGTTACCCAGACCGTGGAAGGGCTGGAGCGCTATCCGGTAAACATCCGCTATCAGCGCGACTATCGCAATGACCTGCAGGCCCTGCACCGCATCCTGGTGCCGCTGCGTGACGGCACCCATATTCCCATGTCCCAGGTGGCCACCATCACCATGCACAAGGGGCCGCCAGCCATCAAGAGCGAAAACGCCCGCCGCACCGCCTGGGTCTATGTGGACATCACCGGCATCGATATCGGCACCTATGTGCAGCAGGCGCAGGCGGCAGTGGCGGCCAAGATTAAGTTGCCCCCCGGCTATTCCATCGTCTGGAGCGGCCAGTATGAATACATGCAATCGGCCAAGGAACGGCTGGTGGTGATCATCCCCCTGACCATCCTGCTCATCTTCGTCATCATCTTTCTGAACACCAAGTCGCTGGTGAAAACCGCCATCGTCTTTCTGGCCGTGCCCTTCTCCCTGGTGGGCGCCTTCTGGTTCCTCTACCTCCTTGGTTACCATACCTCGGTGGCGGTCTGGGTCGGGATTATTGCCCTGGCAGGACTCGATGCCGAGACCGGGGTAGTGATGCTGCTCTACCTTGATATCTCCCACAAGCTCTGGGCAGATGCCGACCGGATGCGCACCCGGGGCGATCTCAACCAGGCTATCCACCACGGGGCGGTCAAACGCATCCGGCCCAAGATCATGACCATCTCGGTGATCATCGCCGGTCTTCTGCCCATCATGTGGAGCCATGGCGCCGGTGCCGATGTGATGAAGCGGATCGCAGCCCCCATGGTGGGCGGGGTGGTGACCTCCGGCATCATGGAGCTGATGGTCTACCCGGTTATCTTCTTTCTTTGGCGCGGCTGGAATCTGGAGAAAAGCATGATTGCCACTGCCACAGACGAGGTGGAAGGGTCATAACCCAGCATAAACTCTATTCTCACGCGGAATAATCCGTTTTTTACAAAGAAATTCAAGAGGAGAAAAACAATGAAAACGAAGCTGATGCAACTGATAAGCGCCCTGGTTTTTCTGATCCTGGCCGTCGGAGCCCAGGCAATGGAGCCTGCTACAACGGAGCATGACACAATGGCCGGCATGGAGATGGGCGGCGGTGAGATCATGCTGCCGGAGGTAACGGTGGACGGGGTCAAGGCCATGGCCCACCTGCTGGATACCAGCAAGGCCATGGCAGAGGCTGGCATGAGCACGACCAATCATCTCATGATCACCTTTACCGATCTTGCCACCGGCAAGGTCCTGGACTCAGGCATGGTTGCGGTCAAGGTCGTCGATCCTGCCGGCAAAAAAACGGAGGCCGCACAGATGATGGCCATGGAAGGAAGTTTTGGCGCAGATGTGGCATTAAGTGAGAAGGGAAAGTACGTTTTTGAGGTGGGTACCAAGCTGGGCCAGGGTGAAAAACGGCAGTTCCTCTTTGACTATATGGTCAAGTAAGAGGCGGGACCGGGACAGGCCGGAGGAGTTCCGACCTGTCCTTTCACCTTGCCAGAAAACTGCACCCACTAGCCCTTGGCACACCAAATAAGTGTGGCGGGACCGCCCATACTCTTTCGCACGGGGGCTCAATAACTAAAGACCAAAAAGGTAACTATGAACATGAGCATCAATTTAAGCCTTGCCCCACTAATATCGCTGATCGCCGGCATTCTTATTCTGGTTGTTCCGCGTCTGCTGAACTACATCGTTGCAATGTATTTGATCATTATCGGCTTGATAGGACTGTTCGGAGCGAGCGGTTTTCAGATCCGCTAATGGCAGGTGCCGAACATCCGACAAAGATGGTATGAAGTGCCTTGTTGAACTGAACAGTGTATTGTTTTTTTTATAACAGGAGGTCGCAGTATGCCGGAACAGAAGAATATAGCGTGTGACTTTGCCATCTTCGGAGTGCTTGGTGATCTGTCCCGCCGCAAACTCATCCCTTCGCTCTACCAGTTGGACCGTGAAGGACTGCTGCATCCAGAAACCCGGATTCTAGGAATTGCCCGTCATGATCTCAGTCATGCTGATTTTGTCGGGAAAATGCGGGCGGCACTGGAAATCTTTGTTAAAAATGGCCTGGATGAAGAGGTGGTGGAGCGTCTGCTGGCTCGTCTCAGTTATGTCCTGATCAATATTGATCAAGCCGAGGACTATAAAAAGCTGTTGGCAGCAACCGATCAGGGCAGGCGGGTGTTGATCAATTATTTTTCGGTTGCTCCCAATCTTTATGAAGATATCTGCCAAGGGCTTGATCACGCTGGTATTATCACGCCTGAAACCAGGGTGGTACTCGAAAAACCGATTGGCCGGGATCTGGCCTCGTCCCAGGAGATCAATGATGTGGTGGCCAGAGTCTTTGCTGAGAGTCAGGTCTATCGGATTGATCACTATCTGGGCAAGGAAACGGTCATGAACCTGCTTGCTTTGCGTTTTGCCAACTCCATCTTCACCACCAATTGGGACCATGATACTATTGATCATGTCCAGATCACCGTGGCGGAAGAGGTGGGCATTGAGGGGCGGTGGGGCTATTTCGACAAATCCGGCCAGTTGCGGGATATGGTGCAGAATCATCTGATACAGATCCTTACTTTGGTGGCCATGGAGCCGCCAGCCAATATGGACGGAGACTCCATCCGCAACGAGAAGCTCAAGGTGCTCAAGGCTCTGCGTCCAATTACCGTTGACAATGTGGACGATAAAACTGTGCGTGGCCAGTATGCTGGCGGTTTTATTAAAGGTAATCCGGTTGCCGGCTATCTGCAGGAAGAGGGCGGGAATCCCAGGTCCACTACTGAAAGCTTTGTCGCCATCAAGGTGGATATCGACAACTGGCGTTGGGCGGGCGTCCCTTTTTATCTGCGGACCGGTAAACGGATGACCACCAAGCGTTCAGAGGTCGTTATCTTTTTTAAACAATTGCCTCATAATATCTTCAAGGACAGCTACAGGGATCTGCCGCCCAACAAGCTGGTGATTCGTCTTCAGCCAGATGAGGGGGTGGAGATTGAGATGCTGAACAAGGTGCCTGGGATCGGCAAGGGGATCAAGCTGCAGAAGACCATGTTGAATTTGAGTTTTTCAGATGCCTTTTTGGGTGAGCACGTAGCTGACGCCTATGAACGTCTCATCCTGGAGACGATGATCGGCAATCAGTCCCTCTTTATCCGTCGTGATGAGGTGGAGCGCTCCTGGGTGTGGATTGACTCCATCCAAGAGGCATGGGCCAGTTCCAATGAGCCGCCTCGGACGTATCCTGCCGGCTCCTGGGGACCGGTGGCCTCAGTGGCCCTTCTGGCGCGGGATGGACGGGAGTGGGAGGAATAACTGGCGGTGCATGAGTTTCTTGATTTTTCTACTTCCGGACTGCTGGTGGAGGCCTTGGCAGTTCGGATTTGTGATTGCCTGCACCAGGGAATTTGTAGCCGCGGTCAGGCCAGTCTGGCAGTGTCCGGCGGCAGCACTCCTCTGCCGCTTTTTGCCCGGCTGGCGGAAACAGAGCTGGAGTGGAACAAGGTCACGGTTTTTCTGGTGGATGAACGCTGGGTTGCACCGGATAATCCTGATTCCAATGAAAATCTGGTACGCAGCCATTTGCTTCGGGAAAAGGCGGCGAAGGCCTCGTTTATCGGCATGAAAAATAAAGCGGCTACGGCCAGTGGTGGGGAAGCAACGTGTGAAAAACGGCTGCAGCTGCTTCCCCGGCCTTATGATTGTCTGATCCTGGGGATGGGCAATGACGGCCATACCGCTTCCCTGTTTCCCGGTGCCAAAAATCTGGAGGCGGCGGTTGATCTCCATTCCACTAAGATCTGCATGGCCATCCAGCCACCTGCGGCGCCCTACGAGCGGATGACCTTGACCCTGCCGGCCATTCTGGACAGCCGTCAGCTGATTCTCCATCTGCAGGGTGAAGAAAAGAAAAAGACGCTGGCCAGAGCCCAGGAACCAGGGGAGGCCGGGGAAATGCCTATCCGTTATATCCTGCGACAGACAGCAATCCCCTTGGTCGTTTATTGGTCACCATAATGATGGACAGGGCATCAAGGAGAATGCAATGAACGGTGTGGTACAGCAGGTGACCGAGCGTATCGTCAGGCGCAGCGAAAAACATCGGAACGGCTATCTGCAGCGTCTGGAGGAGGCCCGCTCCGACATCCCCTTCCGTCATCATCTACCCTGTAGCAACCTGGCCCATGTAGCAAGCTGCTCCGGCGGCGCCTGTATGATTATCCGCGATGAGCGGATGCCTAATATCGGCATTATTTCCAGTTATAACGACCTGGTGTCTGCCCACAATCCCTATGGCGAATATCCGGCTCTGATTAAAAGTGTAGTCGCTGAGGCCGGGGGCATCTGCCAGGTTGCCGCTGGTGTTCCGGCCATGTGTGACGGCGTGACTCAAGGCGAACCGGGCATGGATCTGAGCCTGATTAGTCGGGATGTCATTGCCATGGCCACGGTTATTGGCTTGTCTCATAATGTCTTTGACGGTGCCCTGCTGCTCGGGGTCTGTGATAAGATCCTGCCCGGCCTGCTCATGGGTGCCCTGCAGTTCGGTCACTTGCCCATGCTCCTGGTGCCCTCCGGCCCCATGCAATCCGGGATAGCCAACAAAGACAAGGCCCGGGCCAGGGAGCGGTTTGTCCAGGGTGAGATCACCCGCAAGCAGATGCTCGAGTATGAGAGCCATGCCTACCATAGTCCGGGCACCTGTACCTTTTACGGGACCGCCAACTCCAATCAGCTGATGGCCGAGATGCTGGGGATGCATCTGCCCGGTTCCTCTTTTGTCAATGCCGGGACCCCGATGCGGGAACTGCTGACCAGGGCTGCGGCCCGGCGGGTAACTGAGCTGGCTAACCAGGAAAATGAGTATATCCCTATTGGTCATGTCATCAGTGAAAAGTCGGTGGTTAATGCCATCGTCGGCCTACTGGCCAGCGGAGGTTCCACCAACGAGACCATGCACCTGGTGGCCATTGCCCGGGCCGCCGGGATCAGGATCAACTGGGATGATTTCTCTGAACTTTCCGATGTGGTCCCCCTGATTGTGAGCATCTATCCTAATGGTCCCGGTGATATCAACTCTTTTCAGCGGGCTGGCGGCATGACCGTATTTATCAGGGAGCTGCTGGAAAATGGTTATCTTCACGAAGACGTGCAGACGGTGGCGGGATTAGGGCTGGAGCGGTATATGCGGATGCCGGAGGAAAAAGAGGGGGAACTGATCTGGGAGAAGATCCCTGACGGCTCTTCTGATCTGGAGACTCTGGCCACCACCCGTCAGCCCTTTGCCGCCACCGGTGGGATCAAGCTGGTGCGCGGCAATCTGGGGCGGGCCATCATCAAAGTCTCGGCCCTGGTCCAGGGGGTCAACACCGAGCTGACTGCTCCTGCCATGATCTTTCATTCTCAGGAGGAGATGGCTGCGGCCTTTAAGGCTGGAGAGATGAACCGGGATTTGATTGCGGTCATCCGTTTCCAAGGGCCGCGGGCCAATGGCATGCCGGAGCTGCACAAGCTGATCACCTATCTCTCTATTCTCATGGATCGGGGCTTTATTGTGGGGCTGGTTACTGATGGCAGGCTGTCAGGGGCCTCCGGCAAGGTACCATTTGCCATCCATCTGACTCCTGAGGCTCTGGCTGGTGGGATGATCGCCAAGATTCAGAATGGTGATCTGATCACCATGAGCGGCAGCGGTGTCCTGCATCTTCATGTCAGTGATAAGGAACTGGCCGCCCGGCCTCTGGTCCGAGCGGATCTCCGGGAGATCCGGTCCGGTTTTGGGCGGCAGATCTTTGCCCCTTTACGGCAAAATCTGGCCGGTGCTGAAGAGGGAGCAAGTTCTATCTTTACCTATACTGAGGAAGATTGACGTCTCGCGCAGTGATGCAGAGGTGCAGGGAAAGATAGAAAACTGTTTTTTTCATTTTGCACGAGAAGAGAATCTGTATGATGAATAGTTGCTTTTGAATCTTGAAATGAGGAAAAAGATGACACAGATAAAGTGGAAGATACCACCCTTGGAGATTCTCCAGGCTGGACCGGTGGTGCCGGTCATGGTGATCCATGAACTTGAGTATGCCGTGCCGTTGGCCCAGGCCTTGGTTGCCGGCGGAGTCAGGGTGCTGGAGATTGTCTTGCGGACACCGGTGGCCATTGAGGCCATCCGGGCCATTGTCCGTGCGGTGCCGGAGGCCATCACCGGTGCCGGAACCGTGGTCAATACCCATGATCTGGCGGCAGTCAGCGAGGCCGGTGCCATGTTTGCCATCAGTCCCGGCCTGACCGGGGAACTGCTGGATGCCGCTCTGCGAGGGCCCATTGCTCTGATTCCGGGGATAGCCACGATCTCCGAGCTGATGCTGGGGATGGATAAAGGTTATCGTCAGTTCAAATTTTTTCCGGCGGAGGCCGCAGGCGGCATTGAGATGCTCAAGGCTATTGCCGGGCCCTTTCCCCAGGTGACCTTCTGCCCCACCGGCGGCATCTCCGCCGCCAACTATCGCGACTATCTGGCCCTGAAGAATGTGGCCTGCGTCGGCGGTTCCTGGATCGTTGCCGCTGATCTCATTGCGGCGCGAAACTGGGACGCGATCACTGAACTGGCGGTACAGACCATCGCTGCTGCCAGTGAAAAAAGGTAAGATTGAAGATGGAGAGCGCGGTGATACAGTCCGTGGCGGCATTGAATGAGCAGTACGGCAGTGAAGGAGGGTTGATCTTTGCCGTCAACCCTCAGGGGCTGATATTCGCCGAGATCAACAATGGATGGTGCCGGGGCCGGGTTTATCTGCAGGGTGGCCATGTCACCGACTATCAGCCGGGTAAGGCTATTCGCGGCGGTATCCCTGTCTGCTGGCCCTGGTTCGGCAGTCATCCATCAGGTCGCATGCAACCGGCCCATGGGTTTGCCCGTACCACCCTGTGGAATCTGGTTGCCACTAGCCATAATAGCAAAGGCGAAACCATTATTACCCTGGACTTAAATGACTGCCCGCCGACCCATGCCATCTGGCCGCATTCCTTTTCCCTGACCCTGACCATCATTTTTGGTGCCAGCCTGCAACTGTTGCTGGCCATGGAAAACCGCAGCGCGTCACCCATGAGTCTCAGCTGTGCCCTGCACAGTTATTTTCGCGTTACCGACTGGCAGACCTGCCGGATTCACGGCCTGGATGGTGTCGATTATCTGGACAAGGTAGAGGGATATGCCCGTCAAACGCAATCAGGAATGGTTGCGTTTGAACAGGAAACAGATCGAATCTATCTTATTGCCGATGCCGCCTGCCGGATTGCAATCCCGGAGAGTGGTCGGGATTGCCTGATCAGTCAAGAGGGGAGCACCGCTACGGTGGTCTGGAATCCCGGTCCGGTCAAGGCGTCAGCCATGGCCGACATGATTGCTGAGGAATACCGGGAGATGGTCTGTGTGGAGACCGCCATCGCTCCCCAGACACCTCTTATTCTACAACCGGGCGTAACCCATGTGCTGGCCGCAGAGATGAGGAGTATCCCAAAATAATTAGGGGCAGTTACAGTATATGCGTCCTGAACAGAAGATTGATGACGTGGGTATCGCTGGCCATCTGTCATAAGGGGAAAAAATTTTTGCGACTTGACAAGCCGTCCCAGAAAAGGGATATATTTCTATTGAGTTTATTATTATCTATTTTAAAAAAGGAGGAAGTAGTAAATGAAGAAAATGTTCAGGACGTTAGCCCTTAGTTGTTGTCTGCTGGCTGTTACTGCGGTACAAAGTCAGGGTAGCAGTACTGCCCAAAAGCCTGCTCCGGATGCGGTTGTGAAGATGTTGCAGGAAGGAAACTCCCGTTTTGTGGCCAATAAGTCCATTCATCCGCATAGTGACACCCAACGTCTAATCCTGGCCGGCAAGGAAGATCAGGGGAATTATGCCTATGCCACGGTCATTGCCTGTTCAGATTCCAGGGTTCCTGTGGAACGGATCTTTGATGCCGGGGTCATGGATATCTTTGTGGTCCGGGTAGCGGGTAATGTGGTTGATGTTGATGAGGCCGGTTCCATTGAATACGGACTGCTCCATGTCAATACCCCGGTTCTGGTGGTGTTGGGACATACGCAGTGCGGGGCAGTGACTGCGGTTACCAACGCAGTTGAAGGTCATGGTCATGCCTTGGAACTCAATATCCCGCCTTTGGTTGACAATATCGAGCCGGCGGTCAAAAAGGCTATGGCATCCAATCCGGACAAGCATGGCAAGGATGTTATCCCTTATGCCATTGAAGAAAATGTTTGGCAGGGAATTGATGAACTTTTCATGAGGAGTCCTGCCGTACGTGAACAGGTGAAAAGCGGTAAGGCCAAGGTGGTTGGTGCGATCTATGATGTGGCCACCGGTAAGATTGAGTGGTTGCCTGAGACTAAAGTGAGTGAAATCTTAAAAGAGGTTGAGCAGAATCCGGCCAGGGCCATGGAGGCCATGGCAAAGGCTGGTCATTGAAATAGAGTTTCTGAATGATCAGAACGGCGGAAGGTGCTGCAACGAAATAATTAGAAAAGCTCCTGGGTATTTCGTTGCGGTTTCTGAATATTCTCCGGCCATGAGGCATTGCTTCATGGCCGGTTTGGTTTATGGGGAGATCTCACTAGCCCCGGGTCGCTGCCAGATCAGCTCACCATTACGGTATACCTCACGTACCCGGTGCAGGGGAATCCGCTGGTAGATGCCCTCCATGTCCATGAGGAGAAAGGACTCCTTGTTGCCCGGTTCAAAGAGGAGGTCGGCCAGCGGTCGCCTGACGATAATGTCCTCCACCCGGTCGTAGTAGCCGATCTCAAAGAGGGCGTCACCGAAGCTCCTGTCCCATTTGATACGATTCAGCACCTTGTCAATTGGCTGCATGCCGGCCCCTATGTACGATGAATGAGGGGATCTATCATAGTTCTTCCCCCGTATCTTTTCATCTCCTGCTTCATGTTTGTGTGCCACGCTCTCTTATCCGAACCAATGTGCCATCCACTTCCTGGACCCGAGTTCTATAAGTGACTTGCCTCAACTACGGTATTTCGCCCATTTTCCTTTGCTTTGTACATGGCTTGGTCGGCCATTGAGATGAGTCGGTTGTAGTCGCTGGTGTCCTCAGGGAAGCGGGCTATTCCTATGCTGATCGTGAGCTGGATCTTGCGGCCGTCCAGCAGCAGGAAAGGATCAGTCTCGATCCTGAGCCGGATTTTTTCGGCAACATGGAGAGCGGCTCGCCGGTGAGTTTCCGGCAGCAGTATAATAAACTCTTCTCCGCCATAGCGGGCCGCACAATCGCTGCCCCTGGTCTGCCCGATCAGGTTTGCGGCAATATGCCGCAAGACCTCGTCGCCGACCTCGTGGCCATGGGTGTCGTTCACCATTTTGAAATGATCCACATCGAGCATCAGCACAGCAAAGGGGATGTTGTTGCGCTGGCTCCGGGCATATTCTTCAACCAGGCGAATTTGGAAAACATTACGGGTGTAGAGACTGGTCAGGGCGTCATGGCAAACCTCAGTCTCCAGCTTGTCTGCCATCTCGTAGAATGATCTGGCAAGGACGCCTATCTCGTCGTTGTATTCCGTGTCCATTTTCTTGATATGAAAGTGGCCGCTGCCCAGCTCTTTGGCCGCCCGGGAAAGGTGCCGGATGGGGCGGGAAACATATTCGGCAAGCAGGATCGCAAAAAAGATGGCAAGCAATGAACCGATACTGAAAATCAGGATAATGTCTCGGGTAAGGATTTTGACAGCATTCTTGATGCCGATGTGCGAGTAGCTGAGGATGGCGGTGCCCAGCTGCACACCACCGGCTGCAATCGGTGCCAGGACATCCATCACCGTTTCGCCGGCCTCATTGGTGTAATGCTCGCTGAACAGATACTGCCCTTGCTCTGGGCATGTCCCCTTATATTTTTCACCGACTTTTTCCAGCTTGTTGTGCATGAGGATGCGGCAATCGTTATCAACGACCATGGCCTGGGTGACATATTCCTGGCTCATGGTGTAGCGGATGTAGTTACGGAGTTCCGCCAGATCCTGGCTGATGAGTGACCTGGCACAGACATGGGCCAGGTCATAAGCCAACGCCAGACCGAGTTGGTGGTTTTCATGGTGCATTGCCTTCTCTACCTGGGAGAGAATGAGCAGGCCGGTGACAAGCTGAGCGCCGACAATAAGGCAGATGACCTGGACGATTATCTTGGCCTGGAGGGTTTTCATGCGGTTACCGGTTCATCAGCATAATTTTTCTGACTTCGTCGTAGTCGCTGTCCTCTGCCTTGACAAACCCGCCCACCTCCGTAGACTCCAGAATTCCTTCATGGGCTTCGTTGTTCGGGTTGAGAGCGGTCAAGGCCTTATTTATCCGGGCAGCAAGACCGGCATCAACCCCGGTGCGGGCGGCAAAGACCCAGGTGGGAATCTCCTCGGTCTGGCCGAGAATCCGCAGCTGATTGGGTGGTAGCTCGCTTTCGCCAGCCTCCTTCGCTTCGTTGATATGTTTGAAGGAGTAGTCGCAGACCGCTCCGGCATCGACGGTTTTCAGAAAGACATTAAGGGCGATGGATTCACAGCTCCCGTCGTATCTGTAACCGCCGAGGTCCTTCTCAGGGTTGATTCCGTGGGCGGCAAGCAGGTGTTTTGCCGAGAGGGATTTTGCCATGTCGTTTTCCGCACCGAAGAGGACGTATTTTCCCTTGAGATCCTCTATGCGCAGCAGAGGGCTGTCCTTGCGGACAATGATCACCCCCCGGTGTTTACTTTCGCCTTCCGGGGTCAGTGCTTTGAGCAGCATTTCTTTGTTATAGAGATGGGCCAAGCGCACATAGGTATGGGGGGCCTGGAAGGTGAACTCTACCTTTCCGTCTATGACGAAACGTTCGAATTCCTGAAAATCCTTGGGGATGAGGAGAACAACCGGCTGCCCGATCTGTTTTGCCAGGTATGCGGCCAGCGGCTGATACTCACTAAAGGTCTTGATGATGTCAGTGCAGGGGGTGATGGCGATCTGCACCGGTTGCGGCTTGTCGGCGGCCTCTCCTGGCTGGGCAAGGCACAAAAGAAGAAGGGTGGTCAGAATGGATAGCATACCCTTTTCCGGCAGGAAACGGAATTGGACAAAAAAAGAAGACGGATATCTGGGCATTGCTAATTACTCCTTGTGTTTGAAAATAATATTCTACCTCTCTTACATGTTCTGATGCATAGCCACGGTAGGAATGCTGGCCTGTTGACTTGCTTTTTATTAGTCATTAAGCACCCGCCCTCGCCTTTTGTCCTTTGACCAGACGTTGTGATGTGAATGGCCTTTTTTTATTATCCATCTTCCCTTTGCTCGTGTCAACAGTTGCCTTTTTGATTGGGCAACCGGGGTCAAGGTGATTTGAGAGGTTCTTTTTTTCTTGATAGAAATGATGACCTTTTATTTTGCAGGCACCAGATCGATGATGGTTATCTCCGGCGGTGCCAGGAAGCGGATGGGTGGCCCCCAGGTGCCGGTGCCGCGGCTCAGATAGAGAAGACTGCTGCTTAACTTGGTGAGCTGACCCGCCCGTTGGGGATAAAAAAACCAGGTGAGCAGGTTGAAGGGAAAGATCTGACCGTTGTGGGTGTGGCCGGAAAGTTGGAGATCAAAAAGTCCAAGACTGGTCGGGTTAATATCAGGTCGGTGCTTGAGAAGAACGGTAAAATTCCCCCTGGGTTGGGCCACAAGAAGATCTCGTTCCGATTCCGCATGCCCTTTTCCCCATGATTTGACTGCCGGGTCATCCACTCCGACAATATTGATGCCGCCGATTATTATCCCTTGATGGCGCAGCATGGTAAACCCTGATTTTTCCGTAAAATCCAAGGCATCCTGCAGGCCGGCAATGAATTCATGGTTGCCGGTAATGGCGATCTTGCCCAGAGGCGGCTTGACCGCTGCCAGCATTCCTGCTTCTGTGGTGAGGTGGTTGAGTTGGCCGTCAACCAGATCGCCGGTGGACACCAGAATATCAGGCTTTGCCTCCTCTATTTTGGCAAGCATCCTGTTGAGCCGTTCCTCCCTGACAATGAGCCCCAGATGCATATCTGAAATCTGGGCAATACGTATCCTGCCACTGTTTTTTGGAATTTTTGGACTGGCGATCTCAATGCGTTGCAGGTGGATATTTGCTGCCTCAAAGAGGCCGTAGCCGTAAACGGCAAGCACCATTATTGCCTGTATCGCAAAGAGTTGCCGTGGCGATACCTTTGCCCTGGCAGGTTGTCGTTTCTGAAATCTTGCAGTTGCCAGACAGGTCGAACGAACCACATCAACTGTGCCTGCAAGGGTCACGAAGAGGAAAAGCAGTCCCATCCAAGTGAAGCTGGTATAGGTCCAGAACCACGCCCCGGTTTCAATCCCGGCTCGTTCGGCCAGTCGGACCACGATCGGTGCCGTGATCATGACCACCATGAACATGATTATGCTTATGGTGGCTTTCCTGCCCGGCAAAAAGGCAGACTTGATCTTGTGGAAGGTATAGTAATGGGCGAGGGAATAGACCGACAGATAAACAAGTAGGAAATAGATCATGCGTTCTCTCCCTGTTTGAGGTGATCAAACTGAGGTCTGGCGAAGGCCTGTCTTGAACCAATAGGTGCTTCCCTCGGACCGTTCCATGAAGGAGCTGTCTTAGGGAAGTTCATGGACGGCAACGGTGTATAAAATCGATATTTGTGCAGGATCACATCCTTTTGCCGGTGCGAACCTCTTCGCTCCAGTTAGGGTTGACCAACATTGATTTTCCCCATAGCGCTATATCCGAGTCCTGTAAATCATCCACGCTTCTGGGCCAGTTGCTCCAGCTTTTGACGGAGCTGTGGCTCGGGGGGAGCGCCCACCACCTGATCAAGCAGTTGGCCATTCTGAAAAAAGAGAAGAGTGGGCACGCCCCGGATCTGGTAATGGCCGGCCGTACCCGGATGAAGGGCGGTGTTCAGGGTGGCTATCTGGACCCGGCCCAGATATTCCCGGTTAAGCCGGTAAACCAGGGGTGCCAGGGCCTTGCAGGGGCCGCAGGTCGGGGAGTAGAAGTCAACCATTACCGGCAGGGTGGCACCCTTGACAAAATTTTGGAATTCATGATCCGTCAATTCGATGGGCTGGGCCTTGTCCCGGAGCTCCAAAGGAGTTCCGCACTTACCGCATTTTGGACGCAGATGCTGACGATCCGCCGGAATCCGGTTCTTGCCGGAGCAGGATGGACAGGTGACGATAAAGGTATTCATGACTCTGTTCCTCTGGTAAAAGAATTTAGAAGGGCTGCAGATGGTGCAAGAAAAAATGGTTCCTTAGGCGATTCCTGTCAAGGGGGAAAGGTTGGGCAAAGTTCAGGAAACAGGCAGGCATGTAACTATTCCAATGGCTTGGAGAAAGGTGAATCCAATATAATAGGCATCAAACATCGCGGAGCGAAAGGGCGATCCGTTTTCGTTGACGGTCAACCTCGAGCAGGCGCACCGTCACCTGTTGCCGCACTTGAATCACCTCAGCCGGGTCCTTGACAAAGCGGTCGGCCAGCTGACTGATGTGGATCAGGCCATCCTGATGCACCCCGATATCGACAAAGGCCCCGAATTTAGTCACGTTGGTGACGATCCCCGGCAGTCTCATGCCTGGTTCCAGGTCATCGATGCTGTTGACTCCTGCGGCAAAGGCAAAGAGGGCAAAAGAGGCGCGGGGATCACGGCCGGGTTTGGCCAGTTCCGCCATAATGTCGGCCAGGGTCGGCAATCCCACCGCATCCGTGACATAGTGGCTCACATCTATCTGTTTCCTGAATTCCTCCTGCTCCATCAGGTCGACAACGCGGCAGCCGCAATCCTTGGCCATCTGTTCAACAATAGCATATTGTTCCGGATGTACGGCGCTGCCATCCAGGGGATTTTTGGCCCCACGGATGCGCAGGAAACCGGCACCTTGTTCAAAGGCCTTGGCCCCCAGGCGAGGGACCTTTAATAACTGGCGCCGGCTGCTGAACGGGCCATGTTCATCTCTAAAGGCAATAATGTTTTTGGCAAGGACTGGACCCAGCCCGGAGACAAAGGTGAGGAGCTCCATACTGGCGCTGTTTACCTCCACTCCCACGTTGTTGACGCAGCTTACGACCACATCCTCCAGACTTTTTTTCAGGGCCGACTGGTTGACGTCGTGCTGGTATTGGCCAACGCCGATGGCCTTGGGATCGAGTTTCACCAATTCGGCCAAAGGGTCCTGCAGTCGTCTGCCTATGGAGACCGCACCGCGTACTGTCAGGTCATGGTCGGGAAACTCGGCCCTTGCCGTCTCTGAGGCGGAGTAGATCGAGGCGCCGCTTTCATCGACCATGGTAATAAGCGGCTCATGGGGCAGGCTCAGTTCACGGACAAAGGTCTCTGTCTCGCGGCCTGCCGTGCCGTTGCCAATGGCGATGGCCTCGATTTTAAATCTCTCACACAGCTCAATGACCAGCTGGCCGGCCTCTTGGCTCTTTTTCTCGGAGTGAATCGGATAGATGGTGGTAAAGTGGAGGAGCTTGCCCTGTCCGTCGAGGCAGACCAGCTTGGCACCGGTGCGAAAGCCGGGATCGAGGGCCAGGACTCTTTTCTGGCCCATGGGCGGCGCTAGCAGCAACTGCCGCAGATTCTCGGCAAAGACCTGGATCGCTTCCCTGTCCGCCCGTTCCTTGAGGGTGGTGCGCAGTTCGTTTTCAAGGGACGGCGCCAGCAGCCGCTTGTAACCGTCATCAATAGCCAGCGTGATCTGACGGCCGGATTCATTGCTGCTCTTTACATAGTGCTGATGCAACAGGCCCAGGGCCGCATCCTCGGGGGGGCGCAGGGAAAGGGTCAGCACTTTTTCATTTTCGCCGCGCAGCATGGCCAGAAAACGATGTCCTGGTGTCTTTGTCGCTGCCTCCTGCCAGTCGAAATAATCCCGGAATTTGCTGCCGGCTTCCTTGTTCTTCTTCACAACCGAGGAGATAATCAGGGCCTGATTGGTAAAGACACGGCGCAATCGGGCCCGGGTTGCAGGATCTTCACTGACCCATTCGGCCATGATATCCCTGGCCCCGGCCAGGGCCTCGTCTGTATTCTGCACCTCTTTGGCCGGATTAACAAAGTCTTGCGGCCGCAGCTCACGGCTCTCCTGGGAAAAGATGGCGCGGGCCAGGGTTTCGAGCCCCTTTTCCTTGGCAATACTGCTTCGGGTCCGCCGTTTGGGGCGATGGGGAAGGTAGAGATCTTCGAGCGCCGTCAGGTTGGTGGCGGCCCGGATCGCTGTGTTCAGCTCCTTGCTTAAAAGCTCTCGCTCGGCCAGTGAAGAGAGGATGGCCTCCCGCCGCTTATCAAGCTCGGCCAATTGTGCCAGCCGATCACGAACGGCGGTAATCTGGGTTTCATCCAGTGAACCGGTGACCTCTTTCCGGTAGCGGGCAATAAAGGGGACAGTGGCCCCACCATCGAAAAGGGTTGCGGTGGCCGCCACCTGCTCAACACGGACATTCAGCTCCCGGGCAATAGTTTTTTGGTGCTGTTCCATTGAAAACCTTTCTTGTTATAGCTACGTGACCGGAGAGATAGAAACTGCAGGGAGAATTATCGGTGATACTTGCACAGGGCTTCCATCCTGGTTTGGGCTTTTCTCCCATTGCCGGAAGCGGAAAGATGAAGGAGCTGAGTTCCATCGTCCCCTCATTGCCCTGAAGTTGCCAGTATCCGAAATGCGCGTTTGATAGTCAGCTTTTCCGGCGATGTTTCACCGGCAGGATTTTCATCTGTTCCCGGTATTTGGCCACAGTACGCCTGGCAATCTGGACATTGGTTTCGGCCAGTTTTTTGGACAGGGCATCATCGCTGAGCGGTTTGCGAGGATCTTCATCCCTGATCAATTGGCGGATCCGTTCGCGGATGGATTCAGCGGCCAGGGGGTCGGCACCTTCCCGGGGAATGGAGGTGGAGAAAAAATATTTCAGCTCATAGATACCCTGCGGGGTATGGACATACTTGTTGGAGGTGACCCGGCTGATTGTCGATTCGTGCATCTCAATGTCTTCGGCCACGTCCCGGAGAATGAGGGGTTTGAGCCGGGTGGGGCCATATTCAAAAAAATCATGTTGAAAACGGAGGATGCTCTCCATGGTCTTGACAATGGTGCGTTGTCGCTGGTGGAGGGATTTGAGAAACCATTCGGCATCCTTGAGCTTTTCCTTGAGGTAGGCGCGGGAAGTCTTCTCCATGTCACCACTGCTCTGGAGCAGCTCCTGGTAATGGGAGGAAAGCTTGAGATGGGGCAGGTCGTCGTCATTGAGCCGCACCACATACTCGCCGTCAATCTTCTTCACATAGATATCAGGGACGATATAATTAGTGCTTTCTTCGGCGTAGGGCAGGCCCGGGTAGGGAGAGAGTTCGGTGGTGATAAAGTGAATGGCCTTGACAACTTCAGGTTTCTTGCGTCCGGTTGCCCTGGCAATGGCTGCATGGTTGCCGGTCTGGAGATGGTTCAGATGGTGGAGTGCGATCTCGGCGGCCAGGGAATCTCCCATCCCCTTACGTTCAAGTTGGAGAAAGAGGGATTCGCTGACGTCTCGGGCGGCGATCCCAGGCGGATCAAGATCCTGAATGACCTCTAGGATGTATTCGGCCGTATCCTGATCGCAGCCTGTCTCCGCCATGATTTCCGGCAGGTCAACTTCCAGAAAGCCGTAACGGTTGAGATTGCCAACGATAAAAAGGGCAACGTCCCACCCTTCTGAATCAAGGTTGCTGTGGGCCAGCTGCCACTGGAGATAGGCGGAGAGTCCAGGTTTCTGCGAGATGAAGTCGAACTGACTGGGGGCGTCGGCCGCTGGCGTTTCGTGGGAAAAGGAGAAATTATCGTCAAAGGTGTTGGCGTAATCTTCCCAGTTGGTCTCGGGCATGGTGTCTGACGCCCTGACTGGCTCGGTAAAATCTGTTTCCTGGCCGCTTCCCGGTGTTTCTTCGACTGCTGTCAAGCTCTGGGGGTTGGAGATCTCCTCCTGGATGCTGAAGTCTTCTTCGAGGGCCGGATTCTGTTCCAGTTCCGCTTGCAGGGCGTTGCTCAATTCCAGGCGGTTGAGCTGTAAGAGCTTGATCGCCTGGCGCAGCTGCTGGGTCATTACCAGCTTCTGGCTCAGTTTGAGCTGTTGTCTTAGTTCCAGGGCCATGGCGGTTACATGCTGAAGTTTTCGCCCAGGTACATCTTCCTGGCAACTTCACTGGCGATGATGTCGTCGGCCACACCGCTGGTGAGAATCTGCCCCGCGTTCATGATATAGGCAAAGTCGCAGACCTGGAGGGTTTCCCGGACGTTGTGGTCAGAGATGAGGATGCCAAGTCCCTTATCCTTCAGCCCCATGATGATCTTCTGCAGATCGGCCACCGCCAGAGGATCAATACCGGCAAAGGGCTCATCCAGCAGAATAAAGTTGGGGCGGGTGGCAAGGGCGCGCATGATCTCCACCCGGCGCCGTTCGCCTCCTGAAAGGGCGTGGCCCTTGTTGTGGCGCAGGTACTCGATTTTCAGATCCGCCATCAGTTCATTGATCCGGTTATTAATCTCGTTTTTAGAGAGGCCGAGTGGTTCAAGGATGATGCGCACGTTCTCTTCAACGGTCAGCTTTTTAAAGACGGATGGTTCCTGGGCAAGATAGGAGATACCCTTCAGGGCCCGCTTGTGGATGGGGAGGGCGGTGATGTCCTCGCCATTGAGCAGTACCTGGCCGCTGTCCGGCCGGATGAAGCCGGCGATGGTGTAGAAGGATGTGGTCTTGCCGGCGCCGTTTGGGCCGAGCAGGCCGACCACGATGCCGGTATTTACCTGCAGGCTTACACCATCGACCACGGTGCGGCTGCGATAGCGTTTGACAATCTTTTTGGTTTCAAGCTGGGCCATGGGTGAATACCGGGTCGTGTGCTATTTAGGAATGATGGTGGCCTTGACCCGTCCGCCTTTTTTCCCAGAAGTGGCAGAGGCTTTGGAAGGGACGACCTCGGATCGGCCTTCGTCAATATAGTAGACAATAGTCTCGCCGGATACCTGATTTTTCCCCTGCCAGGCCTTGGCATTTCCTGTGAGAATGACCTTTCTTTCCTGGGCCAGATAATCCATCTTATTTCCGGTGCCCAGCCAGTCTCCTCTGGTAATCTCCACGTTGCCCACACAGAGAAGCTTTTTGACCTCCTGTCCCTGACCCTTGCCCTTGGCGGCCTGACTGTAATAAACGGTCATTTCATTGGACCGGATCTTTACATCTGCCTGGGTGGCCAGCACGTTGCCGGAGAAGAGGACACTGTTTTTTTGTTCAAGAGAGACCATCCGGTCTGCCTCGATGTTGATGGGCGATTTATCGGCAGACCAGGCGGGAGCGGCCAGCACGAGCACGAGCAGGAACAGGGCGCGGGTGAAAAGATGAGGGTTGGCGAGGAGGGAAATGCGCATGGAGAGACTCCTGTTCAGGTTGGAAGTAAAAAAAACACGCTGAAATTACAATGCAATTATTGAGCCTATGATACTCGGAGCCGAATAAATTGTAAAGGTGCGGCTTGGTAAAAGGTTGTCGAGTCTGCAGAAAGAGTGCTTTACTTAGCGTGTGTAAGTCAGTACAATATGAAGTAATATCTACCTATTTTCAACAAATCATCAGCGAATTATTCATGGCATTCCAATAGATAGAGGATGGACAATTAATGAAAGAAGAAAGTATCGAACGGGCCAAGGTGCTCATTGAGTCTTTACCCTATATGCAGACGTTTCGTCATAAGACGGTGGTGATCAAGTATGGCGGTCATGCCATGGTGGATGAGAACCTGAAGAAACAGTTTGCCCTTGATGTGATTCTGATGAAGCATATCGGCATCAATCCGGTGATCGTGCATGGCGGCGGGCCGCAGATTAATCTTCTGCTGGATCGTCTGCAGATCAAACCCAGTTATGTCCAGGGGATGCGGGTGACTGACGGCGAGACCATGGATGTGGTGGAGATGGTGCTGGTGGGCAAGGTCAACAAGGAGATTGTCGGCAATATCAATCATTGCGGCGGTCGGGCCGTTGGCCTGTCCGGACGGGATGGCGATCTGGTCTGCGCGGAAAAACTGCAGGTGAGTAAAAAAACGGATGCTGCGGCCATGGAAAATGCGCCTCCCGAGCTCATCGATCTGGGCCGGGTGGGCCGGGTGACCCGGATCAACGCCGAGATCCTCAGGACCCTTGAGCGTGAGGACTTTATTCCGGTGATTGCCCCGGTGGGTGTTGGTGCGGATGGTCAGGCCTTCAATATCAATGCCGATCTGGTGGCCGGGGCCATTGCGGCGGAATTGAAGGCGGCCAAACTGATCCTGCTCACCGACGTGGAGGGAGTCAAGGACCGGCAGGGAAAGTTGATCCATTCTCTGCTCAGGGCGGAGATAGAGACCCTGATTGACAAAGAGACGATTATTGGCGGCATGATCCCCAAGGTGCGTTGTTGTGGAGAGGCGTTGGCGGGGGGAGTCACCAAGGCCCATATCATTGATGGCCGGGTTGAGCATGCTATTTTGTTGGAGATGTTTACCCGTGAGGGTGTCGGGACGGAGATTGTATGATGGGCAATACAAACAATGAAATAGCGGCAAGGAGCGATCAGGTGTTCATAGGAACCTATAGCCGGTATCCGGCGGCCATGGTCAAGGGGGCCGGCTGCCGGCTGACCGATGCGGAGGGCAAGGAGTATCTGGACTTTCTGGCTGGTATTGCCGTCTGTGGCCTTGGCCATTGCCATCCGGCAGTGACTGCGGCCATCTGCCACCAGGCCGGCGAACTGGTGCATGTCTCCAACCTCTATTATACTGAACCACAGACAGAGCTTGCCGAGCTGCTGACGGCCCACTCCTTCGCTGATCGGGTCTTTTTGGCCAACAGCGGGGCTGAGGCCAATGAGGCGGCCATAAAGCTGGCTCGGATTTGGGGGGGAGGAGAGCGATACGGGATTATTTCACTCACGGGCTCTTTTCATGGCCGGACCTTGGCCACGGTTGCCGCCACTGGTCAGGCCAAGTTTCAAAAGGGCTTTGAGCCCATGCCCGAGGGCTTTTCTCATGCTCCCTTTGGCAATCTGGTTGTGCTTGATGCCATGATCACCGATCAGACCTGTGCCATCCTCTGTGAGCCTCTGCAGGGAGAGGGCGGGGTGCGTCCCCTGGATCGTGAATACCTGCAGGGGCTGCGGGCTCTCTGCGATAAACATGAGCTGCTGCTGATCTTTGATGAGATCCAGACAGGGATGGGGCGTACTGGCACTCTCTTTGCCTATGAGCAGTTGGGGGTGGTGCCGGATATCATGACCTTGGCCAAGGCCCTTGGTAATGGCCTGCCCATTGGGGCGATGCTGACCCGAAAGGGAATAGCCGCTGCCTTTACTCCAGGTACTCATGGTTCCACTTTTGGCGGGAATCCTGTGGCTTCGGCCGCGGCAGTTGCCACCATGAAGGTGATGCTTGCTGATGGTTTTCTGACCGAGGTGCGTGCAAAGGGGAACTACCTCCATGAACAGCTTCAAGTCCTGGCTGCCCGTTTTCCAACACTTGCCGCCGGAGCCCGAGGTCTTGGGCTGATCCAAGGTCTGGTGTTGACCGAGGCCGGGGTGGAAAAGGGTGGGCTTATAGTGACTCGGATGTTTGAAAAGGGTTGTCTGATCAATTTTGCCGGTAACGTAGCCCTGCGCTTTCTGCCGCCGCTGATTGTCAGCCGGGAGGAGATTGACCAGATGATTCAGCTCTTGACGGAGGTTCTTGGGGAGATGTGAGGCCTGAATTCCCTGAAAGTGGGAAATTCTTTGCAAATCATCTTTTTTTTTTGTAGATATTGTCTTTTCCCCATACGAATAAGCATTGGGCTTGGGGGCAGAGTGAATTTGGCAGGAAACTCTTTTTCTGCCTGGTACAGAGACGGATCTCCATGTTAAGGCATTTACGGTCATTAGAAGATTTTACCAAGGAAGAACTGGGCGCTTTCATTGAGCGGGCCCTGGAGTTGAAAAAAGAACGTCAGGCCGGACTGACGCATCAGCAGCTTGCCGGAAAGATCATAGGCCTGATCTTTGAAAAGCCCTCCACCAGGACCAGGGTCTCTTTTGAGTCTGCCATGTATGGTCTGGGCGGACAGGTGATCTTTCTTTCCGGACGTGATACCCAGCTTGCCCGCTCTGAACCCCTGAAAGACATGGCTCGAGTCATGGCCCGTTATGTGGATGGCGTGGTGGTGCGGACCTTCGGCCAGAATGTGGTGGAGGAGCTGGCTCGATATTCATCGGTGCCGGTGATCAATGCCCTTACCGATCTGCATCATCCCTGCCAGATCCTCAGTGACATCATGACCGTGGTTGAGAAAAAAGGACCCATTGAGAAGCTGAAGATTGCCTGGGTGGGAGATGGTAATAATGTGGCCAATTCCTGGATTCAGGCCGCTGAGTTCTTTGGTTTTGAACTGATCCTGGCCTGTCCTGAGGGCTATGACCCTGATCCTGAGATCCTGCATAAGGGGCGCAGCAATGCTGCCAAACCCATTGTCCTGGTTCGCAGTCCGGAACAGGCCGTGGCCGAGGCCGATGTGATCAATGTGGATGTGTGGACCTCCATGGGGCAGGAAGGTGAAGAGAATGCGCGTCTGGCGGCCTTCGATGGCTTTCAGATCAATGACGCCTTGCTTGCCTGCGCCCCGGCCGATGCCATTGTCCTCCATTGTCTGCCTGCCCATCGTGGCGAGGAGATAACGGAAGAGGTCCTGGAGTCAGACCGTTGTGTGGCCTTTGACCAGGCGGAAAATAAGATGCATATGCATAAGGCGATTCTTGAAAAACTGATCGGAGGATGAAGATGGCGGATGTGAAGAAGATTGTGCTGGCATACTCCGGCGGGCTTGACACCTCGGTGATATTGAAGTGGCTGTCCGAGGAGTATCAGTGTCCCATTGTGGCCTATGCCGCGGACGTGGGTCAGGAAGAGGACTGGGATGCGGTGCGGGCCAAAGGGCTGGCCACCGGCGCCGAAAAGGTCATTATCTCCGATCTGAAAAAAGAATTTGTGGAAGAGTATATCTTTCCCGCCTTTCGCTCCAATGCCATCTATGAGGGCTCCTACCTGTTGGGAACCTCCCTGGCCCGGCCGATCATTGCCAAAGAACAGGTGCGGATTGCCCATGCCGAGGGGGCGGATGCAGTCAGCCACGGCGCCACCGGTAAGGGGAATGATCAGGTCCGTTTTGAACTGGCCTATCTGGGGATTGATCCCAGTCTGACCATCATTGCCCCCTGGCGGACCTGGGATCTCAATTCCCGGCAAAAGCTGGTTGAGTATGCCCAGGAACATAAGATTCCGGTGCCGGTGACCAAGGAAAAACCCTACAGCTCGGATGAGAATCTCCTCCATATCAGTTTTGAGGGTGGGATTCTGGAAAATCCCTGGAACGAGCCGGACGAGGCCATGTTCAAACTGACCGTCTCGCCGGAAAAGGCACCGGATGTGCCCACCTATCTGGAGATTGAGTTTGCGCACGGTGATCCGGTGGCCATCGACGGGGTGAAGATGGATCCCCTGCCCCTGTTCATGCGGCTCAACGCCCTTGGCGGGGCCAATGGTATCGGTCGTCTGGATCTGGTGGAGAATCGGTTTGTGGGCATGAAGTCCCATGGCGTCTATGAGACTCCGGGCGGCACCATCCTGCGTGCGGCCCACCGCGATCTGGAGACCATCACCATGGACAGGGAGGTGATGCGGATCAGGGATTCTCTGGTGGCACGCTATGCCGAGCTGATCTATAACGGCTTCTGGTTCTCGCCTGAGCGTGAACTGCTGCAGACCACCATGGATGCCACTCAGAAAACAGTGAACGGTACGGTGCGTCTCAAATTGTACAAAGGTAATTGTATCCCGGTTGGCCGCAAGTCTGATCAATCCTTGTATCAGGAAAGTTACGCCACCTTTGAGGAAGATCAGGTCTATGATCAGGCCGATGCCGGTGGGTTTATCCGTCTTAATGGTCTGCGCCTGCGTATTCAGGCCATGCAGAAAAAATAGCAGTGGTACTTTCTCAGCATAGCGATTGATGTCTATGACATCTTTTCCCGCGGAGGGGCTGAGACGCCGAGAAAGACAAAAAAGTTTTTCTCGGCGTCTCAGCCCCTCTTCGGGAAATCTTTTTAAAATCCGTGTGTGGCGATTCTCACAGAGTTTTTTATGGGCAATAAGGTATGAGCAAAGACAAAAAAGGCGGATCCAAGAAACTTTGGGGTGGGCGATTCGAGGGGGCTACGGCTGCCTCGGTTGAGGCCTTTACCTCCTCCATTCATTACGATTCCCGCCTATATAAGTATGATATTGCCGGAAGTCGTGCCCATGCGACCATGCTGGCTGCCCATGGTCTGCTCTCTGCTGCAGAGCTTGCGGCCATTATCTCAGGACTTACGGCCATTGAGGTCGAGATTGAGGCAGGTACTTTTGAATTCAGGCAGGATCTGGAAGATATTCACATGAATATTGAAAAGGCCTTGGTGGATCGTATCGGTGCTGCCGGAGCGAGGCTGCACAGCGCCCGCAGTCGCAATGATCAGGTTGCACTCGACATGCGCCTCTATCTGCGGGATGAGTGTGATCGTCTCATGGAGCTGCTGGATGCCACGCGGAGGGCCTTTGTGGCCTTAGCCAGAAAGTATCTGGGACAGGTGATGCCCGGCTACACCCATCTGCAGCGAGCCCAGCCGGTGTTGATCTCACACCATATGCTGGCCTATTATGAGATGTTTGGCCGGGACCGGGAACGTCTGGTTGACTGCCGGAAGCGAATCAATATTATGCCCCTGGGCGCCGCGGCCCTGGCGGGAACCGGTCTGCCAATAGATCGGCAGCAGGTGGCGGATCTCCTTGGCTTTGCCGCCATTACCGCCAACTCCATGGACACCACCGGTGACCGGGACTTTGCCATCGAGTTTGTCAGTTGCTGTACCCTGATTCAGCTCCACCTCTCCCGGCTCTCTGAGGAGCTGGTGCTCTGGTCCAGTCAGGAATTTTCCTTTGTTGATATTGCCGATCGATTCTGTACCGGCTCCTCCATCATGCCCCAGAAAAAGAATCCGGATATCCCCGAGTTGATTCGGGGCAAGACCGGACGGGTGGTTGGCAGTCTCATGGCCCTGTGCACCTTGCTGAAAGGTCTGCCGCTCACCTATAATCGGGATCTGCAGGAAGATAAGGAACCGGTTTTTGATACAGTGGATACGGTTTCGGCATCGCTTGCCATTACTGCCGAGCTGCTGGCCAATCTTGTTTTCAACACCAGACGTATGGAAGAGGCAACCAGGACCGGTTTTATGACGGCCACTGATCTTGCCGATTATCTGGTCTTGAAAAATGTTCCTTTCCGCGAGGCCCATGGTATTGTGGGGCGGGTGGTGGCGTTTTGTATTGAAAAGGGATGCGAACTTGTCGATCTGACCTTGGAAGATATGGGCCAATTCTCAGCGGTGATCGGGAAAGATGTGTTTGAGGTGTTGAGCGTGCAAGGTTCTGTCAACAGTCGCATCTCAGCCGGCGGCACAGCCTTGCAGCGCGTGGAAGAGGCTCTTGATCTTGCTGAATATAACATAGGGATAAGATTATGAAAATTGCTTTTGGGGCACATCATGCAGGGGCGTTGTTGCTTGTTGGAGCATTGTTTTTCGGGGGCTGTGGATACAAGACATTGCCGGTGCCACCTGAAACAATTGTACCAAAGGCCATTGAGGACCTGCGCTATTCCGTGGATGAAAAGGGTGTCACCCTGACCTGGTCCTATCCAGTGGAGACAATCAAGGGGACAGATCTTACTGATATCGCTTCGTTTGAGCTCTATCGGGCAGTGGTCTCCCTTGACAGTTATTGCCCTACCTGTCCCATTCCCTTCGGGGAACCTCTGGTCGTCCCTGGTGGTATGATTAATACCGATGGAAGACGGAAAGGAATTTATGAAAGTGCCCTTTTGCGTTCGGGTGAAAAATATTTTTTCAAGGTGCGTTCTCGTACCAGTTGGTGGGCGGCAAGTGCTGATTCCAATATCGTCACCTTTGTCTGGCATATGCCGGCCAAGGCGCCGAAATCTCTGCAGGCAGAGGGAGGGGATCGCTCAATCCGTCTACAATGGCAAGCCGCGACTCAATTGATGGATGGGCAACAGCTTGATCTTCCTGTTCATTATCAGGTGTTACGCAGTCTTGACGGGAAATCCTTTGAAGACCTGGCCACGGCTGGCATTGAGACAAGCTTTACTGATGCTGCGCTGCAGAATGGTCAGAAATATTTTTATAAGATCCAATCGGTTCTTCAGATTGACGGAAACGCAGTTGGCGGCGGTATGAGCGAGGTTGTAACAGCGGTGCCGGTGGATTTGACTGCGCCGGAAGTACCAACAGGCGTTACGGTAATTGCCACCGGGAATGGCTTTAAGGTTTTCTGGGACAAAGCCACAGCGGCAGATCTTCAGGGCTATCATGTCTATCGTCGTGCGGCTGATCAGAAGAACAAAGAGCGGATCGGAGATGTTCAGGCAATTTATACTATCTTCGAGGATACTACTGTTTCGGCGGACGGGCAGTTTTATTATTCTGTTACCGCCTACGACAGCATGAAGCCGGCAAATGAGAGCAAGCCTTCGGCTGAGGCAACCGTTCGCCACTGAGAAGGAATGCCCAATGTGGATAAATCTAGTCCTTTAGGCTAGTTGCTAAACCGTTGTAAAAAAACATGGGCACTTATTTGATCCGAGCGGCATAAGGGGCCGTAACGAAATAGTTTTAACGGTTCAAGCCGTTTCGTAACGGCTCCTAAATAATCAGGGATTAAACAACCTGACTTATCTTTTATTTTTTTGAGGTTGTTGTGAATCATTTTGTGTCCACAAACGGGGAACTCTTTTGTGAACAAGTGTCGGTGGCAGAAATTGCCAGGGACATGGGAACCCCATTTTATCTTTATTCTAAGGCAACTCTGACTCGTCATTTTCAGGCCTTTGATTCTGCCTTTGCCGGAATTGATCATTTGACCTGTTTTGCCGTCAAGGCCTGTTCCAATATCGCCATTCTCAATCTTTTCTCAGGTCTCGGCGGTGGCGCTGATATCGTGTCAGGCGGTGAACTGTACCGGGCTCTGACCGCCGGTGTTGACCCCAAACGGATCATTTATTCAGGGGTGGGTAAGACTGAACAGGAGTTACGCTATGCCCTGGAGTCTGGCATCCTCCTTTTCAATGTTGAATCCGCCCAGGAGCTTGAACGCCTGCAGCGGGTTGCGGCAGCCATGGGAGTGATGGTCCCGGTCTCTTTTCGCGTCAACCCTGATGTGGATCCCAAGACCCATGCCTATATCTCCACCGGTCTGGCCAAGAATAAATTCGGTATTCCCATTGAAGAGGCCCTGGAGTTGTATGAACGGGCCATGACCATGGGAAATATAGCGGTTAAAGGGGTGAGCTGCCATATCGGCTCCCAGTTGACCCTGATTTCACCTTTTATTGAGTCTCTGCGCAAGGTGAAGACCTTTGTGGAACGGCTCACTGCCAGGGGGATTACCATCGATTTTATCGATCTGGGAGGCGGTGTCGGCATTACCTATGATACGGAGCAACCACCTCATCCCCGGGACTATGCTGAGGCGATCAAGCAAGAGTTGCAGGGATTCAAGGCGACCTTGATCCTTGAACCGGGGCGGGTTATTGTCGGCAATGCGGCCATCCTGGTGACCGAGGTGCAATACACCAAGAGCAATCGGGGCTCTGAGCAGGTCAAGAAATTTGTGGTGGTGGATGCGGCCATGAATGACCTGACCCGCCCAAGTCTCTATGGTGCGTATCATGCCATTGTCCCTGTCCTTGAGAAAGGTGCTGCCTGCGAGGTGGTGGATATTGTCGGCCCGATCTGTGAGACTGGAGATTTTCTGGCCAAGGATCGGGAGCTGCCGCAGGTGGAGCAGGGTGATCTACTGGCGGTGATGAGTGCCGGGGCCTATGGCTTCAGTATGTCCTCCAACTACAACTCTCGGCCCAGGGTGGCGGAGGTACTGGTGGATGGCAGTCATTACGAGATAATCCGTCGCCGGGAGACCTTTGAGTCACTTGTTGAGGGTGAGACTATTCCAGGCGACGTCCGACATGGCCATTAATTTTCCGGTTCCCTTTACCAAGATGAGTGGTGCGGGCAATGACTTTATCGTCATAGATCATCGCGTTTCACTGATTCCAGAGGCAGAGCAGGCAGAATTTGTCAGAAAAGTGTGCCGGCGGATGTTTTCCGTGGGAGCTGATGGTCTGATTTTGATTGAAAACTCAGAGCTTGCTGATTTTCGCTGGCGCTTTTATAACGGAGATGGTTCGGTGGCGGAGATGTGTGGTAATGGGGCCCGCTGTGCGGCCCGATTTGCCCATTCAAAAGGAATCGCCGGTGCCTCCATGTCGTTTGAGACTCTGGCAGGTATCATTAAGGCTGAGATTAGTGATGATAACAGTGTGCGTCTGCGGATGACGGCTCCCTCTGATTTTAAAACGAACCTGTCAGTTGTCCTGGACGGTCAGCAGAGAATTTTCTCTTTTGTGAATAGCGGAGTACCCCATGCCGTTCTTTTTATCGAGGAAGACGATGAGGTTCCGGTTCGAGAGTGGGGAAAGATCGTTCGCTTCCATCCGTTGTTTCAGCCGGCAGGCACCAATGTCAATTTTGTGCAGAAGATTGGAGAGAATAGCATCCGCGTGCGCACCTATGAGCGGGGTGTGGAGGATGAGACCATGGCCTGTGGTACCGGTGCGGTGGCATCTGCTCTTTTTGCCGCAGTCAGCGGGATGGCCAGGTCGCCAGTCGCAGTGACCACCTCCGGCGGAGAGCGGTTGACAATTTTGTTTGATCTGCAGGACGGACCACAGGCGGAGAATGTTTTTCTGCAGGGTCCGGCCAGAATTATCTATGACGGGAATCTGACGGCGGAAGCATTGCTTTGATAAAGGTTGATAGTCTCTGTAGAAGGTCAGGTGCATAATAGACCTCAAAGACGAAATTGATGAAAATAGTTATAAAGGGCCAAGTTATTTCGTAACGGCTCTTAAGTATACGAAAGATATCTCAGGAGAAAAAATATGAAAAAATATTATGGCGCCATCGTTGCCATTGTGACCCCCTTTATCAATGGGAAAGTGGACGAACAGGGTTTAGTGGATCTGATTGAATTTCAAATAGCTGGTGGAACCCATGGCATTGTTCCCTGTGGCACAACGGGCGAGTCGGCAACCCTTGATTTCGATGAGCACAAGCGGGTCATTGAACTGACGGTCAAAACAGTTGCCGGCCGGGTGCCTGTTATTGCCGGAACCGGCGCCAATAATACCAAAGAGGCTATTGAACTAACGGAAAGCGCCAGGGAGAGCGGTGCCGATGCGGTTCTCTCCGTGACCCCTTATTATAACAAGCCAAGTCAGGAAGGTCTGTATCTGCACTTTAAGGCCATTGCCGAGGCTGTTGATATCCCCATGTTTTTGTATAATGTGCCTGGACGGACATCCATCAACATGTTACCGGAAACGGTGGCCCGTCTTGCCGGGGTGAAAAATATTATCGGCATCAAAGAGGCCTGCGGCAGCCTGCAGCAGATCAGTGATGTGATCCGGCTCTGTCCGGCTGATTTTATTCTCCTCTCCGGTGACGACTTTACCGCCATGCCTACGGTCTTAATCGGTGGTAAGGGCGTTATCTCAGTGACTTCCAATGTGGAGCCCAAGGGCATGGCAGATCTTATGGAGGCCGCCTTGGCGGGAGATCTGAAAAAGGCCAACGAGATTCATTATCGCTTGTTTCCGCTCATGAATGCCATGTTCTGTGCCCCAAATCCCGTGCCTGCCAAAAAAGGGGTGGAGTTGATGGGAAAGATCAAAGATGGCCTGCCCCGGCTGCCTTTGTCGGCAATTGATGCTGGGGCCCTGGCCAAATTGACTGCAGCGATGAAGGACGCAGGCTTGGTATAAGGAGCATTCGGTCTAGAATCCGATTGCTTTGATGAGTGTTATCTTCATGGAAAAGGAAGAGAAAATGATCGATGTTATTGTTGCCGGGGCCTCAGGTCGTATGGGGCAGCGGGTAGGATATATGGTAAGTGAGCACCCTGGTTTACATTATGCTGCCGCTTTTGAGGCTGCCGGTAGTCCGGCTATTGGCCGTGATCCGGGTGAGCTCTCAGGCTGGGGCCGGGCCGGGATTGCCATCGCTGAAGGATTGGAGGCGGTGATTGACCAGGGCGATGTTCTGATCGATTTTACCTTCCACAAGGCCACGATGGAATTTGCCCGTCTGGCAGCCAGGCATAAGAGGGCGATGGTTATTGGCACAACGGGTCTGACCCCGGAAAACCTGACAGAGCTGGCAGAGCTGAGCCGTCATTTTCCCTGTGTCCAGTCTCCGAACATGGCTGTTGGGGTCAATGTCCTCTTTAAACTGGCCGCCCGCACCGCCGCTATCCTTGGTGATGATTATGATATTGAGATTGTGGAGGCACATCATAACAAGAAAAAAGATGCCCCCAGCGGTACTGCCCTGAAACTGGCCGAGATGGCCGCATCCGGCGTGAATCGTGATCTTGCTGAAGTCGGTGTCTATGAACGTCATGGGATGATAGGGGAGCGGACCAAAAAAGAGATTGGTATCCAGACGATCCGTGGTGGAGATATTGTCGGTGAACACACCATTTATTTTGCCGGCCCTGGTGAACGCATCGAAATTATCCATCGTGCGCACAGTCGTGACAATTTTGCCAAGGGAGCGGCTACTGCTGCGGCCTGGGTCGTCGGCCAGAAACCCGGCCTCTATTCCATGTTTGATGTCCTGGGCTTACAGGATCTGTAGGATGTGAGATCAGGACAAACAGTTCAGGCCTTTATTGGCCTTGGCTCAAATCTTGGCAATGGTCAGCAACTGCTCCTAAGTGCCTGGAGACGATTTGCCGTTGAGGGAAGGGTTGTTCCTTTTCGCCTGTCATCCCTTTATGTCACGGAGGCGGTGGGCATGGACAGCCGGTCTCTTTTTACCAATGCCGTAGGCTTGGTTGAAACAGTACTTGAGCCCACAGAGCTGTTACAGCTGTTGTTGCAGGTAGAGACGGAGCATGGACGTCTGCGTGATGCGAATGCAGTGGGTTATCAAGATCGTTTTCTTGATCTTGATCTGCTCTATTTTGGCGGGACTGTGTGGAACTCACCAGAGTTGGTACTGCCTCATCCCCATATTGCTAGTCGTCTTTTTGTCCTGGCCCCGCTGGTCGAAATTTCCCCATGGCTCCAGGATCCTCTGACTGGACTCACAGTGGAGGAAATGTATCAACAGCTTCTCGCTCGAATTGAACAGGGAGAAATCTTACCACAACCCATCTCCAGGATTGAGCGGACAGAGTGACAGGGACCTGTTGCATTGTCAGGGACGTGGAAGTGTTTTGATTCGGGAAAGAATAATTAGACATTTATCTGTGGACGACTATAATAAAAACATGGCTTTTTCTTTTTACAGAATGACCAGTAGTAGAATGGGAGTGGCAACGTGACTCCGCTAAGGTTGGTGGTCCTGGCCATTCTGTTCTATATCCTGTATCGTTTGCTTACCGGAATAGGAAAGAAAAAATCTGAAACCAAGCCCTTGAATGAGAAATATTCCTCCCCGGTTTCCGATGCGTTAGTTGAGGATCCGGTATGTCATACCCTTGTACCCAAGGGACAGGCGCTACGATTGCAACATGAAAATCAGATCTATTATTTCTGCAGCGAGGCATGTTGCAGCCGGTTTATCAGTGAAAAAGGAGAACAAAAATGAAGTTTTTTATAGATACCGCCAATATTGATGAGATCAAAAAAGGTGTTGCCATGGGCATGGTCGATGGCGTCACCACCAATCCCTCGCTGATTGCCAGGGAAAAGAAGCCGTTTGAGGAGATTCTCAAAGAGATCTGTCAGGTGGTGGATGGCCCGGTCAGTGCCGAGGTAATTAGTCTTGAGGCGGATGGGATGGTTAAAGAAGCAAAAGTTCTTGCCGCCTTGAGTGATAAGATTGTGATCAAGATTCCCATGATTATGGAGGGGATGAAGGCTGTCAAACAACTTGCCGCTCTGGGTATCAATACCAATGTGACGCTGGTATTTTCTGCAGCTCAGGCACTTCTGGCCGCTAAGGCCGGTGCCAGTTATGTCAGCCCGTTTGTCGGCAGGCTTGATGATATCGGCCAACATGGAATGGAGCTTATCAATGAGATCATGACCGTGTATCGTAACTATGATTACCAGAGTGAGGTAATTGTGGCCAGTGTCAGAAGCCCGCTTCATGTTATGGATGCGGCGATGATAGGTGCTGACATTGCCACTATTCCGCTCAAGGTGATAGAGCAGTTGGCAAAACATCCGTTAACCACACTTGGCATGGAACAGTTCCTGGCGGACTGGGAAAAAAGAACAAAGTGATACATAGATAATGATTCAGTATCTATCTGTATCACACATGGTGCTTTGGAATATGATGACATAAGAGATCCGGGCGAGTGGGTTAAAAGTTCAGGGACCAAAAAGGGTGAAATTTGGGAACAACTGGTAGGATATTGTTGGTGGTAGCGGTGGCCATCCTGTCTTATGGGCAGTCACTGGCCATGGCCGACATGTATACGTATGTGGACAATAAGGGGACGCGCTATTATACGAACGTCCCTGCTGCCGGCCAGTCCCGTCTGTATCAGCACGAAGGTGTGAGGATCAGTAAACCGTCAGTTCATTCCTGGCCGGAGGTGCGGGTTGGTGGTCGTCGGGATTACGGAAAAAGCACTACTGCTTTCGATCATCATATTAAGCGGAGCGGTTATCGTTATAATATCGATCCTCAACTTATTAAGGCAATCATCAAGGCAGAATCTGATTTTGATTGTTATGCCAGGTCGGGGAAAGGTGCCCAGGGGCTTATGCAGCTTATGCCGGGAACGGCTAGAGATCTTAATGTTTCTAACCCCTTTGATCCTCGGGCCAATATTGACGGAGGAACCCGGTATTTTCGCACCATGCTTGATACCTTTAACGGGAATATTCCTTTGAGTCTTGCTGCCTATAATGCCGGACCAAATCTGGTGAAACGCACGAACGGGATGCCCCAGATTCCTGAGACGGTAGAATATGTCCAGCGTGTGCTCCAAAACTATAGAGGGTATAAAGGACTTGGACATAAATTGTCTTCTGTATCCTCTTCAGTAAGCGTGGGTGATCTGGTGATGGTTAGGTAAGAACGATGCTGTCTGTTTTGAGGAGTATAAAATGGATCAATTGGTGACGTTGCCAAACATATTGACTGGACTTCGTTTTGCCTTGATTCCTGTGCTCATTGTCTTGTTTTCAGTAGAACAGACAACTGCCATTGGTCTGGTGACGTTTATGGTCTTTGTCTTTGCCGCCCTTACTGACCTTGTTGATGGCTATTTTGCTAGAAAATACAAGAGCGAGACGACTCTTGGCAAGCTTATGGATCCCCTTGCCGACAAGGTGCTTGTTGCAACTGCCCTGATTATGCTCATTCCCTTGGGACGGGTTCCAGCTTGGGTCTGTCTGTTGATTATCTGCCGTGAGATCATTATTACTGGGTTCAGGGGACTTGCCGCATCGACCGGTGTGGTAGTGGCAGCCGGACAAATGGGAAAGATTAAGAGCAATTTTCAGTATTTTGGGATTGGGTTCCTGATCTTTCCTCTTGGTGTCCTGCCGGTTCCTTATCTCCATCAGATAGGGCTGGTTCTGTTGTATATCAGTCTGGTCATGGCCATCTGGTCGGGAATAGATTATTTTTATAATCTGCGAAATATATTTCAGGAAACCGTTAAGCCATAAGAGGGGGAATAGCCATTTCCCTTGACAGGTGAAGACAAGGACTGTATTAAGTTTTAGATTTTATTGCCGGAGTGGTGAAACTGGTAGACGCACGGGACTCAAAATCCCGCGGGAGCAATCCCATGTCGGTTCGATTCCGACCTCCGGCACCATGAACATACAGCCGAATTCTTGTAACTAAAGGATTCGGCTTTTTTTTTGAGCAGAGACACAACATGTGTTTCGTTCTATATTGAGTTTACCTACGATTTTAAATCGTAGGTAAGAGAGAAACGGAGGAATGATGCAAGAAAAAGATGTGGGAGAAGCTCTTGTCCAGGTGGTCAGGAATCCACAGAGCTCTGAGAGTCAGGAGAGTTTTGCCAGGGCTATGGAGTTGACCAAGGCATATGCCGGTTCAGGTTCGGCAACCCATTTCAGCGCTGTTGCCAGGCTTTTCTATGATCTCTTTGAGATGTTTGAGACGGGCGTAGATCCCCGGAAGAAATAGAGAGAGCCAGATCTAACGTATACCAGCAATGAAGGCTTGCGTCAGGTCGGTGGGATTCTTTTCAGAAAGGTGCCAAGGCATTCCAGTTTGTCTTCGCATATTGTCAGAATTTTTTTGAGATAGTCGATGTTTCTCGCGATATTCGTGTAGTAGAGATTATCATTAATCTGCCATCGCTGGTGAAAATGAGCCTGCATTGCCTCTGCAGTGTTGGAGAATGCTTTTTCCAATCTTTCGGTAATGATGTTGTGGTAAAAGGAAGTGGTGTCTTGTATGAGCTCAATGGCAGAGTTATGGTTTTTCAGTCCCCCTTCTTTGAGCTCCTGGAATAAAAAAGGCAAGCGTTCGAGGTAATATCTGTCGGCCATCTGGGCTAGAATATCCGCTGAGCCTAAGACGTATCCTGCCAGTTTTGATGCCGGTGATGGAAAGGTAATATCTCTTGGGTCAACGGTAAGATTTGTGCATTCGATGACGGGGGAGCATTCGAGGGAAAGGAGTTTTGAAAGATTGTTTCCGGCAAGATATTGGGTCATGAACGTTATGGAACGCTCTTCATGGTTTTGAGTATAGATTGCACCTGATGTCGCCTTGTCTGAAGTCTCCATGAGCAGCCCCGTGTCATGAAAATATGCGCTGTATAAAGCCTGTTCCAAGACCTGGATGGAGATGTCCTGGCCAATGCAGGTCAGACCATGCAGTAGTCTGGTTGTGGCCAGGGCCACGCTGGTGGTATGTTTGAGATTATGGTATGGGGTCGTACTGGCACGAAATCCTGGATAGCTTCCGGAAAAGAGTCTTGCCACATCGTGATGCAGTTTGAGGAGCAGTGAAGGACTGAAATCCGGCTGGATCAGGGCGACCAAGGAAAGGATTTCGTCTAAGGGCTCGCTGGTTGCTCCCGATTCAAATATTTTTGTTAATTGTTGATGGTTCAACCCATGCTCACTAGTCATCGCAGTTCTTTGGTAAAAGAGATACATTTTGCCGGACAATAGGCGGCCGCTTCTTCTATCTGGGGTGTGATTTCGATATTGGGAGTTATGACCTCACCCTTCTCTCCATTCCCATCCATTCGGAATATTTCAGGGCAGATCTCTACACATGAGCCACAACCATTGCACTCGTAGGCATCTATGGAAATTGTTTGTTTCAAGGCGCTGACATGAATTAAGTTTTGGTCTTAATTTCTTGTTAAAAGAAAGGGCTTCATAAGGCGCCGTACGACCTACTTTTAAAACAGCAGGATCTGTCCTTGACGGCCCTTATGTATCCAGAGCCCCTTTGTGAAAATGAAGGTCGGGCTCCACGGGATATTTGCCATCGAAACAGGCCAGGCAGTAATTTTCTTTGCCCAGGCCGGCAGCTTCAACCAGTCCTTCCAGGCTGAGATAATGAAGCGAGTCCAGCCCCAGATAGTCGGCGATCTCAGTCACAGAACGCTTGCTGGCGATCAGTTCTGTCGAAGAGGGAAAATCAATACCATAATAGCAGGCATTGCGGGTTGGCGGGCAACTGACCAGCATGTGGACTTCCTTGGCTCCGGCGTCACGGAGCGAACGCACCCGGCTTTTGCCGGTGGTTCCCCGGATAATGGAGTCTTCGACGATGATGATCCGCTTATCCTGCAAGAGTGAGCGGACCGGATTGAGTTTGACCCGCACGTTGAAGTCGCGCATCGACTGGGTGGGTTGGATGAAGGTCCTGCCCACATAATGGTTACGGATCATACCCATCTCCAGAGGCAGGCCGGAGGCCTGTGAATAGCCAAGGGCCGCGTAGTTTCCGGAGTCGGGGAAGGGCATGACGAAATCACCATCGATCGGGCATTCTCGGGCCAGAATCTCTCCCATTCGCTTTCGGGCTTCATAAACATTGATACCGAATATATCGGAGTCGGGTCTGGCAAAATAGACCTGCTCAAAGATGCAGAAACTGGTCTTCTGTTTTGGCCAGGGGAAGATTGAGCGCATCTCGTCCTTGTTGATGATGAGCATCTCGCCCGGCTCTATATCCCGCACATACTTGGCCTCAATCAGATCAAGAGCGCAGGTCTCTGAGGCGACAACCCAGCCGCCATTGTTGAGTCTGCCCAGACAGAGCGGCCTGAAACCGCCGGGATCACGCACTGCCACCAGGGTGTCCGGGGTCATCATCAGGATGGAGTAGGCCCCTTTAAGGCAGGAGAAAGATTCTGCGAGGGCGCGGTCCAAGCTAAGGTGGGTGGTGCGTGCCATCAGGTGCAGCACCACCTCACTGTCCATGCCGGTCTGGAAGATGGAACCCTTGTCTTCCAGATCCTGCCGCAGTGCGATGGCGTTGACCAGATTACCGTTGTGGGCAACCGCCAGGGTTTTTCCCCTGTGGGTCACCATCAGGGGCTGGGTATTGGTGATATGGGAGGATCCGGTGGTGGAGTAGCGGACATGGCCAACAGCCATATGTCCAGGCAGACCTTGGAGGATGGATTCGGTGAATATCTCCGGCACCAGGCCCATGTCTTTATGGATAGAGACTTTCTTGCCATCTGAGGAGACAATCCCGGCGCTTTCCTGACCCCGGTGCTGGAGGGCATAGAGTCCGAAATAGGTAAGTTTTGCCGCGTCTTCATGGCCGAATATGCCACAGACGCCACATTCATGTTTTGGCCGGCCTGAAGCTGGCTGCTCACAGGCCAAGGATGGGTCTGTTGTGTCGCACGCGCCAAGGACGGTGCTGGGGCTACTACCATTGTCGTTTGTCATAGTCTTTTTCTCGTAGGACCGTTGGAATAAAATAAGGGTGTCATTTCGATGGCAGAACGGTCTCAGGAGCTGTGCCAACAACCTTTTAGATGTTAAAATGGGGAAAGGCACAAAGAGGAAATTACCTTTGTGCCTTTCAATCAAATCTGATACTAATCATTTATAATGAAGTTCTGCAGAAATTCAACAAGAAAGAATGGTGTGCTACCTTTTTTCTATTGAACTGTTCTCGAAAGACCGTGTTGAAGAATGGGAGGTGAAGGAAAATGATAAAACTGACAAGTACTGTAAAAGCTGCTGGTTGAGCGGCTAAATTAGGCCCAGGGGATCTGGGTCAGATACTTTGCGGGATTACCCTGCCCAAGGACCCGAATCTGATTGTGGGCGCAGAAACCTGCGATGATGCCGGGGTCTATCGGTTGAACGACGAGACGGCCTTGATCCAGACACTGGATTTTTTTACCCCCATTGTCGACGATCCCTTCAGCTTTGGCCAGATCGCAGCGGCCAACGCCTTGAGTGACGTCTATGCCATGGGTGGCAGGCCACTTCTGGCCATGAATATCCTGGCCTGTCCGGTGAAGACCATGGATATCTCTGTGTTCCGAGAGGTGATCCGGGGGGGCTTAAACAAGGTACAGGAGGCTGGCGCCCTGCTGGTGGGCGGTCATTCTATAGAGGATACTGAATTAAAGTATGGTCTTTCGGTCACGGGCGTGGTTCATCCGGATCAGGTCCTCCTCAATGCTGGAGCACGTCCGGGAGATCGCTTGATCCTGACCAAACCTCTGGGGCTCGGAATCCTGTCAACGGCCATCAAGGGCAATCTTGCTGGTCCAGAGGTAGAGGCACGTATTGTCGAGGTGATGGTGACCCTGAATCGGCTGGCCTCAGAGATCATGCAGGAGGTACGGGGCCGTGGTGAGGAGGTGCATGCCTGTACAGATATTACAGGTTTTGGCTTGCTGGGGCATCTCTCCGAGATGCTGCTGGCCTCAGGGGTTGCCGCCAGGATCTTTGGCGAACAGATTCCGGTACTTGACGGGGTCAGGGACTTTGTTGAAATGGGGATTATACCTGAAGGCGCGCATGTGAATAGGAAACATTATTCTCAGGCGCTCAAGGGCAGACGGTCTGAACAGGATTCTCTGGAGATGATTCTGGCCGATCCGCAGACCTCAGGCGGCCTGCTTATTGCGGCCAGCCCAAGTGCTGCCGCTGCTATCCTGCAGGAGATGCAGGCGCAGGGATATTCCCTTGCCTGTGCCGAGATAGGTGAGATTATCACCGGTGCTCCAGGACAGATTGAGCTTGTGTGAACGTGCCCGAGAAGTTTTGTGCTTTTAGAAGTTCCCTTGAGTCGAAGTAGTGTGAGTCTTTTGATAGGGTTGGGTCCTGTTTTTATGTCCACAGCGGGAGAATAATATGGAAAATCCGATTTCATCGGAGGTGGGTTTCCAGGAGTTATGTCGGATAGGGGTTGCCCTGTCCGTGGAAAAGGATATTCACAAGCTACTGGAGATGATTGCGAGCGTCGCCAGGCGCTATACCAATGCTGAGGGCTGTACTCTTTACCTCTGTAATGAGGAAAAGGGTTGTCTGGATTTTTCCGTGGTCCAGAACGAGAGGCTCGATATTTGTCATACCGGTCCGGAGGGGGCGAAGAGTGATTGGCCCAGCGTACCACTCTATTTGGACGATGGTGCCGAAAATCACGAAAATGTTTCGGCCCACTGCGCCCTTACCGGTCAAATTATCAATATCGTCGATGTCTATTGTGAGGATGGCTATGACTTTCGCAGTACCAAGGAGTTTGATCGGGCGGCTGGTTACCGTTCCAGGTCCATGCTCCTGGTCCCCATGCAGGATATGCAAGGGGATGTAATCGGGGTATTGCAACTTCTCAATGCCAGGTCCGAGAAGGATGGGGTGATTATTGATTTTCCTGAGGAAGCTGTGGCCATGATCAAGGGCCTGGCCTCCCAGGCCAGTGTCTCGGTGGTTAATGTTCGACTCCTCAATCGCTTGAAAAAATTTACCAGTCTGGGGGTGGCCCTGTCTGCCGAAAAGAATATCCACACCCTTCTGGATATGATTGCCACAATGGCCCGTGAATACACGCGCGCCGAGGGGTGTACGGTCTATCTCCGTAATGAGGCCAAGGATGCCCTGGAATTTGCGGTGATCCAGAATGAGAAACTGGACATTACCCTGAATGTGGCCAGGGAGAAGAGGGATTGGCCGCCCATTCCGCTTTATCTGGAAGACGGGAGTGAAAATCATCGCAATGTCTCGGCTCACTGTGCCCTGACTCAAGAGATCGTCGCCATCCATGATGTCTACAATGAGCAGGGATTCGATTTCAGCGGCACCCGTGAGTTTGATGTCATTTCCGGTTACCGCTCGAAATCCATGCTTCTTGTTCCCATGGCCGACCATGAGGATGAGGTGATCGGGGTGCTTCAGCTAATTAACGACAGAAGGGGAATCTCCCACCATATCTCTGATTTTCCCGAAGAGGATATTCAATTGGTGACGGGTCTTGCCTCCCAGGCCGCGGTGGCGCTGACTAACGTCCGCCTGGTAAAGGGTATGGAAAAGTTACTTAAATCTTTTGTCCAGTGCATCGCCTCGGCCATTGACGAGAAATCCCCTTATACTGCCGGTCATATTCAGCGGGTGGCCAAACTGACCGAGATGATCGTAAGCGGGATCAATGAGACCCGGACCGGACCCTTTGCTGATGTCTATTTCTCCGAAGAGCAGATGGAGGAAATTAATCTGGCGGCCTGGATGCATGATATCGGTAAGATCACCACCCCTGAGCATGTGGTGGACAAGGCGACCAAGCTGGAGACAATTGTTGATCGGATTGAACTGGTCCGGCTGCGGATTGAACTGCTGCGCAAGGAGCGGGAAATTGCTTATCTGCGGGCGGGACAGGGAATGGCTGCGGGTAAGGTCCATGAGGCCGAGAAGATAGCGAATGACCAAGATCTGGACGATATTTTCCAATTTATCAGTCGGGCCAATCTCGGCGGGGAGTTCATGCGGGATGAGGATCTGGCTGAGATTAGACGGTTCGCCGTCCGCTCTTTTGAGCTGGAGGGTGAAGCTGCCCCTTTGCTGAATGAAGAAGAGCTGGAGTGTTGTTCCATCCGTAAAGGAACCTTGACTGAGGCAGAACGGCAGATCATCAATCATCATGTGACGGTAAGTATCAGGATGCTTGAGAATCTCCCCTTCCTCAAGAAATGGGCCAAGGTCCCTGAGTATGCAGGTATGCACCACGAAAAGCTCGATGGCAGCGGCTACCCGAGGGGCAAGAGGGGTGAAGATATTCCCCTGCCTGCCCGGATCCTTACGGTGGCCGATATCTTTGAAGCTCTGACTGCGGCAGACCGACCCTACAAGATCGGCAAGAATATTTCTGAGGCCATGCGCATCATGGAGTTCATGGTCAAGGATGGTCATCTTGACGCATCTCTTTTCGATTTTTTGGTGGAAAGCGGGATCGTTCACAGATATGCGGAGGAGTTCCTTGCCGATAAGCAGCGTGATTCCTGCTGGTGGAAGGGCAGGGAATATCAGGCCTTGAGGTCTTAAAAATATTATTGTATCTCGTTATTTCTCAGGAGGTGTGTCATGGGAGAGCAGTTGAGTGTTCAGGTCCGGGATTGCCAAATCCGAACTAAACCATCTTTTTTAGGCGCTGTGATCGCGACGGTTCATTACGGAGACCGATTATCATCTGTGCAGACGAAGGATTCCTGGTTGGAGGTTTCCTTCGGCGGATCAAAACAAGGGTGGATTCATGTCTCGGCCCTGACCGATAAGGAAATCACCCTGCATCCCAGCGCCCAGCAGGTCAATCAGTCGGCAAGCAGTGATGAGCTGGCCTTGGCCGGTAAGGGATTTAATAAACAGGTGGAGGAGCAGTTCCGCCGACAGAACAGCCAGATTAACTTTACCTGGGTGGACAAGATAGAGACCTATCGTGACTCTCAGGAGGAGATAGAGAAATTCCTCAAGGCGGGTGAGCTGAAACCTGCAGGAGGTGCAGCATGAAGGAACAAAGATTGAGCAGACGGAATTTTCTTGCCACCGGTGCCAGGATCGGCATGACTGGTCTCAGCCTGAGCGCCTCGTCTCTGCTCCTCCAGGGATTTGATTTCAGCGATCTTGGTTCCACCCTCCAGCAGGCCACCAAGATTGCTGATTCCGCGACCAAGAGTTTCAATGCGGTGTCCAAGGCTCTGGAAGATATTACCCCGGAGCAGGAGTACTATATCGGTCGGACTATCGGGGCCATTGTCCTCAGTAAATATAAGCCCTATGAACAGAAGGCCGGGAACAGTTATCTCAACCTTCTGGGCCAGACCCTGGCCCGTTTCTCAGACCTGCCGGAACTCTTTGACGGCTATCATTTTCAGATCCTCGACTCGACGGAGATTAACGCCTTTGCAACCCCCAGCGGTCTGGTTTTTGTCACCAGGGGCATGCTTCATTGTTGCGCCCACGAAGACGCTCTGGCCGCTGTCCTGGCCCATGAGATCGGTCATGTCCAGCTCAAGCATGGGCTTCAGTCCATCGAGAAGGATCGAATCACCAAGGCCACCTCCATCCTGGCCATTGAGGGGACCAAGAATTTCGCCCAATCTGATATCGCCAACCTTACCTCGACCTTTGAGGACTCGATCAACGATATCACCAGTACCATGATCAACAATGGTTATTCCCGCTCCTTTGAAAATGAGGCGGATGCCGCGGCAGTAAGCCTGCTTAAACGGGTTGGTTATGACCCCGCAGGTCTCATTGATATGCTTCAGATCATGAACAAACAACTCAAACCAGGTGGTCTTGATTTTGCCAAGACCCACCCCTCACCGGAGAGCCGGATTGAGAGTCTGGAGAAACTGGTTTCAGGGGCCGGGGCTCAGGTTCACCAAGTGGCTCAGCAACGTCGATTCCAAACGGCTCTGCAGGGGGTATGAACAAAAGAGGGCGTGACAGGATTCTCCAAGTCGCCGTGACATCCGGTGCCGGAATCCTAGTCGCCCTGTTTCTCTGGTTGAATGGTTTTCTTGCCGGTTGGGATGACCGGGTCTGGGATCTGGAAAGCAGGTGGTTCGCTGAAACCGGTGCTCATAGCAATGAGATCGTCCTGGTACTTGTTGATCAGAAAAGCCTGGATTGGGTTCAGACGCAGCTGGGAGTGAGCTGGCCCTGGCCCCGGGAGTTGTATGGTGCCATTCTCGATAACTTCCGCCGGCATCAGGCCATGGCTGTGGGCTTTGACGTCCTTCTTACCGAACCTTCAAGTTTTGGCGTCGATGATGATCAGGCCCTTGGCAAGGCCATCGAGTCCTTGGGACGCTTCGCGGCTGGATCGGTTTTTCCGGGCAGAGCTGAAGGCCTTCACCGGCAATGGCCAGTTGATGTACCTCTGCCATCTCCCCTTTTCTCTGCGGGAAAAGGCAGAGTCCCCCTGCCTTTTCCCGTCTATGGCTCCGCAACCATGCCCATCAAGGAGGTTGCCGGACCTGCCTCTATCCTCTGTAATGTCCATCAGGACCCGGACAGGGATGGCATTTATCGCTCCCTCCACCCCCTGGCCTTTTTTGATCACCAACCATTGCCGGGCCTGGGAGTCGGTGTCTACTTGGCTGCCCACCCTGAAAGCAGGATGGTATGGGAGGCAGGATCCATTACCGTGGATGGCAAGATGATCCCGGTTGATTCCCAGGGCAGGACCCTTCTTCGTTTCCGAGGACCGGCCGGAACCTTTTTCTCTATCAGCGCCGCCTCTCTCCTGGCCGAGGAGTTGGCCCTGCGCGAGGGGAGAAACGAAGGAGTACTCCAGGGCGGGGAGAGGCTGCGGGATAAATATGTTCTCTTTGGTTTTTCTGCCCCTGGTCTTTTTGATCTGCGGCCAACGCCGGTGGGCGGTATTTTCTCTGGGGTGGAGATCAACGCCACCCTTTTGGACAACCTGCTGAGTAACGACTTTATTACCAGGGTTGATATGGCATGGGAGATTATTGTTCTTTCTCTGGTTATTTTTTTTGGCGGTATTCTTAGCGCTTTTTATACCGGGCCGGCAGCTCTGAGCGGACTTTCCCTCTTCTTCTTTCTGCTGCCGCCAGCTTTGGCTGCTCTTTACCATCGACAAGGCTGGCGTCTGGATTTCCTGCTCATGGAAAGTGGCCTTTTTGTCACTATTGGTCTTGCCATTTTTCTCGACTATCTGCGCGAGGGCAAACGACGTCGCTTTATCAAACACTCCTTTTGCCACTACCTCAGTCCCCACGTCATAGAACAGCTGATCGAGCATCCTGAAAAACTGCAGCTGGGTGGTGAGCGCAGGGAGCTCTCCATCTTCTTCTCTGATCTCCAGGGCTTTACCACTATCTCCGAGGGCTTGGAACCGGAGATGCTGACCGGTCTGCTTAACACCTATCTGTCAGCCATGACCGATATCATTCTGGAAGAAGACGGGACCGTAGATAAATACGAGGGAGATGCGATTATTGCTTTTTGGAACGCGCCGATAGATGTGGCCGACCATGCGGTGCGGGCGGTGCGGGCCGCCCTCCGTTGTCAGGAAAAGCTGGCTGAGTTGCGGCCACTTTTTAGAGAGCAGTACGGCCATGAGCTGTACATGCGGATCGGGATCAATTCGGGCCCGGCCGTGGTCGGTAATCTGGGTTCCTCCACCCGTTTCGACTATACCATGCTGGGAGATGCAGTGAACCTGGCGGCCCGTCTGGAGGGGGCGAATAAGCAGTTTGGTACCTATCTGATGATTTCCCAGTCAAGCCGAGAGCAGATCAATGATGCCTTTCCCTGTCGGGAACTGGCCAGACTGATTGTGGTTGGTCGGAAAGAGCCGATTCGGGTCTATGAGCCATTTCTGGCTGAACGGTTTCAGCAGGAAGAGGCCAGGTATCGAACCTTTGATCAAGGCCGGGAGGCCTTTTACCAAGGACGATTTCAGGATGCCATTGCCTTTTTTACCGCCATTGTCGACCAAGACCCACCGTCTGTCCACTATCTTGACAAATGTCGGGAGAAGGTGGCAAGGAATCCTGAAAAAGAGTGGCAAGGCGTTTGGGCCCTTGCCAGCAAGTAGTCTTTGCTAGGGAGAAAGGTAGAACTAACTCCCGTTTTTTTTTATTCCACCACCATCACGGCGCAGTGTTTGGCATGGTGCAGGATTTTGCTGGAGGTGGAACCAAGGACAAATTCTTCACTATGGGAGATGCCCCGGCGTCCTACCACCACGATGCAGCAGCGCAGTTTTTCCTGTTCTTCCAGGATGGCGTCCCCGATGGAGGCACAGGGCCGGATGGAGAGGCGGGTCTCGATCTGGCTCTCCTGAAGACCTGCGCCAAGGAGGATCTCCTTGTAATCGGCCAGGCGCTTTTGTATCTCGGCCTCTTTATTTCTCAGCCAGGTCTGCCGTTCGGCCTCGGTGGGGAAAAAATCCTCGGAAGGCTCACGGATAATGGAAAGCAGAGTGACGAAGACGTCAGCATAGCCGCTGAAGAAATCTGCCACATACATGACTGCCCGTCTGGAATTGTCTGATTCGTCTACTGCCACCAGTAGATGGCGTTCTGTGTCTCTGCGGGCAAGGTCGCCGAAATTCTGTTCGTTCATGATTGCCTCCCTGTCAGTGAAACCATATCTACCCTGGCCGTGGCCAGGTCATCCAGCAGCTGGTCGGTGGTTTCATAAAAGATGTTTGCGCCGAAGGAAAAGTGCAGCAGAACCCGGTTCAAGGAGTCCGGGACGTAGGGATATATCTTCTGCAGGTTGGCCACCCGGTTTTTGTAGGCGATGCTCAGATCCTCGCCCCAGAGGGTATCAAAGATTTCCCGCTGCTTGTGGTAAAGGTCGGGAACCAGCACGTCACCGCGACCGGCGAGAAAGATGAGGATGTTGCCCAGCCCCTGCAGGTCGAAGGTGAACAGAGATTCGCCCTGCATGTAGTTGTAGTCGAAATCGATCCAGCGGTTGGCCTGGGTCTCTTCGTCCCAGAGGATGTGGTCGCGCCGGATGTCGCCGTGCTTTTCGCCGTGATCGTGCAGGAACTTGATGGCCTGAACCAGTTCGATGTATTGATCCAGAACCTGGAGAAAGTAGTGGTGGAAGTAGTCCTGATGGTCGGTGCCGTAGCCTACGATAACATCGTCAAAACGCGGGCCACGGATGAATTCCAGGATCCGGACGTTGTTGTCTGCTGCGTCCAGCACCCAGCGGCCGTGCATGAAATTCCTGTGGCCTGCGACCAGATCGAGGAGCCGCGCCTCCTTTTTCGGACTGCGGAAGCAGGTGATCTTCACATCGCCGATTATGGTATCAAACTGCTCGTGGAAGACCAGCTTTATGATTCTGGTGGCGCCGGTGGTTAGTTCGACGGCCCTGCGGACCCAGTATTTTGGTTCGTCATCGAGACCGAAGCGGCCCTCTTTTTCATAGCGCTTCACCCAGTAAGGAACACCTCCGAGAATAACTACATCGTTGTATTCTACCCGGAAGAAATCGCTGGTGTCGGTGATGACCTTGAAGCGGCGAGGAACCCGAGCCGCTCCTCCATGGTGGGCGATGAGTCCACGGACTGCAGTCTCATTTAGGGTTTCGGCGGGGAGCGCCATCATCATGATCCTCCTTGGTTATGGTGGCATCAGGCTGCCCTCTTACTTTATTGGCGAGGGAGAGAGTCTGAGACACCATGATCTTCCATAATTTATGGTAGCATCAAGCAGGGAGGAAAGGCAAATTTTTTCCCGTCCTTTCTCGAAAAGAAAGACTGGAACTTACAGCTCAGGCGACAGTAATGGCGACAAGCAGCTCGGTCAGGCGGATCAAGTCTTTCAGGTCAAGGCATTCGTCGGTGGTATGAACCTTGTCCATACCGGTAGCGATGATCGCTGTGGGAAGGCCGAAGCTGTTGAAGATATTGGCATCACTGCCGCCCCCGGCAACCTGAAATTCCAGCGTACGGCCCAGATTGATACCGGCCTTTTTGACTCGCGCCAGCACTGGGTCGCTCATTTCAAGGCGCATGGCCGGGTATTCGAGTTGGACGTTGATCGAAACCGATGGTGAAAAATCCAGGGCTGGCGTTTCGTTTTCGTTTTGCTGTTCTGGTGGAAAGGGCGACGGACAGGGATGTTCTAATGCCGTGGGAGCCAGGGATGGCGGGAAGGGGCAGCCTTCCATTACCTGCTGGAAAGTCCGCTGGATCTCTGCGGTGTGAGCGGCCAATTTTTGCAGGGAATGGCTTCTGACCTCACCTTCAATGGTGATATGATCCGGGATGATGTTGGTGGCCACACCGCCGTGAATAATTCCAAAGTTGGCCGTTGACTCCTCGTCAAGGCGTCCCAAACGGAGGTTGGTAATGGCATTGGCGGTCAGGCACAGGGCGCTGATCCCCTGTTCCGGATGGAGTCCGGCATGAGCGGCAAGACCGTGAACCTCAATTTTCAGCTTGTTGGCGGCAGGCGCCCCGGTGATGATCCGGTCGATACCGGTTGAGTCAAGGGCGTATCCGTATGCGGCAGTCAGCCTGGTACAGTCCAGGGCCTTGGCCCCGAGCAACCCTATCTCTTCGCAGGTGGTGAAGAGGAGCTCTAGCGGGCCATGAGCTATTCTGTTTTCCTGCAGTATCCAAATCAGCTCAATGAGGGCGGCAATCCCTGACTTGTCGTCACTGCCGAGTACGGTATCGCCCCGGCTGGTGAAGATATCCCCCGTTTGCACTACCTGTACACCGCTGCCTGGCTCCACGGTGTCCATGTGGCAGGCGAAAAAAATCGTTTCCTGTTTCGGGCTGTTGCCGGGAAAGGATACGATAAGATTGCCGCAGTCAGATCCGGTCTGTTGCGCAGAATTGTCCTCCACGATGCTTACGGCTCCCTGCTCGTGAAAGGTCCTTCTCAGGTAGTCGGAGACCCCTTTTTCTTTCCTGGAGGGACTGTCGATTTCGCAGAGTTGCACAAATGTGTGGGCCAGGCGTTCCTGATTGATGGGGATCTTCATCATTCTTTCTTTCTATCTCTCTTGTCTGGTGGTCAGCAGAACCACAGCATGGCAGCTGATTCCTTCTTCCCGGCCGGTAAAGCCCATTTTCTCGGTGGTGGTGGCCTTCAGGTTGATCTGTTCGCTGCTGACCTGGCAGGCCTGAGCCAGAGTTGTGCGCATGCCCTCAATATGGGGGGCCAGTTTCGGGGCCTGGCAGATGACGGTAATGTCGGCATTGGAGACGGTAAACCCTTTTTGGAAGGCCAGTTCCATGACCTGTTCCAGCAGGGTGATGGAGAAGATATCCTTGAATTGCTGATCCGAGTCCGGGAAATGGCGGCCGATATCGCCAGCGCCAAGGGCCCCTAATACGGCATCGCACAGGGCATGAGTGACGACATCGGCATCGGAATGGCCGGCAAGTCCTAGCTTGTGAGGGACGGTAATGCCGGCCAGAACAAGGTCTCGGTCGGTAACAAGACGGTGGGCGTCATAGCCGTGGCCGATACGCATGGAGGGGCTGGAGGGTGTGTGCATGATTTTTTCCGCCAGGATCAGGTCGTCAGGTCGGGTGATTTTGATGTTGGTCTCAGAACCTTCAATCAGGGTGACCGCCATTCCTGCCTGTTCCAGCAGGGCGGCCTCATCGGTTACGTCCTTGTCGTCAAGCCTGGCATAGGCTTCTTTGAGCAGGGAGAATTTGACGGCCTGCGGGGTCTGGGCCTGCCACAGTTCATGCCGGTCGACGGTGCAGGCTATGGTCCCATCTGGATGAGCCCGTTTCAAGGTATCTTTGACCGGTATGGCGGCAATGGCTGCGCCATGCTGCCATGCTGCCTCAAGGCAGCGCTGGATAAGCTCCGGCCTTACCAGCGGCCGTGCGCCATCATGGACCAGGACGACCTCGGTTGCATCCGTCAGACATTCCATGCCGGCCAGAACGGAATCCTGCCGTCTTCGGCCCCCTGCCGTGACGGTGATAGTATCAGCGGTCAGCTTGTATTCTGTAAGGAGCTGACGGGTTTCAGCAATAAAGTCTTTGGGGACAACAACGATAATGCGGCTGACGGAGGTGACGCTGACAAAGGCACGGATGGTATGGATCAGGATTGGGGTGCCGGCAAGGCAGTGGTATTGTTTAGGGTGTCCCAGGCCCATCCTGGTTCCGCTTCCGGCGGCAGGGATAATGGCGGCAACAGATGGCATAAAGGAGATGAGAGAAGGATAAACCGTTGTTGTTTACAAATAATTGTAAAAATAAAATGTAGAAATCGGTCTAAGATTGCCGGAACGAAACATTTATATGGTATCTGTCGGACGCCTCTTAAAGAAACAGCTGGAAAAGACTGCTGCTTCTTTGTCGTGGCCTAAGGTGCCGTAAAGAGATTTGAGCCAAAAAAAAGACTTGCTTAAATCTCTAATGCCACCTAAAAAAACGAAGCGGGTTATAAGCCGAATTCTGTTCCCCATAAATGGGGCCATGATCATTTCACTATGGATGCCGGTTGCCCGACACCTCTTGCAACCTACCCGGAGACAATGAGCGGGCAGCCCTTAAACGTCTCCCTATTTGGTCTTGCTCCGAATGGGGTTTGCCGTGCCCTGAATGTCACCATCCAGGCGGTGAGCTCTTACCTCGCCGTTTCACCCTTACCCAGCGCCTTCCTGGGCGGTTTATTTTCTGTGGCACTTTCCCCCGGTCACCCGGCGTTCGCGTTACGAACCATCCTGCCCTGCGGAGTTCGGACTTTCCTCCCCGGCATAAGGCCGGAGCGATCATGCACCCGCTTCAACCATATGATAACGCAGGAGCGTGAAAGTTGAAAGGAGAATATATTTTTCCTCTCAGCTGTTGACCGGATTTATTCCTGATCTTCGGGTGCCTGGTAGTACATGATGCGTTGACAGATGGGGCAGTCAAGGTGCCGATCGCCTCTCAGCAGTGTGTTGAACTGCTGAGGTGGAATACTCATGAAGCAGCCCTGGCAGACGCCTTGGATGACGTTCACCACGGCCAGACCATTGCGCCGTTCCCGCAGGATATTGTATTTATTGAGGAGTTTTTCTTCCACTGCCTTGGCGTGTTGTTTCCGTTTACTGTCTTGTTCCTGCTTGTTTTTGTTAATTCCCTTAATGGTCTCTTTTGCCTTGGACGTTTCTGCCGCCAGGCTTTTTGTTTCCTCTTTCAAGAGCTCCTGTTGCCTGGTGATCTGGGCGGTAAGTGATTCCACTTCTTCCATGATGGCGACAGTTTTGTCCTCTTTTTCCTTGATGTTTCGTTTGCCATCTTCGATTTCCTTGAGTATGGCGGTTTGTTCCCGGCCGGTCTGAACCTGCATCATTTTTGACTGGCGCGATTTTACATGGGCCAATTCCTCACTCATCTCCAGATCCAGTGTGCGGCGTTCGTTTTCCAGGGCGTTGATCTGCTCGCGGAGATCTTCAATATCAGACTCTCTTTGGCTGAGCATGGCGCCTTTCTGGTCGACGCTGTCCTGTTCCTGCTTTATCGCATTGTCAATGGTGTCGAGTTGCAGGTCAATTTGTTGCAGTGAAATGAGTTGGGCGATGACTTCGTTCAAGATGGTTCTCCTGGTTCGTGTGATTATATGGAATTATGTCTGTGTTTATAGATAAAAGGGTGTCTTTCTGTCTGGCTCAGGAATACTTCCAGCGGCCAGTTATTTGTCGCGGCTAATGCCTGGATCTTACGCTGCAGGAAAGGGATGACAGGTTGTTCCGTACCATAATGCGTGCCGTCGATGATACAAAATCCACATTCCTCTGCCCAGCGGGCAGTGCTGTGTTTGATTTCTGCAGAGAGGTACAGGTCTGCACCTCTCTGCAGAGCTGTCTCTGCCAGATCTGAGCCGCTGCCACCGCAGAGGGCTACGGTTCTAATTTGTTCCGGAAGTCTGCCGGCTATTTGGATGGTTTCAAGCTGCAGTGTCTGGAACAGTTTGTCCATAAATGCGGTGGCAGGTAGAGGGGGGGAAAAGACACCGATGCGGCCCGCGCCGGTGTCTTCAATTGATCCGGGGCGAAGTGGGCTCAGGTTTGAAAGTCCCAGAGCCCAGGCCAGGGCGTCGCTGACTCCACCTGTACTATTGTCAAGATTGGTGTGACAGGCGATGATATTGATCTTGTGAGACAGCGCTTTTTCAAAAAAGGCACCGGCGGGAGTCTTGGTAATGACCGAGGAAAGTGGATGGAAGATACAGGGGTGGTGAGTGATAATGGTATTAGCCCCGCGGGCAATGGCTTCGTCCAAGAGGCGGAGACCTGGGTCAAGTCCAAGAAGTATCGAGGTGATGTGTGCATCCGGATTGCCCACAAGTAGTCCCACGTTATCCCAGTTTTCGGCCAGAGAAAAGGGGGCAATTTGATCGAGGCCGTCCAGGAGATGGTGGAGTTGCACGCTCACGCTGTCTGCCTCTCTATGGAGCCTGCGTGCGGAAATAAAAAAAGGTACATCCCGGCAGGGGTGTACCTTTTTATTTCATTTCGTCTGAGCCAGGGACGGATATCCTGGATGGCCAGATCGTGTAAGGAAAATATTGCATTCCCTTCTTTGTTTGTGAGAAAAGATAATGTATTCAAGGAACCTGGTGGTTGGATTCAGATTCTGCAGTAATATGGTGGGCGCAGTAGGACTTGAACCTACGACCGACCGGTTATGAGCCGGTGGCTCTAGCCAGCTGAGCTATGCGCCCTTTCTGACAACAAACTTACCAATATAAGAGCATGTTGCCTCTTTTGTCAACAAAAAAAATTTTTTGGCAGGGGGCAGGTAAATTGTTCGGGCTTGCAGTTCAAAATCTCTCCATTTGCATCGGATGTTGGTAGAAGTTCTTCCAGCTTTTGTTAATATTAATTGCCTTTGGGAATAAAAACTATGACTAACCTCGTGTTGACAGAGGCTTAGTCCTGTAGTCTATATATAGTGTTGTAATTTGTTACAATTAATAGAGGGGATAAGCTAATCAAAGACCAGTCTCTATTGCCTTTGGATTATAATGCACAAGCATAAACCCAAAATACTCATTGTCGACGATGATTCAACGATTTGTTCGATGATGGCCGAGACCCTCAAGGATGAGGGGTATGATCTTTTTTTTGCGATCAACGGCCAGGACGGTCTGGCCAAGGCCATCTCCATCCATCCCGATCTTATTTTTCTTGATATGTGCATGCCCGTCCTTGACGGGATCGGGTTTTTGAAGGAATGGAAACAACGGGGCATTTCACCTTGTCCGGTCATTGCGATCACCGGATATGAAGATGATCTGGTCCTGGGTGAATGTTTTGATCAGGGGATCTTTTCCCTGATCCGAAAACCTTGTCATCCCTTTGAGATTGTTGCCCTCTGCCGTCGTTATACCCGGTTGACCGAGATCAAGAAGCGGCTTTCCTTTAATGTCGATACGGTGGCGTTTCTGAGTAAACAGGCCTCAACTTTTGGTCTGGACAATATAGACGAACAGGATCTGATTGAGGCCCTGCCCCTCCCGGTCTTCGTCAAGAATAAGGAGCGGGTTTTGATCCAGGTCAACAGGGCTTTTGAGGAATTCACAGGTCTGAGCCGGGACGCAATTATCGGGAAGAGCTGTGAGGATATCAGTAGCGATAAACAGTTTGTTGCCCAGGATCATGAAAGTGAACTCAGTCTTGTCGAGAACAGAGGCGTATCCTGCCTGGAGCAGATGGTTACCGAACGATCTGGCAAGCAGCGAGAGGTGATCGTCTGTCGTTCTGCTGTTATCAGCGGGTCCAGCAACGATTGGGTGGGGATTCTCGGGGTCCTGATTGATATCACCGAATTTGGCTTTTCCTCTTTTAAAAAGCAGTTGGCAATCAGATATCCCACTCTCTCCGCCAGGGAGCGTGAGGTGGCTAATCTGGTCAGGCTGGGGATGAGCAACAAGGAGGTTGCTCATCAACTTAATATCGCTCTCTGTACTGTGGAGTATCATCGAGCCCATCTGCGGGAGAAGCTAGGCTTGAAAAAAGGTGACAACGTAAACCTCAGTACTGCTCTTCTTTCCCTATAGGTGTGATCCATATATTGAGGGCAACGCAGAAGATTCTTCTGTGTGTGGAATTTTTTCTTGGGTGAATCAATGGCCAGGGCAGGAAAAAAGATGTTAGTGATACTCTGGAAGAGATTCGGGGAAATGGCGAGCAGATTCTGATTGTCGAAGATGAGGGAGTACTGCGGGCCATGACCAGCGAGATGCTCAAGATTCTTGGATATTCGGTAGTAGCGGTGGCAAGCGGTGAAGAGGCGCTCCCTTAGCTGAAACAGAATCAGGCCCATCTTGTCATGCTTGACATGCTGCTGGGTCCAGGGATAAATGGCAGGGAGCTCTACGAAAGAATACTTGGTTTCAGACCGCGGCAGCGGGCAATTGTTGTCAGCGCATTCAGCGATTCTCTGGAAATCAGCCGGACATTACAACTGGGTGCCAGCCAGCTTGTAAAAAAACCATATACCCTCCATGAACTTGGGTTGGCTGTCAAGAAGGCCTTGCTTGGTTGAGACGGCGATCTGATTGATCAATGTGAGAGGCTACGGACAGTTTTTCCGGCTTGTCTGGAAAGGAAAGGTACGAAAAAGAAAAAGGGGTTGCCGTCAGGATTGACGGCAGCCCCTTTTTCTTTTTGATGAAGGTTCTGCGGTTGCCAGTGTCTGTTGGCACAGGTATAGTGATTCTGAATAGGGTTGTTTCAGGGGGGAAATGCCAAGAGAGGGAGCATGATGGTGATTGATTTAAAAGGTTTTTGGATGACAGGTGCCTGGAGTCAGGGGTGTCATGTATAATAATCTGCTCTATTTCCTCACTGCAATCTTTCTCTTCAGCATGAATACGGCTTCCGAGACGCCTTGGCTGCCTGGCTGGGGGGCTATTGTTTTTTTTGTCCTGAGTCTGATTACTTATGAACGGCTGGCTCGTATAATTCACAGGCAAGCAGGAAGCTCCGCAGCGTATTTCAAGGCGGAGAGAAAGGCCTCAATTGTTGCCATTCTTTTTTTTGGTCTGGCGACCTATGTCTGTGATTTTAAATATTATCTCTCTGTTCTGCCATGGGCGAAGGTCTTGCCCGCTCTGGTGAATGTTGCGGGGTTGTTTCTATTTTTACTTTACCTTGCACTCATGTGGAAGGTGGCCAGGTCAAATTATCAGAGGGTCTTTGGACGCACTTACAGCGCGAGGACCTTTATTGTCTCAAATATCAAGGTGAACCTGCCCATAGTCCTGCCTTGGGTACTGCTTTCCCTTTGTTATGACCTGGTGGCCCTTCTTCCCTGGCCCGCTTTACAAGCTTTCCTGCCTACCGCCTGGGGGGATTTCCTGCTTTATGTTTTATTTCTCTTTTTTGTTCTCCTTGTTTTTCCACCTCTGGTACGTTGTCTCTGGGGCTGCACCAGAATGCCGGCAGGTCCGCTCCGAGATCATCTCACAGCCTTTTGTGCCGGCCAGAATTTTTTCACTGAGCTATATTTCTGGCCCCTCTTCGAGGGGCGGGCTCTGACTGCCGGAGTCATGGGTGTTGTGCCGGGTCTGCGTTATGTCCTGATCACTCCGGGGCTTATTGAGGCCTTAACCCTGAAGGAACTGGAGGCGGTCATGGCCCATGAGATTGGTCATGTCCGGAAAAAGCACCTTCTGCTCTATCTGGTGCTGATTGCCGGCTTTACTCTTGTGGTTGGCCTGTACACCGAACCCTTGACGTTCTTTCTCTTGTCCCGGGAATTTTTTTACTCACTGTTGCGCTGGAGCGGGATGTCGCCTGAGGCCCTGTTGGTTGTCTGTGTCGCTATTCCTTTGCTGGTGATCATGCTGCTTTATTTCCGCTATCTCTTTGGTTATTTTATCAGAAACTTTGAACGGCAGGCGGATCTGCATGTTTTTGCAGCCATTGGCAGCAGTTATGCCCTGATCTCGGCACTGGAGAAGATCGCTCTGTTGAGTGGGAACAGCCGGGATGAGCCCAGCTGGCATCATTTCGGTATTGGTGAGCGGGTGGCGTATTTGGAAAAATGCGAACAGGAGCCGCAGGAGCAAGGTCGACACGGGAGGAAGGTTTTATTTAGTCTTATCAGCTATCTGCTGGTGCTGACAGTGGCTGTCGGCTGGGCGCAATATATGCCGACGGAAGGGCTTGCCCGTCAGTATGAGGAAAAGTATATTGAGACTGTCCTGTGGCAAAAGGTGCAGCAGGAACAGGACAAGGCGTTGTGGTTGCAGATGGCGGGAGACCTGATGCAGCATAAAAAAATGGAGCGAAAGGCCCTTGATGCCTATGAGCAGGCCATGACCTTTACACCGGTCAGCCCCGATCTGATGAATAACCTCGCCTGGTTGCTGTTAACCAGTGAGGACATGGGGCTGCGTGATCCCCAGTGGGCCTTGACCTTGGCCCGTTCTGCCGTGCGTTTGAAACCGGTGGGGGCCTTTTACGATACGTTGGGCCTGGCCTTCTGGGCCAATGGACTTGTTGACGAGGCGGTGGCCGCTGAAGAGGAGGCAGTCCTTGCAGATCCTGCGTCTCAGGAGTATTATCAACAGCAGATTGAGCGTTTCCTGCGTACGAGCTATCGCGACGACGTAAGGTGAAAGCAAGATGAATCACAACAGGAATTGACAGATGCCATTTTTAGGGGCCCATGAATCAGTGGCAGGAGGCTTGCACCTTGCCTTTAACCGGCTGCAGCAGGTTGGCGGGGAAGCTCTGCAGATCTTCACCAGAAATCAGCGCCAGTGGCATCCGCAACCGTTGACAGAGGATGAGATTGCCTTGTTCCAAGCGGCTTGGCAAAAAACAGGGTCTCTGCCCGTCGGTCGTTCCAGCACCGTACATGGCGCCCACGACACGAGGGCATCCCTTCCCGTTGCCTCGCACGCTTCGTATCTGATTAATCTGGCCAGCGGCAAGCAGGAACTTATGGAGAAATCCATCACCGCCTTTGCGGCCGAGATCCATCGTTGCGAGCAGCTGGGTATTCCCTTTGTGGTTATCCATCCTGGTTCTCATGGGGGTGATGGGGTGGAGGCAGGGCTTGCCCGTTTTGGCACGGCCCTTGATTTGGCACTGGAAGAAACAGGAGATGAGGTTGTGGTTCTGCTGGAGACCACGGCCGGACAGGGGACAAGCCTGGGCAGCCGTTTTGAGGAGATTGCCTCTATCCTTGAGCATTCCCGCTATCCACAGCGGCTTGGAGTGTGTGTCGATACCTGCCATATCTTTGCTGCCGGCTATGATATCCGGACCTTGCCGGCTTATATCCAGACCCTGGAAGAGTTTGATAGGCAGGTGGGAATCGGTTGGATCAAATTTTTTCATCTTAATGATTCGAAGCAGAAACTGGCCAGCCGGGTCGACCGGCACGAACATATCGGCCAGGGGGCAATCGGCCTGGAGGGATTCAGAAGCCTGCTCAATGATCCTCGTTTTGCTGACCATCCCATGACGCTTGAGACCCCAAAGGGTGACGATTTGCAGGAAGATCGGGATAATCTGCTGGTGTTGCGAGGGCTCATTGAAAATCCTGGAACAAGGGATGCAAGTGTATGAATAATCGTATGAACAATAAAGGTATGAACAGGAAGACTTTATGAGTTTTTTGAACAGCGACGAACTTCTTGATCTTCTCCAGCGGCAGCTCTTGCTTACTGGTCAGCAACGGCAGAAGATCACCCTGGAGAAGGGAAAACAGCGGCAAAAGTTGTTAAAACGTGCTGACGACAATGGAATGGATGCAGACAAGAGCTACCCCGATCTTGTTGATATTATCGCCTCGTTTCAGTTAGAGATACATGGCAGGAAGGGGGTTGTGCTGGATGAAGAGGTCATTATGCAGGCGGTGGCTTATGAGTTTAAGCTGCCCTTCAAAAAGCTTGATCCGCTGGCCCTCGACATGGATATTGTCACTAAAAGTATTCCCAGAAATTTTGCTGTTACCCATCTTCTGCTTCCGTTTAATATGCAGAACGGAATTCTGGAGATCGCGGTCTATCATCCCGACAAAAAAACAGTGCTTGCCGATATCGAGCAGGCCAATCAGGTCACGGTCAAACCCTATATTGCCACCAAGTCTGATATCAAAAAGATTCAGGCCGAATTTTTTGGTTTCCAGAAATCCATCAGGGCGGCGGAGAGTCAGTTTTCAGGTCCAGGACTTGGCAGCTCTGTGGATATCGGCAACCTTGAGCAGTTCGTCAAGATCTCTTCTGCCAGAGAGATCTCCTCGTCAGATCAGCACATTAAATCTGCGGTCAACCATCTCTTTCATTACGCTCTGGATCAGCAGGCAAGTGATATCCATATCGAGCCGAAGCGTGAGGCCTGCATGGTCAGATTTCGTATTGACGGCATGCTGCATCCGATTTACAAGCTGCCCAAGGCCGTGCATGCGGCGATCACCGCCCGGATCAAGTCTCTGGCCCGGATGGATATTTCGGAAAAGCGTAGGCCTCAGGATGGGCGGATCAAGATAGGTGTCGGCGGGAAGAAAGAGGTTGAGATCCGGGTCTCCACTGTGCCGGTTTCCTTTGGGGAAAAGACGGTCATGCGTATTCTGGATTCGGACGTAATCTTTCAGGATCTGGATCATCTGGCCTTTTCCCATCGTGATCGTCAGGTCTTTGATTCCTTCATTAATGCCCCGCATGGTATTGTGCTGGTGACCGGGCCTACGGGCAGCGGTAAATCAACCACCCTCTATTCGACCCTGAAAAAAATTGCCACCCCGGAAAAGAATATTGTCACCGTGGAAGATCCGGTGGAGATGGTGCATGAGGAGTTTAATCAGATCTCGGTGCAGCCTCTGATTGATGTGACCTTCTCCACTATCCTTCGCAATATCCTCCGTCAGGATCCGGATATCATCATGATCGGCGAGATCCGTGATCTGGAAACCGCTGCCCATGCCGTGCAGGCGGCGATGACCGGCCATCTTGTCCTGTCCACTCTCCATACCAATGACGCGGTTTCCTCCATTGTCCGCCTCATGGACATGGGGCTTGAGCCTTTTCTGATCAGCTCTACCCTGCTTGGCTGCGTGGCCCAGCGGTTGGTGCGGACGATCTGTCCTGGATGTGTGGAGACCTTTCAGGTGGAGAAGGAGGAGTTGCTGAAGCTGGGCTTTCCGGTCTCTGGCAGTGGTATGATTGAGCTGAAGAGGGGCAAGGGGTGCCGGCAGTGTCGCGGAACCGGCTATAAGGGGCGATGCGGGGTCTTTGAGGTCTTTGTCTTTTCAGAGCAGATAAGCAGGATGCTGCGGGCCGGAGAAGATGTAAATGCAATGCGAAAGCTTGCAATTCGTGAAGGAATGACTACTTTACGTGAAGATGCATGGCAGAAGGTGAAGGCAGGAATCACCACTTATCAGGAAGCCATGCGGGTGACATCTTAGGAGTAGAGGAAAAGGCCATGGCCGAGAAGATAGTCTGTCGAAACAAAAAGGCCTTCCATGATTACTCTATCGAGTCAACCATGGAGGCCGGTATGGTTCTGACTGGCCCCGAGGTGAAGTCACTGCGGGCCGGTAAAGCCAATCTGCGTGATGGCTATGCCCAGATTAATGATCGGGGTGAGCTGATGCTGTTGAATGTCCATATCTCCTTCTACACCTTTGCCACCCATAATCCCAATGAACCCATGCGGTCACGTAAGCTTCTGCTGCATAAGCGGGAGATCAACAAACTGATTGGTAAGTTGCGGGAGAAAGGACTTGCCTTGATCCCCTTGAAGATATATTTTAATGAAAAAGGGAAGGCTAAGGTGGAACTTGGTCTGGCCCGTGGCAAAAGGCAGTATGATAAACGGGCTACCCTCAAGGAACAGCAGAGTGATCGTGAGATCCAACGGGTCATGCGTCGTAACGAAATTTAATTCCATTTCTAAAACAATAAACTTTAACCATTATGGGGGCGAAACGGATTCGACGGGGATATGTAAGCTCTACGTTGCATGCCGAGCTTCTGTCTGCTCGTAAAACTGATAGAACTTTAATTATAATCGCCGACGATTATAACTACGCAGTAGCAGCTTAGTCTGCTCTGCCGTTCCCCCGGTCTCTGCCCGCAAGACCGGATCGGAGCGCCGACTCTGTGGGCTGGTCCTCTGGCAGTACCTGTTTGCCAGAAGATGAGAACCAAGCAGGTTAGCAATAGGATATCTAAGCTCCGGCGGAGCTCCTGGCGCGAAAATTAAAGCCCGGAACTAAGCATGTAGATACGGGAGGGGAGTATTTTCGGACGCGGGTTCGACTCCCGCCGCCTCCACCATTTGAACAACCAGTAACATCCAGTAAAGTACATTAAGCCCGCAGCCTACCAAGGTTTGCGGGCTTTTTTATTGTCCAGTGAAATCCAAATGTTTTGGGGGATTTTTGCAGAGTAGAAAGGCCCTAAAGAAAAATGAAAGCCTCTAAAAATGAGGAATGCTTTATACATAAAAGGATTGCGCCAGTTATTGATGCTAAGATGAGAACGGTCAAGCCTGCAGAAACGCAGTATAAGTTTTTTGATGGTGGAGGCTTTTCCTTTTATAGAAAGAACAGAGTGTTAATGGCCTGACGTATACTGATGCACTCGGTCATTATTTTGTTACGTATAATTTGGAAATAGTGCGCCACGAGGCTGCACGAAAGATGAGGGTAGGTCCCTCGGGGTCGGCTTGCAGGAGCAGACTCCAAACCACCTTAAGCTGCTGTGGTAAAGAGCCATGGTGGTGAGCGTTAAGGAAAAGGTCCGGCAA
>JAHJKP010000035.1 GCA_018821985.1 Pseudomonadota bacterium
ATCTTCGGGTTTCTGGTAGTTGTAGTCAGCAAACAGACGATCCAGTAGTTCTTTTTCAATGGCCATATGAGCTCCTTTTAGAGGGTGGGGCTTGACGTACCCCTGATTGGCCATTTACACAAACTATTTTACACCCTCTTTACAACAGCTAGTCCATGTGAGCTTTGTGCAAAAAAGGCCTACCACCTTGGGATAAAAGATATTGTATATATTGACCCTTACCCCGGCATAGCAGAAGAACACATTTTAAATTGTGGTTCGAGCCCACCCTCTCTTACATTGTTCACAGGCGCAATTGGTCGTGCATATACTCAACTTTATGAGCCAATACTTCCATTCAAAGATGAATTAACTATTATAACCAGAGAATAACCCAACAAAATAATTAACCAGACGGCTAGAACATCTGCGGCCCTACGGGAATAGCCACGAGGAGTAAAAGGGGTCAGGAGTAAAATTAAATCTAATTTTACTCTGACCCCGAATGTTTCGGTGTTTCAGAATCCGGGCGTTTAGAACGAGTACTTTGTCAATGGCAAGGGAGTTACTGCTACGGTGTTTTTTAGCCGCTCGAGATTTCCCATTGCAATTTTTGCGTCTTTCTTCGGTGTCTTTCGAGTTTTCTTAATAAATCCATGCAAGAGCACAATGTCGTTGTCTGCTGTTTTGACAAACAGTACCCGGGCCGACTCTTTACCGCAATCTACGCGAAGCTTATAAATGGTTCCCTTGTACCCCCATATCCTGGGGTTCAGAATTTTCAGGCTGTTGCAGCTGTAAATGTCATTCAGTTCAGCATACGCCTGCATTTTTTTACATATGGCCGCAGCGAGTTTGTCGGAAATCGTATTCAAAAAGACTTCGAACTCTGGTAAGTCATTATGCTCGTGTATATTTAGTATCTTCATGTGGCAAATGGGTGTTAGTGTTGAGGTAACTAATCATATATCTTTATGTCGAATTGTTTCTTGTGTTTCGTACTAAAGAAGTAATTCAACGGGACCGCCTGATAGGCCGCCCATTCATTGGGCGTTGGCGCCTAAGTGGATTGCGTTTCAGTTTTGAGAAAATTTTGAATTTAAAGGATTTAAACATGAATTATTTCAGATCTTCTATGTTTTTAATATTGTTGCTTTTATCTGGAGATGCTATGGCAACGGGGAGAAACTCCAGCGTTTCTTTCGTGAATAATTCTGAAAAATTACTCACGTGCGGCACACACACCGATAATGATTATACACCTTTCATTAGACTGCAGCCTGGCAGTTCGAAACATTTTGAAAATTTCAAACTTGGTTCTCAAGTGCGATGCTCGACCGAGGTAGATAAGACTGCGCATTCATCAACAATGCTCACTTATTTTAGCGTAAACACAGAAGGAGTATATGAATTACTTCAAGAAAGAGTGGCTTGTGAAACATGCCCTTCAAAAATTAGATGGGCAACGATAGTCACCTTTCCAAATGGTGAGGCTCATTACACAAAATGGAAATAATCCTAAGATGTTAAAAGGTAACATCAAATGCTCCTGATAAGGTGTAGGATTAAAAGCGATCAGAGTAAAATTAAATATAATTTTACTCTGACCCCAAATATTTCACATCTTATTACCTAAAATAAAATGTAATAATAGAGGTTCCCTATAATTACGCTATCAATAGCCAATATTTCAAACTATTGGGTATTGGTAACTTATTGATATTCCAAAGAGACATTTCTTGAAACAATCCTTTTACGATCTCAATCATTCTGATCTGGAAACGGTTCTCAATCAGAATGAGTTAAACTGCTCAGCAGCGGCGATTCTTTTTAACTGGCATTACAAGAAAAAAGAAGAGGCTCAATGCCATGAGAAAATTGCCAAAGGCTCATTGGCCTTTTTTCAGAATAATTTCGACTTTTCTCTCCCCGAAATCGAGACGGTTCATGAGTCAGAAGATCGGACCGTAAAATTCCTCTTCAAGCTTCAAGACAATCACACGATTGAAACCGTCCTTCTTCCCTTCCATAATAAATATTCGATCTGCCTGTCCTCACAGGTCGGCTGTGCCATGAATTGCTCTTTTTGTTCCACCGGAACCCAGGGATTTACCAGAAATCTGGCTACCAGTGAAATTGTCGGCCAGTTTCTCCAGGCCTGGCGCTGGCTTGCGAAAAACAGGCCGGGAGAAGAGCGAATTTTAAATATTGTTTTTATGGGACAGGGTGAACCCTTACATAATTTTGATGCCGTCAAAAAAGCGTGCGAGATATTTTTATCACAACACGGAACTTCCATTGGTGTGCAAAAAATCACCATATCAACGGCTGGCTATATTCCCGGACTCAAAAGATGGAGCCGGGAAATTCCCGGCGTGAACCTGGCGCTCTCTCTTCATTCACCCTTTGCAGAAAAGAGAAATCAACTGATGCCCATCAATATGAAATATCCACTGGATGCAGTCCTGGCCCATATTGACCAGATACCTTTACATAAAAAACAATTTATCACCTATGAATATATCCTGATAAAGGATTTTAATGATTCTGCGGATGATGCTCAAAAATTAGGAACGGTACTGGCCGGTAAAAGTGCTTATATTAACCTGATTCCTTTTAACTCCTTCCCGGGATCACAGTATCAGCGTCCGGATCTGGATAAAGTTGAGAGGTTTAAAGAGGTTTTAGATACCTTTAAAATTCCGACCTTAATACGAAGTGCCAAAGGCGATGATGTATCAGCCGCATGCGGACAACTCAATTCCAAGAATTAAAGAGCCAGCCAGTGCAGGTGCATGCAGCCGGACCCAGTTCACAGATTAGAAGACAATGAAAATAGCATTATTCAGCGATACCCATGCCTTACATGAGCAAATCAACATTCCGGACGCAGATATTTTAATTTTTGCCGGTGACATGACCCATTGCAGAACCGCCAGGGATCTTGCGGACTTTAATCGTTTCCTGGGATCTCTGCCTCATAGGCATAAAATCGTGGTGGGCGGCAACCACGATCACAGGCTTGCCCATGATCCGGTAAAAGCCAGACTGCAACTCTCGGCAGCGATCTATCTTCTCGATGAATTTGTGGTCATCTCCGGGATTAAAATATACGGAGCACCCTGGCAGCCCTTATTTAACGACCGGGCCTGTGATGCCTTTGCCCTACCGCGGGGAAAAGCGCTGAAAGAAAAATGGGATCTGATCCCGCCTGATGTCGATATCTTGGTAACGCACACCCCTCCGGCCGGCATTCTCGATCAGGACGGTCCCGTCGCCCATGGCTGTTCGGACCTCACCGCCGCCGTGGCCGCAATCAAACCCAGGTATCATATCTTCGGCCATATCCACAGCAATCACGGAATGATCAAATACGGCTCCACAACGTATATAAACTGCAACGTCCAGGGAGAAAACGGTGAGTTACGATCCGCACTCCTGCTTGATTATGAGTCAGGTGAACTCCTGAAGAGTTGAAGTCTATGAAGAACACAATGAAGCGGCAACAATCGCATGGAAGGGGGCCGACCCCAGACTGTTTAATGAAGTGGGATATCCCTGATCAATGACAATGCAATTACCCTCATAAAAAAAGACAAACTATGACTGATTCCAACTTCTCCAGCCTTCCTCTTTCCAAGGCGATGCTCCATAACCTCGATGAAATCGGGTTTAAAGCAATGACCCCTGTTCAGGCCGAAAGTCTTCCCCATATTTTAAAAAATTGTGATGTTATTGTCCAGGCCAAGACAGGTAGCGGGAAGACAGCCGCATTTGGACTTGGGGTACTGCACAAACTTCATGTTAAAAAATTCAGAGTCCAATCTCTTATTCTCTGCCCGACCCGAGAACTGGCGGATCAGGTAGCCAAAGAATTACGTCGTCTAGCCCAGGCTACCCATAATGTTAAGATACTGACTCTTTGCGGTGGGGCTGCCTTTGCCCCTCAATATGAATCGATACTGCATGGGGCTCATATCATTGTCGGAACTCCCGGGCGGGTGTTGCAGCATCTGGATAAAGAACATCTTTCTTTGAAAGATCTGGAGACACTGGTCCTTGACGAAGCTGACCGTATGCTCGATATGGGATTTATTGACGACATCAATAGAATTATTGCCCATGCGCCTGAAAATCGTCAGACCTTGCTCTTTTCAGCCACCTATCCTGAAAAGATCATGAAATTAAGTTCTGCCGTTCAAAAAGACGCCCTTAACATTCAAACCATTTCCGGGGAACAGGCGAATAAGATTACGGAATACTTCTACGAAGTGGCCCACGACAAGAAGACTTCAATGCTTATCAAGGCTATTGCCCATCACAAACCCCAAAATATCCTGGTTTTCTGCAATACAAAAGCAGAGACACAAGATGTTGCTGATGCCTTATCTGCTGCCGGCATTGATGCCCTGGCTATTCACGGCGACCTGGAGCAGTATCAACGAACCGATGTTCTTGTCCGCTTTGCCAACAAAAGTTGTTCCGTACTGGTGGCAACAGATGTGGCGGCCAGAGGGCTTGATATTAAAGAACTTGAGATGGTGGTTAATTACGATATACCCCAGGATGAAGAGACGTATACCCACCGTATCGGCAGGACAGGACGTGCCGGCAAAGAGGGCTTGGCTATTACCCTCTTTACCGACCATCAAGCATTTGCAATGGGAAACTATCGCAATACAACGCGCAGATCTGATGATATTAACAAGCTGAATAAGGTTGAAGATGTCACCCTGACCCCACCAAATGTCACCATTGTTTTAGAGGGCGGGAAAAAGGACAAAATGCGGCCTGGCGATATTCTGGGAGCACTCACGGGTGAAGCTGGTATTGAAGGTAAATATGTGGGTAAAATAGATATCTATGATCGACAAAGCTATGTTGCAATTGAGCGCAGTATGGTTAAAAAAGCGTATTCTTATCTGAAGAACGGCAAGATTAAAGGACGCACATTTCCAGTCTGGCTCTTTTCTGAAAAGAATTCAGGCACTGGTGACAAGAAAAAAAAGGTCAAGGCCCCCAGAAAGCAATATTAAGTCAGGTATCATGGAGTTCACTTTCAATTTTCCTCCCCGACACGATACAAAGCTACAATCCAAGCCAGTTGGGGTCTGGACATGCTAACCGGTCACAAGTACACCATAGCAGGAAATCGCGATCTGTTTCAGCGTTCATTCTACAACAGTAAGCCGGGCTGTAAGACAAAAGTACAAGGTGTCGATGCTTGATTGCAAGACCTGACCCCATTCATTTGAAAAAACTGTTAACATTTGGGTTTTAAATGGGATACTATTTCACATGGAAAAATTAAAATTAATAGCAATGAGTGGAGCCTCTGGTTTTGTCGGTTCCGACATGTGTCGCAAATTCAAAAATAACGGCTGGGAAATAATCGCCTTGGGCCGTAGGGAATTTGCCCTGCCAACAGAGGAACTTGCCAAACGTCTGCAGGGAGTGGACGTTATTGTGAACCTTGCCGGGGCACCGGTGATCAGTCGTTGGACCGAAGAGTATAAAAAAGTCATCTACGAGAGCAGGATACCCCTGACCAGAAAGCTGGTAACCGCCTGCAAATTATTGAATAATCCCCCTCGTCTGTTTCTCTCAACTTCTGCCATTGGTTGCTATTCTGCAACAGGTACCCACACCGAAGTGGACAACATTCTTGCTGATGATTTCCTGGGCCACCTGACCCGAGACTGGGAGCAGAAGGCATTGCGGGCAAAGGAGTTTGGTTGCCGTACAGTTGTTTTTCGTCTCGGGGTAGTTCTGGGACAGGGCGGAGGTGCCTTGGCGAAAATGCTTCTCCCTTTCAAGCTAGGGCTTGGAGGAACCATAGGTAATGGCAGTCAGCCTTTTTCCTGGGTGCATATAAAAGATCTGACCCGGGCTTTTGAGGCTGCAATTAATGACTCAACGTATGAGGGGGTCTATAATCTGACCGCCCCCCATCCTACCACCAATCTCGGCTTGACCAAGGCGCTCGGCAGAGCCCTGTCAAGGCCCACTATTTTTCCAGTTCCTGAGTTTGCTCTCCGTTTGATGTACGGTGAGGGAGCGCAGGTACTCACCTCCGGGCAGACCGTGCTCCCCAAAAGGTTGCTGGACAGCGGCTTTCAGTTTGATTTCCCTTCTATCGAAGAAGCAGTTACTGACTGCTTGAAATCGTAGTCACGACTTTTATGCGGATTTGGGATATTGACCCAGGTTTTTTAAATGCCCAGAGTCTGTTGGGAGAACATCGCGAACTGCATGGTATTCATTCAATTATCAGCCAAGGAAAATCTGGCTATTCCCGCCATCCCGAAACACTGCGCTGGGTTTCTCATTTACCTGCTTTGGTAATTCGCCATGAGTTACTGGTTGAAGAGATGAAACTCAGGGGATTTAATCACCATAGTCCACTTGAGAGGATTGAGAGCAGTATAGATTGGCCACCTGTTTTTGTTGACCAGCCCGCGGCACAGTATAGGCTGTTGCATGGAAAGTATATTGAAAAAAAACAGGGGCGTATTTCTTTACCCAAAAATATTCAGGAATTATGGGCTTCACATAAGTATTCGGTCATGGCCAGAGACCCTGCTACCTGTAAAAAGATCGGTCAGTTGGTTGCGTCTGGAGAGATTTCTTTCGGTAACTTATCGGAAAAATTAGTGCTGCTTATGCGTATTTCGCCTACCCCTGGACGTCTGGTAAATGCTGTCTCTCACATGTGGGGATATGTGGCCCATCATTCGCAGGTTGATCCCCAGAAATTAACAACCAGTGAACTGCTCCAGGAAATTCAGGAGAAGTCGCAGACGTATAATGTCGACTATCTGCTTCGCTCCACTGCTCTTGGTGAATTAAAGTTGTGGTGTAACTCAACAGTTACAGTTTGGGAGTTAACTGAATAAATAGGGGGGAGCACGATAGAATGCCAGAATCCGGGCGTTTAGGAAGAGGGAAATAATCGGGGAAATAATCGGGGTCAGACCACATTTTACTTTTCAGATAAACGTGGCCTGACCCCGATTGTCACAAGAAAAGGCAAAAGTCACTAGAACCAGAAAAGAACTACCAATCCGGGGTTTCGTTATGAACGAGGCTCCAGATTTTTATATTTAAAGCGATTTAACGAAGTTAAGGAATTTAAGGTGTCCCCCATTGTCCCCTTGGCCCTTGTCCTTATCCTACTTGATAATACTTATCATGGATATCCCCAGAGATCTCCACAAAAAGAAATTTCGAAGCCTACAAGTAGCCCCCTCCCCCTTTTCAAGTGTACTAAATGGTTATAGCATCAAACATTCAATGACAGCAGTGGCTACGAAGGCCGTTAAGTATGCCATGCTAGTATATTTATATTCATTTTCTGTAACGGCTCTCTCCCTTGAAGCAAGGACCAACCACATTTCAGGTAGAATAAGCAAGGAGGCAAAACATGCATACAAATCGTAGGACCAACAAACGACATGCTACTCCGGGGCTGATATCCAGTATCTGGAATGGAGAATCTGCCTGCATTGGCATTATTGAAGATGTATCAGCCACCGGGATTCGAATATCTCAAATTCCGTCACATTTTATTGAGCAATCCAGAAAATGTTTCATCATCGTGCATGGTCCTCTCCAGGATTTCAAACTCATGTTGCAAGCCAGGTGGAAATCTGAAACTAAAAAAGAAACGGATCAAATGATAGGCTATAAAATTGTTAAACCGACACTCAACTGGAAGAATTTTCTAGCAGTAACCCTTGCGACAACAGAATTAAATGACAGTCTCCCTTTAGATAAATCAAGACCGATATTCAAAAGAAGAATCAATAATGAAGGACAAGATCCTTATAGCATAGCTCTCTTCCTTGCAGCATTACTCACTGACAAAACTTTTTCTCAAGGGAAAAGAGGTGATGGAAAAAGTGGGGTCAGTCATCAATGTGGGACACCAAAGATTTTTTAAAATTCAACTGCTTCTGATCGGAAGAGAACAGACAGCTCTTGCTGGTGAAAGATTTTCTGGAGAATGGATTGGTGAAAAGGTGGTGAAGTTCGGTCAAATCTTTTATTCACGATGAATGGAGGGAAGAGTTCATGTCTTTGCTAGCTGAATTACCATGTTGGGAAATAACCCAGTGTAACAGAAAACAGAAGTGTCTCCTAGCTAGCGATCCAGAAAGGACTTGCTGGGAACTAGTCAAGGATGATAAAGCCAGCTCATTCCATATTTGCGTTGATTGCCTGGTCTATTTGGTAAAGCACAAGGATTCCCCTCTCAGTGAAGAGGAGTTTTCTTCTATCCTCAAGCAGCGAAGAGTAGAGGGGGGCAGAGAATATGAGTGCCGCCTTCTTGCCCATGGCATTCGTTGAATACTCGTCTCCGGTCTCAGGTCACCTGAAATCTCTTCATGGATGGACAGATATTGATGAGAGTCTCCCTGGCCCTAATCTTATCTGGTTTGGTCTGTTAAAGCCCTGAGGGATGAGCAGGATTCAGGGTGTCAAATCTTGATTTATCAGCTTTCTTTGCCGTATTTATTCACGATCTCCCCGATATGTTCATTAGTCCAAATAGTATCCTTGCCCTCGCCTATGGTGACGTTCTCCCGTTGCCTGTGGGTAAAAAAATTTGCCACCATGGGCAACATTCCGCACCCGGTGAGCCACTGGTCGTTCTTTTATTTTCCCTTGAATATCGGGTACGTTCTGAGCTATACCTATAAAAACAGGGCTCACGCCCTGCTCGCCAATGAGCAAATCAAGCGCCAACCTTTGCCAAAAAGCGCCCATGAACAATAACCTGCCAGACCCACCCAGCGAGTTGGAATTCGAGCAAAACTACCTTAATCTGGTCAACGCCATCCATTCCGCGTCCAGCCCCAACGCGATCATGGTTGGTCTCCGTGACCAGATTCTTGACGTCTACCAGGTAGAGATGGCCACCATCTTTCTGGTGGCTCCTTCCCCCAAGAAACAACTGGTCTCCTGGCTGGTCCTCCCCGGTGAATTCCTGAAAAAAATCTATCTCCCGATCGATCAGTCAAGCATTGCCGGCTATGTGGCCTTCAGCGGCGAGATCCTCTCAATTGCCGATGCCTACGATCAGGAGGAATTGCGGAGCATCAACCCGGCCCTCCGCTTTGACGCCAACTGGGACGAACAGGCGAACGCCCGGACCCGAGATGTCCTGGCCGCCCCCATTATCTACCGGAACACGCTCCTGGGTGTAGTCGAACTAATCAACACCCGCCATGAAAGAGGGTTTGCCGAACGCGACCTTCAACGGATCCGCAACCTGGCGGAGACCCTGGCCATTGCCCTCTATAACAACTTGCGGATATCGCGCAAGGTCCCCCTCAAGTTTGACTGCCTGGTAAAAAAGCGACTCATCTCAGCCAAGGAGTTGGATAGGGCTCTGGCCATCGCCGCCCAAGAGAAGGTCGAGCTCGAGACCATCCTGATTCAAAATTTCCGGATCGCCAAATCTGATCTGGGCGAGGCCTTGGCCAGCTTCTATGACACGCGCTATGTGGATCTCAGCAAGATCGACTATTACCCGAAACAACTCTTCAAAAGCATCAACATCGACTACTTCCGGGCGGCCAGCCTGGCCCCTCTCGCCCTCACCGACAACACGGTAGTGGTGGCGGCCATGGATCCGGAGGAGCAGATCACCCTGATCCACGAAGTCAGGCAGGTGCTGCGGGCCGCCAAAGCAGAGGTACTTTTTGCCTTCCGCGATGAGATCGAGGCCTTCTGGAAACGTATCAAAGAGACCTATTATCCGGACGAGGCAACCTCCTCCCTCAGCCCGGAAAAAAGCTCATTCGCCTCAATCATCGAGCGGATCGAGGTTGAAGAAAAAACACCTTCTTCCCGCGCGGCTAAGGACAGTTCGGACAAGGAGGAGGGGATCGTCGACAGGCCGGTCCTCCTGCTGGTCGATCAGATTATTGAAAAGGCTTACTACCGTAACGCCTCCGATATCCACATCGAACCCTACGGCACCGAACACGACGCCGAAGTGCGCTACCGGATTGACGGGGCCTGCACCGATGTCCTGAAAATCCCCAAGAATTACGTCAGGCAGGTTATCGCCCGGTTAAAGATCCTGGCCGATCTGAACATTGCCGAACGGCGCAAACCCCAGGACGGCAAGATCAAATTCACTACCTCCCGCGGCAAGGAAATCGAACTGCGGGTGGCCACCATTCCCACCGCCAACAGCAATGAGGACATCGTTCTCCGGGTCTTGGCCGACTCCAAGCCCCTGCCCTTACAAGATATCCTCCCCCCCCGGATCCATGAGGCCTTTCAGGAGATGATCGTCAAGCCCTACGGGATCGTCCTGGTCGTCGGCCCCACTGGTTCAGGAAAGACCACCACCCTCCACTCGGCCCTCAGCGCCATCAACACCCCGCAAAAGAAGATCTGGACCGCGGAGGATCCGGTGGAGATCACCCAGTACCGGCTCCGCCAGGTCCAGGTGAAGCCCACGATCGGCTTTACCTTTGCTGCTGCCATGCGCGCCTTCCTCCGGGCCGACCCTGACGTAATCATGATCGGCGAGATGCGCGACGAAGAGACAGCCAAGATGGCTATGGAGGCCTCCCTCACCGGCCACTTGGTCTTCAGCACTCTACACACTAACTCCGCCCCGGAGACCATAGTCCGCCTCCTCGACATGGGGATCGACACCTTTAACTTCGCCGACTCGCTCCTCGGGGTGTTGGCCCAACGCTTGGTCCGCACCCTCTGCGACAAGTGCAAGGAGCCCTACCACCCGGATCGGGAGGAATACGACCATCTCCTCCACAATTACGGGGTTCTCTTTTTCGACCATATTAATGTCTTCTATTCCGACAACCTGACTCTGTACCGGGCCAAGGGTTGTCCCGCCTGCAACAACTCCGGTTATCGGGGCAGACGGGGCATTTACGAGTTGATGGGCACCAGCCCTCGCCTGAAAAAGCTGATCATTAAGCGGGCCACAGTAAGCGAGCTGAAAGAGGAGGCGATCAGCAACGGTATGACCGTCCTCCTCCAGGAAGGCATCCACTTGGTCTTTGACGGAAAAACAGACTACAATCAGGTGATGAGCGTCTGCTCCCAGTAATTCCAATCCGAAATCGTTCGAAGGAAAAGGGGACACTCGCGAATGGCGCAAGTTTAAGCGGTTGCAGCTGATATGTGCTCCGATGTGGAATCTCTTTCCTTTCAAGGCTTGGCGAGGTCAGCCGCTGGTAATTTGTTGGTCGTCGCTTTAGGTAAAATGAGGGGGGCTTCCAAGTTAACACGTTGATACAAGAAAAAAGGCCCTGCTTCATTAAAGAAGCAGGGCCTTTTTTTTACCAAAACTCTCTTAGAACGTATCAGCCAAGGGCCGTGGTCAGAGACTTCTCCCTCTTCTCATTCACGATCCCGCTGATATGCTCATTGGTCCAGATAGCATCCTTGCGCGCCGCCTTGGTGGCGTTACCAAAGGCGATCCGCACCTTCTGATCGGAGACGGCTGCCAAGAGGAGGTAGGAAAACTTGGGCGCAGATCGGTTTTTATCGTTTGGGGCGGGGAACAAACATTGGCCAGGGAAACATGGGTTTGGCCCAAAAAGACCTTTGAGCCCCATAGGCGGTTCCTGCGTTATTGCTTGCATAGGCTCTGACATAATATGTTGTTTTGTCAAAGAGGCCTGTCAGGGAGCTCACATAGATTCCGGTTCCGTTTCCATCGGTTGTGCAACTATCCGTCAGGGTGGGATTGGTAAAGGTGCTCCAGCAGACCCCTCGGAGCGTCACCGGAGAATCTCCTCCCCCGATAACGTTTCCACCGCCCATTGCCGTGGGGGAATTAATATTTGAAATTGGGGTGGTGGTGACCGTCGGATACTCTGAGGGGATAAAGCTTTTTTGTTCCCCATACGAGGTCCCTTCACAGTTGGTTGCATAGGCCCGGACAGAATAACTTGTGTTGGCAGTTAAACCTGTCAAGGAGCTGACAAAGGAGCCTGGTCCGCTGCCATCGATTGTACAACTATCCGTCAGGGTGGGAGGGGGAGAGATGCTCCAACACGCCCCTCTGCTTGTCACCCCATGGCCGCCTTCATCACTAACATTACCTCCACTTGTTGCCGTGGTTGAGGTAATGTTAAAAACTGTCGCAGTAGAAACAGTGGGAGGACTATAATACTCATCTGCTCCTATGTCTGGAAGGTTGTTTCCATCACAGTTTCCGTCCACGGCGCGCGGGTCTCCCTCAAAGTCTTGTGTGGAAAGCCAGGGGGCACCGGCCGTTCCTGCATCCAGGCACGGCGAGCTGGTATCCAGATGAAAGTCTGTTGAGAGAAGAGGGTCCAAGCTGATATTGTCTGCGAGTGTGAGATTGGTGCCGAAGTGGTAATCCAGCTGATTATAGTCATTGTTATACATGGAGACGGTAGCGGCTGTTCCCGTATTATCACCATCGTTTTCGATATAAAGATCCCCGTCACCGTGGGCATAACTGTTTCCCCACAGGATGTTATTGTAGATATGGGCAACTACGGAGTCAAAATAAAGACGAAGGTAGATACCGCCGCCGCCCTCTACAATGCCGGTCTTATTGTTATTGTTGAGGACACTGTTGTTCACAAAGGTCAGCATACCGTCACTTAAACTGAGGTAGAGCCCGCCACCAAGTCCCTTGGCAACATTACCGGCAATAATACAGTTACGGATGGACACATCCGCACCGAGTCCAGCGGTGATGTAGGCGCCGCCGCCATGGTTGGTAAAATAGAAGGCCCCGGCAAAGCAGTTGATGATTTGACAATTGTCGAGGGTCAGTTTGCTCGCTGCAATGTTAATGAAGAGACCCGCCCCATTATCTCCCTCTGGAGCATAGCCATTGGTCAAAATGATGTTGCTCAGGCTTATGTCGGCATTGTGGCCGGTGGTACGCATAAAAAGAATCCGATGGTTAATGTTTCCTCCGTCAAGAATGACCTCTCCCCCTACCCCCTGGAGGGAAATATCTTTGTCTTCATTGGTGGAATAAGTGTCGTAACTCAAGGATGCCGTGAGATTATAGGTACCTGCCGCAATATTGATGAAATCATCTTCACCGTTCCCATTTGCTGTGGCTAAGGCGCCTTCCAGCTGAGAAACAGTATTCACGGAAAAAATGGCGGCGTGGAGAAGTGATGGAAGCAGCAGAAAAAAGATGAAGAGCGTTGTCTTGTGCAGCATGAGTGCTTTCCTATTCAATTACCGATAAAGGGAGAGCTATTGAAAAGCGATTATTGATGTTGTGATAATCATAACGTTCGTCGCCTGCCACTGCATCGTTCACTGTCAACCCAGGATTTTGGTTCACAGCATTTTCCAGCTTAAAAACAGAGAGGGTCAGGCTTCCAAGTTAACACGTTGAAACAAGAAAAAAGGCCCTGCTTCATTGAAGAAGCAGGGCCTTTCTTTTTAGCAAAAATCTCTTAGAACGTATCAGCCAAGGGCCGTGGTCAGAGACTTCTCCATCTTCTCATTCACGATCCCGCTGATATGCTCATTGGTCCAGATAGCATCCTTACGCACCGCCTTGGTGGCGTTGCCGAAGGCGATCCTGACCTTCTGATCGGATACGGCAGCCAGGGCCTTGTCGATCCGGGCCTTCAGCTCTTCTTTGGACAGTCCCTCGGCCTCGCCGATGGGGCCAAGCTCCTTGATCTGGTTCGTAAACTTGGTGATCAGCTGGACAAAGCGTGGCGCCTCGGCAGCAGAGGCCCATTGCAGACTGTAGCGCTCCTCGCGGATACCAACATCCTTCAAGACCTTCTTAATCAGCGCATCCACACCCATTGCATCGTAATTACCAACCTGGTAATGGCATTCGCCAAGTTGTCAGCCGCCGCTGAAGATGCCGTCCGCGCCTTCCGCCAGTGCACGGAGGACAAAGGCAGGATCGATGCGCCCGGTACACATCACCCTGAGAGTCCGCATATTAGGCGGGTATTGAAACCGTGAAACACCGGCAGCGTCAGCCGCCGCGTAACAGCACCAGTTGCATAAAAAGCCAAGGATGCTGGGATTAAATTCCTGGTCAGCCATAAGACGTTCTCCTCAAATATAATAAACTTGGTCCATCATTATTTAGAATTGCAATTATCTGTCGCCAGTGGCCCCGAAAGCCTCAATCTGAGAGATAAGCTGCTCATTGGTAAACCCGCCCATAGAGATGGCAAAGGTCGGACAATGGGCGGCGCAGATCCCGCAGGCCTTGCACGAGGCGGAAACAGTCTCCGCCTTGCGCTTGCCATCCACCTTCTGCATGACAATGGCCCCGTAAGGACAGAGGCTGGTACAGAGGCCGCAGCCGATGCACTTGTCCTGCTCGACGCTGGAGACGATCGGGTCAACCTTCACATAGCCCTTGACCAGCGGGATCGCAGCCTTGGCCGCGGCCGCCTGGGCCTGAACGATGGTCTCATCGACAGGCTTGGGACCATGGGCCAGTCCGCAGACATAGACGCCGGAGACTGACAGCTCCACGGGACGCAGTTTGACATGGGCCTCCAGGAAGAACTTATTGGCCGTCACCGGCAGCTTCAACAGCTTGGAGAGGGTATCGGTATCATCCGGCACGATCCCCACAGAGAGGGCCACCAGATCAGGCGCCATGACCACTTCTTCCTGCATGATGGAGTCGAAGAAACGGACCTGAACCTTGGCGCCTTTTTGCGTTACCTCAGGTTTGCGATCCACCTCATAGGGGATAAAGACCACCCCCATCTTACGGGCCTCAAGGTAGGCGTCTTCGGCAAAGCCATAGGTACGCATATCCCGGTAGAGGACGATGATCTGGGAGTCAGGGTTGATCTCCTTGACCTTCAGAATATTCTTCAGGGCGTGATTACAGCAGACCTTGGAGCAGTAATTAAGATCATCACCGCGCGAGCCTGCACACTGAATCATGACGATGGAGCCGGGCGCCCGGCTCTTGGCCTTGCCTGCAAGTTGTTTCTCCAGCTCCTGCTGGGTGACAACCTTTTTGGACTTACCCAGAAGATACTTGTCAGGGCGATGCTCACGACCGCCGGTGGCGACAATGATGACGCCATGATCGACGGTCTGCTCAGCCTTGGTCTGTCCCTTGCCGCTGGCAATCACCGAGGCAAAGTTGCCGATAAATCCTGCGGTCTGTACCAGCTCCGCATTGCAGATTACATCTATGTGTTTGGATCCGTTAACCTTGGTGACCAGGCTCTTCAAGTGCGACTGCACCTCGTCGCCTGCCAGGGTATGGTGCAGATTCTTAAGATTACCACCGATACTATCCCCTTTTTCAATGAGGACAGAATCAAACCCTTGCTCGGCAAGGTTCAGGGCTGCGGTCATTCCCGCTACGCCCGCGCCTACAACCAGGGCCTTGGGGGTTACCGGCACCGTCTGCTCAGGCAGGGACTGGATATGACGGGCCTTGGATACGGCCATGCGCACCAGATCCTTGGACTTGATGGTGGCAAGCTCCGGTTCACCGGCATGTACCCAGGAACATTGATCGCGGATATTGACCATCTCAAAGAGGTTCCGGTTCAGACCGGCATCCCGCAGGGTCTCCTGAAAGAGAGGCTCATGGGTACGCGGCGAACAGGCTGCTATAACCACCCGGTTCAGCTTGTGCTCTTTGATCTTCTTCTTGATAACCTCCTGGGCATCCTGGGAACAGGAGTAGAGGTTCTCGGTATAATAAGTGACGTTCTTCATATCCCCGGCGTAGTTGGCAACCGAGGCCACATCCACCACCGAGCTGATATTAATGCCGCAATGACAGACAAAGACACCGATCCTGGCCTCATCGTCTTCCGCCACCACCTGCTCCTCAGGATAGGTCTTGAGCTCCACGCCTTTGCCCCGCACCTTTTTAAGCGATGCGGCAGTCAGTGAGGCGGCAGCCGAAGACTGGGTCACCGATTCCGGGATATCCTTGGGACCCTGGAAGGCACCGGCCACCACAATCCCTTCCTGACTGGTCTGCAGAGGGTTGAAGCCATTGGTGGCACAGAAATCATATTTATTGAGGTCAACCTTGGTGATATCGGAAATCTTCCGGGCATCCTTTGGCGACTCAAGGCCCACGGAGAGCACCACCAGATCAAAGGGCTCAAACTTGTGCTGACCATCGAGTGTAGCATAGGTCAGTTGCAGGCGGTTCTCCCAGGGGGTGACATCCGCCACCTTGGCCCGGACAAATTTGATGCCGATGGCCTCGGCCCGCTCACGGGCGGCGTCGAAGTCCTTGCCCTGAGTGCGGATATCCATGTAGTAGATGGTGATATCCACTTCCGGGTCATGTTCCTTGGTAACGAGCGCCTCTTTGATGGCATACATGCAGCAGACCGAAGAACAGTAGCCGTTATTGCAGCCGATGTCGCGGGAGCCGACGCACTGGATAAAGGCCATCCGTTTGGGATGCCTGCCATCGGAGAAACATTTGACCTCACCCATGAAAGGGCCGGAGGCGGTGGTCATCCGTTCAAATTCAAAGGCGGTAACCACATCCGGATGCTTGCCGTAACTGAACTTCTCCAGGGTCTGCGGATCAATCTTGCCGAAACCGGGCGAGAGGATCACTGCCCCTACATGCAGCTTCCGTTCTTCCGGCTGCTGCTTAAAATTAATGGCATGGCTCTGACAGACCGGCACACAGATCTGACAGGTCTCATGCTGCAAGAAGAGACAGGAGCTCGGATCGATGTAATAGGTGGCAGGCACTGCCTGAGCGTAATCGATATGGATAGGCCGGGTAATGGCCAGTCCCTCATTATAGGGATCCACATGATGCTTGGGGCAATACTGGGTACAAAGTCCACAGGCAGTACAGGCATCGGCATCGATATAGCGTGGCCGCATATTGATGGTGGCTGTGAAATTTCCTGCTGTTCCTTCCAATGCCAGAAAATCAGCATTGGTCAACATTTCAATATTGGGAGACCGACCGGCCTCTACCAGCTTTGGCGCCAGGATTCAGAGTGAACAGTCATTGGTCGGAAAGGTTTTATCAAGCTGGGCCATCACCCCGCCGACAGCTGGTGATTTCTCCACCAGATAGACATAAAAACCAAGATCCGTCAGATCAAGCGCGGCCTGGATTCCGGCGATACCACCGCCGAGAATCATAACTGCTCCTTCTCTGTTCTTCATTGCTTTACCCATAATGTTACTCCTGAAAAATGATCGTTTGGGTCTTCTTTTATATTATGCTTCGACCTTCGTGGCCTTAATCGAGCAAATTTTATACTGTGGACTGCGCGAAAGCCGGTCAAGACTGTTTAAAGTCAGGTTATTCACAGGAACCTCTGCGAAGTGATACGGTATGGCAATAGTGCCGACCTGCGAGCGGTCGGTTATTTTTACACGTAACTGCACCGTTCCCCGTCGTGAACTGATCTCAATCTGATCCAGATCTACTACGCCGAGGCGAAGGGCATCCTCCGGATTGATCTCAGCCAGGGCCTCAGGACAAAGGGCCTCTATCTCCGGGGTCTTGCGGGTCATGGAACCAAAATTGTACTGAGCCGTCTCCCTGATGGTGGTCAGGATCAGCGGATACTCGGCATCAGGCATCTCGGTGGGAGGCGTATAATCCTCAGGAATAAACAGCCCCTTCCCTTTGGTGAATTTCCCGACATGGAGAACCGGTGTTCCGGGATGCTCCTGATTGGGCACCGGCCATTGCAGTCCCGCCTTCTCAATACGCTCATAGGTGATCCCGGCATATTGAGGCAAGAGCAGGGCTATCTCTTTAAAGATATCTTCAGGTTGCGAATAGGGCATATCATAGCCCATGCGATGCGACAGCTCACAGAAGATCTGCCAGTCAGGCTTGGCCTCACCTGGTGGTTCGACTGCCTTGCGCACGCGCTGGACGCGTCGTTCGGTACAAGTGAAGGTACCATCTTTTTCAGCATAGCAGGCCGCCGGAAAAACAATATCAGCCATCTTGGCGGTATCAGTGAGGAAGATATCCTGAACGATGAGAAAATCGAGTTTTTCCAGTGCCCGAACGGCATGCAGGGCATTGGGATCGGCAAGCACCGGATCTTCACCAAAGACATAAATCCCTTTAATTTCATCCTCAAGAATAGCATCCCAGACCTCGGTGGCCGCCTTGCCCTTACGACGAGGCAGCTTCACCTGCCATAACTTCTCATAGCGATCAAAGACATCATTATTTTCCAGCCCGGTGTATCCCGGCAGGGTCGTATAGAGAGCACCCATGTCACAGGCACCCTGGACATTATTCTGCCCACGCAGGGGATTGACCCCGCCGCCTGCAACCCCTAACTTGCCGCAGAGCATGGCCAGATTGGCAATGGACTTGACATTATCGGTGCCGCTGGCATGATGGGCAAGACCCATCCCGTAATAAATGGCACATTTCTTTCCAGGAGATGCATAAAGACGAGCGGCGGCACGGAGCTGATCCTCAGAAATGCCGGTGATCTTCTCAACATAGTCCGGAGTGTACTTGGCGGTGACGATCTCCAGTTCTTCAAGATTCTCGGTACGCTCTTCAACAAAGGTCTTATCCCAAATCCCCTCTTCAAGGATAACATGAACCATCCCATTCAACAGAGCAACATCACTACCGGGATTCGAACACAGCCAGATATCGGCTTCATCGGCAAAAGCTGTACGCCGAGGGTCAACCACCAGTAGTTTGGTCCCGTTCTTTTTGGCCTGATGAATCCGCAGTCCAATGGTGGGATGGCTGGTGTCGGCATTGGAGCCGATTACCATGATCACATCTGATTCCTTGACGTCACCAATAGAGTTGGTCATCGCGCCGCTACCGAATGAAAGGGCCAAACTGGCCACAGTGGGAGCGTGTCAGAGACGGGCGCAATGATCGATATTATTCGTACCGATCGAGGTGCGCATGAACTTCTGCATGAGGAAGTTTTCCTCATTGGTGGCCCGGGCGCAAGAAAATCCGGCAATGGAATCAGGACCATACATGGCCTTGAGGTCAAAGAGTTTCTTGGCCGTGTAATCGAGGGCCTCATCCCAACTGGTCTCAACCAGCATGCCGTTCTTGCGGATCAGCGGTTTGGTCAGCCTTTCCTTATGCTGGATAAACTCATGACCGAAACGCCCCTTAACGCATAAGGCCCCATAATTGGGCGCCTGCTCTGGATCGGCTGTGACCTCAATCACAGTCCCGCCTTTTACCCGAAGAATGATCTGACATCCTGCCCCGCAATAAGGACAGGTACTGCGCACCTCTTTCACCGGTTCCGAATGGATGGGAATGGTCTGCGCCTTCTTGTTCAGGGCGCCGGTGGAACAGTTGTCAACACACTTGCCGCAGGAGACACAATTGTCCTTAAAATTTAGAACGAGGCCAACAGGCCGTCCCTTTGCATCAAAGGACTGGGCACCAAGCTCCAAGGCGTCATATTCACAGGCCCGCTCGCAACGCCCGCAGAAGATACATTTGTTTTTATCAACAATAATGGCAGGATGAGAAAAATCCTTGGCATAATGAGGCATCGTTCCCATGCCGGTCTTGTTGATATTCAGATTATGACTGATGGAAAGATCCTTGAGATCACAGCGATCAAAAGCAGTACAGCCGCAGGAAAGGCATCTCTCGGCCTCATGTTGAGCCATCTTCTCGGAAAATCCCAGTTTCACCTCATCAAAATCCTGACTGCAGATCTCAGGTGGGCGGGTCGGCATCTTTTCCCGAAGCTTGACATTGATCCCGTCAAAATTCCTCAGATCCACGTCATCAAAACCCTTGCCGCGGGTGAAGTTGAAACGACTTTCAGCCTCTTCTTTGGGTGTACCCATGACAAAGGAATGAATATTGTCAGCGGCACGACGAGCAGAAACAACGGCCTGGATCACCGAACGTGGTCCACTGACCGCATCGCCACCGGCAAAGACCCCTTCGATATTGATCTGCGAGGAGCGTACATTGGCATCCAGGGTCTTATTGGCAGAAAGGGCAATGGATTCCTCCAAAGCACCACCAGTGAATTTGTCAGCAACAGCGGTCTGCCCCAGAGAAGAGACAATAGAATCGACCTGCAGGGTATTAGTAGAACCGGCAATGGGCTCCGGCTGCCTGACCCCTTTGGCATCGGGCTCACCCAACTTCATCCGGATTAATTCAAGATTCAGTCTGGCACCTTGTTCAACGGAATCACTGATCGTAACCGGTGAGGCCATGAGCAGAAACTGCACTCCTTCCTTCTCGGCCTCTCTGATATTCCGTTGGTGCGCAGGCATCTCAGTACGGGAACGGGGATAAATGACAGTCACGTCTGCCACTCCCTGCCTGATCAAGGTACGCGCCACTTCCATGGCAATATTATTACCGCCGATCACTGCGGCTCGACGACCCATATTGGGGTTTTTTCCTTCAGCAACCTGGCGCAAATATTTAATCGCCGAATAGGCATGAGGATTGACTGCACCCGGGATCTCCAAGGGAATATCGACTCCTGTTCCGGTGGCAATAAAGATCGCATCATATCCCTGATCTTTCAGAGATTGCAGGGTGAAATCCTTTCCCCATTGCTGGCTGAGCTTGACAGATATGCCCAGACGCAGGATGGTATTGATCTCATAATTGAGAACATCTTTGGGAATTCGATACTCAAGGAGTCCATAACGCAAGGCTCCACCAAGCTTGGGCGAAGACTCGAATATGGTCACATCATGCCCTTTTCTCGTGAGAAAATGAGCAGCAGTAAGGCCTGCCGGTCCACCACCAATCACTGCGATCCGTTTACCGGTAGGAGCATCTTTGGGAATTTTCAGCTCGATCTCATGACGCATGCACCAATCAGCCACAAAACGCTTCAGGTGGTTAATGGAGACCGGTTCATCCACCAGAATACGACGGCACCTTGTTTCACAAAAACGGGGACAGACCCGGCCCACTGAGAAAGGAAGCGGGTTGCGTTCCATGACCAGACGCAGTGCCTCTTCATACTGTCCCTTGGCCACATGGGCGATATAGCCCTGAACATTGATCTGTCCCGGACAGGTAAGATTACAGGGTGCCTTGCAATCACCGAAATGAGTCTCAGCCAGGATGGCCAGACGCTCCAGACGGTGCGCGGCAATAGTGGCGGAATCGGTGGAGATAACCATCCCATCCCGTGCCAGTCCCACACAGGAATGAATCAATCCTTCCTGACCTTCTATCTCCACCACACACATCTGGCAGGGGGTCTCTGCAGGTTTTCCCTGCACATGACACAGTGTGGGGATATTGATATCCGATCGTCTGGCAACCTCAAGAATGGTAAGACCAGCCTCAGCAATTATCTCTGCGCCATTAATGGTAAGTGTTACAGTTGTCATACTCTGATTATATGGTGGAGTCGGTTTTTTTTAACCCAGTCTACAGTGCCGCTTGATAGAATGTAGAGCGAGTGCGGGTCGGGCTTAAGCCCGACTATCGTTCTTTACTATTTTGATGGTCTCCATTCCTTCAAAAAGACAGGAAGATGACCAGCCTCTCTCGGCCCGATAATAATATTCCAGGTAGGAAGTTCTTCTTCAAGCTCACCCTTGAGGGAGGCAAGATAGCCGGGAATGATCAGGTCGCGATGTTTTACCTTCTCTTCAATCCCGCTCTTTTTCACAAACTGGGCGATCATATCAGCGCCGAATTTTCCGGCAGCCCAGGCCGTAAGCACGGAGAGGCCTTCTGTGTCTTTAATGAGAAGCCAGGTTGGTACCTTGGAGCCCTCGATCTCACCGGAGACAATAAAATAGGTAAGCGAGAAGTTACAGGTAATAACCACAGGAGAGTCTTCACCAGGTCCTGTCAGCGGATAGACATCCTCGGTCACCACCATTGGCCGCTGAGGATCGGTAAAGATATTCATCCGTTCCAAGAGCAGTGGAAAGAGGATATCCCCCTGCAGATCGGAGAGAACAATGATGCCGGCATACTTGGCAATCAAAACAGAAGCAATCATCGCCTCCATCATGGGATCATCACTCATCTCACAGGGAAAGGTCAGCGTCGGGAATCCCAAAGGCTTGAATTTAACCTTGACCGCAGATCTTCTGGCCACGACATTATCTTCAAAGGCAGCACGTAAGGTCCGGGCACCGGTATCAATGGCCAGATCCTTCAGGCCTGCAGCCAGCAGGGTATTGGTCACATCAATACAATTATCAATGCTTGACCCCTTGACTGCCAGGGGTGCGGAACAATCCTTGGCAACCTGAATCATGGCATCGGCATTCTCAGCGGTGGCACCGTAGAGCAGCGGGATTCGCGTACCACAGAGCTTGGCAGCAGCAGCAAGATGGGCAGGTGTATCACTGATCAGGATCAGGCTGGCTCGGGCAGAGCCATCGAGCACCTTCTGCACCAGGGCGGTGAAAGAAGCCTCGTCATTCTTACTGTCTTTGACGGCAATGAGATCGGCCTTCATGATCACACCGACACGTTCATATTCTAAGGCGTTGAAACGTTCAATCCGGCCACTGACAGCAGCCTCATCCATCTCAGTTGTCACCAGTACGGCAATACCGGTGGGATTGACAAAACGTTTTTCATGCCTGTACATGCAGGTCTCGCCGCCCACGGTAAAGGCATCATCACCGCAGCCCAGCTTTAAGGTACGGATTGGGGGAGCGGAAGCCTCACCGATGGTGGCCTTGGCCTCATCACTGACGTAGGGACAGGTATCAATTTCAACCTGACCAGCCGCAACTTTCATGGCAAAAGCCAGACAGGTGGGGATGCTGCATTCGCCGCAGTTCTTTTTAGGCAGCATCTTGAGAATTTGAATACCGGTTAAAGCCATGATAATATCCTCCAGTTGTATCTACAAAAATGAGTCATAGTAAGCTGTTCAACACAATACACTCGCAGCTCACTAATAAAAATTCAGTAATGGGTCCTTGCATGGTATCTGCCAGACGCCACTCAAAGAAACAGCAGGAAAAGATTAGCTGTTCCTTTGGAGCGGCATAAGACTCCGTAAAATAAATGGGCAAAAAAAGCTTTCCTCATTTATTAACGGCTTCTAAACAGCAGACTCCATCTCCAGCGCCGGGTGCCCTTTTTCCTTGAGGAATTTAAGAATCTCCTCTTCGGTGGTCCCCTGCTCTTCAGTGGCAATCATGTCATACAACTCAGGCATACCAATATTCTTACAGACCTCTTTCAACTTCTCGCTGATCTCTTCCTTCAGCATCTTGGGCAGCCAGACCACACGTTTGAGTCCGCCCTCGGCCTTGAACAGCTTATTACTGGTCATATAGTGCTTGCTGACGCCCATGAAACCGGGAGTCTGATTACCACCACCGGCCATACCGGCAAGACTGGTAAACTTCATTCCGGATGGGGTCATGCCGAGGAAATCACGATTAACCACCATGATTCCGTTACAGGTTGGCAGCATGGCAGCAATGGCCTCAAAACAACCACAGGCTGTCATGGGGTTGTTCATCAGGGAATAGCAGCTGACCTCAGGGACAGCGCCCCGGGAGGCCTGATTAACAAACTCATTGATACCAACGTAATAGCCATTGTCAGGATCAGTACATTCACCCTTTTCAATGGGCTGGTTGGGGCCGGTTGGGTTAATCTGATAAGAGGCCTTACCATCCAGCCAGTTATAGGCACCACACATCCCGATACGCTCAGGGGTGATAACACAGACATGGCTCGGGGCAAAGGACTGACAGAGGGTACAGGAATAGAACACATCCTCAGTCTCATCGGTCATGGCTCCCAGACGGAGATCACGCTCGGTATAGACAGAGGTCGCCAGGGCCATGACTTCCCGCACCTTATCCTCAACGGTGTAGAGCTTCACTTGAATCTTATCGACAATGGCGCCAAACTCCTGATGCAGCTTGCCATGGAGAACAACACCGATATGTTTGAAGGATAAACCCTTTTCAACAGCAGCCTTGCCGATCCTCACCCACATGATATTCCGCTGGCCCATGTGCATGATGCCCTGAATATAGTTGATCAGATGATGGAACTGACGTTCAAGGATAGGTTCAAAATCAGACTGCATCTGACGGCCAGCCACCTCGACCAGAATGCCCAGAGGCAGGTTCTGCCCCTGGACGATATCACAGATATCCGGTCCTTCGAGGGTGACCAGACCATCCTCGATCTCGTCCATATTTTTGGAGATAAGCACTTCCACGCCAGGTGTCCGACCGCCGCCGCACTCCATGAACAGCTCATCCTTGCGTACACGCTCACCCTCAAAGGCAGGCCCAAAGGCCATGGGGATGTCGATCTTGGTGACATTCACCTTCAGACCGCGTACTTCAATGGCCTTCTGAACGATCTCGTTATGGGGGATATTGGAGACAACATGCTCGTAGGTGCAGATACCGGTAGGCAGCACCTCGGGGATATCATAATCAGAAATAGTCGGAAAGCCCCAGTTGATAGCGCCGGCGGCATTAGCATACCACTCATCACTTACCGGGCCAAAGGCCATAACGAAGGCAAAGGTCCGATCTTTATTGTAGAGCAGATTACCTTTATAGTCACCAGGCTTTATCCCACCAAAGGCCATGGCCACACGACAGGCAAACCCGATGGCAAAAACCGCCGTGGTATAGCTCTGACCAAAAGGAACCAGACGGGTATTCCAGCCCACCTGAACATTATTCTTAGTCAGCAGGTCAGGCATAGTCAGACCGTTCGTCTGATCATGCATGAAGATATAGAGATTTTTTTCCTGAAGCTCGAGGGCAATCCTGGAGGCCACTTCCGGATCGGCAGGGGTTCCCATGATTGCGGCAAAGCCGGGGGCCGTGCCGTCGACAAACTCAACCCCGCGTTTACGGAAGATGACATCATCCGCCGCACCGAGCCAGATGCTATCAGCAGTAGGATCCTCGGTCTTGGTATAATAATTGGGAGTATTCAGATAACGGACAGCCTCATACATTTCCTCAGCAAAAAAGGTGGCCATACCGGCATCAAGTGCCGGTGCCAGATATGGCAGCCAGATATCGCCGGTCACCACAGGCGGCATCAGCTTGTGGCACTCCTGAAAGATATCCTTCATATCACCTAATTTTTCCACCTTCGCTCCCAGCATACTGTAGATAACTGGCAGATAGTAAGCGGTATTAGGAAAGGAAACCTCATGATCGGCGCCATATTTCTTCAGCGCCTCTTCATAACTCTCCTCGGCCATATCTATAATTTTCCGGGCCCCACGAATGGCAGCGGAACAGATGATCTTCGACATAATATAAACTCCCTTTATTGTATGGCTATTTCCTGAAATCAGCCCATCAAACCATTGATCAATGCCTTAGTCATGGCCACCGCCTTGGGATGACGCATGATCAAAACCTCACCACCAGCCATAAGCATACAGCTTGCAGTCAGGGCCTCCATCATGATTCCCCGCTTCTCCTGATCACCAATCATGGCATCTGTGGGCAGCTTGGTCTCTTTAGCCTTCCACACCTCACGGCCAAGATTACAGATAATGGGAACCTGCAGCTTCTCATCCTGTTGAATCAGGGCAGCCATACGGATACGCTCCATGACCGAATAGGTGTACTCAATACCGTAGCCCAGGGCACCAACGGATGGATCCATCAGCACCGTTTCGAGCGAAACACCAAGGTTCTGCAGGAGGATATTCAACTGTTTGGCCAGATTCACGTCAATGGGAGAGGCTGCGACAATGGCGTGCTGGAAGGCCATGGCCGTAGCGCCAATGGCACGATAATTGGCATCCTCAAGGGGAGCTAGGCACACTTTCTTGTTTCCGATAACTGAGGTCAGATCGCGCAAGGTCTCTGTATCCTTTTCATTATTACCGCATCCCCAGACGATGATCGGTACCTCAACCGCCTCAATTATCTGAGCGGCAATCTTCGATGCATCAGCGGCAGAACGATTCATGCCGTTAGGGTCAGTGGAAACAAGCGAGATATTAATAGCCTCGGCGCCGTACTCCTTGATACATTTCTGGGCCCAGGCAACCGGATTATCCATGACATCGGTAAAGTGCTGAGCCAGAGTCTCTGGCCAGTCTTCAGGTCTTGCATCGAGCACATCCATGGCAATCAAAGCTTTGTGCGGTTGATTGCCTTCAAAGAGATGGAAGGGCATGGATGCACCACCACCGACAGTAATGGTATGATCCCCATTACCAAGAACGGTCTCGCGGATGACTCCGGTATATTTTTCTTTATAGGATTTTTCATCAACCTTGCTTGCGCGTTCGGCGAGAGTCGTCTTCTCAAGGGCCAATGAGGAAACTCCGAAATCAGAAGCAGTTGTTGGAGCTGTAGCCTGAGCTGCAGCCTCGGCAGCGGCTTTTGCCTTTGCCTCTTCTTCGGCCTTGGCCTTGGCTTCTGCAGCAGCTTTTGCCTCAGCATCAGCCTTCATTTTTGCTTCTGCTGCGGCCTTTTCCTGGGCTGCCTGTTGAGCCGCTTCCTGGGCCTTGGCCTGTCCAGCAGCCTCTGCTGCTGCCTTGGCTTCAGCATCCGCCTTTACTTTTGCCTCAGCTGCAGCCTTGGCAGCATCTTCAGCCGCCGTATCAACTTTCGCGGTAGGTGCTGCTGCAGGACCAGGTGCAGTTACAGGAGCTACAGGAGCTGCTGGCGCGGAAGCCACAACCGCCTTTTGCGGTTCACGATTAAGAATGGCATGAGCGCCTGCAAAATTAGTAATGGCCTCAAACTGCTCGTCGGACAGGCCATAGGCCTTTTTCAAGGCGGATAGTCCATGGTTCATGGCCTCCAAGGCCATGATACGCTCTTTTTCATTCATCTCATGCTCTCCTGCGTCATCTATTTCGCCCGTGGGCACACTTGTTCCAATCGTATTCGTATCAGCCGCAACCACCTGAGCACCAGCTATGCCAAGCGTTGCCGCCTGAGCCTTCACCATAAGCGATTCAGCCTCTCTGCGGGCAGTTGCAACGATCTCTTCTGCCTCAGCTCTGGCCTTCTCCAAGACCTTATCCATATCCACAGCCTGAATCTGGATGGATTCCTGAATTTCTTTTTCAGGCGTAACACCTTCGGCAACAGCCTCGCCGAAGATGGATGGTCGTGGCAGCAGACCGGCCCGTTTAAGGATCTCCGGCACCGCGCTTTCCCATTCAATGGCCATTACATGGACACCGGCCACACCCTTGATCTCCTTCACCTGCTTAATGATATCAACACAGATGTTGATCCCTTCTTCCTGCTTGTCCTTGGCATCCTGCATCCGCCTGATCACATCATCGGTCACATCCATGCCGGGAACAGAACTCTTCATATAGCGAGCCATGCCCAAGGATTTAGGGGGAGTAACACCAGCCAGGATATAGACCTTTTCATCAAGCCCGAGGTCACGAACCATCTCCATGAACTTGGCAAATCTTTCCACATTATAAATGATCTGGGTCTGGATAAAATCAGCGCCTGCGGCCACCTTTTTCCCCAGGCGTACCGCCCGGTATTCAAAGGGATTGGCAAAGGGATTGGCGGCAGCTCCAAGGAAGAGCCTAGGCTCATTGTTCTTAATCTCCTCACCGCACTGAAATTGTTTCTCATCCCGCATGGCCTTGACCATGCCGAGCATCTGAATGGAGTCCATGTCAAAGACCCCTTTTGAGCCGGGATGGTTACCGAATTTCTGATGATCACCAGTCAGACAGAGAAGGTTCTTCAAACCTAAAGCCTGCGCACCCAGAATATCAGACTGCATGCCGATACGATTCCGGTCGCGGCAGGTCATCTGGATCACAGGTTCAAGCCCTTCGTTCTGGGTAATCAGACCCGCAGCAATTGATGACATGCGGACAATTGCCGTCTGGCAATCGGTGATATTCACCGCATCCACATGCCCTTTCAAGAGGCGCGCTTTTTCCCGCACCACTTCAGGGTTCCCATTTTTAGGAGGCCCCAGTTCACCTGTTACCGCGAACTCTCCCGCCCTCAACACCCTTTCAAGATTACTCCCCGATTTCATCGGACGCGCTCCTCCATCAAAAAAACTCGCTAAATTCGTAACGACTCAGTTGCAGGGTACGCACGGCGCACCCTGCATTCAGCTTTTTATTTTTGCCCGCATCCAACGCCGGGAATACCATGACCACTGGTCAGATCGCGGCGCATCTCCATATCAAAGAGGACACGATCCTGTTTCTTGTTGATTCCTAAGGCCTCACGCTTGCCATCAATGGCCTTGATCATCTTATGGGCCAGTTTGATCGGATCTTCTTCGTAATCCCAGCAGGCGCCATACTCTTCCTTCATTCCCTCAAGGATGTATTTATTAAAGGCCTTGGCACCGGTAACTGGAAGATTCTGAAAAACGACATGAGCGCCGCTGGCCACAAAATACTGGCCGATGGCCACTGCCTTTTCACTCATCCACAAGGGGGCTGTGCCACAAGCCGGAAGATCGGCAATAGATTCACCCAGACCACCCTCTTTCACCATCTCGGTGAGGGCGATGAGCAGGCGGCTGTTATCAACGCAGGAACCGACATGGAGAACAGGTGGCATACCAACGGTCTCACACACCTCGGCTAATCCTGCTCCACAGTACTCAGCCGCAGCCTCTGGCCGCATCAAGCCCATCCTGCCAAGAGCCTGAGCCGCACATCCGGTAGCCAGAATCAGAACATTATTCTTCAGCAGTTCAACGGCAATCTTGAAGTGGACGTCATCGGCATATTTATAATGTTCACATCCAACTATCGCCGCCACACCCTTGATCCGGCCATTAATAATATTATCATTGAGAGGCCGGTAGCTCTGGCGGAAACGTCCGCCCAGCATGTAGTTGATGGTTTCATGGCTGAAGCCTACGACCACGTCAAACTTCTTATCAGTAGGGATATAATACTCGCCCCGTTTTTTAAAGTTATTTATGGCATGGATCAGTATTTTCTTGGCCGATCCCATGGCATCATGTTCTTCAAACTGGATATGGATAGCATCAGGCATCTTGGCCCGATAATTGGTGGTGATAATATCAGTGTGTTTATTTTTAACGACCTGAGCCACTGACTGCATAACACACTGAACATCAACCACCATGGCCTCAACAGCGCCTGTGGCCAGTACCATCTCCTGCTGGATAAAGCTGCCGGCCACGGGAATCCCGCGACGCATGAGGATCTCATTGCCGGTACAACAGACCCCGGCCAGATTGAGCCCCTTGGCACCCACTTTTTTAACCAGAGCCAATATTTCCGGGTCTTCGGCTGCCAGACAAAGCGATTCGGCCAGCAGCGGTTCATGACCATGGACCGTAACATTCACATGATCGCCCTTCAACACCCCGAGATCAACAACGGCACGCCGGGGAACAGGGGTGCCGAACATGATGTCGGTCAGCTCGGTGGAGAGCATGGAAGCCCCCCAGCCATCTGCCAGGGCGCAACGGGATCCCTGAAGCATGATGTTATGGAATTCCTGATCAACACCCATATGGGTCCGATGCATGGTTTCCACCACCTCCCGGTCAATGCCGCGCGGCTCAATACCCAGTTTTTTCCAGTTTGCCTGCTGTTTCTTCGGGGCCCGTTTGAGCATGGTGAGCGTTCCGTCCTGCTGACCAAACTCGGCCAGGGCCTTATTGCCAAGCTCAAGAGCGATCTCGTTTTTGTCACGTCCTTCCGTGGCAATACCAAAGACCTCGGCCATGGCATGCAGCTTCTGCACGTCCTTTATCTCATGAGGCGTTTCGCCTTTGGCGGTGGCGATAAAGCCACGCACCATTTCCCGGGCATGATCGGTATGAGCGGCCGTGCCTGCCGCAATAGTCCGGGCGAAATTTCTGGCGGCCACAGTATCAGCCGTTGCCCCGCAGACACCTATCATGGATTCAACACCATCAATAATCTGACATGGCCCCATATTACAGTTTTTACAACAGGTGCCGCTGGAACCAAAAAGACAGGATGACATGCCCCGACTGTCAATGCGATCATAGGCCGTGCGTACCTGTTTGGCCAGATCCTGATTCAACAGATCCTTTGTTGACGCAAGGCTAATCGTATTACAGGAGCTGCATCCGTTTCTCTCATCACTCATAGTGTTTCCTCCAGGATAAATCGTATGAAAACGATAACTCGTAGTGTAACTTTTTGTATCAGATCAGCTTTCCAGCTATTTTTGCCGCCTGCACAGTATTCTTCATCAGCATGGTAATCGTCATGGGACCGACGCCACCAGGAACGGGGGTGATACAGGAGGCCTTCTCTTTCACTGCCTCGAAATCAACATCACCGGCCAGGATCGCCTTGCCGGACTCGCTCATACCGATACGATTGACCCCGACATCGATGATCGCAACCCCGTCTTTTACCATATCAGCAGTGACCATCTTGGGTACCCCAACCGCCGCAATCAGGATATCGGCACGCCGGCAATGGGCCGCCATATCCTTGGTCCGGGTATGACAGAGGGTGACCGTGGCATTGCCGCCGGGACGTTTCTGCAGCATCAGATTGGCAATGGGCTTGCCGACAATATTACTGCGGCCAATCACCACCACCTCGGCACCGCTGGTCTGTACACCGCTGCGCACCAGCAGCTCAAGTATACCATGAGGGGTGCAGGGAAGAAAACACTGCTCGCCCAACACCATCTTGCCCACATTCACGGGATGAAAGCCATCCACATCTTTATCTGGACTGATAGCATAAAGGACATTGGCCTCGTTGATGTGCTTAGGCAGGGGGAGCTGTACCAAAATCCCGTGGATCTTGGAATCATTATTGTATTTATCAACCAGCGCCAGCAGGTCCGCCTCACTGGTATCGGCAGCCAGGGTCACCTGTTCAGAATGAATTCCGAGAGCATGGGCCGTCTTGTTTTTGGCCGCCACATAAGATTGTGAAGCAGGATCCTCGCCAACAAGAATAGTCACCAGACCGGGAGTGATCCCATGTTTCTCGATCAGATCGGTAACTTCCACCTTCAACTCTTCACGGATTGCCTTTGCCACTTCAGTACCGCTTATGATCTTTGCTGTCATTTTAATTCCTCATTGCTTAAAACATATCATTGTTGAAAAACCGTTATAAAATAACCATTACATTTCTTACCATTTCGTCACGGCACCTTATGCCGTTCACGGTAGTTCAATGTTCCAGTTATCTTATGACCACGGCTTAATATTTTCAGCGTACTTACTTATCTTCCTGCGCCCGCCCGCGAAGGCTATCCTTAAAGCGCCACTATACTTATCCTATTGATTACAAAAGTGTCAAAACTAACTGGTTTTATCTTTTTTTTCAAGAAGGCAATCGCCTATTATTCATTTTTTTTTATCTATTTATCAATTTTTTTGAATCTAAGACAGAATCTCCCTCATTTTTCCCTTGAAGATCAGCGCCAAAACAGCGATACTCTGCTTGAAACATCATTTTCATGGAGACCCGTTCTTCTTCCGATCGTAAAAAAACTCCCACCCACTCACCCGAGCCATGACCTCTCCCAAAATTGCCAGCAAAGCCGTCCTGCTCCTCTTTGTCATGGGCATCTCCGCCATTTTTCTGTCCATGATGCATCAGTTCCTCATGACTATTTTCATGGCTGCCATTTTTTCAGCACTGCTCAGCCCTCTCTATCACCGACTTCTCATTTCGCTCAAAGGTCGGGAAAACGCGGCCTCCCTTTTGACCATCCTCATTATAGTATGCCTTGTCCTTCTACCCATGTCCGCACTCATTGGTGTTGTAGTGGCACAGGCCTTCCACGTCAGTCAATCCGTCACCCCCTGGGTTCAGAAGTTTATTGAACAACCAACCATAATCTCTGATTTCCTACATAAAAGTCCCTACTACGATCAAGTTCTGCCCCACCGAGACATGATTCTCCAAAAATTGGGAAACCTTGTAGGTAACACCTCAACCCTGCTCATCGATTCGCTTTCCTCCATCACCAAAGTGACGGTGAACGCGGCCATCATGTCTATCATCATGCTCTACACTATGTTCTATTTTCTCATCGATGGCAAAAAGCTTCTGTATAAGATCCTCTACTACATCCCTCTTGAGAACAAAGACGAACAGCACCTGCTGCAACGTTTCACTTCGGTTGCCAGGGCCACGATCAAGGGGACTCTCATCATCGGCATTATCCAGGGCACCCTGTGCGGATTAGGATTTGCCCTGGCCGGTATTCCCAGCCCGGTGTTCTGGGGCTGCCTTATGGCGGTCCTCTCGATTGTCCCCAGTGTCGGAACCGCTATTGTCTGGGGCCCTGCTCTCCTTATCCTGATCCTCAGCAAGGACATTGCCGGGTCCATCACCATAGGAATCTTCTGCGGTCTGATCGCCGGCAACGCCGACAACCTTCTCCGCCCCCGCCTGGTGGGAAAAGACACCGAGATGCATGATCTTTTCATCCTCTTTTCCACCTTCGGCGGCATCTCCATGTTTGGCATCATCGGCATTGTCGTCGGACCGATCATCGCTGCCCTTTTTGTCTCCATTTGGGAGATCTACGGTGAATCCTTTCAGGATTTCCTCCCCGCTGTCTGTTTCACCATGAAAACAGATAAACAGTCAACAGCCCCTGAGGAGAAATCCAGCAATGCACCTGACACCAGCTCGGAACAGGAGGAATAATTACAGTTTGCATTCACACTGACTCATGTTTAAATTAATATATTATGCTTGAATGCCGTACACGGATTTTATTTATTCACTTGAAAAAAAGGTTACAGACGGGTAGTTCAATCGAGAACGAGAGTTAATAGTGCCTCAGACTATTTGCAGGGAAGCCTCCCCCCCCCTTTTTTGACTGGTCTACGGCAACAGCTGTACTAACGATACTGAATTTCGTTAGGCCATAGCTTTGAAATAACCACAAAAATATATGGCTAATAACCTCTCAATACCCCCTACTACCGCATACGGCATACAGGCCTACGCCTTGGCTGGAACCAGACTCCAGGGACAGGATAAAGCTGCGCTCGTCGACCCGACCTCGTCAACTCCTGCCGGCGAACAATCAGAAGATCAAGTTTCTTTATCAAAAGAAGGAAAAATTTTAAGCTCCCGCCAAGAAACACCCGGAGCTTCTCAACAGGACAACAAAAAAACAGCAGACACTCGACAAGCAGGTACCAATGGGAGCGACCAGCAACTTCTCGATGAGGCAGAGCTCCGTCAGGTTCAACAACTTCAGCAACGGGATGCCGAGGTACGGACCCACGAACAGGCACACCTGTCCGCCGCAGGACAATATGCGTCAGGCGGCCCCTCCTTTTCCTACCAAACCGGACCTAACGGTAAACGCTACGCCGTGGGTGGCAGTGTCCCCATTGACATCGGAAAAGAATCAACGCCAACAGCCACGATCATGAAGATGCGCACAGTCAAACGGGCGGCCCTTGCCCCTGCCAACCCATCGGCTGCTGACCGCCAGATTGCGGCCAGGGCAAGCATGCAAGAAATGGAGGCCATGCAGGAATTGCAGACAACGCAACTGACAGAAAATCAGGATACCGCCTCTGGAGCAATAGGCAAAAGCAATAACGAATCCCCTGAAAATCTTCCTAAAAAAAATACCAAGATCGCTCCCACTTCAGCATCGGACATTAAAGAATCATCGAACTCCACACGGGCAATAATGAGTGCGGCGTACAAGGCCATGGCCTCTTTGGCCTGATCAAAACAGGCTGAAATCTGACAAACCATCGAGATAATAAAAACATGCAGGAAGACCGCTTCAACCAGAATTTTTTCCAGTTCCTCCAGGCATCCCCCACTCCTTTTCACGCAGTCTCATTCATGGCCGCCAAATTACGCGACGTCGGCTTCCAACAGCTTTTTGAGACCGACGCATGGCAGCTTGCGCCTGGTAATTCCTATTTCATTATCAGAGATAACGGGGCACTTGCCGCCTTCACCCTGGCCTCAACGAATATTCAAGATCAAGGTTTCAGGCTTATGGGCAGCCATACAGACAGCCCGGCACTCCAGATAAAGCCGCTGGCCGGCAAGACATCACACTCTTTTTTCCAGCTCGGTGTCGAGGTGTATGGCGGACCGCTGCTGACCACCTGGTTTGACCGCGAGCTCTCCATTGCCGGGCGAGTGGTCTGCACAACAACAGAGGGTGCTTTGCTAACCCTGCTTATCGATTTCCAACGCCCGGTGGCAATCATCCCCAGCCTAGCCATCCACTTTGACCGCGAGGCCAATAAAGGCCACGCCATCAACAAGCAAAACGAACTGATCCCCATTCTCTCCCAGATAACAGAAGATGATTCGCTAAACCTTTCATCGATTCTTGCCGAACAGATCAGAAAGGAACACTCGGACAAACAGGTTGAAGCCATCGTAAGTTTTGACCTGTTTTGCTACGACTGTCAGCCCCCCTCTTTTCTTGGGATTGGCAATGAGTTTATCACCGCCAGCCGCCTTGACAATCTGCTCAGTTGTTTTGTAGGATTCTCCGCCATGATCGAAACTCTAAAGGACACAAACGCGGACAATAATCGCCTGCTGATCTGCAACAATCATGAAGAGATCGGCTCACTCACTGCCGCCGGTGCCAAGGGCTCCTTTCTCCACTCAATGCTGGGACGAATCATGCCGGATCCAGTCACCAGAGATCGCACCCTGCGCGGATCTTTTTTTATCTCCATGGACAACGCCCACGGCGTCCACCCGAACTTCAGTGACAAGTCGGAGCCGGAGCACAGCCCACTGCTGAACCATGGCCCGGTGATCAAGAGCAATGCCAATCAGAGCTACGCGACCACCAGCATCAGCGGGGCCATCTACAAAACAATTGCCACCGAGGCTGGAGTTGCCACCCAGGATTTTGTCATGCGCAGCGACATGGCCTGTGGCAGTACCATCGGCCCCCATACCTCATCCCTCCTCGGAATCCCCACGATCGACATTGGTGCCCCGACACTGGCCATGCACTCCATCCGGGAGATGACCGGTAGCCACGATCCCTTCCTGCTGTCCAAAACGATCGACCGTTTTCTCACCAGGGAGCGCCTCCCCCAGTGCAAAGGATAAACAATGGCGAAACGTTCCCTGAACACTTTTGCCCACCTGTTCATTGCCTGCGCCCTGCTGCTCATCCCAGTATCCGGACACAGTGAGCTTTTAAGCTCTATCAACAAGTACAAGGATGTCAATCTTTCCACCGAACGCCTCAACAAAATAAGCCGTTACCATGGTCTCATTGAATATTTTGCCGGATTCACCTTTTTTCAACCCCGACACAAAGTCAGTCCTGATTTCATTCGCGCGCTGATTCTGGCAGAATCCGATGCCAACCCCAGAGCCATCTCCAGCAAAAACGCCAGGGGACTGGGTCAGATTATCCCCAACACAGGGATAGAAGCAGGCCTGGAGCTCTCAAAAGGCACCGTCGATTTCCATAATGTCAGCCGGTCCAGACTGAGCAATCTTAGCGAAGAAGATCTTTATGATCCGGAAGTAAATATTTTGCTCACCTGTTACCTGATCGCCAAATACAATTATAAATTTAAGGGCCATCTTGCCCTTGTACTCTCTGCTTGGAATGCCGGGGAGAACATCAAAGAGTTGAAGCAGGGTCAATACGCTCCCTACCAGGAAACTCATGAGCTCATCGGTAAAGTCAACGGCTACTATCTCTGCCTGCTCCAGCAGAAGAAAACACGAATGGCTTACAACAGGTAGGATTGATAAAAAAATTCACCTGCCAAATCACAGACAAGATTCAGCCATCTCCATACTTCCTCCATAGAACATAATTCCATGCCAACTGATACACATCACTTTTCTCTCCTGCTTCACACCGTGCGCTCTCTGCTAGGCCCTGACGGATGCCCCTGGGACCAGAAGCAATCAACCCTCAGCCTGAAAAAATATTTCACAGAAGAATTTGCCGAAATTATCACCGCCATCGACAACAATGACCCGGAAAATCTCTGTGAAGAGCTTGGTGACATGCTCTTTCTTGTAATTCTCATGGCCGAGATTAACCAAAAAATTGGCACGTTCACCCTCCAAGATATCCTCAGAAACATCAATGAAAAAATGATCCGAAGGCACCCCCATGTCTTTGCCGATGGCGAGAAAGGCACAGAAGAAGAGCTTGAAAAACAGTGGCGAGCCATCAAATCTCAGGAAAAAGAGAAAAAAACAAATTGACACGGCTGAAGAGCCGATGTATTTATACTTATTTTTCTATCGGGTGTTGAAGTATTGATACCCCCTGTCCGACAATGGTGCCAGACAGATACCTCTTCGCTCTCTTCTATAATTTTGAAGAGAGCCGAAAATCAGGGATAACAGATCCCGACAATCATGGGTCCACGAGGAGGAACACATGCGCAGGTACGAAACGATCTATATTCTTCGACCAAATCTTGGAGAAGAAGAGATCAACACGATTATTGACAATGCAAATGGTATTATTCAGAGCGAAGGCGGAACCATTATTCACCTTGACCGCTGGGGATTGCGGAAATTCGCATATCTGATCAAAAAAGAAACCCAAGGTACATATATCTATTGTGATTATGCGACTGAACCAGCTGCTGTCTTGGAGATGGAGCGGAAATTCAGGATTAATGACGCCATCCTCAAATATATGACCGTCAAACTAGCAAAAGATATCACGGCAGAAAAGATCGAACAGGCCAAGGTTGAAATAGCAACACGCCAGGCCGCTAAAGAATCTGGGGAATCTGAAGAGAATGAGAATTCTGACGATGATGACACAAACGATTCTGACGAATAAAAAAATGATCTCATCCTATTCATAACCAAATAAATATACAGGAAACTCAAATGCCTCCTATAAAACGCGTTTTTGCACGAAAAAAGGTCTGCAGGTTCTGCACCACCGACCAGGAAACGGTTATTGACTATAAAGACCTGAAAACAATACGTTATTTCATTTCAGAGCGTGGCAAAATCATGCCTCGCCGCATTTCCGGCACCTGCGCCACCCATCAGCGACAGTTGTGTGAAGCTATAAAAAGAGCACGCCAGATTGCACTGTTACCCTATACCGGTTCAATTCCGAGATAAAAGGAATCCGGGCGTATTAAAACCGTGAGCCAGGTGCCCGAAATCCCTGAGGTGATAAAGATATTCAAACATATCTTCATCGTAACAGGGGTTTTTCTGTTACCCGCTCTACAGAGCACTATTTTTGGTTGGATGTATTGTTTAGTACCGTTACTTGTTTTTTACTATCTCAACAGATACGGTAGAAATAGAGGCGGCAAATATCTCCTCCACGGACTACTTGTCGCTCTTGTAATAGGAGTGTTACTGCAGGTGGCAAGCCAGATTATGCTTGCCTTGACCCTGATTCCCACCGGTTTGATATTGGCTCGTTCAGCTTTTCAAGCGGAAACGCCGGCCGTTAGCGGTCTCAAGGGATTTATTGTTTTAAGCCTGTCATGGTTTCTTTTTTCCGGCATCATTGCCATTATAGAAGGAAGCCATCCCTATTCCACGCTTCTGCTGTCAATGAATCAGGGAATGGATGAGGCCTTGAAGCTGTATCAAGAGAATGAAAAAATCCCGGCAGACTCTTTTTATCTATTGAGCCAGAGCTTCTCACAGATAAAAGAGAGGATGACCCAATTCATGCCGGCGATCTTGAGCAGTATTGCCTTATTTACAGTATGGTTGGCCATGGTACTAGGCAACAGGTTAATCAGTAGACATACCGGACATAGCCCTTGGCCTGACTATCAATACTGGCATCTGCCGGAGAAGCTTATATGGACGGTCATCGCAGCAGCAATCATGGCTCTGCTGCCTTTACCAATGGTCAGAACCATTGGTTTTAATCTGTTATTGATTACAAGTGTAATTTATTGTTTCCAGGGACTTTCCATTGCCCTCTTTTTTTTAAATAAATGGAAGGTCCCTTTAATCATACGTTCCCTTCTCTATGTGATTATTATTTTTCAATCATTGGGAACCATTTTTTTATCAGTGATCGGGCTCGCTGATGTCTGGTTTGATTTACGGCATTTAAGCAGTCAGGATTCGAATCAGGAAGATACTTTATAAAGGCATTTCTGCGAATCAGAACGCAAACACCATTAAGGAGCAACACCATGGAACTTATATTGAAAGAAACCATAAGCACCCTCGGCCAGGAAGGCGCTATTGTGAACGTAAAATCAGGATATGGACGCAACTACTTGCTGCCACAGGGAAAGGCGGTTCTGGCCAACGCCCAGAACAAGTCAATTTTAGACCGTAATCTTGCCACCATCAAGGCAAAACTTGAACAGCAACGTCAGCAGGCAGAGTCTCTCTCCAAAAAACTGGCTGGAATCACTATCACCATTGCTCAGCTCTCAGGAGATGATTCCAGGCTGTTTGGTTCCATCACCAGCACCGACATTCACCAGAAATTGGCAGAGATGGACATTGTTATCGACAAGAAGCAGATTGTTCTTGCCGATCCCATCAAGACCCTCGGTGAGTTTACCGTCCCTGTCAAGGTTGGTTTTCAAATGTCCACTGATATCATTGTTAAGATAGTGCCAACTATTGAAACGGCATAAGAGAGTGGCAGTTTTAAAATAACCCTTGCCATATCATAAGATCTGCATCTGGATGGTAATATCAGTATGATGAGCCGTAACGAATGATCATGGGATTCATGCTTGTTTCACCACGGCTCATTATCAATATTTTGCTGTGTTCCATTGCTTAACCATAGGATGTGCCTTTTATTTTAATGTTACACTTTTTTGAACGACGGCCTAGACCCATCGGACACTATGCGTTGCCAACCAACACACCGTTAAGGAAGCACTTCCTCTTCGGTGTGTTGTCATTTTATACCCTCTTTCCTTCATGGTCAGAATCAAGATGAGTGAGTTCTATTCAATGACCGCACCTGCCGCCGCAACCCCTGAGGGCCGAGTTCCCCCTCAGAACCTTGAGGCTGAACAATCTGTGCTCGGCACGATCCTTCTCAAGGATCAGTCACTCGGCACAGTTCTTGAGATCCTGCAACCAGCAAATTTTTATCGTCCGGCCCATAAACAGATCTTTGAGGCCATGATCCAGCTCTTTGAAAAAAATGAGCCCCAGGATCTGATCACTGTTACCAATCAGCTGAAAAACAGCAACAAGCTCGATGAAGTAGGCGGCGCAGCCTACCTTGCCATGCTGACCTCCATGGTTCCCGTTACCTCCAATCTCGCTCATTACGCCAGGATTATTCGTCAGAAGGCCATTCTGAGAAACCTGATCCAGGTAAACACCGAAATCGCCTCCCGCTGTTATGACGAACAAGGCGACATCGACACTCTGGTGGATGAAGCTGAGCAGGCCATCTTTGAAATTGCCAGTTCCAAAAGCAGCCAAGGTTTTACCTCAATGGGCCAGGCAATCCCTGCCGCCTTTAAAACCATTGAAAAGCTTTATGAAAGAAAAGAGCTGATCACCGGCGCGGCAACCGGATATCTGGAGATGGACAAGATGACCGCAGGTCTCCAGCCTTCTGATCTCATTATCCTGGCCGGTCGTCCTTCCATGGGCAAGACCGCTTTTGCCATGAATATTGCCCAGCATGTTGCGCTGGTCGATAATGTCGGGGTTGGCATCTTCAGTCTGGAGATGTCCCATGAGCAACTGGTCATGCGCCTGCTCTGTTCTGTCGGCCGCATTGATTCCCAGCGAGTTCGTACCGGTAAGCTGCTCCCCGAAGACTGGCCCAAACTGACACGAGCCGTCGGCATGCTTGAAAATGCGCCCATCTATATCGATGACACGCCGGCCATTTCAGTTCTTGAGATGCGGGCCAAGGTCCGCAGGCTCGCAGCCCAGCATAATATCGGTTTGATCCTCGTTGACTATCTGCAGCTCATGCGCGGCCGCAACTCCATTGAAAATCGGACCCAGGAGATCAGTGAAATATCCCGGTCACTCAAGGCCATGGCCAAGGAACTTAAAATCCCGGTTCTGGCCCTGTCGCAGCTCAACCGTGGCCTGGAAAGCCGCACCGACAAACGGCCGATGATGTCAGATCTCCGCGAGTCAGGAGCCATTGAGCAGGATGCCGATGTAATCTGCTTTATTTACCGTGACGAGGTGTACAATAAGGGTGAGGATAATCCGGATAAAGGCAGCGCTGAGATCATTATCGGTAAGCAGCGAAACGGTCCAACCGGTACCTTCAAGCTGACCTTCCTCAAGGAATTCACTCTCTTTGAGAACATGAGTCACTACGATGATCCCCATAGCTATTAATCCCCGACTTCGACAAAGATCTTGTATAACAGCCGTTTTCAACGATAAAAGTCTTATCACAAGTCCTATATCTTTCAGTTTTTCTACACCGAGGCCCAAGCATGTCCACTACTGCAGACTCAGACAACAGATATGATTTCAAAACAATAGAGGCCAGCTGGCAGGAGTTCTGGCAGAAGAATGGGAGTTACAAGGTCTCTGAAGACGATCCTCGCGAAAAGTATTACGCCCTGGAGATGTTTCCCTATCCTTCCGGCCGCATTCACATGGGTCATGTCCGTAACTATTCCATAGGGGACGTCATCGCCCGCTATAAGCGGCTGCGGGGCTTCAATGTCCTGCATCCCATGGGCTGGGACGCCTTTGGCCTGCCCGCAGAAAATGCCGCCCAGAAGAACAATACCCACCCGGCACGCTGGACCTATGACAATATTGATTACATGCGCAACCAGCTGCGCAAACTTGGCCTCTCCTATGACTGGGACCGCGAGATCGCCACCTGCAACCCCGGCTATTACCGCTGGGAGCAGCTCCTTTTCCTGCAGATGTACGAAAAAGGACTTGCCTATCAGAAGAATACCACGGTCAACTGGTGCACATCCTGCCAGACCGTACTCGCCAATGAACAGGTTATTGACGGCACCTGCTGGCGCTGCGATGAGCCCGTGACTCCCCGCCAGATGAATGGCTGGTTTTTCAAGATCACCGATTACGCTGAGGAACTTCTCCGTGATCTTGACAAACTAAGCGGCTGGCCGGACAAGGTTGTGACCATGCAGCGCAACTGGATTGGCAAATCAGAGGGCCTCACCTGTGATTTCAAGATTGAAGGCAGCGGGGAGCTCCTCTCCATTTTCACCACCCGCCCCGACACCATCTTTGGTGTGACCTTCATGTCCATTGCCGCTGAACATCCACTGGTGGAGACCCTGATCAAGGGATCAGAGCGAGAAAAAGAGATCCGTGACTTTATCGACGCCATTATCCAGGAAAAACAGCAACAGAAGCCTGATGATGAACAGGAGAAAAAAGGGATCTTTACCGGAAGATACTGCATCAATCCCTTTAACGGCGACAAGATCCCGGTCTATGTGGCCAATTTTGTCCTCATGGGTTATGGCACTGGGGCAGTCATGGCAGTGCCCGCCCATGACCAGCGGGATTTTGAATTTGCCCGCAGATATGACCTTCCCATCAAGGTGGTTGTGATTCCTGAGGGTACACCCCTCTCTGCAGAGGAGATGGAGGCGGCCTCCATTGATCCAGGTCTGCTGGCAGACTCAGGAAGATTCAGCACCATGGCCTCAACAGAGGCCAGACAGGCCATTATCGAGCATGCCATAGCGGAGGGTTTTGGCGCAGCCCATACCACCTATCGGTTGCGCGACTGGGGGATTTCCCGGCAGCGGTACTGGGGGGCGCCGATCCCCATGATCTACTGTGATAAATGCGGTGTCCAACCCGTACCTGTGGAGCAGTTGCCCCTGATCCTGCCGGAAGACACCGAAACAGCTGAGAATACCTGCGCACCTCTGCATCAGCGCGACTCCTTCCTGAAGACCAGCTGCCCTGCTTGTGGCGGCGCGGCACGGCGTGAGACCGATACCATGGACACCTTTGTGGAATCCTCCTGGTATTTTGCCCGTTATACCTGCCCGCGTCATACCGAAGCGCCCATAGACCGGGCCAAGGCCTTGCACTGGCTGCCGGTGGATCAGTATATCGGAGGAGTGGAACATGCCATCCTCCACCTGCTCTACTCCCGTTTTTTCACGAAAGTCCTCCGCGATCTGGGCTACCTCGACATTGACGAACCCTTCACCAAACTTTTGACCCAGGGAATGGTGATCAAGGATGGTTCCAAGATGTCAAAATCAAAGGGAAACGTGGTTGACCCCAATGATCTGATCAACGAATATGGGGCGGATACAGTGCGACTCTTCAGTCTTTTTGCCGCCCCACCGGAAAAAGATCTGGAATGGAATGCCAAGGGCGTAGAAGGTTCCTTTCGTTTTCTCAACCGGGTCTATCGCTATGTTATGGGCCACAAGGAGCTCCTGGCCCGGACAACAAAAAGGGAAATCGAGATCCGCTGTGAGGCGGATCAAGCCCTTCATCGCAAGACCCACCAGACTATCCATAGGGTGACCTTGAACATCGAGAACAACTTCCATTTTAACACCGCCATCAGCGGCATCATGGAACTGTTCAACACCTTGACCACCCTTGCTCCTTTGGAAATCGACAAGAGCCGGGAGACTGTGACACCCGGCTTGATCCATGAGGCGGTGCAAACGATTCTCCTTCTGCTCTCCCCCATGGTTCCCCATTTCTGTGCAGAACTGTGGCAACAGATTGGTAACTCCCGTCCCATAGACCAGGAACAGTGGCCCGAGCTGGACATCGAGGCGGCCAAAGAAGAGGAGCTGACCCTCGTCCTTCAGGTCAACGGCAAGGTTCGTTCCCGTCTTCTGGTTCCTGCGGATATCAGTGATGAGGAGATTAAAGAAAAGGCGTTGAACGACGAGAATGTCCTGAAGATTATTGCGGCCAAGCCTGTCAAAAAGATTATTATCGTGCAGAAGAAGCTTGTGAATATTGTTATTTAAGGATATTTTAATTAGGGTTTTGTAATAACATAACTGTAATATTGAAATAGCGTAAACAGCATAAGATGCTGGTCGCTCCTGCACCGTCCATGGCACCCGCGACACTGGGCCATCCTTGGCCTGCGTAACGAAAAAGTTAAAGATGTAATGATTATTTCGTTACGGCTTCTAAACTTATATATTGGAGTAAACTGTTGAAAACAACACTTCGTCTCAGTTCGCTTTTTCTCCTTACCGCTCTCTGTCTTGCTGCCTGTGGGTACCATAGTCCTTATGTCTATAGCGGCCCTGAAAAATCCATCTATGTTACCCATTGGAAGAACAGAACAAATGCCCTGCAACTTGACACCAAAATCTATCAGTCATTAACCCACTGGTTCCAAAAATCCAATTCTCTGAAAGTAACGAATGAAAAGACAGGAGCCGATCTTATCCTTGCCGGCGAGATCCTCTCCATTCAGCTGCCAAGCCTCTCGTATGGTGCCGGTAACAACACTACTGCAGTAAAGGTCATTCTCGTTGTCCGCTACATTCTCAAAGATATCAAAACTGACAAAGTGCTGTTGGAGGTTCCTGGCGAAACATGGACACAGGATTCCCGCATAGCAAGCAGCTCAACAGCGAGCTCAGACAATGAAGAAAAAGCCCTGGCATCCATTATTGACGATCTTTCAGAAAAGATTTACATGAAGGCACTGGACAGATTATCACAGATACAATAATCGATGGGGAATATTTTTTTATTTTCTGCTTTCTTTTAGCGCGGATTCAAAACCCCATTTGAGGTGTTTTTTTTGGTAAGACGACGCGCCATAGTGCATCGTCATTGGGAGTTGCACTTCGAAGTTGAATCCGCCATGCAAAAAGGCCATCCCTGAACCGGGATGGCCTTTTTGCTTTCCTCATTTATAATACAACTTATTTCATAACAAGCCTTTCACCGTCGCAGCGATTGAGCCGGCATCAAGTCCCTGCCTGGCGTACAACTCTGCCGGTTGCCCAGACCCACCATAAAATTGAACCCCGCATCTCTTAAAGGCGACCGCCTTCCCCGCCTCGGCAAGCACTAAGGCCACCATAGCCCCAAGTCCGGTGTCGACATGATGATCTTCAACTGTGACCACTGGCCCATTATCTGCGGCCTCAAGAACGGCATCCTTATCAAGAGGCACCAGAGAGGCCATATTCAACACCGCCACTGATTTTCCGTCTCTCACAAGCAGGGCCCATGCCTCCATGACCGTTGGGGTCAGCGCCCCATAGGTAATAATAGTGGCCTCAGAGCCCCGACGCAGCCAATCTGCCTTCCCTGCCTGAAAGGTGTAAGCTGCATCATAGAAGGGGCTTCCATCTTCCTTCAGGATCACCGGGGTAATCGAACGCCCCATGCCCACAAAGACATTGCCGGCATGGGCGGCAGCATAACGGATAATGCGGTCGGTCTGATTGGGATCGGCAGGCATGAATACGGAAAATCGGAAGAAGTTGCGCGTAAGTCCCAGATAATCAATACACTGATGCGTCGGACCATCCTCCCCCACATCCAGCCCCACATGAGTGGCGACCACCTTCACGTTGGTATGATTAAAATCATTGATGCGGGTCTGATTATAGACCTCAGAGAGGGCAAAGACGCCAAAGGTGCTGAAGAAAGGCACCATGCCCACAGAACTCATACCACCGGCCATACTGGCGGCATGATGCTCCTGAATACCTGCCTCAATATAAGCGCCTGGTGAATGTTTGCGAAAGCCTCCCATCTTTACCGATCCTTCCAGATCACAGGAGATACCGCTGATCCTGATTGTTCCTTCAACATTGTTGGCCTCGGCCAGTCCCTGCAGGGCATTTCCATAGGCGGAACGGTTATCGGTCTTGGCATCAGCACCATACAGAAGAGGCGCACCTGTAGAGAGTTCCGGCGCATTGGATACATATTTACGAATGCTATGGGTGGCTACAGGCAGGGCGCGCAAGGCCTCCCATTTTTCCACATCATTTTCAACTCCCAGCTCCTTCAGCGCATCAGCCAGCAAGGTGCGGTTCAAAGGTGAGCCATGATACTTGGCCAGGTTCTCCATAAAGGAAATCCCCTTACCCATGGTGGTACGGGCCACAATCACTGTCGGTTTCCCGCATGGTTTGGTGTAGGCGTCGGCCAAGGCGCGAAAGTAGCTATTGTAGTCATGCCCGTCTTCCAGATATTTAACGTCCCAGTTATTGGTGGAGTACATGGCCCGGACCGACTGAGGCATGATATCCTCGGTGGCACCGCAGATCTGCAGATGATTGCGGTCAATAACCACAATTAGGTTATCGAGCTTGTATTTATTGGCAAAACGAATGGCCTCACAAATCTGCCCCTTCTGCTGTTCCCCATCACCCATAAAGACAATAACTTTGTTCGGACGCCCTTGGATCTTGAAGGCCTGGGCAATACCAACGGCGGTGGAGAGGCCCTGGCCCAGATTGCCGGTATCCCACTCAACCCCCGGGACAATGCGCTCCACATGACCGGGAAATCCGGAACCAGTCCGGCGAAATCCGCTCAGGAAATCCTCCTGATTGAAGTATCCATATTCAGACAGCGTCGAATAGACGCCTGGAGAGATATGGCCCATGCTGACGATAACCCGATCCCTCTCTTCCATGTCCGGATTCTTGGGGTCATGGTTAATACAGCCATAGGTGACAAGCAGCATGTCGAGGGAGGAAAGAGAGCCGCCTGGATGTCCGGAGGCGGCAAGGCTGGTGCAAAGCAGGATATTTTTGGCACAACGAACGCGCATCTCGCGCAATCCCTGCAATTCTTGACTGGACAATTCACTTGATTGCATATTTAATTGCAGTGGCATATGGTTCTCCAATTATGGTAATAAAGAAACTTATAAAGAGTTCGTCTCTCAGCCAGACTGTCATGGACGTATAAAACTGACCTGAAGAAGACAAAAATCGGCATGAGGGCCTGATTGAGAAATACGCTGAAAAGCATTTTCCCAAATGGCCCCTGATTCCTTTCTCAATCACGATGAAAACAGAAACGGAATAAATGAACTAAAAAAATTAAATTACTCTGTTTGTAAAAAAATATCAGCAATAAAAATATGCTTCACATCGCTAACCTGACTCTCGACTCGCCCTTTCTCCTTGCCCCCTTGGCCGGATACACCGACCTCCCTTTTCGCCAACTTTGCCGGGAGTTCGGGGCCGGAATGGTTGTCTCCGAGATGATCAGCTGCCATGGTCTGGTCTATGGACAGGCCAAAACAAGAGCCATGCTCGCCTCAAATCCTGCAGAGCGACCTGTGGCTTTTCAACTTTTTGGAGCAGATCCTGCCATAATGGGCGAGGCCGCGGCCCTGCTCAGCACCTTTCATCCTGATTGTATTGATATCAATATGGGCTGCCCGGTCAAAAAAGTAACCAAGCGGGGGGCAGGCGCCGCCCTGATGCAGGAGCCGCAACTGGCAAAATCAATCCTGACCAGCGTCATCAACAACAGCACGGTCCCGGTCACCGTAAAAACCAGGATCGGGGTGGACAGCCGGAATATCTCAGCAATCTCCTTTGCCAGAATGGTAGAAGATGCCGGGGCTGCCGCCATCACTGTGCATGGCCGCACCTGGGCCCAAGGGTTCACCGGCACTGCGGACTGGGATGTCATTGCCCAGGTGAAACAGGCAGTGTCTCTTCCGGTCATTGGTAACGGTGACATCCACTCCCATGCCCAGGGTCTGGAGATGATGCACCGGAGTGGCTGTGACGGGATCATGATTGGCCGGGCAGCGTTAGGCAACCCCTGGGTCTTTTCTCCGGGCGGCAAACCAACCGACTTGGCAAGCCTGATGGATGGTGTCTTTCGCCATCTGGAGCTGATCGAGGAATCACTGACGACAGATCACATGCCAGGCGATATCAAAAATCATCTTGGCCGTTATTTCAAGGCACTGCCTGAAAGCGCACGATACCGGAAAATGATCTATGACTGCAAAGACCTTCCTGGCCTGCGCCAAGCCCTTGAATCCATCAGGGCAGGCACAACAGGCAACAACAATTGGGAATAAATTCCTCCACAATGACCACAGACAAATCGCCACTTCATAGTTCATCCCCCCTGGCTGAACGGATGCGCCCCCATACCCTTGAAGGATTCGCCGGCCAGGAATCTCTGCTGGGGCCAGGAAAGATGCTGAGTACCGTGATCAGCTCCGGTGCCCTCCCCTCCCTGATCCTCTGGGGGCCACCTGGAACCGGCAAAACCACCCTTGCCAAGATCTTGGCAGAATCCACCTCTGCCTATTTTGTCTTTTTTTCAGCCGTCCTCTCCGGGGTAAAAGAAGTCCGCCAAATCGTGGAAAAGGCCCAGGAACTTCTGAAGACAGAAAACAGGGCCACCGTTTTTTTTATCGATGAGATCCACCGTTTCAACAAAAGCCAGCAGGACGCCTTCCTTCCCCATGTGGAATCCGGCCTTTTCACCCTCATTGGGGCCACCACCGAGAATCCCTCTTTTCACGTCACGGCCCCACTACTCTCCCGTTGCCGGGTCCTTGTTCTCCATGCCCTTGAACGGGAACACCTGCAGACCATCTTCCTTCGCGCCCTGAATGATCCTGACAAGGGTCTGGGACATTATCATCTCCATTTTACCGATGAGTCTCTGGCCCAATTGATCACTCTTGCAGACGGCGATGCCAGGATGGGCCTCAATGTCCTGGAAATCGCAGCCACCCTTGCCCTGCACCGTTTTCAAAATACGCCGGACTCAGAGTCCCCAACCATCACCAGCGACGATATCGCAGAGGCGGGGCAACATAAATCGCTGCGCTACGACAAGGATGGCGAGGAGCATTATAATCTGATATCGGCCCTGCACAAGTCCCTGCGCGACTCAGATCCAGACGGTGCCCTTTACTGGCTCTACCGGATGCTGGAGGCTGGAGAAGAACCGCTCTATATCTGCCGCCGCCTGATCCGCTTCGCCTCAGAGGATATAGGGGTTGCCGATCCGCAGGCCCTCAGCCAGACCATCAGTTGCCAACAGGCCTTTCAGACCCTCGGCCTCCCGGAAGGGACCCTGGCTATGGCCCAGGCCGTAGTCTATCTGGCCACGGCCCCCAAGAGCAATGCCCTCTACACGGCGGAGTCAGCTGTTCGTCACCATATAGCCCGCACCGGTTCGCTGCCCGTGCCCATGCACCTGCGCAATGCCGCAACCAGCCTCATGAAGAAACTGGGCTATGGCAAGGGATATCAGTATGCCCACGACCAAACCCAAGGCTTAGTGGAACAGAATCACCTCCCACCAGAACTTGCAGGCACCAATTTTTATTCTCCCACCGCCAGAGGCTATGAAGCGGTGATCAAAGACAGACTCAACAAATGGCGCCAGATCCTTCAACAGCGTAAACAGGAACAGAATGAATCCAGAAAATAATTCCACTTGCCATAAACACAGGCCCGTCAGCAATGTCCTATTCTCCATCCTCTTGCTCACAATCTTGCTGGTGCCAGCCACACGACTCCACGCTGCTCCCCTGCAATCGTTTCTTCTCTTTTACTCAAACAATATCCAGGGAAAAACCGAGCCCTGCGGCTGACACTCCAATCAACTGGGCGGGCTGTCCAGAAAGGCATTGCAGATCAAGAAGATCACCACCAAACAACAGAAACCTTACCTCTTCCTTGACTCCGGCAACCTGCTCTTCCAGCAAGCTCAGATTGCCGGAGGACCTTCCCAGGAACAACTGACTGCCGAGGGAATCATCAAGATCTACACCGCAATGAAGGTGGATGCAGTGGCGGTTGCCCCCCTGGACCTGGCATCTGGGCTTGCTTTGCTGAAGACAACTCAGCAACAGGGTTTTCCCTGGCTGTCCGCCAATCTTCTTGACCAGAAGGGACGCCCTCAGTTTCAGCCGGTGCGCATCAAACAAATCGGCAAAATAAAAGCTGGGATCATTGGCCTGACCGGTGCTCTTTCCTCGCTGCCCCCAGGCATCACTCGTGCAGAGTGGCAGACAGTACTCCCTGCCTTGATTGAAAAAAACAGCCATCAATGCGACATTCTGATCCTACTTTCCAGCCTGTCTCCTGCCGAGAATCAGGAGATCGCCCAGCGATTTCCGGCCCTCCAACTCATTCTTGCGGCTGATCTGGGCAATGGCAACATGAGCCCGCAGCAAGTCAACAACACCTTGATCACCCAGACCGAACGCCAGGGGAAATATCTAGGTCTTCTAAACATTGACTGGAATAAAAGCGGCCGATGGGGCAAGGCAAGAGAGGAAGAACTCAACAATCTACGGAATAAACTTGGTGCGCTCGACTGGCAACTCGAGAGGATGCGGACGAGAAAGGATCTTCAACAGCCAGAGTACAGTGAAAAGATCAAACAAGTTGAGAGAGATCGGGAAACGGTGGCCCAGCAGATCAAGACATGGGAACAAAGCCCGACCACTGCGGCTGCAGACGGACAGAACCCACTCTGCAGCTTCACCTATAATTTCATGGCCCTGCAGAAATCAATGGCTGAGGCCCCCGAGATCAAGGCTCTCGTCACCGATATCAAACGACAGATCAATGTCTTACACCAGAACAAGACCAGCACGGACTAGACGCGCCCCTTTCTTGGTCATGATGGCTGCAAAACCTGCCATCCAGTGCAGACCGAATTCTGGCAGTCAACACGCCATGCCACGGCCTATCAGAGCATGAAGGGAATGGGACAGATAAGCATAATCTGTCCAAAAAGTTGGATATATTTGATAGCATCAAGGGAGAGGCTTGGAACGGTTGACGCGTCTCAGGGGAACACATTTGATAATCAGCTCTGGTCAAATCTGGACTGGATGGTCATTGTTGTTGAGGAGGGCATTCTCGATGTCTTTATCCAGCAGATGAGCACCAGCCGCTCATGGTGGCAGATGATAGATTCCGAGGATTGCAATCGACCTGATCTCTCTCTTGATGTGACTCGTGAAAAGTGAGTGAAAAGAGAAAACGTAGCCATCAAAGGCTCTTCATCATTTTTAATTTGATCTGCAGGAGGTAAAAATGAGACAATCTACTCATACTTGGGTACTAATCGTGACCATGGGTGTGGCCATCGCGAGGCGTGGTGACGGTGAAGACGAGGTGCGCAGCAAGGTGACAAGGTAAGCACGGGTAGCAGATCATAGAGCTGCAAAAAGCCCTGGATAAGGATTGAAACAAAAAACATTCAGCCTTTTGTTTTTTTTCTTCAATAAATTCCTTTTGAGGTGCGGGTATGGAAGAGTCAGTGGATTCAAAGGATTCTAAAAACTGGTGTTCACTCTGCATGCCTTTCTTGAAGTGGTGGCCTCGGGTGACGCCCACGACCGTGCGGGCCGACCTGATTGCCGGCCTGACCGGTGCTGTTCTTGCCCTGCCCCAAGGGGTTGCCTTTGCCACCATCGCCGGCATGCCTCCCCAGTACGGCCTCTATGCCGGCATGGTCCCGGCCATTATTGCGGCCCTGTTCGGTTCCTCCTGGCAACTGGTATCCGGGCCGACAACCGCCGCGTCCCTGGTCCTCTTTTCAAGCCTCAGTAAATATGCGCTGCCCGGCAGTGCTGAATATGTCCAGCTGGCGCTGACCCTGACCATGATGGTGGGGTTGATTGAATTGATCATGGGACTGGCCCGTTTAGGCGCCCTGGTCAATTTTATCTCCCATTCCGTGGTCGTTGGTTTTACCGCCGGTGCAGCCCTGCTGATTGCCTCCAGTCAGTTGAAACATTTCTTCGGCATCGAGATGCCCAGAGGCGGCCATTTCCATCAGACGGTGTACGGGGTGGTCAGCAGGTGGGGTGATTTTAATCCCCATGTGGTTGCGGTCGGGCTGGCGGCCATGATCACCGGGCTTCTGATCCGCCGTTTTCTGCCGAAGGTCCCCTATATGATTGTTGCCATGCTGGCTGGGTGTGCAGTCTCCTTTGGCCTTTCCCGATATGCAGGGGTGGCTGACATCCCGATGGTAGGCGCCCTGCCATCTTCCCTGCCACCCTTGTCTTCTCCCCATTTTACCCTGAATAGCTTCCGGGATCTGGTCCCTGTGGCCCTGGCAATGACCCTTTTTGCCTTGACCGAGGCGGTTTCCATTGCCCGTGCGCTGGCGGTCAAGACCGGGCAGGATCTTGACGGAAATCAGGAGTTTATAGGTCAGGGACTCTCCAATATGGTCGGCAGCTTTTTTTCAGGATATGTGTCCACCGGTTCGTTCAACCGCAGTGGTCTGAACTTTCAGGCCGGGGCCAGGACCCCGCTTGCCGCCATCTTTGCGGGATCCTTGTTGATGGTGGTGGTGCTGCTTGTCGCCCCCTATGCCAGCTATCTTCCCAATGGTGCCATGGCCGGAATCCTCTTTCTTGTGGCCTGGGGACTCATTGATTTCCATCATATCAAACGGATCCTGAAGACGAGCCGGGCGGACAGTGTTATCCTGGTGGTCACCTTCCTGGCCACCCTCTTTCTCGAACTTGAATTTGCCATCTTCTTTGGGGTCCTGCTCTCCCTGATGCTCTATCTGAACCAGACCTCCCATCCCCGGGTGCTGAGCCGGGTTCCCGATCCCCATCATCCCCTGCGGACCTTCGTCACCGATCCCTCTCTGCCAGAGTGCCCGCAACTGAAGATCATCAGGATCGACGGATCTCTGTTTTTCGGGGCGATCAACCATGTGCAGGAACAGCTGCGCCAATTGTTTCGTGGATCTTCCGAGCAGAAGAATTTCCTCTTGATCTTTGCCGGCATTAATTTTGTGGATATGGCCGGGGCCGATTTTATTGTCGATCTGATTAAAAAAGAGCAGGAAAAAGGGGAAAAGCTCTACTTCTGTGAGATCAAAAAACCGGTGCTTGATGCCCTGCACAAGGACGGGAATGGGGAAATCCTGCAGGCCGATACCATCTTTGAACTGAAGAATGAGGCGGTTGCCGCCATATGCCAGCGGCTCGATCCGGATATCTGTGCCCGCTGTCAGGCCCGGATTTTTTGGGAGTGCAAGGCGCTGCCGCCATTTTCAGGTCAGCAGGACAAGGCGGCCTCAGCCTAAGGCCAGATCAATGACAAGACCTTGATCACCGATATCAAACGACAGATCAGTGAGATGCACCGCAACGCCAGTAGCAGGGGTAGAGAGAAGAACAGGAGGCCGCAACTCCTTTGTCATAATGGTTGCGAGAGTTGCCACCCAATCCAGACCAGAATCTGAAAAAAAACCCGCCATCCAGGCCTATCAGACCCTAGAAGGGCATGGTCAGGCTCACAATCTGGAGTGCCTCCCCTGCCACGTCAGCTTCAGCCCCGGGATTGTCTTAAGCAAAGAGCAGCTTCTCGCCCTGCCTTCCACCCAGCAGACAGCGGGGCTGTGAAAACTGTCATGCTGGCCCTGGCAGCTCCCATGCCGGCAACCTTGGACAATTCCCGATGACCAAACAGGTGAATGAGAGGATATGTCTCTCCTGCCATACCAAGGAGAGAGACAAGAAATTTGACTATCAGAGAAAAAGAGAGCTGATCCGTTGCCCTGCCGGATAATGTTCGAACCTTTTCTTATAACTGCAGAACAAGAAAAAGCCATATAAGAAAATCCCTTTTTACACCTCAAAACAAAAAATCCTGCACCAGTAAACTGGAGCAGGATTTTTTATTAACCAAAACTTTCTTAGGTCTGAGACCTTAATGAAAGTTTCTTTCTTTTTTCAGTATTAGCAACCGAAGACCTTCTGCAATGGTGGAACGGTCTGTTTTTTGCGGCTCATCATACCGCCTACCCACATAACACCACCATCGATCTTGCCACCGAAGGCCTGCTCAATCATGGCTGGATCGTCGGAAAGCACAATCAGCTCGGTCCCTTCCTTGACAACATCGGTGAGCATGAACAGAACGGAATGACGACCGTCTTTCTTGACATCCTCCAGAGCCTTCAGCAGGTCAGCACGGATACCGGCAACCTGATCGAGAGCGGCAAGCTCCAGCTGACCGATACCGACTTTCTTGCCGTTCATATCAAAATCCTTGTAGTCACGGAAGACCAGATCTTTCATGGCATAGCCGTCAATGGAAGATTTGGCGCGGAGCATCTCCATGAACAGAGCATCAGTATCCTCAACTCCTGCAACTTTCTTCAACTCAGCTACTGCAGCCTTGTCATCAGGGGTGCAGGTTGGGGATTTGAAATTCACGGTATCACTGAGAATGGCTGACAGCATTCCGCCGGCAATATCTTTAGGAATGGCGACGCCTGCATCCTTGAACATCTTGTTCAGGACAGTGCCACTACAGCCCACAGGCTCGGCACGGAACAGGATAGGCTGATTTGTGGTGATGTCACCAACTTTATGATGATCAACAATGGCAACCACCTCGGCAGAACCGATGTTGGCTGGAGCCTGACCGATATCGCTGAAATCCACCAGGGCAACTTTCAGGCCGGCTGCATCCATCATGGTCTCAGGGGCAGCGAGACCAAAGCGCTTCAGAACCACTGTGGACTCTGGGTTGAGCTTGTCAGCTTCGATCTGCATGCAGGCCTTTGCGGGTTGACCCTGGGCATTGAGAAGCGCTGCAAAGGCAATAGCTGCGGTTACGGAATCGGTATCTGGGTTAGAGTGTCCTACTACACAAATTGTCATCGGGGTATTCCTCCATACATAATGAGTTATTTAAATCGACCAGCACGGACGATTTCCTATACTGCCTATTATCTACATATACAAAATTCATATTCTCTTCATTTCCAATATTTTTTCGCCACAATAGTGCCTTCACCAGAGGGAGTCAAGCAGAAAAAAGAAGCCAAAAAAACTCTCATACAATGCCACCTAACTCTCATCCTGTCAACAAAAGCTTCGTGACTTTACTCTGCCCCTCAAGTATATTTAGGTCATAATGAAATAATAATTATCATCCTGATCAGTTCGTTACAATGGATATGAATGCACGAGTCTCGCTCGGCTCCATGAACGGATAATAAGCAACCGAGTCCTATACTGGTCACAGTATTCCAAAGTTACACTTGTTTATAAACGAGAGTTTAAGTTATAGAACTAAGCCCTCAGCCCTTTTTCCCTCAAAGCAAAGGTTCCGTTATGAAATCACCATCCAAGCGGCCCCGGTCTCTCCTTTTTCCTGCCTTTGTCTTAATACTCCTGGCAACAGCTACACTCTGGTTTCTCTTTAACCGAAGGACCCCACCTCCTCCAGAGCCATCTGCTGTTTCTGAAAGATTACAGCCAGAGCTGTCAACCGCCCTAACTCCCGACCATCCAGAGTCAATCAAAGCAACAGCACCATCAATGCCTCTGAACCAAGAAGGACTCCCTCATGGAGTGCCGGACAACCTGACAGAAGGAACTGACTCCACCCCACTTCCCACTCTGCCGACCAAAGAACAGCTTCCCTTGGCAACAGAGAAAATCAATGCATTTTACCAAACTCTTGACCAGCAGGAATACATCAAGGCCCATCATCTGGAAGCCCCAAGCCGCATCTATATTACCAGCCTGCTACAGAAAATACTTGATAACCCACCGGTTGTCACTCGTGAGACGGATGACCTGTTAACCATTCTTAAGAACAGTGCCCATTTCTTTCGAATTTTAGGCAAAGACAACATCATTCTCATTAAAGAGATCCTGAATCAAGATAAAGACAAGATTGAAGAGGTGATGGCCAACTACTCCCTCATCCTGACCGAGAAACCCGACTCCCTTGGCAACGACTTGTCTCTCAAGATCCCTGAAAACGCCCTGTATGAATACGCCTGTTTCTTTCTTAACACCATGGGCGGAAAACTGTATCTGGCAAGACGGGATTCTCTTTCACGGATGCTTGTCACCTACTATGCCATTCAGGTTGTCCATCACGCGAACATAGAAGAAAAGAACAAATACGGCGTTCAACTGCAACCAGCAATCGACCTGTTAACTTCAGAGATCGAGATAGGCGGTAATCCATTACACTATAAAGAAGCATACCTCGACACACTGTATGATCTGAAAGAGAAATATCAATAAACTGCCTTTAAGACAAGGAATCAAGAATATGGATACCTGGTATATTGCACTGAACGGTCAACAACAGGGCCCTTTTAATCAAGCCCATATCCAACAAGGAATGGCCACGGGAACATACACAAAAGAGACGTTGGTCTGGCGTCAAGGTTTTGCCAACTGGCTTACAATTGGACAAGTGCCGGAACTGCAGCAGCAAACATTTGTTTCACCAAATCCATCCATGAACCGTGGGGCCATGCAGGCCCATGAAATCGATTACAAGATTTATGGCAATGAGATGCAATTCGTGGAGATTGAACTTGACCCACGAGAAAGCGTCGTCGCCGAGGCTGGGGCCATGATGTACATGTCAGACGGCATCCAGATGGAGACGGTCTTTGGCGATGGAAGCCAAAGCTCTGAGAGTGGCGGTTTTATGGACAAGATGCTGGGAGCCGGCAAGCGACTTATTACCGGCGAAAGTCTATTCACCACTATTTTTACCTTTATGGGTCAGGGCAAAGGCAAGGTTGCCTTTGCCGCCCCTTATCCAGGGAAAATCATCCCCCTGGATCTGAAAGACTATAACGGCAAGCTCATCTGTCAAAAATCCGCCTTTCTCTGCGCAGCCAAAGGAGTCTCCTTAGGGATCGCCTTCCAGAAGAAAATCGGTGTCGCCCTGTTTGGCGGGGAAGGGTTTATCATGCAGAAGCTTGAGGGAAACGGTCTCACCTTTGTCCATGCAGGAGGCACAATCATTGAAAAAGAGTTGCAGGCAGGAGAGACCCTGCGGGTAGACACCGGTTGCATGGTCGCCCTTACCCAGACAGTGCAGTATGATATCGAATTTGTTGGCGGCGTAAAATCCGCAATCTTCGGCGGGGAAGGATTTTTCTTTGCAACCTTGCGGGGGCCAGGGCATGTCTGGCTGCAATCCCTGCCATTCTCACGGCTGGCTGGCCGTATCCATGAGGCAGCACCTCAAAATAACAGCGGTTTTTCAACCCAGGGAGAAGGGTCTGTACTTGGGGCTCTGGGTAATCTTCTGCAAAAATGATAAAAAAATCAAAAAATGCTCAGTTTTCAACGGCGAACATCTTGTCAAAATTATGACAGGACATTCACATTGAAAATTCTATCAGAGCCGCTGATCAATAAAAATCATGCAACACCGCAATATAACAGTTAGTTCGTAATGGCTCCTTAACCTTCCGCCTCAATAAAACGGCGCATTCCCTCACTAATGGATAGGGCTGTGGCCAATTTATCCAACCATACCCTCTCCTCTGCCGTATCCACAACAACTGCTGATACGGCAAGGCTGTACATGGTCTGGGCGACACGCGGATCAGAAATACCAACCACCAGCTGTTCAATGGACTTGGGGTCATCCATCTCAGTCAGGATAAGACGCCGTTCTTCCTGACTGATCCCCTGTCCCTGCAATTTTTCCAGTATCTTTCCCTCTTCCTCACTGTCCATTCTGCCATCCGCATGGGAGGCCGCAATCATCACCTGAATCAGACGCAAAGCAAGATCCTCATTCCGCCAGGATGCGACCTGATCTTTGAGAGGATTCACCGCACCCCCCGGCAGTGGAGGAAGAACTAATACACTATGAGCAGCAGAAGATGTAGCGGCACATGCCATAGCAGCTGGAGGTGTAAGCGGCATGGAAGAAACAGGAGGTGGCGGAGGTGGCTCCTGCTTGGCCGTTAATATCTCATAAGCACCGACACCGAGTCCAATTGCCGTCATAAGCCCTTTCCCTGACAACAGCATTGTGCTCAAAGAATGCACCATGCTGTCGCCCTTATGTTTTTTCTGTTTTTTATAATTAGTACCAGAGCCAACCATCTCTGCCATTATCTTTCCTAACAACTGCTCCGCATTAAACATAACAGCCACTCCTCTGATCGGCCAAAAAGCCGGATGGACTTTTTCTTTTTCTGAATTCGCCGTGGATACAAAGCGCTTTTTACCTACTTATGACTCTGTTTCCATTTCCACGGAGGAACGGGATTGTTATCTTGCCATAACCCACGTCTGGCCAATCTGGCCTCTTTCTCCAACTGCCGCCACTCACGGCAAATCGGTTCCTTACAATAATAGATATGCACCCAGGCCAGCCCCTCCATGAGTAAATCCTCATTGAGGGAGCGCCCTCCAACCTCAACCATCGCCACCAGACGACCATATTTATCCCATGCCTTTGGCTGTAATTCTACCTGCCGTCCTTGAACATGATGACGGGTGAACTCCCGGGCTTTATGGGAAAATTGCTGCTGCCACTCAGGAGTATCAATCCCCCACAAGCGGACACGAAGTTTTTTTCCAAGGTGTTTCACTTCAATAGTATCACCATCAATGATCTTGACGACAGAGGCAGAGAAGAGTGTATTATGGTCGGAACTTGCCCGGCATGACTCATATCCTTGAAAAAAGAAGACACAGGATATCAGGAGAAGAAGGCCTGGAGTCCATAATCGAAAACGTGGAAGACAACACTCTCCCTCAGGCACACTCTCACACACCATAGTTCCCTCCTCTTTCCCAATGAAGAGATCGTTCCCGGCAACAATGTACCACTTTCATTGACATCCTCTTCAGATCGTTATAATTACAGAAGAAAGGTGGCATCTTATTTTTCTTTTTGATATGATATCAATATTCATTGACCATCTGTTCAGAATAATGGGTTCCAACCATAATCCCGACTGTCGCTTTTCTCATTTTCACCCTCCAGTCTGGAAATAATATAGAAATATATAATGACTCTGCCTCTTATCGCAACAACATAAAAACATGCAAGCTCCCTTCACCATACTTCTTGCGGACAATGATCTCGAAAAGACAGACATTCTCAGCGAACAGGTTAAAAATAACAAGGCCTTTGATTGCAGACAATACAAGACGGAAAAAGAACTTTTTTCAATTCTGAGCCATTCTTTACCCCAATTACTCATCTACGATCTTACCCTGCCGGGGATAGAGAGCAGACTCACACTACTCCAAAAGATCCACCAAGACTATCCGGAGCTGCTGATCATCGCCGTTATTCCAGATGGTGCGGAAGATCTTATCGAATTGATTCTTCAGCTTGACCTCTTCTTTTATATCCATAAGCCCTATGATCCGGCCGAGATCCGTATCGCTTTAAAACGGGCTCAATCGATACTCAGCCGACGTACCCCAAACTCTGCTCCCATCACAAGAGGAAAACAAGCGGAATCTTTCTATGGCTTGATTGGTCAAAATGAGCGTATGCAACTACTCTTTGAGCTCATCACCAAAGTGGCCGAAGACGAATTCGCCACGGTTCTGATCAGAGGCGAGTCCGGAACAGGGAAAGAACTGGTGGCCAAGGCCATTCACACCCACAGTAAACGGAACAAAAAGCATTTTGTCCCGGTTAACTGTGCCGCCATCCCTGACGATCTTCTCGAAAGCGAGCTTTTCGGGTACACCAAAGGCGCCTTTACCGGTGCCACGCAAAACAAAATAGGAAGGATAGAGTACGCCAATGGCGGCACCCTCTTTCTCGATGAGATCGGTGATATGAAGCCCTCTCTCCAGGCAAAGCTGTTACGCGTCCTGCAGGAGAAGGAGTTTGAGCCGGTGGGCGGACTCAAGGCCTGTCCGGTGGACACCCGGATCGTCGCCGCCACCCATTGTGATCTGGAACAGCTGGTCAGCGAAGGGAGATTCAGAGAAGACCTCTATTACCGCCTCAGTGTCATTCCGCTGTCCATCCCTCCGCTCAAAGAAAGACGGGATGACATCCCCCTGCTTCTTGAATCCTTTATTCAGACATACTCAACGAAGCGTGGACGTGCACCTCTTACCTTTGAGCCTATGGTCATAAAGGCTTTGATGAATTATGAGTGGCGTGGGAATGTGCGCGAACTCGAAAATCTGGTTCAACACATGTCTATTCTCTTCAGTGGTAAGAATGTACGCCTCGAAGATCTGCCAGAAAAATTCACAGTGGATTTTGATCCATCTTCTACTGTAGATCCGCTGCCATCATCTGCAACTGTTACTCCACAGCAGACAGAAGATGAAGCCATGATACAACCCACACCTGATTCTGATATCAGTTGGGAGAGCGGACAAGTGGATTTTAATGAACTGATCAATGATTTTGAGAGACAATTGATCATCCGGGCCATGAAGATTTCCAGCGGCAATAAAAAAGAAGCGGCAAGACTCCTCAATTTGAAGCGAACAACCTTGCTGGAAAAAATAAAGAAGAAAGAAATAGAGGACAGCTGGGAGTAATCGGGAGAGATAGAAGGAGCTTACGCGGCAAGCTTGATCGAAATATTTTCAATTTTCTCGGCAATATCATCAGTGGACGCAGGGGTCAAAAGGATATCATCCACACCATACTTCACCGCAGTTATCACCTTGCTGCGCGTCCATCCCGGCCCGGCCGCAATGAGTGGCAGTGAACAAGCGGCACTTATCTTGATGGCCACGGAAAAGGCCTTTTCATTCACATTGGTCATCACCAGAAAAACAGCCTTCACCTCGCCCGGTAGATAATCCGTCACACTTTCCTTAAAGGAAAGAACCTTCGTTCTCAGGTGACGCTGTTCCAGAACATCAGTAATTTTCCCCGCCTCCTGCGTATCATCGCTCACCACCAGGACGTCAATGGCCCGGCCCATCGCTTCCGTCGATTCCTGAACTCTACCGGCAGAAGAAACAGGTTTGCTCTCTTGTGCTTGCGGGGCAACAGCTTGCTCTGCCCCTTTTTTCACAAGTCCCTCAAGCTGCAACATGGCTGCCGGGAAAAGCATCTGGATCTTCCCCAGTGCCTTGCCGCCAATAGTCAAAGAGCTGCTGCTCATATAATAAAACTGATTGGGCAGAGGGGTCTCAGATTCAGTCTCAACTTTCAACGGTAAGACTTTTTCAAGACCGGTCTTCAGAAAACGAATCTTCTTGCTATACTGCTCTTCAAAAATCGAGGTGTAAACCCCTGATATGATATTGGCAATCTCACCATAAGCATCTTCCGTGTCTTCGCCAAACTCCTCATCCAGGACCGCTCTCTCAAGTTCGACCGGCGGCAGCATAATAAGAGTGCCGCCAATGTAGATGGCATCTTTCAGACCAACGAAGAGATAACTTTTATCCTGTATCTCACCGACAACATCCATATGCGCAAGGATCTGCTTACCTGAGGCCTCATCCAGAAAATAATCCTCTTTACTGACCAACCGACACTCGGGAGCACTTAATACAACTTCAAGTCCAAGCAGAGCGCCTACCTCGCCCCCCATTTTCTGATGACACAAACCCAGTAGGGTATCGACACGCTTCCGTTGTTTCTGGACATCAAACTCAGGCACCGCCTCTTTGACGAGCTGCGGCTCAGAGACCACGGAAGATTCTACCGGCTCGCTGCCGATACCCTCCTCTGCAATGTCGTTTTCCTGTTTCGGTGGTCCAACCGTGGGCGCAGCTTCAACCGTTGGTTCTTCCTCCTCCAATCCAAAGGTTGCTGCCGGCAGAAGCATGACAAGATTACCCATCTGCCGGTTATTGAGGTTCATAGCGGTAACGACCTGATAATAAAGCTGGTCGGGTACAGGTTCATCAGAGCCGATATCCACTTTAACAGGAATAATGAGTTCCTGGGTCTTTCTGACAAAGCGGCAGTTTTGAGGATACATCTCCTCAAAGACCTTGGTGTACGACCCGGCAATAATATTGGCTATTTCACCATATGAATCTTCAGCATCTTCATTGTATTCTCCAGCGCTGACCATCTCTTCCAGAGCATCATCGGGCAGCATAATCAAGGTGCCGCCAAGACGAATGGCATCTTTCAGTTCAATCAGGAGACAGCCCAGCCCCTGGACATCACCAGTGACATCCATCTTGGCCACTACCTGCTTGCCCGAAATCTGCTCAAAGGAATCTTCTTTGGAAATCAACTGGCTGCGAGGGGCGGAAAGGGTAAAAGTCGCACCCATAAGTCCACTGACCTCATCCTGAATCCGCTTACTGACAGACTCCAGTATCTTATCAAATTTTTGTTGCGCTTTTTTCATAAGAAATAAAAATTGAAGCAATAGAAAGGCATTAAGAGAAGCAGAACATTTCCTTTATTATTATTCTTATCGGCAAACAAATAAAATAATTAATCAACAGAGTGCTCTATAATAGATTTACCTGCGACATATTCTTGTTAACTGTTCACAATATATTTGAGCTCCACCAGAAACTGACCACCCTCCATATCAAAAGGTACTGCAACCCGTCGTGCCCCTTGCATCCCGGCAACTCTAAATGATTCGCCAACAACTGATGAAGGGATCGCGAGTTCGATTTTCATATCATATCCGGCAAAGGCAACCTTCAAATTTCCAGCCACCATGTTGGCAATCTCACCAATAGCATCTTTAACATCTTCATTTAATTCATCAACATCCATACCAAGAAAGCCACTAGTAATGGCCATGGCCACGGCTGCAGGACAATGTACCGCCAGCATCCCCCGGATATCACCACCCAGACCCAGCATGGAGGTAATATTTGACAAAACCTCCCCCCCTGCTCCTTCCAGAGGATCTCCGACACCAAGATCCATCATCAGCATGGTGGAAAATATATCTGTAGTAGCCCCAATAATATCCTGCCCTATATTCATTTTTACATCCTTCTTTACCTAAAATTCACAAGCCCACTAACAGAAAAAACAACAATCCAAGACGGGCAAGCGACTAGTAACTTTTGGCAAAATCATTATTTTTCAAGCTGCAACTCGACCAGAAAACTACCCGCCTCTGTCTTAAACGGTAAAACAACCAGATCAACATCAGTGGCAGCCTTAAAACCATATTCATGGCCAGCAATGGTTGAAGGAAGGGAGAGATCAATGTCTCTTCCATTTTCCGAGAGGATGGTCTTCACATTACCACCAAGCATGTTGGCAAGCTCCCCCACCGCATCGCGGACATCATCGTCTATTTCCGCAACATCCATCCCCAGAAAACTACTGGTAATGGCAATGGCCACATGATTGGGAATATGGATCGCCAGCACCCCTTTATGGGTTCCTGCCAGACCAATCATACCGGTAATGGAATCCGTCAGGGCTCCACTCGTTTGCAATGGAGGCCCATCAACAGTGACATCCATCATCACCATAGTTGTAAAAATTTCTATGGTTGTCTCAATGATCTTTTCATTAATATCCACAGTGCACCTTTTTATTTATTTAAGAAATGGCCCAAGGATCTCATTTACCATATCCGGGGTGAATGGTTTTTTAATCGCCCCTTTTGCCCCCAAAGCTTTTGCCTCACCAATAATATCCTCTCCTGTCTCGGTCGAAATCATAAATACCGGAATATCTTTCATATTGGCACGGTTAGCCTTTTCTCTGAGGAAGGCGATTCCATCCATATTCGGCATATTGATATCACTGAGCACGATATCCACAGACTCCTTTTCCAGTACCTCTAAGGCCAGTAATCCATCAGCCGCTTCAAAAATATTATCAAAATCCAAGCCAGCCTGACGCAGAGACCTGCCTACAATTTTCCGCATGGTGCTTGAGTCATCCACCAATAAAACATTATGTCCCATTGTAACCTCCATAAAAAAATATTTTAACCCCTGACAATATCGATCTCACAATCTTATATTGATGCCAATAATTATTTTTTTCGTCAATGCTAATCATGAGCGAGAATGCAAAAAATCTCTTTTCAAGACCTCGTCCCACTTCCCACCACAATAAACACTAAAAGTGCATAACCATGGAACAGAATTTGCATTACAATAAATAAAATTTATCTTATAAAAAATATTATGAAAAACACATTCCTTTTCCTTCTTCCAATCATCCTGATGACCATAGCCGGACAGGCATTGGCACAGCCGATTATTACACAGATCAGTAAGAGCTACAGCTACAATAGTGTGCAGCTCTTTTTCTCCTTCACTTCTCCCCCTAAATATACCATCAACAACAAGGGAAAACGAATAGATCTGACGCTGGAAAACACCATTTCCGCCGACAAGCTGGTACTCCCTGAAACGGATGGCAAGATAGTCAAAGTTTTGTCACTACTAAAAGATAAGACAACCACCATTTCGTTCTTTTTCCGTTATCCGCCCCAAAAAATCAAGGTAGCTCCCGGACAAGAAGCGAACAAGCTGATCCTTGATATCTTGCTGGGAAACGAGTTCACAACTACACACCCATTGTCTGCAGACCGGCTGCAAGGCATGTCCGTTTTACAACGTAAAACCGAGGACTTTTCAAACCCGGTCAAGGCATCTCCCTACCCTGGAAATTGGCAGAAGTTTCTAAAAGAGTATGAGACAGAGCTCAAGATTGAACCAGCCGTACAATTTTCCATGGTACCCTTTCCTGCCATCACCCTTCTTCCCCCTGATATGGAAGAGAACATCGCTCTCCTGCCCTCTGAAATCACCGAAGGTGCAGGACTGAAGTCCTGGAACGACCTGATCCCCTTGATCATTGAACAGCTCAGCAATGAAAAAGACCCTGAAAATAAGAAGAAACTGACCCTCACCTACGGTGATATCCTCCTGCGCGCCGGAAACTTTCAAGAAGCATATAAACAATTCTACCTCTTATCAATTCAATACACCACAGAACCTGTCGGCATCCTGGCAAAATATCTTCTTTTACGCCTGCAGGCAGAATACGCAAACCCCTATCTTGCCAATATTGAGTTGAGAAACCTCGAATCAGGAATGGATAAGAACAACCCGGCATTCCCTTATCTTATTCTGACCCAGATCGAGACCGCTCTGGCAAGCAAGCAATTTGAACAGATGGGTACACTGCTGGAAAGAGATGACGTCGCCTTGCCTGCAAGGATTGCACCGATGAAGGCCTTGCGCCAGGCAGACTATTGGCTGGCGCAAGGCGACACCGTCAAGGCCCATGCCGGCTATCAACTACTGGATGGGACAGGCATTTTCACTGAGCACAATGCTTCACTTAATGGTTACTGCAGCGTCCTCTATCGTCACGAACGATTCAAAGAAGCTGCTGACTGCTATGATCGCCTGGCTAAACAATCCTCAACCGGCACCCAGCAGCAGCTGGACATGATCAGTTTCCGCAAGGCCATGGCAAAACTCCATGGCACGCCAGGAGCCTCACATGAGTCCGATATGATCAATGATTTTGCCCAGATTGAATCGACCTATCCCAACACCGAGGCAGGAACCAGGGCAGCACTCAAACAGATAGACCTCAAACTGCTGACCTTGAAGAACTGGGAGAAACCAGCACTTACATATTATCAGCCCCTTGCTGAAATGGCGGTTTCTCGCTCAATCCGTGAAGAAGCAAGCTTTAAAGTAGCCCTTGTTTACCACATGCTTGGCCAGAACGCCAAGAGTACTGATCTGCTCATGACCTTTCTCAGGGATTTCAAGAGTGGTCCCCTGCATGACACGGCGCTCGCCCTGCTTATCGAGATTTTACCGGATCTTCTGAAAGAAGATATCAAAAACGGTAAGTACATTGAGGCCCTGGTTCTGGCCAAACAAAACAGATACCTGTTCATAAACAACTGGATCGACATCAGTCTGCTCCTAGATATGGCCGAAGCATACCGTCAACTCGGTTTTTTTAATGAGGCATCCAAAATGTATATCTATCTCCTGGATGTCAGCACCCAGGAAGATAAGGAACCCTACTACCTCCCCCTGATTAAACTCGCCTATGAGCAGGGAGATTACGAAGTGGTTGAAGAATATGCAGACCAATATGCTTATTACTACCCAAAGGGTCAAGATCTTGAGGAAGTCCTCTATCTACGATTGCAGAACCTCATGACTCATAATAAATATAAAGAGGCTCTCTCTTTTTTATCAGGGAAGAACTTCAAGGAGCCGCGATTTAAATCTCTCGAGGCAACTCTTGCCTTTTATCTCAATGATTATGCCAGGGCAAAGATTCTTCTGGAGGAAATGCAGGTAACCCCTGCCACTGAGCAAGTAGACCACCTTTTTATGCTGGCTGAGAGTACCTACCAGTTGGGTGACATTCAAAAGGCGGAAGAACTGTTTATCCCCTTACAGCAAGACAGCTTACACCAAGATCAGGTAGTGTTCAGATTAGCTGAGATTGCGCGAAAGAATGGACAAAGAGAGAGGGCGTTAAAACTTTTCACCCAGATTGTCGAGACAGGAAGCAACCCTTTGTGGAAGGAATTAGCCAAAAAAGAGTTGGTGCTCACTGCCTTAAGCAAATAATTACAAAAAGGTTTCCCGAAAAATCAGCTTTTTTCAAGAAGCCCAAAACATAGACACAACGGAGGCGCTCCCCATGGAAAGACTCTCTCTTTTTGATTCCAATATTAATCTTTTAAAAAAAACCCTGGATCTTCGTTCCGCCAATCAACGGGTTATCGCCTCAAATATTGCCAACGCCGACACCCCGGGCTACACACCATCCCACCTGGAGTTTGAGCAGGAGCTCCAACAGGCAATCCAGGGAAAAGGATTGACCCAGGTTACCCATCCAAACCATATCCCCCTTGGCGCCTCAGATCTGAGCAGTGTTACCGGCACCATTGTCAAGGATCCCGACACAACGGGAATAGGCGATCAAAACGGCGTCAGTATAGATCAAGAGATGATGGACCTCTCGGAAAACGAGCTTATATATGAGACTGCGGCTCAATTATTAAAGAAAAAATTGTCCCAATTAAGCTACGTCATTCAGGGTGGTCAATAAGTTGACAACTATAAACAATCAGCGGCCAACTAAAAAACTAAATATTTTCTGTTCAAAGCCTTAACAGGAGACAATAATGGATATTTTTAATACATTCGACGTGAGCGCCTCAGCCCTTAAGGCCCAGAGGATTCGTCTCGACACTATCAGTTCGAATCTGGCCAATGTGGAGACAACATCCACACCTGAGGGCGGACCATATAAGAAAAAGTCCGTATATTTCCAGAGCCAGTCACTTTCCTTTAAAGAACAGCTGGATGGAAAGCTCAAAAATAGTATTCAAGGAGTGGAGGTCGCAAAGATACTGGAAGACCAGGACGAACCCCAATTGATCTACAATCCGTCCCATCCCGATGCCAGAGAAGATGGTTATGTTGCCATGCCCAATGTGAATGTGTTAAAAGAGATGGTTGACATGACCTCAGCGACCCGGGCCTACGAGGCAAACACCACGGTTATTAAATCTGCCAAACGTATGGCATTAAAAGCGCTCGAGATAGGGAGATAACAGATCATGAGTATCCAGATAACCGGTGCTGGTGCACCCCTTACGCTGCGACCGGCAGACACCAGCGCTGTTTCCGTTGCCAAAAATGGTTTTGCGGACATCATGAAATCCACCATCGATCAGGTAAACCAGGCTCAAACCAGTGGGGATAAAGCAATTGAGCAACTCAATACCGGTAACGCTGAAAGTCTGCATGAGGTGATGCTTGCCGTTGAAGAGGCAGATATCTCTCTAAAGATGATGGTCCAGATGCGGAACAAGGCCCTTTCGGCCTACGAAGAAATAATGAGGATGCAGATTTAATAACAAAATTGATGCCTGCAGATTAGGAGCCGTTACGAAATAACATGGCCATTTATATCTATTTCGTTACGGCTCCTTATGCCGCCCCGGGAAATTAAACGGCTATGTTATTTTTTTACAGCGGCTTAAAAGGTTAACGATTTTTAAAAAGGTTTTTTCCATGGCAGACGAAAATACGGCTTCGGCAGAACGCCCCGAGCGCAAGAATCTCCTGACATTGATCAGCGAATGGCCTCTTTCCCGAAAGATCGCTCTCGGGGCCGTTGCCCTCATCTCCATTGCTCTCTTTGCGGTTATCATCATCCAGTCACAAACAGCCGCACACCAACTGCTCTATGCCAACTTGGGCGAAGCCGATGCCGGATCAGTGGTCAACTGGCTCAAAGGACAGAAGATCCCCTATCAGCTGAAGAATGATGGCAAGAATATCTGGATCCCAGCTGACAAACTGTATGAAACCCGCCTCGAACTGGCCGCCAGCGGCCTGCCATCAGGAGGTGGAATTGGCTTTGAGATATTTGACAAACAGAGTTTTGCGCTCACCGATTTTGTCCAGAAGGTGAATTACACCCGGGCCCTGCAGGGAGAACTCTCCAGAACGATCTCCTCCCTGGCCCCGGTTGAGTCCACCCGCGTCCATCTGGCCCTGCCGGAAAAACGCCTTTTTGAAAACCAGCAGAAAGCGGCAACCGCCTCAGTTATTGTTACCCTTATGGCAGGAAGAACCCTTGATAAAGATCAAGTTCAGGGGATCATCCATCTGGTTGCCGGATCGGTAACCGGCATGAATCCTGAAAATGTCAAGATCATCGACGCGTCCGGCAAGGTCTTAAACGGTAACGAAAAAGACAATTCCGACCAGAGTGTCTCACTCGACATGCTCGCCTTCCAGCAGGAAGTTGAGCACCGGATGGAGACCCGGGCCCTGGAACTTCTTGACAAGACCCTGGGAATAGATAACTCCCTGGTCAGGGTAACAGCAACTCTGGATTTCGCCAAAGTGGAGAAAACCCAGGAACTCTTTGACGCCGACGACCCCGTTGTCCGCAGCGAACAAATGCAGCAGGAAGAGAGTGGTGGAAAGACCAGTGGCGGAGTGCCTGGCGTTGAATCCAACCTCCAGGGCAACACGGCCGGCCAGGCCGGCAGCACCCCCACTGCCACCAAAACCTCCCGCACGACCAATTATGAGATCAGCAAAACGATCAGCAAAACCGTCACCCCCGTTGGCGGTGTCACCAAACTTTCTGTTTCCATTCTGGTCGCGGACAAAACCATCCCCGGGAAAGACAAGGAACCGGCCACCAGCCAGCCACGTACTGAAGAAGAGCTGAAATCACTGGAGACCATGGTCTCCAGTGCTCTGGGACTGGTAAAGGAACGAGGCGACAGTATCAACATTGTCTCCTTGCCCTTTACCGAGACACCCAAGGATGTTACCATCGCCGGGACACCACCTGCCAAGACGCTGTATGAATACCTCCCCTTTATAAAATACGGCCTGATTGCCCTGGGTACCCTGCTCACCTACTTTCTTCTGCTCCGGCCTTTGATCAAGACAATGAAAGGCGAAGTGACCCAGCACAACAAAACCGTGGCCGACTTGGAACGGGAACAGGCAACCCCTGCTCCGATCGAGGAAGAACCTTTACCCGAGATCCTTCCCGACGAGATGATCCTGCACCTGCGCAAGGAAATCGCCAGAAACCAGGTACCAACAGCCTATATAATCAAGAACTGGATACAGGAAGGATAGTCCATGAGTATTAAAACCCTTACCGGGATCAACAAGGCAGCAGTACTACTCATCTGTCTCGGCGAAGAAGCCACGGCCAGGATATTTCAGGAACTGTCTGACAATGAGATCCGCCAGGTGACCCGCACCATAGCCACCATTGACCACATTCCCCAACACATAAAAGATAAGGTCTTTGCCAGTTATGCCGAAACCCAGGAGGAACTTGCCGGTCTTTTTGTCAAGGGCGCCGAGTTTGCCAAAAATGCCATTGCGGCTGCCGGTTCCCCGGAACGCACCGCCGAACTGATGGAACAATTCGTCTCCGGCACCGAATCCCGCCCCCTGGAGACCATTGCCCTGATGCACCCCAAGATGGTCGCCGGACTGCTGGAAAAAGAACATCCCCAGACCGTGGCTTTGGTTCTCTCCACTCAGCACGTAGAGCATGCAAGCGAGATCCTCGCTAATCTGCCCGAAGATGTCCGGGCAGATGTGATATACCGGATCGCCAAGATTGAAAAAGTTTCTCCTGAGGTTATCACCCGTATTGAAGATGCCCTCCATCGTGAGATCGGGCTGGTCGCCGGCAGAGAGCAGAAACAGGTGGGTGGCCTGGATAAGGTTGTGGACCTGCTGGACCATCTGAAAAACCAGATGGACAAAGATATCCTCGACACCATAGAAGAGACAGACCCGGATATGGCAGAAGAAATCCGCAAGCGAATGTTTACCTTTGAAAATCTGGTGGCACTCGATGGCCGCTCACTGCAGATGATTCTCCGGGAAGTCAGTAACGACTCCCTGACCCTGGCATTGAAAACTGCTTCTGAAGATATGAAGGAGAAGATTTTTGCCAATATGTCAGCCCGCGCCGCTGATATGATCCGGGATGATCTGGAGGTTATGGGGCCGGTGCGCCTCTCTGAGGTTGAGGCCATGCAACAGACCATCGTCAAAATCGCCATGAAACTCCAGGAGGATGGTAAGCTGGTACTAGGTTCGGGAGGTGGCGATGAGCTTGTCTAAGGTTTACAAGAACTCAGATTCATTTGTGCCGGAACAGATATTGCCCCATCAGGAACAACCCATTGAAACATCCTGGCAGGAATTGGACGACAGGCTCTCTTCCCAGAGCAGACGTCATAATTCATTTGTGCCGGATAAAACTAATGGCTATGACATACTTTCCGACAAACACCCCCTTACGCATTTAACGCCCGAACAACTTTCTGACAAAGAGAGCATTCTCTCACCTGAATCCCTCTCCACAGGAGATGAGGACAACAATGAGCCATCGGCCACGGCCATAGATCTGGAATTGATCCGTCAACAGGCCTTTGCTGAAGGTGTGGTTGAAGGAAGACGCCAATCTGATGAAGATTTTGGCACCTGTGCCCTTACCCTTAGTTCTGCCTGCGATCAATTGACACATCTTCATGAGACCATCTTACAGAATAATCTTAATGAAATGCACAGGTTGGTCATGGAGATCGCCGAAAAGGTTATCCGCCACTCAATACGAGAACAGAGTGACACAATTCTAGCCACCATCGAAGACGCCATTCGTCTGGCCATCAAATCAGAAGAATTTCAGATCCGGGTAAATCCCGAAGATCTTGAAAGCATCAAGCTGAAGAAAAAAGAAATCATCGAGGAGATCAGCGGTCTTGACAATATCGTCCTTAAGGCAGACAGCTCCGTTGAGCGCGGAGGCTGCCTCCTGGAATCAGTCAACTGCACAGTTGATGCCACAATCAGCAGCCAGTTGCAAGTAATCCAAGAGGCCTTGGAGTCAGAGCTTGAATCTGCACCTGTCGCCGCCACCTACCCTGGAGAGCCATAAGGTATCCAGACCATGACCTCCCTCTCCTCCATAGCCAATATCAACCCCATCAAAGTATGGGGAAAGGTCACCCGTATCGTCGGACTCGTGGTCGAAGGATACTGCCCCGCCTCCTCCATTGGCTCCCTTTGCCAACTGACTCCGCTGGATAAGGGCTGTGAGCCTGTCTATGCAGAGATCGTTGGTTTCAAGGATTCACGCGCGCTGCTCATGCCTTTAGGCGAACTACGGGGCTTAGGACCAGGCAGCCAAATCCGGGTCATCAAAGACAGTGCCACTATCCAGGTGGGCGAGACCCTGCTGGGACGGGTCATTGATGCCATGGGACACCCACTTGACGGACTCCCCACGCCTTTGCTCACCCATGAGAAGCCTATCTATTCCCTGCCCCCTGGGCCGATGCAGAGAACAAATATATCCGACCCCCTGGACCTTGGCATCCGCTCCATCAACGGCCTTACCACCTGTGGTCTAGGACAGCGCATGGGGATCATGGCCGGTTCAGGGGTGGGGAAAAGTGTGCTTCTGGGCATGATGGCCAAGTACGCCAGGGCTGATGTCAATGTCATCGCCCTTATTGGCGAACGTGGACGAGAGGTGCGGGAGTTTATCGAGCGTGACCTGGGGAAGGAAGGTCTGGCCCGCTCGGTGATCGTGGTGGTCACCTCGGATCAATCACCACTGCTCCGGATGCGCGGTGCCTTTGTGGCCACAGCCATTGCAGAATTTTTCTGCGGTCAGGGAAAAAATGTCCTGCTGATGATGGACTCTGTGACCCGCTTTGCCATGGCCATGCGCGAGATCGGCCTGGCTGTTGGTGAGCCCCCTACCACCAAGGGCTACACCCCTTCTGTCTTTGCCACCCTGCCAAAACTCCTGGAACGTGCCGGGCGCTTCACCGGTAAAGGATCAATCACCGGCCTCTACACGGTACTGGTGGATGGTGATGATATGACCGAGCCTGTTGCCGACTCGGTACGCTCCATCCTCGATGGTCATATTGTCCTTTCCCGGGATATTGCAGCAAAAAATCACTATCCTGCCATCGACATTCTCAACTCGGTAAGCCGGGTAATGCGCGACATCGCCTCTCCCCGCCATCTGGAGCTCGCAGGTCAAGCCAGAACCATTCTGGCAACCTACAAAGAGGCAGAAGATCTGATAAATATTGGCGCCTACGCCAAGGGGTCCAATCCTAAAATCGATCACGCCATCACCAAGATAGACGCTATCAACGATTTTCTTCAACAGGGGATGACCGAATCCACCCCCCTGAAACAAACCATTGAGCAACTCGGCGAAGTGCTCAACGGCAGAAAGGACGACAGCCAGCTAAAAAGAGACCGCAGGAGCGAAGACCAGAGCAATGCACGATAACAAGTTCCACTTCAATTTCAGCACTCCTTCGTGCGGCCATCGCTAGACGATGAAACCCTTTTCTCTCGACACCGTACTCAACCATAGAAAAAACCTCGAGACTCAGGCCATCCAACGTCTGGTCAAGGCACGGACAGAAGAGGACAGCGTACAACGCCAACTCAGCAAGGAAAAAGAAATCCTGACAACCCTGATTGAGACCCTTGCCAGAGAGCAGACCTTGGGGATTGAAGTGGTCAAACTGGCACAATTCGAGCAGCGGATCAACCTGATTGAAAAACAGGTGGTGGCATTGCAGACCATCCTGCAGAATAAAAAAGAGGCCGTGACCCGGGCCCAGGAACAGTTGATCTCCAGAAGCAAAGACCGAAAAATAATGGAAACACTGCAAGAGAAACAAGATGAGGCCTGGCAACAGTATCTGAACCAGAAAGAGACAGCCACCCTTGATGAGATCGCCGTCATCTTTCACAATAGAGAATGAAAATCCTTTACCCCTCGACGCAATCATGAAAAAAATATCCTTTCTCCTTCTTCTATCCTCCTTGTCCCTGACTGCCCTCCTCTATCCCGTCGCATCAACAGTTGCGGCGGAACAAAAAGAAGCAACAAGCACCACAACGGAAGCAGACCAGAAAAAGTCCTATTCCTCGGTGGATGAACGCCGACTCTTCAACACCCTTGAACAGGAAAGGGCTGGTTTGCAAGAAAAAATAAAAGTATTGGCCGACAAGGAAAAGGAACTAAAGACCCTGGCACAAGAGGTCGATAAGAAATTTGAACAAATGGATAACAAGATTAAGGAGCTCAAAAAGGTTCAGCAAAAAACTGAAGAACTGCTGGCCCTGAAAGATCAGGCGGAACTGAATAAAATAAAAGAATTGAGCAAAATTTATGCCAAGATGTCCCCGGAAAAAGCCGCTCTAGCCCTGAGCAGTCTGAAGGATCAACAATTGGCAGCTGACCTTATTGCTAACATGAAAACAAAATCTGCGGCCAAGATACTGGAACAACTTGATAAACTGAAAGCAGCATCCTTGACCACAAGATTATCTACCCTCTCACCGGAGTAAAGTATTATGGAAGCATCCCTCTCTGTCTCACCGGCGCCAATGCCACCACAGCAAGCAGCACCTCAAGCAAGCCTGACAACAGATGAGGGTACCCCCTTTACCGCAGTTCTGTCAGCGGCGAAAAACGCACACGAAGAGAGCCGGGAAGAGACCGAAAATCCTGATTCTGAATCCTCACCAGACACCCCCAGCCAGCAGGAAATGCTCATGGCCTCGGAGCTGACTGCTCTTTCTTTTCAGGACAGCTCAGCCCTCAATATCAGTCAACTTATTCCAGGACAGGATATCACAGCAACTTTCACCAACAGCACTGATGCTGGGTCCCCCATTATTTTGTCTTCCGGCGACTTCCAACAATTCCAAACAATACCAGCAGCAGAGGGACAAACTGCCAGCGACCTTGCCCCAATAGCCACAGGGGAAAAGGCACCAGGCTTTCAATTCCAGGCAATGCTGGCAACAAAAGGACAAACCATAAACGACCTTGCCCCAATAGCCACAGGGGAAAAGACAACAGGCATTCAATTCCAGACAATGGTGGCAGCAAAAGGACAGACCATAAGCGACCTTGCCCCAATAGCCACAGGGGAAAAGGCACCAACCGTTCTCAACAAAAACGAGACCCTTTTAAGCCAACAATTACAAGCCATCCTTACCGCTGACTCCCAAGATAGCATTGCCATTCATGCTTCTTTCCAGTCGTCGCTGACTGAAGCCCTAAATACCCTTTCATCCCCGTATCTCCAGTCTGCTGCCGGCACACCCAACGTTTCCCTGTCAGCTGCCCATACAACCATACTCGAAAAAACAGCTGACGGAACAGTGAAGATAGACACCCTTGAGGGTGTCCGCCAGAACATGGAAGAACAATACCTGACTGCCAAAACCGAGGCCCTGTCTGACAAAAACAATGCCAGAAACCAACAACAAGAGACTGGACAGCAAGAAAATAGCGCCAAGCAGCAAAACAACCCAACTCTGACCACTTTACTTAACAATAGCGAGCAAACAGGTCCGTTCATCCTCAGCACTCCTGGAGCTCAGGCACCTGCCTTAACGCCGGTCAACAGCCCTGCTTCTCCCCCTGCGACTTACGCACCAGGCGCTCCTGTGCCCGCGGAAGAAATCATCTCTCACCTTGTTGACCGTTTCGGCAGCAATCCCCGGCTGCAAACCAGCAAGATCAGCCTGAATCTCAATCCAGCCGAACTGGGAGCGCTCAAGATTGACATCATGGTCAAAGGTGACTCCATCAAGGCACATATTATCGCCAACAGTCAGCAGATCCAGGATACTATTGAGAAGCATATGCCAAAACTCCGGACCATCCTTGAACAACAGGGCTTCACCATTGAAGATTTTCAGGTGACCCTGGAGTCGACAAGTTCTGATTCCAATGATTTTTTTCAGCAACAATTCTCTTCCAAACAAGATTCAGCGTCACAGACAACACTCGCCAGTGGCGAAACTTCTTTTGATCTCTCTTTGAATTCAGCAGAAGAGATCCTGAGCAACGCCTCCATGGAATCAGGCATCAACCTGAGCATATAAGTGAAATAATCATGACTACAATTTCCCCTGACACATATTCATTTTCCACCGCAGCGGCCACCAGCACCACTTCCACTGCCGCCAATACAAGCATTATGGGAAAAGAGGATTTTCTCATTCTGCTCGTAGCTCAATTAAAAAATCAGGATCCGCTGAACCCCGAAGACCCCACTGCATTTACCGCCCAGCTCGCCCAGTTCAGTTCCCTGGAACAACTTACCAACCTGAATAAAAGTATGGAAGGATTGACAACTGCCCAAGCCAATTCTGAGAGGCTTTCAGCCCTCAGCCTGATCGGCAAAAATATCTCCTACAACGGCAGCGCATTCAACTTTGAAGGTCAGCCGGTCGAGATGGGCTACCAAATAGACGGCACTGCCTCCAGCGTCACCCTTTCCATTCAGAATTCCGAGGGCAAGACAGTAAATACCATTCAGGCTTCGGCCGCCGAACTTGGTGCCGGCAATCATTTTATCACCTGGGACGGTACTGATCAAAATGGTAATCTTGTAGCCAATGGCAAGTACAAGATTGTTCTCCAGGCTAACGCCGCAGGAGAAAACTCCAGTATTGCCGCTGCCCCTCTCATCAAATCAGAGGTAACGGGCGTTGATTTAAGCAGTGGGATGATTACCACCAAAGACGGCGAGGTTCTTTTCATGAACATCATAGGGGTATCCGAACCAGCAAACAGCTTACAGAACACCACTCTCACAAACACCAACAGCATTAATGCCGCCACAGGGACAGTGGCCTCTTTACTCACAGAGAACGCTCCGGTCACGGATAATGGACAGACAGCACAGGACATTATCGATCGTTTCATTCAACAAACCCAACCCTGAACCGGCAACCAGCAAGAATCACCGGGACATAAAAGGAGACATCAACCATGGGCATCACCAGCGCACTGTACAGCGGAGTCAGCGGACTCAACACTAATTCACAGGCCATGAGCGTTATCGGCAACAACCTGGCCAACACCAACACCGTCGGTTTCAAAGGTTCACGTACCATTTTCTCCGACCTGCTTTCAAGCACTGTCTTTGGTTCTGGAGGTGCATCTCAGGTTGGACGTGGTGTCGGTATGTCCAAGGTTGACAGTATCTTCAGTCAGGGGACCTTCGAATCCACCGAATCTGATACCGATCTGGCCATCGAAGGAAATGGCTTCTTCATGCTGAAGGAACCTGGCAATAACACCACTTATTATTCACGTGCCGGGGCCTTTCGCTTTAATGAAGACGGCTTTCTGGTGAACCCCGAAGGTTTCCGGGTTCAAGGGAAAGGTTTTGACGCTAACGGAGAACTCCTTGCCGGCGACCCGGGAGACATCAGGGTGGAAAGCGTGGGCCTAGTGCCGGCAAACGTCACCGACACCATAACCATAACCAGCAACCTCGATGCCAGCACCGTTCCCATTGCCCCTGCCATACTGTTTGACCCGGTGGATCCTGCTACATACGACTATGCCTCCTCCACCCAGACCTATGACACCCTGGGCAACCCCCATCTGGTGACCACTTATTTCCGCAAGGATCCAATCGTTTCCCCCCCCACCTGGAATTGGTACTGGAGCGCGGAAGACACCGCCGGACTGCCTCTTGGCAGTGCAGCGGGAGATCCCCCCGAGGGACAGATCGTTTTTACTGCTGACGGTAAACTGGATACAACCATTGTCGGAAACGGTACCGGGGCCATTGCTGCAGCGGATCTCGCCTGGGATAATGGTTCCACTGACACCGGCATAACCTTGACTTTTGACACCACTCAATTCAATAATGCCTCAAAAGTCATTTCTCAAAACCAGAATGGCTACAGCTCAGGCAATCTCACCAATGTCAACATTAACAACGATGGCATTGTTATCGCCTCGTATTCCAATGGACAACAGACAAAAATAGCCAACATAACCCTGGCCAAATTCACTAACCCCAATGGACTTGACCTGGTAGGCAGCAACCTGTTTTTAGCCTCCGACACCTCCGGTGTGCCCCGGGTCGGCCTTCCTGGCCCGGAGTTAGGCAAGGTCTTCACCAACTCTCTGGAGCAGTCCAATGTGGATATGGGCAAGGAGTTTGTGAACATGATCACAGTGCAGCGCGGCTTTCAGGCAAATTCAAAAATCATCACCACCGTTGACGAACTGCTTGGCGAATTGATCAATCTTAAACGATAGAATCAAAAAGTTTAGTCAATTTCTTGACAACAAAAAAAGGGCCACTGGTTTCATGTAATCAGTGGCCCTTTTTTTATTCTTGCAACTACCCTCAATAATATCAAGGTTTCAACCCGTTACCAGCACAGCAAGCCAATGACAGGCCTTATAAAATATTTTGGAATAGAAATTGCAAACTTGAGTTTTATGCAATTAAATCGTATGATGCATAAAATTTAGAAACCGTAACAAAATGGCTATGATAATTCCTAACCATTTCATTACGACTCCTTATGCCGGTTACTATATTTCAAAGACAGACGTATAATGAACCTGAGATGATAACAGACAAGGAATATCTTGTCCCGGCAGCCTTTTTTTTACCTTTTTTCATTCACATGGAGGTAGCATTTCTTGGATCTCTCAACCATTATCGGAATGGTTGTCGCCTTCGCCCTGATGCTCTGGGCAATCATGATGGGCGGCCCCCTTTCCATTTTTATCGATCCCCCATCAATGGCCATTGTTTTTGGTGGTACCATCGGCACAGTCTTTATCCACTACCCCTTCGCCAACGTCTTCGGGGCTGTCAACGTGGCCAAAAAGACATTTCTTCACAAAGAAGCTTCCACCAATGAGCTGATTATCCAACTCATGGAGTTCGCCAACAAGGCCCGAAAAGAAGGGATCCTCTCTCTGCAGGGCATGATGGAAAAAGTGAATGATGATTTTCTCCTCAAGGCCATGCAGATGGCGGTGGATGGACAGGAACCGGAAACTCTGCGCCGCATGCTCAACACCGAGATCAGCTACATCCAGGAACGGCACAGCAAGGGAGCAGCTATCTTCACCGCCCTTGCCGCGTATGCCCCGGCCATGGGCATGATTGGTACCCTTATCGGTCTGGTGCAGATGCTGCAGAACATGGATGACCCGAGCTCCATTGGCCCGGCCATGGCCGTTGCCCTGCTGACCACCTTTTATGGTGCGGTTCTTGCCAATGTGCTCTTTACTCCCATGGCCGGAAAACTCAAGACTCGGTCCGCCTCTGAGGTACTGCTCAAGACCCTGATCATCGAAGGGATGCAGTCCATCCTCTCCGGCGAAAACCCCCGCATCATGGAGCAGAAACTGCATGCATTCATTGCCCCCAAGATGCGGGCATCAACCTTTAAAAAATAATTCAGGGTCCTCCCATGGCTGACGAAGAAGAACATAAATGTCCAGAACCTGAAGGTGGCGGTGGCGCCCCCGAATGGATGGTCACCTACTCGGATATGGTTACCTTGTTGCTCACCTTTTTCATCCTCCTGGTCTCCATGGCCAGTATGGACCGGGTGAAATTCTCGGCGGCCTCGGCCTCGCTCAAAAGCGCCTTTGGTACCGGTGCAGGTTCAGCCTCTCAAAACGAATTCAAGATTCAGACCATTCCGTCTATACCCAGCACCCAATTTGCCCCCATTCAAAGTGACTCGGTAGCTAAGATTCAAAAACGGATTGAGACAGAGATCAAGGCGCTTAAAATCCAAAACGCTGTTGAACTGATCCAGAGGGATGATGACACCATCATCCTTCGTCTCGATGAGGCCGTCCTTTTTAAACCCGATCAGTCCCGGGTCTCTCCTGAGGCCTATCCTCTCTTGCGTCAAATTGCCGACATCATCCGCCCCATCCCCATGCGCCTGCGCATCGAAGGGCATACTGACGACACCCTGGTCCCCAAGGGCGAAAGGGATAATTGGGATCTCTCCATTGACCGCTCAGTATCGGTGCTCAGGTTTTTCACAAAAAGCAAACTTCTACCCCTTGACCGAATGAGCGCAGTAGGCTATGGCTATGAACGACCCATTGTACCTAATACCTCGGAACAAAATCGCGCCAAGAACCGCCGGGTCGATTTTGTCCTGCGCGCCAATACGAAACTGGGACTGGGCAATAGCGGAACCAAGGCTGGAGAGATTCCGCTCTAGTCATATATCTAAATTATCTACTCGTTAGAGAACATAACGTACGCTTTTTTTCTTTCAACCTAAAGGACTCACCAAACATGGCTGATAATAAAGATGCCAAGAAACAGGAAGACGCCTCTGTTGATCAGGGCGCCAAGAAGAAAAAGCTCATCATCATTGGCGGAGCTGCCCTGCTGCTGCTTATCATTATTGGGGTTGTCACCTTTTTTCTCCTGAAAAAAAACGATACCAGCAACAAAACAGCTGAAAATTCCGAGGCTGCCGTTCAAATACCAGGTTTAAATCCACCCGCAGCTATTGGTCCTATGATTGAGATAAAGGAGTTTGTTGTCAATATTATCAGTGAAGTGGACAGGCACTATGTGAAGGCCTCCTTAACCATTGAACTCGTCAATAATCCGACAGTGGCAGATAAAGACACAAAAGCAACCGGCAACGATCTGGCCAAGGAAGAGGCCACCCAGCGTATGGCCCAGATTCGCGACAGCATCCTTCTTCTTATTGGCAACAAAACCTATGAAGAGCTCCAGGATCTGCAAGGGAAAAAACAACTCAAGGCTGAACTGGCCAGTAAAATCAATTCGATCCTCCGAAACGGTCAGGTAAAAGAAATCTACTTCACAGATTTTGTTGTTCAATGAGTATGGCTTCTGAGGTGGATAGCCTGTAGTTTTACCGGCTGTCAGCTATCCGTTCCCTGGAAACTATCCACTTGCTCGTTGAAACACCTGCATAATTACCAATAATCAACAAATCAATCGGGGACAGCAGTGGAACCACTCCTTTCCAAAAATGAAATTGCCGATCTGCTTCGTGCCATCAAAGAAGGTCATATTGCCACAGATGCTACGGAACCAGAACAGGCGGCAAAATTTACCAACGCCAAATCAATCGATCTCTTTCATGCAACCAATAAGAGCAGCCACCAACAGCGAATTCCCAATTTTGACATCATCCTCGACTCTTTTGCCCAGAACTATTCAATCTCACTGACCAACCAACTGCAGCGAACCTTCACCATCAGTCGTATCGACATAGAATCCGCCATTTTCAACGAGTTCATGACCGATCCGAAAAACTCCGGAGCCATAGGAGTTATCAATCTTGATCCCTTAAAATATGGGGCTCTGTTAATCTTTAATCAACAGCTTTCTTTCACCATGATCGAAATCATGCTGGGTGCCTCCAGTGAGATTGACCCTGTAAAACTTGATCGCAAGCTGACGACCATTGAACTCAATATCCTCAAGTCAGTAATGACCAAGGCCTGTGAAAACCTGACCAAGGCCATGAGCCCCTTAATAAATCTCAATTCATCACTCATCAAGATTGAGAATAACCCCAGGCTTGTGTCTATCACCGATCCCGAGTCAGAAGTTCTTATCTGTCGTTTCCAGGTTAAAATTGGAAGTCTTTCCGGAGAATTAAAGATGCTTTTCCCCGTCGCCACTCTAGAACCACTCAGAGAGCGGCTCAAAGATCTGCTCTCGGTCAGAACCAGCCATTTCAGTGAATGGTCCAGACTAATAATGGATCAGATCCTGGAGATGCCAACCACAATCATTGCCCAATCCGGAGCCCTGACCTTACCCCTGCACAAGGTACTTGCTTTCAAAAAAGGTGATATTATTCCCCTTGATTATGACCCCAACGCCCCACTAAAGGTGCTCATTGAAGACAATTTAAAATTTTTTGCACGACCCGGAGTACACGCCGGGAAAAAAGCAATTAACCTGACCGGTGTCTACTGATAATAGTCAGGAATGCAGCAAAACCCGCAGCGATGGTTATTTTATAACGAAGTTCAAGGAACAAACCATAAAATCAATAAATGTGAATACAATGAATGGAAAACCAGACCCAGAGGAGCTGAAAGAGCTTCTGCAAGACGATAAGACCATCCAGACAAATCCAGGAGCGCACGAAAAGCACCCAACTGCTTCACACAGTGGAGAAGGGAGCAACCGTGGTCTTGAGTTTCTTTACGATGTTCCCCTGCAGATCTCAGTTGAACTGGGGCGCAGTAAAATCCTACTCCGCGACCTTTTGAAAATGGGTGAGGGGTATGTTATCGAACTGGACAAGCTGGCGGGCGAACCTTTAGACCTCTACGTCAACTCCCGGCTGATCGCCAGAGGGGAAGCGGTAATGGTAGGAGACAAATTCGGTATCAGGCTAACAGACGTGGTCAGCACTGCTGATCGTGTCGAAAATCTTGGATAAGCAAAGAAGAGTTGAACGTCATATGCGCCTCATCCTAGCTCTCATCATTTCCTGCCTGTCAGCAACAAGCGCCTTTGCCGGGACAGAATCCCCCATTTCGTTTTCCGCCTCGCTCAGACTTTTCTGGGGACTGCTCATTGTCTTTGGTGTCCTCCTTGTTGTTTATGCCCTGGCCAAAAAAAAACTTTCTTTCCTGAACCCAGGCAACGGCAAAGGTGCCATCTCCATTATTGAGATGCGTCACCTGATGCCCAGGAAATCACTTTGCCTGATTAAAGTCCGAGGCCAGGAATATCTTCTGGGACTGGGAAATGACCAGATCAATCTGATTGCCGCAATTAAACCGTCCCAGCCCCTCCCCATTGAACCAGTGGATAACAAAAACTTTGCCACAACGCTTGCGGCTACCGCAGCTGACAAAGGGGTCCTTGAAGATGACAGCACACACTGAACGATCACGCGCCCTGCTTATCAGCGGACTGATACTAGGAACAGGCCTTCTTTTACCTTCTGCCGCTGCCGCCGTTGGCCTGCCGACCATCACCTTCGGGGTAGCGGATGCCAACACCCCAGAGCAGGTATCAACGGCTATCCAAGTTCTCTTTGTCCTGACTATCCTCTCGATTGCCCCGGCCATCCTGCTCATGACCACCTGTTTTACCCGCATCGTCATTGTACTCGGGTTTATCCGTCAAGCCATGGGTACCCAGAATATGCCACCCACCCAAATCATCATCGGCTTGTCTCTATTCCTCTCCTTCTTTATCATGTCACCCACGCTCAACACCATCAATGACAAGGCCCTGCAGCCATACATGAAAAAGACGATAACCCAGGAACAGGCCCTGGAAAATGCCATTACCCCCATGCGCAGCTTCATGTTTTCTCAGGTAAAGGAGGAGGAGCTGACTCTTCTTGCCGGCATCACCCTTGCAAATAAGCCCTTTGACCAGAACGATATCCCCACCATGACCCTTATTCCGGCCTTCATGCTTTCTGAGCTAAAGAGGGCCTTCCAGATGGGGTTCATGATTTATGTCCCCTTTCTGGTTATTGATATGGTAGTCGCCTCGGTCCTCATGTCCATGGGTATGATGATGCTACCACCGGTCATCATCTCCATGCCCTTTAAACTTTTACTCTTTGTATTGGTTGATGGATGGGGACTGATTGTTGGATCGTTGGTTCAAAGCTTCAAATAATAAACGAGCCCTTCATGTTCAGTGAAAAACTTAAAATTTAAGAGTATCCAATGTCTCCTGAATTTGTCATCGATATCGCCAGAAAAGCCATCCAGACAACCCTCATGATCGCAGCACCCATGCTGCTGTCCGGAATGATCATCGGTCTTCTTGTCTCGATCTTTCAGGCCGCCACCCAGATCAACGAACAGACCATGACCTTTATCCCTAAGATTGTTGTTGTTTTTCTCTCTCTACTCATCTTTGCCCCGTGGATCATGCATACCATGATCGCCTTTACCCTGGGCATTTTTGAGTCCATAGCCAGTTTTTAACAACAGCAGGGAACGCCAGTGGATCTCCAGCTAATCCCTGTTCATCAATTCCAGATTTTTCTGATCTGTACAGCCAGAGTGGCAGGATTCATCGGTGCCATCCCTGTCTATTTCGGCAATCAGACCCCGGCCAGGATCAAGGTCACCCTGATCTTTGCCATTTCTCTGCTTCTTTTCCCGATTCTCTCACCCGGCCTGCCAACGATCAGCTTTGAGCCGATTTCCTTCCTCTTGCTCACAATCAACGAGACACTTCTGGGCCTGCTTCTTGGTCTTATGTCTCGATTGGTATTTACCACCGTTGAGTTTGGCGGAACAATCATAGGCTACCAGATGGGCTTTGCTGCTGCCAATGTCTTTGACCCACAGCATCAGAACCAGATTTCTCTGATTTCCCAGTTCCAGAACGTCTTTGCCATTCTCATTTTCCTGGCGCTCGACGGCCACCATATATTCATCAAGACCGCCGCCAAATCATATCAGCTCCTGCCCCCCGGCAATCTCAATCTCTCAGGAGAGGCCATCCCTTATCTCATGGAACTCACCTCCAGGATGTTTGCCTTGGGCGTCCAGTTCAGCGCCCCTGTCCTTGTTGTCCTCCTGCTTTCAGGACTTATCCTCGGTATCCTGGCCCGGGTCTTTCCCCAGCTCAATGTCTTTCTCCTCTCTTTCCCCCTGAATATTGGAATCGCTTTCATTGTCATAGCTTTGACTCTCGACATAGTCAGCAGCCTATTAAGACGGGAATTTGACGCGCTAGGGGAACGCATTCTCACCATCCTTCAATATCTGCGATAAGATAGAAAGTCTGTGGCCTTAGATTGTGAGCTAACCTGCTGTACATGAATAACTTAGTCACCATAATACATAGAACGACATAAGGAGGCGTTACTAACTAGATATAAAGATATACCTTATTTCGTAACGGCTGCTAAAAGACTCTCCACCAACACTCTCAACAACCTAAATAATCAACCATGGCCGAAGAAGCCCCTACCGGGGGAGAACGCACTGAAGACCCGTCAGCAAAACGACGGGAAGATTTCCGTCAAAAGGGTCAGGTTGCCCAGAGTAAAGAAGTCCAGACTGCCGCCCTCTTTAGTCTGGCTCTGCTTTTCTGGCTCCTTTACATGCCTCACTTCTGGAATGGACTCACCACCCTGGTGGGATCAATCTGGAGATCTGCCGAGCAATTTCAGGGAACCCCCTCTGCCACAGCAGGCCTGTCCTTTCATATCCTCAAGGAAGTGGGCCTCCTGTTGGCTCCGTTTTTTGTGTTGGTACTGATCATTGGCTTTTTCTCCAGCTTCTTTCAGTTTGGCTGGCTGCTTACCGCCAAACCTTTCATGCCCGATTTCAGTAAACTTGATCCCATTGCCGGCATGGGCCGTCTCTTTTCCAAACGCTCCCTGGTTGAAAGCATTAAGTCCATCGCCAAGATCACACTCATCGGCTGGATTGCCTTCTCCACCGTACTGGCCAAATTCAACGAGGCATTGATTCTGGTAGATACCAGCACCAGCGCCACCATGATCTTTCTGGCCAAGACCGCGGGTCTCATTCTGTCAAAGGTCTGTGGCCTGCTCATTCTCCTGGCATTCATTGATTTTCTTTATGTCCGTTGGGAGATGGAAGAAAAGCTGAAGATGACCAAACAGGAACAAAAGGAGGAGTTCAAAGAAAGCGAAGGCGATCCTCACATCAAGGCCCAGATCAGGGCCCTGCAACAGCAGATGGCCAAAAAAAGGATGATGGCGGAAGTCCCCAAGGCCGATGCGGTTATCACCAACCCCACTCATCTGGCAGTGGCCATAAAATATGACCCGGCTGCCATGGTAGCCCCCATCGTTGTCGCTAAAGGCGCAGATTTTATAGCCATGCGTATCCGGGAGATCGCCAGAGAAAACAACATTCCTTTGGTCGAAAACCCTCCGGTGGCCCGATTATTGCATAAACTTGATCTGGGAGCCGCTATTCCCGAAGAGATGTTTAAGGCAGTGGCCGAGATTCTGGCCCATATCTATTCACTCAAAGGCAAGAGTCCCAAATAATTACTTAGATTCTTGTAATTGAAAGGATTCAGCTGACCGTCTAGAAACTAAAGACTATCCAGAAATAATTTATCTAATGGAACTGACAGAGAAACAACAGATACTCAACACACTGCATTGGAAGAACCTTTTGCAGCGCACTGATATCATGGCGTCAGTAGGTATGGTCTCGATCCTGATGATCATGATCATCCCTCTACCTGCGATCCTCCTTGATCTTTTTCTTTCCACCAATATCACCATCGCTTTATTGATCCTGGTCATCAGCCTCTACACGGTCAGAGCCACCGATTTTTCCATCTTTCCGGCAATCCTGCTGGCCACCACCCTTTTCCGCCTGGCCCTCAATGTGGCCTCCACCAGACTGATCCTCCTGCGTGGTGACGAAGGTCCTGCCGCAGCGGGCGCAGTCATTGAATCCTTCGGCCAGTTCGTCGTGGGTGGAAACTATGTGGTTGGACTGGTTATCTTTGCCATCTTAGTCCTGATAAACTTTATGGTTATAACCAAAGGTGCTGGACGTGTGGCTGAGGTGGCGGCCAGATTTACCCTGGATGCCATGCCCGGCAAGCAGATGGCCATTGATGCCGACCTCAACGCCGGACTCATCAATGAGGCCGATGCCAGAAAAAGACGGGAGCAGATCGGAGCCGAGGCTAGTTTTCACGGGGCCATGGATGGTGCCTCCAAGTTCGTCAAAGGAGATGCTATTGCCGGTATCATTATCACCCTGATCAACATCGGTGCCGGCTTTATTATCGGCGTCCTGCAAAAAGGCATGCCCATGGCCGAGGCCGCTAGAAACTATACCATCCTCACCGTGGGTGATGGCCTGGTGGGTCAGGTTCCAGCTCTCATCATCTCCACCGCTGCCGGCCTGCTCGTCACCAGATCGTCGGGAGACAGTGACTTCGGTGCCGACATCAAGATGCAGTTCAGTCGCTACTCCGTCGCTCTCTGGGTGGTATCCGGACTGCTCCTGATTTTTGCTCTCATTCCAGGCTTTCCTTTTGTTCCTTTTATGCTTTTGGCCATTTCCCTGGCACTTATGGCCTGGCAACTGGATAAGAAAAAACGGGAGGCCGCCGCTGAGATCGTTGCCGAAAAGCCCAAGGAAACACCCCTGCCGGTGGCTGAGAACTATGAAGAAATGCTCAATGTAGACCTACTGGAGTTGGAAGTGGGCTACGGACTGATCCCCTTTGTCGATTCAGCCCAGAACGGGGAACTGCTCACCCGTATCCAGTCTATTCGCAAGCAGTTCGCCATGAACAACGGCTTTATTGTTCCTCCCGTTCATATCAAAGATAATCTCCAGCTCAATCCCAATCAATACACTCTGGCACTGAAAGGAATCAAGATCGCCGAGGCCGAGATGCTGCCCGGCCACTATATGGCCATGGATCCCGGCATGGTGACCGAAACCATCAAGGGTATTGCCACCACCGAGCCCGCCTTTGGCCTGCCGGCCATCTGGATCACTGAAGATAAAAAAGAGCGCGCTCAGATTGCCGGATACACCGTTGTCGACTGCACCACGGTTATGGCTACCCATATCAGTGAGATCATCAAACAGCATGGCCATGAATTAATTGGCCGCCAGGAAGTACAGAACCTGCTTGATAACCTGGCCAAGACCTATCCCAAACTGGTGGAAGAACTGGTGCCCACTGTCCTTTCACTGGGAACAATCATGCGTATTCTCCAGAATCTTCTGGCAGAAGGGGTCTCCATCCGCGATCTGCGCACCATTCTTGAGACCATGGCCGACTGGGCCCCTGTCACTCGGGACCATGACGTCCTCACCGAATATGTGCGTCATGCCCTGGCCCGCACCATCAGCACAGGGCTGGCCGTAAATGGCGTCATTCCGCTGATCACCCTGGCCAAACCGGTGGAAGACCTCATTAGTAAATCCATTCAGCACAAGGAATCCGGCAGCTATCTGGCCATAGATCCGCAGATGGCACAAGTCATTCTTGATTCTATCGGCCGCGCCATCACCCTGTTTTCAGGCGGTCAGCGGCCGACCCTGCTCTCCGCTCCCCAGATCAGGCCCCATGTGCGGAAACTGACCGAACGCTACTACCCTTCGCTTGTGGTGCTCTCACACAATGAGATTACCCCTAACCTGAAAGTTCGTTCCCTCGGCACCGTGACCCTTGATGCAAGTTAAGATCTTCGAATCAACAGATATGGCCTCGGGCCTGAAACTGGTCAAGGAGACTCTAGGCCCGGATGCCCTTATCCTCTCCACCCGTACTATCCGCAACGGCAAGATGGGGATTCTGGGCAAACCAATCCTTGAGATCACAGCTGCGGTCGACACGCCCTGGCCCCAGGAAAAACAGACATACCCGTCCTCGAAAAATACTTTTTCACAGTGGAGCGATGACACCCTTGAGCCACAGTCACAAGCAGGACAGGCCATCACCTATGACTCCCACTTCCGTATCCTCCATGAACCCGAAGAGAAGGTTAGGCAACTCCCTAAGTCCGTAGCTCCCAGGACATCAGGACATCAAAAGACCGGTTCCGTCAGGGAAGCACAGCCCGAGATGCGTGATGAACTGGATGAGCTCAAAGAGATGGTGAAAAAGCTGGGACAGGAGATGTCCCGTATAAGCATTTCCGGCAATGAGCAGCAACATGACCTGCCCCTTGAACAAGCACAAACCTCCGCCCCCCAAGGACTGACCGGAAGCTGCCACGGCACTGACACAGCCCAAATCAGCTCCATACTTATGGCTCAAGGGGTCAGCGAGGCAACAGCAAAAGAGATAAGCGCACGCGTACAAAACTTAGTGTCACCAGAAGTTACTATGGACGACAACAAGGCCTGGAACAGCCTGCTGCAGGACACAATTCGCGATATCCTGCACGTTGCCCCCCTTCCTTTCTCAGAAGAAAAAGGTCAGCGCCGTATTGCCCTTGTCGGCCCGACCGGTGTCGGCAAGACTACCACCTTGGCCAAGATTGCCGCCCACTATCTGAGCAATTTTTCCAACTCCATTGCCCTGATCACCATCGACACCTATCGGATTGCTGCTGTTGAACAACTTAAGGTTTACGGCACAATCATGAATCTGCCCGTGGAGGTGGTGATCAGCCCTGAACAACTGGAGCAGGCATTATTACGCCATAGCGACAAAGAGCTTATCCTGATAGACACTGCGGGACGGAGTCCCAGGGATACCCTTTGCATCAAAGAGCTCGCCACTTTTCTCCGAACAGATCTGGCTATCGACAAACACCTTGTCCTTTCGGCAACAACAAGAAGAACTGAGCTTTTCGAGGCCATCAACCGCTTTGGCCGATTGGGAATCAACAACACCATCATCACCAAGACCGATGAATGCTCGAAGCTAGGTGTAATGCTCGACATCCAGATGCATGACAGAGAGGACAAGATCCCTTTCTCCTGGATCACCAACGGCCAGCGGGTCCCTGAAGATCTACTGCCTGCCAGCAGGGAACTCGTGGCCGAGCTTATAATGACCCCTGTACAGGGAATAACTCATGAACAATAACAAGCAAGAAATGACAGACCAGGCGACAACACTTCGTTCCTCCATGGGGGCCACTGCGTCTCCTGCTGAGGATTCCCAGAAAGAGAGGGCTACCCGCGTTTACTCTATCACCAGCGGCAAAGGCGGAGTGGGCAAGACAGCTGTCACTGCCAATACCGCCGTTGCCTTAGCCAGACTGGGGAAAAAAGTCCTGATCCTTGACGCCGATTTGGGTCTAGCCAATATTGACGTGGTTTTTGGTCTGGCCCCCAAATATAATCTGAATCATTTTTTTTCCGGTGAACAGGAATTGAGCGCCATTCTGGTAGAAGGTCCCAACAGTGTCAAAATCCTGCCAGCCGGATCCGGCGTCCAAAATTTCACCCGCCTCGACTCCCACCAGAAACAAAGACTGCTGGAAGGCCTGGATCTGATGCATAACGATTTTGATTTTGTCCTGATTGATACCGAGGCCGGTATCTCTGAGAATGTCACCTACTTCAATACCGCGGCCCAGGAGATCCTGGTGGTCACTACCCCTGACCCTACAGCGATTACCGACGCCTATGCCCTGATGAAACTGCTTTCCACCCAATACCATGAAAAACGGTTCAATCTGGTGGTCAATCAGGTCCAGAACGACGAGGAGGCCCTTGACGTTTACCGGAAACTGACCATGGTCTCCAATCGCTACCTTGACATCTCCATTGATTTTCTGGGCTCAATTCCAGCGGACCGTCAAATGATTGACGCAATCAGGAAACAGAAAGTGATCGTTGAACTTTACCCCTCTTCCCGGATCACCAGTGCCTTTACCCAACTTGCCGGCACCTTATGCTCTGAACAAATCACTTGCGAACCAAAGGGGGGTATCCAGTTTTTCTGGAAAAAGCTTCTTGATTTTGGCGGCAGGAGCTGATCATGGTCTACATGAACACACCTCCTCTGCAAGATCATTCCACACTGATCAGAGATAACCTTTATCTCGTTGATATCCTGGTAGGCAGGATGGTCACTCAGGTCCCCTCTTTCATGAACAGGGACGACATGCGTAGCGCCGGTATGCTTGGTTTGATTGATGCTGCCAATAAATTCGATCCTGCTAAGAACATCCTGTTCAAGACCTTTGCCGAATATCGGATCCGCGGAGCAATCCTTGATGAAATGCGCAAGCTTGACTGGTTTTCCCGTTCTTTACGGGAGAAGCAGAACAAACTCAGCCGATCCATGATCATGCTGGAACGCAAGCTGGGCAGGACCCCGGAAGAAGGCGAAATGGCTGCAGCAATGGATATCAGCCTTGATGAGTATCAGAAGATCCTGGGTGAGGTCAGCCATCTCGGCTGTGTCAGTCTCAATGAGACCCTGAACGACTCTGGAGATGGAGCCTCTTTTCTTGATTCCCTTGCCGATCACCGCTCAGACCTCTCACCTGCTGCCCAGTTAGAAAACAAAGAGCTAATAAAATTAATGGCAGGGATTTTGCAAGAACTCTCTGAGAAGGAACGATTAGTTATCTCGCTATACTATTACGAAGAACTGACCCAGAAAGAAATAGCCGAGGTTCTTGAAGTCTCAGAAGGAAGAATATCCCAACTGCATAGTCAGGCCCTGCTCAAACTGAAGACAAAGGTTCAGATGAAAATAGGGAACAGGGACTAACCCATAACCCATTTACTCTACACTCTTTCAATTTACACCAGAAACCACAATGAGCAGCTATCCCATCACCATCCTCCTGACAAGTATCCTGTTCTGCACCGGTACCACCGTGCTGACCTGCATGCTCAAGCGGTCAAACCGCAGAAAGGACAAACTACTAACCGACATGCAGGCAACCCTCGACAGTCTGCATCTTGGTCTTGCAGACAATGGGGATCGCCAGGAAACCGATTACACAAAAAATATCTTTGATGACAATATGCGCACGGCAGAGCTTACTACCAGACTTCAGCAATCTCGCCTTACCGTGCAACAATGTGGTTACTCTCCTGCCACCCCTGAACGCTACCGTTATATTCAATCAATGGTCATCAAAGGGATGAACGCCCAGGAGATTGCAGACACTCTTTCCATGTCCCTGCATGAAACCACGCAGATTATCAGCTTGATCAAGGTGGCGCATCCCCAACAGGACGGCAACAAAAAAACTTTGCCATTGCAGGAACCAGCAGACAACGAGAATCCCCCCCCCGCAACAAGGGAACAACAGATCAGACAATCTGCCCATAAACAGCCTCCAGCTTTGAGGACAGCCGGCACTGTCAATAAATCAATCAAACTTGCCAGATGGCTTAAGCTACGCGCCGTTGTCCCCTGGTCTCTTCGAAAACAAAGTAGCCGTGAACCACCGGCACGGCCATCACCACAACCAGAAAGGCTATCTTGTCGACCATTACCAGGATACACATAAGGCTATACGAAAACTCACAATGACAGGAGTTTCGTGCCTTAAGAAATAAGCCATCTCTGTCGATAAAATAACATAAGCAATACGTAAAGCTCAATATTTCAGTATTCCAACTAACGAGATATTGGATATTTTTGCCGGCGTCATCAACCTTTATCCTGTGATAGAATATGGTATCAGGTAAATACAGCGCTCTCTCCGGAGCCATTGCCCGTGAACAGAGTATGGCAAACATTGCCGCCAACCTGGCCAATGTCAACACGGTAGGTTACAAAAAGGCAAGCGTCAGCTTTGAGTCACTGCTTCAGGGAGCCAAACAGACTGAAGAAACTAAAGGTATTAATTATAGCCGCATCAAAGGTAACTTTACCGAATTTACCCCGGGTCCGATCACAGAGACCGGTAACCCGCTTGATATGGCAATTCATGGCGATGGCTTTTTCAAGGTGCAGGGGCCGGATGGCATGCTCTACACGCGGCGCGGAGACTTTGTAGTAGGCCAGAGTGGCAATCTGCAGACCAGCAATGGTCTGCCAGTCCTGAACCAGGCCAACGGACCGATCAATATCCCCAACACCACAACCAGTCAGATTTCCATAAGCAGCCTTGGTGAGATATCGATCATGGGAAGGGATGGTAGCCAATCGGTTGTCGGTACCGTTGGCGTGGTCACCATAAATGACCCCAGCAAGCTGAAACGGGAAGCAGACACGACCTTTTCCCTGCCGGCGGATGGTCAGGAAACAATTGTTACCGAACCCACTCTTGCCATTGGCAACCTGGAAACCTCCAATGTCAATATGACTGAGGAAATGACCCTGATGATTGACAGTCTTAGGACCTTTGAGACCTATCACAAAGTACTCAAAAGTTACTCCGAACTTAGCCAGAAGCAGGATGAACTGGGCAGCCTGGCTTAATCAACGAAGCATTCTGTGCCCATAACCTAAAAGGATACCACAACACATGATTCGTTCACTCTGGACCGGCACCACCGGTATGAATAGTCAGCAACTCAACATGGATGTCATTGCCAATAACCTGGCCAACGTGTCCACCACCGGATTCAAAAAAAGCCGGGCTGATTTTCAGGACCTCATGTATCAGATCCTGAAGGTTCCAGGAAGCCAGTCTTCCGCGGATACCACATCACCAACCGGTATCCAGGTTGGTCTTGGCGTCCGGCCGGCAGCAGTGCAAAAGATCTTTACCGAAGGCGATATTATCCAGACGGGTAACGAATTGGATGTGGCCATTGAAGGTGCAGGTTTTTTTCAGGTGGAGATGCCCAACGGGACCACCGCTTACACCCGGGCAGGGTCATTCAAAAGAGATGGAGATGGCCGAGTAACCACATCGGATGGTTATCCGATTCTCCCGGCAATAACCATCCCTGATGGCTCCCGGCAAATTACCATCAGCGAAACAGGCATCGTGAGCGCCATCATCGGAGCAGACAGCACCAGCACCGAGATTGGCGCCTTTGAAACCGTCACCTTTACCAACAATTCAGGTCTGACTGCACTGGGCCGCAATCTTTTTGTTGAATCTGCGGCATCCGGTACCGCGCAGACCGCTATCCCCGGTGATGATGGTTACGGCACCCTGGCCCAGAACTATATTGAAGGTTCAAACGTAAATATCGTGGAAGAGATGGCCTCCATGATTACTACCCAACGGGCCTATGAGATTAATTCTAAATCTATCCAGACATCTGATGAAATGATGCAGACCACCAATAATCTGGTTTAGGTAAGAGGAGTTTTAACCAATAATCCATGAAAACGGAATATGCGGGACAAAGTGGAGACAAAGACCGGAAAACCGGGAGAGGCACTGGCAGTACCTTATTGCTCACCACTCTGCTGTTTTTGGGAATGACCTTCCCTTGTCACGCTTTTGACATCACTTTCCGCACAACAGGCACCGTTTCAGGCGCATCTGTTACCTTAGCGGAGATTGCCGACATAAGCACTCATTCCGAACTGGCAGAGGCCATGGCAAGACAAACTGTGGCAGCAAGCCCTGATGCTGGACAAGAAATCCTCCTCGACTCCAACAGTATCGCCCAAAAACTTACCAGGGCGGTTACCACCCCGGCTGAAATCAACTGGGGTGGGGCCGGGACTGTAACGGTGACACGTCAGGGGATCACTATTACCGCCCAGAGCATACAGAAAATCATCGAAGCATACTTGGCGGAACAGGGCAAAGTACTGCCGAATGCCAAATACACCTTTACCCCAAAAGATCCGCCTTTACCTTTTATGATTCCCACAGGAGACGTAAAATGGGAGGTCATCCCTTCCAATCCCGGTATTATAGGCAGTAATCGCTTCTCGCTCATTGGACGTCTAGACAGTCAGGTCGTTAAAAATTTTTCCGTCCGCGGGACTCTGGAGGTTTTGGCCCCGGTGGCTGTCGCTGTGTCTAATCTTCGACGAGGTGATCTTGTCGCCGAGACTCAAATCCAGATGGAGCCAAGAGATATCTCCACGCTCAGAGCGCCCTGCCTGCAATTGCAGCAGGTTATTGGCAAGACTCTTCTCCAGAGCATCAAGGCCGGTTCGGTTATCGATCTGTCATCCATTGAGTTCCCTCCAGTGGTTAAAAAAGGAGCATTTGTCAAGATTCTTGGTCAAAATAATGGCCTGCAACTAACTGCCAGCGGTATTGCTAAGACAGATGGCAAACAAGGGCAGACCATCAAGGTCAAAAACAGCAGCTCCGACAAAGTTATATTCTGCCGTGTGACGGCACCGGGACTCGTAGAGGTACAGCTCTGATATGAAAAACCTTCTTCTCATCCTTTGTTTTGCCACGTTCCTGACATCCTGCGCCAAACCTCATGAACAGCTTGTAAATATTCCTGAACCCTTGGAGGAGATCCAGACAGATGCGACCAAGACGAGCTCCGATGGCTCCCTCTGGCCAGGGGAGCAGCACTCCCTCTATGCCGATCTCAAAGGTCGGGCCACAGGCGATATTGTAACTGTCACCATCTCTGAAAAGGCCAGCGCCAGTAAGGAAGCCTCCACCGATTCGGATCGGAGCAGCAGTCTATCCGCAGCTATTCCCAATTTCCTGGGCATTGAAAACTCAGGCACGATGGCTCAAAATCCCAACATTGATCTTTCCACCCTGCTCAAGGCCGAATTTGCCAACACCTTCAAGGGTGCCGGCAAGACTGTCCGTAAAGAAGATCTTGTCGCTTCTCTCACCACCCAGGTCATTCAGGTTTACCCCAATGGAAACCTGAAGATCAGAGGCGGCAAAGAGGTCCGGGTCAACAACGAGACCCAGGTCATTTATCTGACAGGCATCATCCGCCCTGTGGATATCATGGCTAACAATACTATTGACTCAAAGAATGTCCTCAACGCCAGGATCTCCTACACCGGCAAGGGCGCTATCAGCGACAAACAAAATCCAGGCTGGATGACCAGAGTCATTGACAATGTCTGGCCATTCTGAGCGTAAGGTAAATCATGAAATCCATAAAGCTTCTTTGCATATTTCTTTTTTCCTCAATGGTCATAGTCCAGACAGCGGCTGGGACCAGGATCAAGGACATCGCCCAGTTAGGTGGAGTTCGTGAAAATCAATTAATCGGGTACGGACTTGTGACCGGCCTGGCCGGAACTGGTGACGACCTGAAGAAAGTCCTTTTCACCCGGCAGGCCCTCTATAATATGATGGTACGCCAAGGAATCACCATTAATCCAACCGAGTTTGAAAAGATTAAATCTAAAAATGTAGCAGCGGTCATGGTCACTGCCTCCCTGCCACCTTTTGCCAAACCAGGTTCCACCATTGATATTCTGGTTTCATCCATCGGTGACGCACAAAGTCTTGCCGGTGGAAACCTGCTAATGACGGCCTTGAAAGGGCCCGACAATAAGGTCTATGCCGTGGCCCAGGGTCCCATGACCATCAGCGCCTTTTCCTTTGGCGGCAAGGCAGCTAAGGCCCAGAAAAACCACCCGACAGTGGGACGTATTGCCAGTGGAGCGATCATTGAACAAACAGTACCCGTAGCCCTTGGCCAGGATGGTACCCTCTCCTACCGGCTGCGATCCTCAGATTTCAGCACCGCCGCCAACATGAGCGATGAGATAAATTCAACCTTTGGCGATGGCACTGCCAACCCCATTGATTCAACAACTGTCAAGGTGACCATACCAGACAAGTACAAGACCGAGCCAGTCCCCTTCATTGCCAGACTGGAATCCCTGGATATCAAAGTTGACACCAATGCCAAGGTCGTTATCAACGAACGCACCGGCACCATTGTCATGGGCCAGGACGTGAGACTCTCCACGGTTGCGGTTTCCCATGGGAACCTCTCTATTGTCATTAAAGAGTCTGCTGACGTAGTCCAACCAAATCCACTGGCACCTGGTGAAACAGTTGTCATCCCCCAAACCAGTGTAGCAATCACCGAAGAGGAAGGCGGACTCACAGTAGTTAAAGAAGGAGTCAGTATCAGTGCGGTAGCCGATGCCCTCAATGCCATTGGTGCCACCCCCAGGGATCTGATTGCCATATTTCAGGCCATCAAGGCCGCCGGTGCCATGCAGGGCGAACTAATCGTTTTATAAAAGAGGAACGATAATGGCGTTGACTATTCATTCACAAAATATAACTGAAGCGGTTGGCACTACCGCCAGAAGACCTGACAGCCCCCCAAGCAAGAAGCTGCAGTCATTGCGCAAGTCCTGCCGGGAATTTGAGGCAATCTATACCCAGGAGATGTATAAGGCCATGCGCAAGACTGTGCCCGACAGCGGTCTTTTTGAGAAAGATATGTCCAGTGAGCTCTATAAGGAGATGCTGGACATGGAAATAGCAAAGGCCTCCGCTGCAGGCAAGGGCAATGGAATTGGCGAGGCCATGTACCAGCAGATGAAAGATAAGGTAGAACATCAAAAATAAGTCACCATGCGCTTTAAGCCGTCACAAATAAATAATCTAAAAAACTAATCAGTTAGTCATAGATCCTGCACGACTTTCACAATCCACCGGAGCCTTGATTGACATGACCTGCATAAAGAGCCGTAACAAATATTCAAAAAACTAATTATTTTGTTATGGCTCCTAAACTTTTCTCCCTCTTCTGACGATATTATTTATAACTGAAGATTAAAAGATCTTCCCACAAATATATTCATCACACATTATCCCCCCGCAAGGATGCATGGGGACAACGCAAGGAGGCGAAATTTCATGACAAACCCAGTCAGCACTCAGGCACACATCGACCCAAAGCTCTTGCGGCAACACAACAACAAGAATCTCCAAGCGCTTGAGTCTAACACGCCGGCAACCGGAAAGATGTCCTTGGATAAAACCAGTGTTGCCAGTGATACCGTTACCATCAGCCAACGATCAGAGACAGCAGTCACCTACTCAAAAGCACTGACCATGGAACAGAATGTCGCAGGAGATGGATTTGACCTTCTGCGTGGTCTGGTGTTAAATATGCTCAAAGAACAGGGCATTGATTTTAAAGTTGCAACCGGTGCCACAACTGGCGTACAAGAAATAGACATCAGCCAACTGAGCCAGGAAGAGGCTCAGGCACTCATTGCCGATGATGGCTATTTTGGAGTTAAACAAACCTCTGATCGGATTGTAAATTTTGCCATTTCCATGGCGGGCGGCGACCCTTCCCGCCTGGCAACGATTAAAGAGGGGGTTGATAAGGGATTTAACGAGGCACTGAAAGCCTTTGGCGGGCAGCTTCCTGACATATCCTACGACACCTACGATGCAGTCATGAAAAAACTTGACGACTGGGCAGGGAATACAACTGCAGACCAACAATCATAAGAAAATATCCCAGGTGATATTATGAGTATTGAATTTTTCGGAGTTGGTGGACTTGGCCAGATAGGTGCCATGAAAAAGACTGAAAAGACACAGTCCACTAATAAGCCAGGAGAAAACAAAGGTAAGGATCAAGTGCAATTTTCATCTGTCCTTCAAGATGTACAAAAAGCGCAGACCAGCAGCGGCAGTATACAGGCGCAGCGGAACGAACGGGTCCAGGAGCTCAAGGCCCAAATCGCCGAAGGTTCCTATCATCCTGACCTGAATAAGGTTGCCACCAGCCTGTTACAGTTTCTTATTGAGGAGAAACAATCATGACCGCCGCAAAGACTCATGACTATCTTGTTCGCCTTCGCGACCTGATCATCCAGGAAAGAGAATATGCCAAGGCCTTGGATCTGACAGGCATGGCCCAGATCATGCGCGAGAAAGAGGAACTGATGCAAATCTTGGCCCATGTTCAGACTATTGAGCAGGCAGATAAAAGCATTGCGACCCAAATCCGCCATGAAAATCGCCGCAACGCCTATCTGTTCAAGGCAACTTTAGGCTGGATCAGAGGTACCATGGAATTTTTTGGCAAACAAACCATTACCTCCACTTATTCTGCCAGCGCTGGAACCATCTCCGCACCCGTGAACGGCAGGCTACTCTCTGGAAGGATCTAATTCCCCGCAAAACACTTCTCCATCCAAACTTCTCTTTCCAAACTGATTATCTGCCTTATGCCGATTCGAAGAAACAGCCGGAAAAATTTGCTGTTTCTTCGAATCGGCATAAGTTGCTATAAATGAAAAAAGCAAGAAAAGCTTTGCTCATTTCATAACAGCTCCTAAACAATCCCTCCCTTTTTACCGATATAATAGTACACAAGGTACAATGGCCACCATAAAGAGTGGCACCTTTTCTCCAACTAAGGATAATGGAATATGGCTGGACTATTCACCGCACTCAATGCTGGAAGGACTTCTCTTGAAGTCAACCAGAAATCCATTGAGATCATCGGCAACAATATATCCAACGTCAACACCGCTGGATATTCCAGACAGAGCGCAGTATTAACGCCTTACCCTTCCATGAATTTCGGGGGGTTCTTTGTTGGTCAGGGAGTTGTTGTCTCCGATGTCAAACGGGATTATGACAATTTTGTCACCGGCCAACTTCAGGAAAAATCCATCGAATTTGGCCTCCAGAGCGGACAGGCAAATCCCCTGGCCGAGCTTGAACGCATCTTCAATATCACTGACAATAACCTCGCCACTGACATCGACACTTTTTTTGATTCCTGGAAAGTACTCTCTGCCAATCCCAGTGGTCTTGTGGAACGGGATATCGTCATTCAACGTGGACAACTGCTGACCGAGAGTTTCCACAGCATCACCAATGACCTGAATTCAGTGCAGCAGAACATCAACGACTCCATTATTTCCAAGGTCGATGACGTCAACTCAAAAATTACGGAAATCGCCGATCTCAACTCCCGAATCTTTACCATTGAGATCCAGGGCCAGACAGCAAACAGCGCGAGGGATCGTCGTGACATGCTGGCCAAAGAGCTGTCCTCAAGTCTTGGCGTGCAGACATACACCGACTCCAAGGGTATGATGGCAGTCCAACTCCCGGGCGGCCTGCCGTTAGTTCAGGGCACAGAGCCCATGACCATTGAAGCAGTTAGCAATGGCCAGAATCTCGACCTGGTACTTCATACCGGAGGCGTCACCAGAAACATTGGCTTGAACAATCTTGGTGGAGAGTTCTATGGTCTGGTCAATATCCGTGATACTGTTATTCCCGGACTGGGTGACAAGCTGGACCAATTGGCATACAATATTACCGAGGCAGTCAACACTGTCCATAAAACGGGAGCTGGACTTGACAACTCAACCGGACTGGACTTCTTCACACCGAACCCGGTTCCAGCCCCTCCAGCAAACCTCTGGCTTGACGCGGCACGCAACATGTCAGTAGCGCTCACCGACTCAAACCAAGTGGCAGCAGCCCAAGCACCTGTTCCACCTGCAACCGTGGCCCCCGGTGACAACCGTAATGCTCTGATCATGGCCGGTCTGGGGGAAACCGTATCCATCGGTTCAGATACGTTTAATTCCTACTATGGGAAGATGGTCTCCACCGTCGGCATCATGGCTAATCAGAATGAGCTCTCCCTCGGGGGAGCCGAAGATGCCATGGTGCAGTTGCAAAACATGCGGGATGGACTGGCAGGTGTCTCTCTGGACGAAGAGATGATCAGCCTTATCCAGTTTCAGCGCGGATTTGAATCTTCCGCCAAATTCCTCTCCACTATAGATGAAATGATGGCATCCCTTATGAACTTGAAGCGATAAATAATAAAGGAGATGGCTAAGTGCAAAGGTACAAAGACGAGACGCACAGGTAAGCGAGCCTGAGAGACTCCAAATTCTGAGGAATGAGGCGTACAATAGGTACGCCACAGTGACGCAGGATGCAGGGCAACAAAGTATTTGGGACTTTTCGCAACGACATCAAGGTGAACGACTATGAAAGTAACAGACGGCACGACCTACCGCATGCTCCAGACCAATCTTGGCAGGATCAGCACTCGACTTGAAGATCTTCGAGTACAGGGCGCTACCGGCATCAAGATGAGTAAACCGTCAGATGATCCGGCCTCAATCCGGCCCGTTCTTACCACCCGGACCCAGATCAGAAGCACCGAACGCTACCTCGATACCATGGGCGTCTCACTGGATAAAATGGAGGCCACCGACGGCCACCTCGATCATGTGGAAAACATTCTGCAACGGGTCAAGGAAATTACCATTAACTCTATTAACGGAACCATGTCCAAAGCCGATATGACCGTTTTCGCCGATGAGGTTAGTCATCTACGGCAGGAGCTTCTGGATGCAGCCAACGGCATGGTGGATGGTAAGTATATTTTTTCCGGATACCAGGAAAACGTCAAACCGTTTATCCCTAATCCCAATTACAATCCCAACCCACCCACTGATCCACTCAACCTCAATCCACCATACGACCCGGCAGACTCAAGCACCTGGCCCTATATCTACCAGGGAGACCCGAACCCCACTGAACTGGAAATCACCCCGGGTGAAAGGTTACAAACAAACCTGACCGGTAACGATCTGTTCATGGGTATCAGCAACAGCGTCATGCAGGCAGGCGCCATCCCACCGGCTGTTGGCTATCCCTCTGACGCCGGAAGAATTGACATCTTCAGCGTTCTCACTCGGGTAGAAGAGGCCCTGCGCGCTGGCAACATCGATGATCCGGCCGGCGCGGGAGGCGGGCTGCAAGATCAGATGAAAAATCTGGACACAGGAGCCGACCAGAACCGCCGACTGCGCAGTCAGCTTGGCAACAGGGCCAGTCGGGTTGAAACCGCTATGATGCATCAAGAAGACGTACGGATTGATCTGAACATGATCCTTTCCCGATACCAGGATGCTGACGCCATCGAGACCTTCGCCGAAATCACCAAACAGGAGACCGCCTTTCAGGCAGCGCTCAGCATCACCGCCAAGATATCCCAAATCTCTATCCTTGATTATTTCTAGCAGATAGCATACGTTTGGAAAAGTTCGTTTGCAGTATTTTTGTTCCCGTGTTGAAACAGGGGAACAAAAATACTTGTACCTCAGACATACGTCTGATCTTCATTCATATTACGGAGTTCAACCATGCTGGTTCTTACCAGGAAGCCCGGTGAAGGATTCGTCATCGGGGACGATATAACAATCAAGATTGTCGAGATGAAAGGCGGCGGTGTTCGCATCGGTATCGAAGCGCCTCAAGACAAAAAAATCTACCGGCAGGAGATCTATGACCGTATCACCATGGAAAACCGTACCGCTGCACAGTGGAATATGACCGATCTGGACACCCTCAGTGACAACCTTTCAGTGGGAATAAAGAAAAAATGAAAAAAATAGAGACACGCTTTGGCGAAGTTGAATATGATCCCGACAACCTGCTCATCTTTCCAGCCGGCCTGATCGGATTCCCCACCCTGCACTCCTTCATTGTCATGCCCAACAAAAAAGAGGGCCCGCTGTTCTGGATTCAAAGCGTCGACGATCCAGCCATCGCCTTTGTCCTCACCGATCCAACTAATTTTTTTCTCGATTATGTGGTTACAGCCGACAATGCAGAACGAAGCTCCTTGCAGATAAGTGAAGAAGATGAGTATTACGTCCTCACTGTGGTTACTGTACCGCCGGACCAGAAGATCACCTTAAACCTGGCCGCCCCCATTCTCTTTGCCCCCAAAACCAACCGGGCCATTCAGATTATTCTGGAGAATACGCAATACCAGTCACGAACACCACTTCCCGGCTAATCGTTATTCTTTTTTTATTATACTAGCCTGATCTTTAAAAAGATCGGGCTTTTTTTATTTCATCCCTCTAGTCCATCGCCCTCCCATTTAAGCACACCTGCGCCGCGGGAAATCAGATTACCGCAGTTCAGGTTTTAACCCGACCACAATACCTACCTGCCAGTCGCATGTAGATCGGTCTTTACCCCGCAAAATTACTTTTCTCAGGCAATTTGTCTCTTTTCACCCTAAAGTATTCCCGCCACCCTGACGAAAAGTGAGTTACCTGCGAGGTACGAAGTAAAGAACATCGGCCTGAGAGACCGACATTACGTTTGTAAAGATTACGACGCCAAGCTACCCTTTCAAGGAGGATCGACCATGGCACTTACAATCAATACAAACGTTCCATCATTAAACGCTCAACGCAATCTTGGTAAATCACAAACAGATTTAGCCCGTTCCATGCAGCGCCTTTCTTCCGGCCTGCGAATCAACTCAGCCAAAGACGACGCGGCCGGCCTTGCCATTTCCGACCGGATGACCTCCCAGATCCGCGGCCTGAATCAGGCCTCCCGGAATTCCAACGACGGCATCTCCCTTGCCCAGACAGCGGAAGGGGCGCTCCAGGAGACCACAAATATCCTCCAACGTATGCGTGAGTTGGCCATCCAGTCAGCAAACGACACCAACAGCTCCTCTGACCGCGCCTCTCTTCAGGCTGAGGTCAACCAGCTCCAGCAGGAGATGACCAGAATTGCCAGCAGTACCTCCTTTAACGGCCAAAATGTCCTTGATGGCACCTTAGTCAATGCCCAGTTTCAGGTAGGTGCCAATGCCAACGAAACGATTTCTTTCTCCATCCCTTCAGCCAAGGCTGCGGAACTGGGGAACCACGACTTAGAATCAACTAATGATACCGCAACTGCTATTGAAGCAGCGACGGCCGCTGCTTCTACTGCTCCTGGCAACAACGTAACCCTCCAGACCCTGAGCATTTTTGGCCCTGAAAGCACTGCAGTATCAACAGTTGCAGTTGCTCTCGCCGACAGCGCCACAATAATTGCCGACAAAATCAACGTCTTGTCCACAGACACCGGTGTAACAGCCGAGGCTAGGACAACGGCCACCATCTCCGGAATTGGCACCGCCGGAATCGTTACTTTCAAACTGGCCGGCACCAACACCACTGTTGGCGGTGAAATCCCTGTCAGTGCCTTGGTAGGAGCCGGAGATATTTCATCCCTGGCCAGTGCTATCAATGATCAATCCGGTAACACCGGCATCATCGCAACCCTGAGCGGCGACAAGACCGAAATCACCTTGACCCAAGCAGAAGGGTACGATATCAAAATCAGCGACTATACTCATAGTGACGCTACCGATACCATGATTGTCGAGGGCAATGAAAGTGCCACCCCAACAGCAATCACACTGACCAGCGGCACGACATCCGACTCCACCACTATTGGCGGGAAGGTCTCCTTCTATAGCAATGGTTCTTTCAGTGTGAGCAGTAACGTTGCCGTCGCAGGTGGCTCTCTATTCAACACCGCCGCCGATGCCGCCAATGGTAGCACCCTGCAATCAATCGATAACGTGGATATAAGTACCGTTACCGGCGCTTCCGATGCCATCAGATCCATTGACGGAGCAGTGGGGCAGATTGACCGTATGCGCGGTGACCTTGGCGCTTTGCAAAATCGGTTTGAATCTACAATCTCCAATCTGCAAAACGTCTCTGAGAATCTCTCCGCCGCCCGCAGCCGAATCCTCGATGCCGACATCGCCCAAGAGACCTCGGCCATGACTAAGAACAACATCCTGCAGCAGGCCGGCGTCGCCATCCTCGCTCAGGCCAATCAGACACCGCAACTGGCCCTGCAATTACTGCAAGGATAGTCTACTCATCATAGACAACAAATAAAGGGGGGGGGGGAGAGCCCTGCCCCCCCTTATTTGTCAACACCTCACTCTCCATCTCCCAGATATAACTTGACTAAATACTTCTCACCATGCAGTATGAGTATGTAATATACAATTTGTCCAACCAACCCGTATGCAGTAATTTTTAACCATAGAAATCCTTCCGTTATGACTTCTCCTCTCGAACTGATCAATCAGGCACTACAAAAGGCATTGACCTACTACCAGAATAATCAGATGCAAGAGGCGGAAAAACAATTTCAGATCATTCTCAAACTCCAGCCCGATCAGCCAGAGGCAAATTATTTTTTAGGCCTCTTAGCCCTCAAAAGACTACGGCCAGTTGAAAGCCTTCCCTATTTTGAAGCCGCTCTGGACACAAGACCAGAACATGGCCCCTACTGGCTGGCATATATAGATGCCTTAATCAAAGCAGATCAAACAGATTCTGCCCGCCAGACACTGGAGATGGCACAACAGGCTGGCCTGACAGGCCCGGAAGTTGACATCCTGGCCGTGCGGCTCAATGCTTCAATCAATCAAAAAAATGCCTGCAATCAGCCAGACATTGACGTTCTGCTCTCTTTATACACCCAAGGCGACTTTTCCGGTTGTGAACAGTCAGCTCTCCGTATTCTCGAAGATTTCCCCGAAAACGGCTTCACCTGGAAAATCCTCGGAGCGGCGCTCCAGCAACAAAACAGACCCGAAGAAGCCATTTTTGCCATGCAACAAGCGGTACGTCTGCTGCAGCAAGATCCGGATGCTCACAACAATCTGGGCATTACTCTCAAAAGTACAGGAGATCTCAAGGGTTCTGAGAAAGCCCTACGTCAGGCCATCCTCCTTCGTCCAGACTTTGCCGAGGCCCATAATAACCTTGGTGTCACCCTCATGGCTCTAGGTCGCCTTGCTGAATCAGAAGAGAGCTTACGCCAAGCCCTGAAGCTGCAGCCAAACTATGCCGAGGCCTGGTGTAATCTCGGAATCAGTCTGAAAGACCAAGGGCGGCTCGCTGAAGCCGTAACCAGTTTTCAGCAGGCCCTGCAGATTACCCCCTCTTCCGCGGAGGCCTACAATAATTTTGGCAATTGTGTACAAGGACAGGGCCGATTGTCGGAGGCCGAAGCCCATCTGCGCAAGGCCCTGGAATTGAAGCCGGACTTGGCCGTCGCCTGGAATAATCTCGCCAATACCCTCCATTGCCAGGGCCGCCTGACAGAATCCCAAGCCTGTTATGAAAAGGCACTTACCCTCAAACCAGATTACTCTGATGCCTTTGACGGCCTTCTCTTTACCTCAAACTATCACCCCGATGCGAGCAACGAAGACCTCTTTCAGCTCTATCTTCAATACAACAAACAGTTCGGTCTTCCTCTTCAAGGCCAATGGAAACCTCACACCAACAGCCAGGACACCCAACGCCGCCTGAAAATCGGCTATATCTCCCCTGCTTTTTACAGTCACCCGGTATACCATTTTCTTGAGCCCCTGCTTAGCAATCATGACAAAGGAAAATTTGAGATCTTTGCCTATTCGGAAACAATCAGAGAAGACCAGGCAACACTCTCCTACAGGCACCATGCGGATCACTGGACATCGACTATCGGACTCTCCGATGATGAACTGACTCAACAAATCCGCGACGACGGGATCGACATCCTGATTGATCTGGCCGGTCATACCAGCCGGAACCGGTTAGGCGTCTTTGCCAGAAAACCGGCTCCAGTCTCCCTGCATTGGCTGGATTTTGGCTATACCACCGGACTCTCCGCCATTGATTATTATTTGACCGATATTGACAGCGCTCCCATGGGCAGTGAGCACCTCTTTGCCGAGCAGTTATGGAGACTGCCGACTCCTGCGTTTGCCTATCGTCCGGCACCGGACATGGGTAAGGTGAACCCCTTACCTGCTTTAAAGCGGGAATATGTCACCTTCGGCACCCTGACCCGGGCCATTCGTATCAATCACCGCACCATCCGGGTCTGGGCGGAGATCCTTCATCAGGTCAAAAACTCACGGCTGATCATCGACAGCGGTAACTTCAAAGAGCGGACAACCCAGGACGCCATAATGGCACAGTTCGCCGTCCATGAGATAGACAGCAGCCGCCTGCTGATCGGGTATCACAGCCCTCCCTGGGATGTCCTGCGGGACATGGATATCAGCCTCGACTGTTTCCCTCATAACTCGGGTACGACCTTGTTTGAAAGCCTATACATGGGAGTTCCCTTCATCACCCTGGCGAACCGGCCGGCCATCGGCAGATTAGGAGCATCCATCCTCGAGGGTGCCGGTCACCCGGAATGGATCGCCCATAGCGAAGAAGAGTACATTGAAAAGGCAGTCACCCTGGCAGGCAATCTTCCCAGGCTGGCAGCCATCCGCGACAATTTACGGGATGAGTTAAGAAACTCTCCCCTGATGGACGAGCAGGGTTTTACAAAAAAGGTCGAGGATGCCTATCAACAGATGTTTGCACAATGGTGCGCCGCCTCCTCTACGGCAATATCCCCGGCCACAGACCAGGCGGTCACCTGCTACAACCTTGGAGTCAAATACCAGACGGAAAACCGACTTCATGATGCCAGGAATCTCTATATTCAAGCAATTAATCTTCGTCAAAATTTCATCGAGGCCAGTAATAATCTGGGGGTTATCTTCCAGCAGGAGGGGAAATTCGAGGACGCGACAGCATGCCTTCTCCGCACCCTGACCCTGAAGTCGGATTACCCTGATGCCTGGTATAATCTGGGAAACACCTATAAGCTCCAGCATATCCTTTTACAGGCGGAAGAGGCATATCGAAAAACGCTCGTGCTCCAACCCGACCACGTCAATGCCCTCTACAACCTGGGAAACAACCTCCAGGAACAAGGGCGTCCGGAAGAGGCAGAAACCTTCCTTCGACAAGCCCTCTCCCTTGCCCCTGATCATATTAATGCCTTCAGCAGCCTGCTCTACACCCTGAACTATCATCCGGATAAAAGCCAGGAAGAAATCTTTCAGGCCTATGAAGAATTCAATGCCCGCTTTTTCCTGCCTCGCCAGGCTTCCTGGAAGCCCCACGCCAATAGTCCGCTAAGAAACCGACGCCTACGGGTTGCTTATGTCGCTCCGGATTACCGGCAGCATCCAGCCCGTTATTTCCTTATGCCCCTACTTTCCCATCATGACAAATCGATGATGGAAATTTATGCCTATATCGAATGCACTGAGAATGAAGCAACAGGGGATCTGTTTTCCGGGTACGTGGATCACTGGCTTGCCACCCGGGGACTGTCCGACGACCAGCTCAGCGAGCGCATCTGCCATGACGCCATTGACGTTCTTATAGATCTGGCCGGACACACCGCCCATAACCGCCTTGGGGTCTTTGCCGAGAAACCCGCCCCTGTCTCCCTGCACTGGCTGGATTACGGATATACCACTGGACTGACCGCTATTGATTACTATCTGACTGATCAGATATCAGTCCCTCTGGAATATGAACGTTTTTTTTCAGAGAAGGTCTGGCACGTCAAAACGCCGGCATTAGCCTATCGTCCCCCGGAGCAGACCGGAGCTGTCAATACCCTACCGGCGCTAGAAAACGGTTTTATTACCTTCGGCACCCTGACCCGGGCCATACGCATCAACCACCGCACTATCCGTGTCTGGTCCGAAATTTTAAAGAAATGTCCCGACTCCCGTCTTATCATTAACAGCGGCAGTTACAATGAACCTGGGATGCAGGATGCCCTTGCCTCCCGCTTCACAGAGCACGGCATCGAACGGGAACGCCTTGATATCGGCTGCACCAGTCCCCCTTGGGATGTGCTGCGCAAAATGGATATCAGCCTCGACTGTTTCCCCCATAATTCCGGCACAACACTGGTGGAAAGTCTCTATATGGGCGTCCCTTATATCACCCTGGCGGATCGACCCAGCATGGGAAGATTAGGAAGTTCCATTCTGGAGGGTATCAGTCATCCGGAATGGATCGCCACAAGCGAAGAAGAATATATTTCCAAGGCTATAACACTTACTGTAAATATCCAAGAACTGGCCGCAACCCGAATGAATCTGCGGGAAGATATGACCAATAGTCCTTTGATGGATGAAATCGATTTTTCCAGAAAAATGGAAACGGCCTTTCTTAAGATGTTTCGCAAATGGGAAGAGAGTTCGTTAGCAAAACCACCTGCTGCCGCCGTCAACACTACAAAAACAAAAAATAGTCCAAAAAAACAGCTTCATAAAAAGACATCATCTTCAACAGCACAAACGGCATATCCCCGCCCCGCCGAGCTCCAGCAACTGGCCCAACTATTTGCCCGCGGGAAGAAAGATGAGGCTCTTTCCTTGGCCACACGCCTGACCAGACAGTTCCCCCGACATGGATTTGCCTGGAAGGTATTAGGCCCGCTTCTGTTTCAGAAAGGAATGAGAAAAGAGGCTATTGAGGCCATGACAAGAGCCGTGGAATGTCTCCCAAATGATGCGGAAGTCCACGCCAATCTAGGTGTCGCCCTGGAGCAGTCCGGCCTCTTTGCCGAGGCCGAACAAAGCTATAAATACGCCATCCGCTGTGACAGAAAACATATTCAGGCCCATTACAATCTTGCCAATATCCTTACAGATCAAAACCGGCTCAACGAAGCTGAAACCGAATACAAGCTTGCTCTCAAATCCAAACCAGACTATTTTGAAGCCTGTTGCAACCTGGCAAATATTCTTAAGGATCAAAACCGGCTCAACGAAGCTGAAACATATTACAATCAAGCACTCAAGCTCAAGCCAGACTCTCCTGAGGTATATTATAATTTAGGGAATAGTTTAAGAATGCAAACACGCATACCTGAAGCTATAAAATGCTTTTATCAGGCAATTGAGCTTAAGCCGGAGTTTGCCAAGGCACACAACAACCTGGGGGTTTGTTTCAAAGAACAAGGACTCTTCTCCCAAGCTGAAGCAGCATATCACCAGGCAATCAAACTGGCCCCTAATTATGCTGACGCTTACAGTAATATGGGCAGCCTTGCCAGTTTGCAAAGTCGAATGAATGAGGCCGAAGACTATTTCAATCGAGCCCTAAAACTAAGTCCTGATGAAGCCAGAATACACAGCAACCTGTTATTTACCCTCAATTATCATCCCGACAAAAGTGGCAAAGAAATATTTCAACATTATAAAGACTTTAACGCCCATTTTGGACTGCCGTTACAAAAAGAGTGGCAAGCTCATGGCAACAATCGCGACGCAACTCGTCGCCTTAGAATTGGATATGTCTGCCCCCAATTCTGTCACCATCCCATCCAAAATTTCCTGGAGCCACTTCTTGCCAACCATGACAAACAGCAAGTAGAGGTCTATGCCTATAGCGACACTGTCAAGGAAGATGCTGTCACCAACCGTTACAAAACTTACGTTAATCACTGGGTAGCAACCGCATCTCTCAATGACTTCGACTTGACCCAGCACATCCGCAAGGATAGCATTGATATCCTGATTGATATTGCCGGCCACACTGGTGGCAATCGGCTCTTAGTCTTTGCCCGCAAACCCGCCCCTGTCTCTCTGCACTGGCTGGATTTTGGCTATACCACCGGACTCACGGCCATTGATTATTATCTGACCGACAAAGCCACGGTTCCTCCCGGCAGCGAAGATTTGTTTTCCGAAATTCCCTGGAGGTTAGAAACACCCTGTCTGGCTTATCGACCAACAACCGGCATGGGGGAAATTAATACCTTACCGGCTGCCTCTAGGGGCTATGTTAGCTTCGGTACTCTGACTCGGGCGGTGCGCATTAATTACCGATCCATTCGTATCTGGGCGGAGATTCTCAAAAAAGTTCCATATTCAAAACTGATAATCAACAGCGGCTCTTTTAAGGATCCTGCCATGTGTAATGAGTTTGCTGACAAGTTTGCCGCTCAAGGCATCGATCGTGATCGTCTGGATATTGGTTACCACAGCCCGCCATGGGATGTTTTACGACAGATGGATATCGGATTTGACTGCTTTCCCCATAACTCCGGGACAACCCTGTTTGAAAACCTGTATATGGGGATTCCTTTCATCACCCTGGCTGACCGCCCCAGTGTCGGCCGTTTGGGCGCATCAATCTTGGAGGGAGTCGGTCATCCGGAATGGATTGCTTACACGGAAGATGAATATATCGAAAAGGCAGTGGCCCTGGCTGGCGATCTGCCAAAACTGGCCACCCTGCGTGCCAAGCTGCGGCTGGAAATGGAACAGAGTCCCCTGATGGATGAACGCGGCTTTGCCCGAAAAGTGGAGGCCGCCTACAGAGAAATGTTTACGAAATGGTGTGAGGAACAACAATGAAGGCTGTTATTCTGGCAGGGGGATTAGGGACCCGGATCAGCGAGGAAACCCATCTCAAGCCCAAGCCCATGATCGAGATCGGCGGCAAGCCTGTTCTCTGGCATATAATGAAGCTCTATTCGGCACACGGAGTCAATGAATTCGTGATCTGCTGCGGATATAAAGGGTATATCATCAAAGAGTACTTTGCCAATTACTTCCTGCACATGTCCGATGTCACCTTTGACATGGCCAAAAACACCATGGAAGTCCACCAACGGCATGCGGAGCCGTGGCGGGTCACACTCGTTGACACCGGCGAAGAAACCATGACCGGGGGCCGCCTACGGCGGGTCGCCGAATATGTACGCAATGAGGAGGCCTTCTGTTTTACCTACGGTGACGGCGTGGCCGATGTCGACATTTCCGCTGCCATCGCCTTCCATGCTTCCCATGGAAAACTTGCAACAGTGACAGCGGTGCAGCCTCCCGGTCGTTACGGGGCGCTGACCATTGACGGGAAAAAGGTTCAGGGCTTCACCGAAAAACCCCGTGGTGACGGCGGCCTGATCAATGGTGGTTTTTTCGTTCTGGCACCCAAATGTATCGATCGAGTCACGCATGACTCCACCAGCTGGGAACTCGAACCCCTGACCGGCCTTGCCGCCGATGGTGAACTGATGGCCTTTGAGCATACTGGTTTCTGGCAGCCAATGGATACCCTGCGGGAAAAAAATCTGCTGGAAGAGCTGTGGCAGACCGGCAAGGCGCCGTGGAAGGTGTGGGAATGAAGCCGAATAGATCCTTCTGGTCCGGTAAACGGGTACTGCTTACCGGTCACACCGGCTTTAAGGGCAGTTGGCTGGCCTTGTGGCTCTCTACCCTTGGCTCCAAGGTAACGGGCGTGTCACTGCCGCCGGCAACCAACCCCAACCTCTTCTCTCTGGCCGGGATCGAAGAACTGATTGACAGTCGATACGCCGACATCAGAGACGCGGAACAACTTTCAGCAATAGTGAAGGAGGCCGCGCCTGACATCGTCTTTCATCTCGCCGCCCAAGCCCTGGTTCGGACCAGCTATCAGCAACCACTGGCAACCTTGGCAACCAACGTCATGGGTACCGCCCATCTGCTTGAGGCCCTGCGGGGACTCGCAAGTGTCAAAGCTGCAGTGCTCATCACCACCGACAAGGTCTATCACAATCAGGAATGGCCCTATCCCTACCGGGAAAACGACCCCTTAGGCGGACACGATCCCTACAGCGCCAGTAAGGCCGCCTCGGAAATTGTAGCGGCCAGCTACCGCGACGCCTTTCTCGCTGAACAGGGCGTTGCCATGGCCACGGCCCGGGCCGGCAATGTCATCGGTGGCGGAGACTGGTCGGCCGACCGCCTCATTCCCGATGCCGTGCGGGCCTGGGAAGCGGATAAACCGATGGAAGTCCGTCGCCCTGGGGCAATCCGTCCCTGGCAACATGTCCTGGAACCACTGGGCGGCTACCTGCTCCTTGCCGAACAACTCTACCATGAACCTGATCTGGTCGGTGCCTATAATTTCGGTCCGGATACAAGTACTGCGGCAACGGTTCGGGAAGTTATCGAACTGGCACAAAAATTTTACGGCAAAGGCCGTATTGTATGGGGGGACGGCAGTAAGGGGCCACATGAAGCCGGCTGCCTGGCTCTTGAAATCGCCAAGGCCAGAACAACCTTGGGCGTAGTACCGAAATGGACCTTGACTGAGGCAATTGAACGAACGATGCACTGGTACAACCGGCAGAATATGGGAGCCGATCCCCAAACCCTTTGTCTTTCCGAAATTGCCGACTTTGAGGCCCATACATGAACCGATTCTTGATCACCAAGACACCACTGATTGGATTAATAGAGGTTCAACGTCAGCAACTAACCGACACCAGAGGCTTTCTTTCACGGTTATTCAGCGCTGAAGAATTTTTCGACTTCGGCTGGCACAAATCCATTGCCCAGATCAACCACACCTCCACCGTCCACAGGGGCACAATAAGGGGTATGCATTTTCAACATCCACCCCATTCCGAAATGAAGTTAATCAGTTGTCTGCGGGGTGAAGTCTGGGATGTGGCGGTCGATATCAGATTTGGTTCGCCAACCTTTCTCTGCTGGCATGGAGTCACCCTGTCCGCCAAAAACTGTCGAGCCCTGCTGATCCCGGAAGGTTTTGCCCATGGCTTTCAGACCTTAACAGATGAGGTAGAACTGCTCTATTGCCACTCCGTAGCCTATTGTGCTAGTTTCGAAGGAGGACTGCATCCTGAAGATCCGCGACTGTCCATCAAGTGGCCGCTTCCGGTAACGGAAATATCAGATCGGGACAAGTCGCATTCTTTTATTTCTCACAATTTCAAAGGAGTCTCTCCGTGAACTGCCGTCATTGCGGGGCCGAATTAAGCCTGCCTTTTCTCGATCTAGGCTCCGCACCACCATCAAACGCCTATCTCACCGTGGACACCCTGCGTGAACCAGAGCAGTGGTTTCCCCTGCGGGTTCTGGTCTGTGAACAATGCCGGCTGGTTCAAACAGAAGATTTTTCCCGGCCCGAAACCCTCTTTGCGGCCGATTATGCCTATTTCAGTTCCTTTTCCGATACCTGGCTGGAACACGCATGCCTGTACGTCCAATCAATGATAAAAAGATTTAGCCTGGGAGCAGGCAGCAAGGTGGTGGAAATCGCCTCCAATGACGGCTATCTCCTGCAGTATGTGCACCAGGCCGGAATCCCCTGCCTTGGCATTGAACCCACTGCCGGGACGGCCAGAGCGGCCAGGGATAAAGGGCTGGAGATAATTGAAGATTTCTTTGGTGCACAACTGGCGCAGAAGCTTGTAGATGAAGGTCATGCCGCCGATCTGATGACCGCCAACAATGTCCTTGCCCATGTCCCTAATATCAATGATTTCGTCAGAGGATTTGCCATCCTGCTGAAACCCCAGGGGGCAGCCACCTTTGAATTCCCCCATCTCCTGAAATTAGTTCAGGAGAATCAATTTGATACCATATATCACGAGCATTATTCCTACCTTTCACTGACCACGGTGCAAACCATCTTCACCAGTCAGGGACTGCGCATTTTTGATGTGGAGCGTCTTCCCACCCATGGCGGCAGCCTGAGGGTCTATGCCCAAAGGGCTGACCTCGGGAAACACCAATGCAGCGAACGAGTGACAAACCTCCTTGCTGAAGAAAAAATGGCCGGCATGGCTGGCACTGATTTTTATAGCGGCCTGCAAAAAAAGGCCGAACAGATCAAGAATGACCTGCTCCTCTTCCTGATTGATGCAAGGCGCCAGGGATTATCCGTTGCCGCCTATGGCGCGGCGGCCAAAGGCAATACCCTGCTAAACTTTGCCGGGGTCAGAGCCGATCTGCTACAGTATGTGGTTGACCGCAACCCGGCAAAACAGGGTAAGTTCATGCCAGGCAGCCGGATTTCCATTGTCGATGAGGCCCATCTGCAACAACACAGGCCGGACCGGGTCCTGATCCTGCCGTGGAATCTCTGCGATGAAATAATGCTGCAATTACATTATATAAGAGAATGGGGCGGGCAATTTGTAACCGCTGTACCGAATTTAAAGATACATCAAGACAAACATAAAAACATCTAACACATTGTTTTTTTTAAAATAAAAAATCAACACTGGTGAATATATGGCAAATGATCCTCGCGACATGGATGGGAAAGGTCTACAAAAGGCTTTATATATATTGGGAAGAAACGAACATCTCCGTAAACAACTTATAGAATTCCTAAAAAATGCGGAAAATAATCTGGAATTTAACGGTTCCATACGCGATGAAATTACTGGTCCCATTGTTGACGCCCTGCATGATGAAAAGGATGTATATGAGAAATCTCTCTCTGATGGCACCCGTTTTAAATTTCTCTTCCGGACAAAGATAGCTCGTGATTTCCTTATGGCTCCTCGAGAGCATCCATCCCATGTCTGGGAGCCGCAAACGACAAAACTTCTGCTTGCATTGACCTCAAGCATCAATGGCGATGTAATTGTCGGCGGTGCCTACTTTGGTGACCAAGCTGTTCTTGTTGCAAAAAACATCAGATCTTCCGGGAGATCCATACACTGCTTTGAGCCAAATCTCGATCAGGCAAGGATGCTAAAAGAAAACTTCCTGATTAACAACCTCGACAATGTGCGCATCAACACCTTAGGTCTATGGTCAGAAAGCAGTGTTCGCCTTAAACTCGATGGTTTTGATTCATTTGCCAATGCGGTCAAAGCTGATATTGACGAGGAAGGTTTTGAGACAGTTTCCATCGATGACTACCGGAATCAATTCAACCTTGAAATCGGCCTGATCCAGCTTGATATCGAAGGTGCGGAACTTGGAACATTGCGCGGAGCTTCAAAAACAATTACGCAATTCAAGCCACATATCGTCTTTGAAGTTCATAAAGACTATGTCGACTGGACACATGGTTTAGAAAACACAGAAATCTGCAGATTACTCTTTAAAGCAGGCTACAACATTTTTGCCATCCGAGATTTTAATTCCCATTATGAAATGCCCGGCAAGCCTGTGGAACTTATCCCGGCGGACAAGGTATATCTTGAAGGGCCGCCCCATGGCTTTAACATGGTAGCTGTGCGGGATGCCGCAATTTTCTCCGGTTCCGGATATAAAATTGTCGAAAATGTAAGCCCTAAACTGCTCCTCCATAAAAATCCGACACTGCATCACCCAACGGACGGCCTATAATTCTCCCGAATGAAATATTTATGCTAAAGACGAGGGCCACAATCATCGGCGGCAAGGGCTTTATCGGCCGGCATCTTGCCGCCAGGCTGCTTGCCGCTGGATGGGATTGCCATGTTCCCAAGCGAGAGGAGGCCTCTGCCGGTAAAAAAGACCTGGGTCATCTCTTCTATTGCGCAGGGCTGACTGCCGACTATCTTCGCCGTCCTTTCGACACCATCGAGGCACATGTATCGCTTTTGAGCAGAATCCTTGAGGCTGACCATTTTGAATCGCTGGTCTATCTCTCCTCAACGCGTCTCTACGACAGTCAACCGAGCATTATTGGACGCGAAGAGATACCCTTAGTACTGACTCCGGCCAACCCTCGACATCTCTATGATCTGTCAAAGGCCCTGGGCGAATCGCTCTGTCTGACAACAGGCCAGGGACGGTGTCGTGTCGCCAGGCTCTCCTGCGTCTATAATAATCATACCGATAAGGATGGATTTCTTCCCGGATTGTTGCGACGGATCATCAAGGATCGTCCTGCCGTTCTGGAGATTGATTCCTCCCCGACATTTGCCAGGGATTATATCCACTTGGACGATGTCCTTGATGCCCTGATCCTGATTGCCACCAGAGGAAAAGAAGGGATCTACAATGTTGCCAGCGGCGAAAATATCCGCAATGAAACCCTGTTTGCAACACTCTCCAAGGCAGGCGACTGTCGGATCATCCCCTTGCGTAACGATGAATCCCCCGCCCCCGCCAGAATTAGTATCAAAAAGATGGAGGAGGAATTTGACTGGCACCCCCTGTCTGTGTTGGACAGAATAACCGCCCTCATTGAGGAGAATCGGCAATGTTAAAACTGCTGCACTCCAGCCGCGAAGAACTGCTGAGATACACCACAACACAACTCCATACTTTCTTCCCCGACCGCCAAGACAATACGAAACAGATAATAGATAGTTACCTTGATAACGCGCTCACCCGCCTTGAAAACTGCATCAATGCGGTCCGCATGTGGCGCCCCGGTGAGTTTGACTATCTGCATTCCTCGCAATATGCCATTTTTCTCTATTTTCTTGCCAATACCCTCTGGCGGCAAGAAGGCGATCAAAGAATCTGTACCAAGTTGTTTTTCCTAAATAAATCGCTGAACGGCATCGACTGTTTTTATGAAATTGAAATGCCTGATATTTTTTTTATCGGTCATTCGGTGGGCATTGTTCTGGCGAAGGCGACCTATGGCAATTATCTTGTCCTCTATCAAAATTCCACAGTAGGAAAAAACCATGGCATTTCTCCCATTATCGGCGAGGGTGTCATCATGTACCCGAACAGCGCCATCATCGGTAGCAGTCATGTACGAAACCGATCGGTAATATCACAGGGGGTCAGTGTCATCAATCGTGAAACACCTGGTGACTGTTTAGTCTTTCAGGGGAATGGTGGCGATCTGGTTTTCCGACAAAGGCTCGATTCCGCCGATGAATATTTTCGTCGATAATGTGATGAGATACATAATTACAATGAGCGGTAATGAACTAATCGATGATTAGCAAAAATTATTTTATTACTGCCCCTAAACTTTCCATATCCAGGAACCGATAAACATTTTAAGAGAAAAAATATTTCTTCATTTTTTCCCTAAAGTCTTTTCAAAAAATGACCGATATAAAATTAATAAAACAAAAAACTACAAGGGAGGTGCCAACCGACAAAAAAACATTGCAGCACGACTAGCAAGACCAGCAGTAAAAACATGTTCGACCCGGGCAAGGACGCCCAGCAGTACCCCATAAATCATATTCAAGGAGGAATATCATGGGATTAACAATTAACACAAACGTAATGTCTCTCAATGCTCAGCGTAACTTGGGAACCTCTCAGTCCGCGCTGGCAAAATCCATGCAACGCCTTTCTTCCGGTCTTCGCATCAACTCCGCCAAGGACGATGCCGCCGGATTGGGTATTTCAGATCGTATGACCTCGCAGATCCGCGGTTTGAATCAGGCAGCCCGTAACTCCAATGACGGCATTTCTTTAGCCCAGACGGCTGAAGGTGCATTACAGGAAACCACTAATATCCTTCAACGTATGCGTGAGCTGGCCGTTCAGTCAGCCAACGATACAAACAGCTCATCCGATCGTTCTTCCCTGCAGGCTGAGGTTAACCAGCTCAAACAGGAAATGACTCGTATCGCTGACACTACTGAGTTCAACGGTAAGAAACTACTGGACGGCAGTATGACCTCCGCCCAGTTCCAGGTTGGCGCCAATGCCAATCAAAGCATCTCCTTTGGCATCAGTTCCGCCCAGGCGGCAGACCTTGGAAATCATGCCTTAACCAGCAATAATGCCACGGCAGATTTCTCCATCGAAAGGGCAACTTCTACGGCAGCGGCCAGTTCCGCCAATGATGTTGTGGCCCAGACCCTGACAGTTATCGGCAAGGAAGGTTCCAACACGGCCTCAGTTGCTAATGGTGATACAGCGGCCGTTATTTCCGGTAAGATCAACGCCATTTCCGCCGATACCGGCGTCACCGCCACCGCGAAAACCACGGCCACCCTTGCCGGATTATCTGCAAGCGGCACTGTGGCTTTTAGCCTCCAGGGCACTGGTACCTCTGCTGTTTCGATCAGCGCAACCGTACTGAACACTGACCTGACTAACTTGGTCACCGCCCTGAATGATCAGGCCGGCAATACCGGTATTACCGCCACCCTGAGCGCTGACAAGGCAAGCATCACCCTTGAGCAAGCAGCAGGATACGATATCAAGGTTTCCGACATGTTAAATACGGGAGCCGCAACAATGACCTTGACTGGTAGCGAAGCGGGTGCAACCACCATCGGAGCTACAACATCTTCAGACTCTTCAACCGTCGGTGGCGAGATTTCCTTCTCCAGCTCTGCCAGCTTCAACGTAACCAGCAGTCTTGCCGCTGCTGCCGGTTCACTCTTCTCTACCGCTGCCAGTGCCGCTAACACCAGTACTTTAAGCTCCATCGACAACGTGGACATCACGACTGTTACCGGTGCCGCCAATGCCATCAAGGCCGTTGACGGAGCGCTGAGTCAGATAGACAATATGCGCGGTGATCTTGGTGCGGTTCAGAATCGTTTTGAATCAACCATCTCCAACCTGTCCAATGTATCCGAGAACCTGTCTGCCGCCCGCAGCCGGATTCTGGATGCGGACATTGCTCAGGAGACCTCGGCAATGACCAAGAACAACATCCTACAGCAGGCCGGTGTCTCTATTCTGGCCCAGGCAAACCAGGCTCCACAGCTGGCGTTGTCACTGTTGCAGTAAAGAAGAGGTAGCAACAAGCCAAATCCGAAAGGTAAATGGCTGAGAATCTAAGAGGGGCCGGCTTTACGGCCGGTCCCTCTTCCCTTTGCGATAAGGGAGGAGATCAAATGAATATAGATATGACCAGCAGCGTCGGTGGAGCCATTCAACAGAAAGCCCCGGCCCCCGAACAGATTGATACCCAACGGAAAAACAAGGAAAAGGCTGCGGACTCTCCGCAATCTTCTTCCGCGGACAAGAGAGTCCAGTCAGAAGAACTGCTCAGCCAGATCAAGGCGGTTACTGAAGACGGCCTCTATAGCGTCCGTTTTGAACAAAACGACAACGCCGACCTGATCGTCAAGATCTTTGACCAAAAAACCAACAAGATGGTACGCCAGATTCCGGCTGAAGAAGTGCTGAATTTGCAAAAAGCACTGGAAGATCTGCGCGGCAATATTGTCGACACCCAGGCGTAAAGAATTTTCCTTGGCATTTCTAAGAAAGTGAGTTTTTTTACTCCCAGAATTGCCACAGAATTTCTAAAGATTTCTCCCTAACGGTCGAAATGACAGAAGGGACAGTGCGGCTGAAAATGTCATTTTCACCGCAAACAGGAAAAGTGTTTTTTCTCGGAGGTAAACAGAAATGTCAATCACATTCAGCGGACTTGCCACCGGTTTAGACACTGACTCCATCGTCACTCAGTTGATGGATCTTGAACGTGCTCCTATTAACCGGCTGGAGACAAAGAAAACCAACGAGACCACCCGCATTGAGGCCTACGCCCAGTTCAAGACTACCCTTGATGACCTGAAAAGCGCGGTCAGCTCCATGAACCTGACCAGTCAGGTCAAATCCACCAGCGTCTCCTTGAGCACAGGTGCGCCTTTTACGGCCACCAGCGCCAATGCCAGCAGCGGCAGCTATAATGTCGCCGTAAAACAACTGGCCCAGGTACAAAAAACCGTCAGCGATGGCTGGACCTCACAGAGCGAACCTTTACTCGGCACCGGGACGTTCACTCTCAACAACGGCACAACAGATACCATCATTACGGTTGATTCAACCAACAATTCCCTGGCTGGTCTCGCCGCTGCCATCAATGAGAAATCAGCTGACACCGGGATCAAGGCCACTCTTATCAATGACGGCACGGCGACCCCCTATCGCATGGTATTCACCGGCGTAGATTCCAGCTCCAATTTTACCGTGACCAGCGATTTAATGGCCGCAGACGGAATCACCCCTATCGCCTTTGCCACCACCCAGACACAGACAGCCCAACAGGCCAAAGTCATGGTGGATGGTATTGAAGTGGTCAGCGACAGCAACACCATCAGTGGAGCCATCAGCGGCGTCACCCTTAATCTCAATGCAATCAGCGATGTGGAGTCTGCCGGACCACCACCAATATACAAGACATCACTGATGACAGTTGCGCCAGACACCAGTGCTCTGAAAGAAAAATTGACAACCTTTGTGACCAGCTACAACAAGGTCATGGAATGGATATTGTCCGGCTATAACGAATTCGGCAGTGACACCACGACAGAGGATCCTGAGGCCACAAAACTCCTCGGCTCAGTCCTGCGCGGTGACTCCTCCATTAATAGCGTCAAACGCGGTCTGCAGTCGGTCTTATCCTCGGTGATCAAGACCAGCGGTTCATCCATGAGTACCTTATCTGAGCTCGGAATCACCACTCAACTTAATGGAACCCTGATCCAGGATAATAAAAAGATGGACGCCGCCCTGCAGAATAATTTCGATGGTGTCACCAGCCTGCTCGCCGGTGAAGATAGCGTTGACGGGATCATGAAAAAGTTCAACTATTTCCTGCTGGACGTGACCAGCGGCACAACAGGGTTCTATGCCAGCAAAAAAAAGAGCTACGACCTCTCTGTGCGGCGTATCGATGACCAAATCCTGAACATGGAACCCAGAATGGTCAAAAAAGAGGCCACACTGCGGGCTCAATATACGGCGATGGAAAGCCTCATCAGCGGCCTGAATGCCCAGGGAAGTTTTCTCACTCAGCAAATGGATTTGCTGAGCAACATGCTTAAAGGTTAAAAGTTAAAAGGACTTAACTATGAATGCCTACACCAATCAATACCAGCAGAGACAGTACCAGCAGAATCATATCTATACGGCCACCCAGGAACAGATCCTGATCATGCTCTATGATGGCGCCATCCGTTTTACCCGTCAGGCCATAATGGCAGGAGAACAGGGCAATCAGGCAGAAAAGCTGGGACGAATAAGCAAAACCTTAGCGATCATCACCGAATTCTCCAACACGCTCAACCATGAGATTGGTGGTAAGATTGCCGCAGATCTGGACGGGCTCTATCAATTCATGATCCGTGAGTTGAACGCTGCCCGCAAAGACGAAAGCGGAGAAAAGCTGAAAACAGTTGAAAGATTGTTGGTTGACCTCCGTGAAACCTGGGGTCAGGCCATTGACATCAACCACCAGCAACAGGAAGATGCGACTTCAGCAAGCGAGCAAGAAGCACAAAAAGCTCAACTTGAAAAAGTGTATACACCCCTCAACGCCGCGGGATAAGACATGTCTGAATCATTGACAGAACATAAAGATTTGGGAGAACTTGACGCCCTCCTCCATAGTTCAATCCAGCGTCATGAGGACATTCTAGTCCTGTTCAAAAACATCAAGAACGACACGGGCGACAATACCCCTGCGGCATTGCACACTAAAGGGGCAGCCATTCTGCAATTGCAGGAAGAGGCAGCTCTTGCCGATCATGACCTTATCGCCATCCTGAAAGAAATGAGTCCGACAGTATCCGCTCATCTGTCGGCTCATCCATTGATTGACAGACGCCAGGAGATTATGAGACAGATTCTGACACATAACCGTTCTTTGCTCTCTGTCATCAATAATATCAAATCCCTGCTCGCCCATGATATTAAAGCAATACAGGGCGGACGCACAGCCCTGAACGGATACCGCCAGACAACCTCTTCTCAAAACGGCGGCATCCTCAATCATGCGCGCTGATGGGCCTCCACCTGCAATTACCGCTTTCGTCCCGCCTTCCCCTCAAGCAATCATCGATGTAGAAAAATCTTTCCGCGACGCCATAATACGATACACCCTCCTGGAAGAGGCCGCATCTTCTCTGACTGCCGATATTGCTGCCTTGTCACCGCAACAGATCCTGCTGAGAAGCCAAGAACTTGCACAAATGCAACAAGATCTGGCAAACCAGGATGATCAACTTATTGCCATTATGAATCTTGCCGGCCAAGAAATAGTAAACACCCATTTCGTCAAAGGATACCAACACATCCTGGCAAAAGTTATCCTGAGCTGTGATCAGGTATGGGAACAAGCCTCTCTAGTCAAAAAAAAGTTACTGAACGAATCGACAATACACAGAAATCTTGATAGTTCTTGTCAAGACTGATAGTATAAAAAATATTTTACTTGTTTTCCACACCCTAAGGGCAGCAGATAGAACCATCCTTGTCCGATTAAGACATTGTAGCCGGTATAAACTCGTCCAATATCCTGAACCTTGAGAGAACACTCATCGTGACTACACAAACTAATTTCATCAATGATATCCCTGACAGCAAACCTGTCAGGATCTTTTTACCGCTTCAAAACGCGGATAAAAGATACCGGGAACGATGTATCTTTCAAAAAACAACCGGCCCCCGCTTCAATCTCCTGTTTGAACCCGGAGCCCTGCCCATCAGCGACCTTGACACCAAGTCACCCTGTATCATCAACCTGGACATGGCCGGCAAAAGTGTCTCTCTGGAGGCCATGATCGAGCAGGTGGCGAACAATCAGGTGCTTGAGATGATCGTCCAAAAGACCATCAGCCATGAGCAGATGCGAGAATATTTTCGGGTAGATCATACCACGCCCATTATTATCAGTTCCCTTTTGCCTGAAGGGTTTGGCAGCCCAGAGGAACACTGGAAGATTTCCGGGACAACCATTGATATCAGCGGCAGCGGTCTCCTGGCCATTTTTCACGACAAACCCCCAGCCGACAAACTTGCCAGGATTCAACTCCCCATCCATGATGAGCAAAGCGATTCTATCATCACCTTTTTGGCCCGTCCGGTCAGAATCTCGGAGGTCGAAGAAAACAGTTATGTGGTCGCGTATCATTATGACGAGATTAACGATGAAGACAGAGACAGGATCGTTGGCCAGTGCCTGATTACCCAGCGTCGTCTGCTTCGTCTCAAAGTACAGGTTAAGGCAACATAAATAAAATTATTACTTTACCTATTCCCTTATTATCCAATGTCACCTTCTCTCGTTGATCTTATAAAAAGAATCCAGGACAGCCAATTGGCTGAAATCAACCTGCCGCTTTTAAGCGGTGGTTCCGTGCAACTCAAATGTATTTACAAAGAGTCCGAGTCCCCTCATTTTTTTCTGGTCTTTCCCCCAAAACAACTCCCGACAGATATTGACACCAGCAAGAGTTGCCTCATAGCCGTGAAAGGTGAAGAGAAATCAATCACCTTCAAGGCTGGAATTGAAACAATCAAAGGCGATCGAATCCTGGAGCTGTTTGCCCAGAAGACCATTGACCCTGCCAGCCTGCGCACCTTTTACCGCGCCGACATGCGAACCGCCATCTCCGCCAGTTATGAACCTGGTCCCGAAGAACGAGCCCATGCCTGGAAGCTTGACGGCCAGACTCTGGATCTTTCCGGAGGTGGAACCCTGGCTATTTTCCCAAAAGAATTTCTCAACAAACAACGCATCCTGCTGCATATAAAACTTCCCTATACCGATAAAGAAATACACTGTAGAGCTCACGTCGTCCGGATGATAAAGTTACGCAAAGAACATTGGCAAATAGCATTACAGTTTGACAATCTTGACCAGAAAGAAAGTGATTTTATCGTATCCTGTTGCCTGAAGGAACAACGCAGACAACTGCGAGAAAACGTACAGACAACATAAGTTCCCCTGCCCGCACAGCAAAGAGTTTACCGTTCACTGGCTCACGCCGCCCCAGTGAGAGAAAAAAAGGCCACTCCCCTTGCGTCTTCAAGCTGGAAGTTAAGATTTTTCCATTTCTTACCGAAAGAAAAGCATGGATCCAATCGCGCCCCTCTCACCTTCCACTATTCTCGGTTCATCAACTTCCGGGCCAGGTGGACAACAACAGAATCCGCATCATATGCAGGAAGGCCAAACTATACAGGCCTTCGTAGTCAATGCCGCAGGTGAAAATAAATTTACCCTTGATATAGGAGGTTCAAACCGTCTCCTGGTCCAGGCCGACTCTGTAACCCTCAGCCCTGGCCAATCACTTCAGCTCCAGGTTACCGCCACCACACCCCAAGTTGAACTCAAGATTATCAGCGCTCCCTTGCAGCAATACCTGGGACAGTCGCTGAGCTTTATCGGTCAGAATGTCGATCTGTCCGCCCTTGTCCAGCTGCTTCAACAGCCGCCAAATCCTGCCATCGCAAGCTTATCAAGCGTAAGTCTCCAGAACTTGGAAAGTTTTATTGCACTGCAGCAAACGCCATTAAACAACACAGAGGGAGGAAATATCTTGCGGCAGATGATTGATTCTCTCGGCCTGCAGATGGAAGCAAAATTGCACAACGGTGTGAAAGGAGAGGAAGCGGGCTCCCTTAAGTCGGCGTTGCTGGAGATAGCACATCTTTTTGGAGAATCAGAAAAGATCGGGGAGACAAGCAAAGCCCTTCTCGCCACCATCGAAAGCTTCCAGTTAAGTCAACTGCGCCTGGGCCAGGAGAACACCATAATCCTCCCCCTGCCATTCCCCTTTCTGGATCAGGGATACCTCCTCATCGATCAGAAGCAGGAACAGGAAACAGAGGATCAGAAGAGAAGTAAACAACTTCATTTTTCCCTCCATCTGGCCTTGACCGGACTTGGCAATCTCCAGATCGAATTTCTGCAAACAAATGAGGGCTTATGGATGCGCTTCAACTGTGATTCTCAGGAAAAGGCTGATTTCGTCAGTCAGTTCAGTGACGATCTCAGACAGCAGTTGACGGATATTCCACTGCAGGGTCTTTCCTTTTCAGGAACGGCAAACGCCCCCGACACAGATCTGATCAGACTGCTGGTGCCGGCTGGACAATCACTCCTGAACACAAAGGTGTAACATGGCCGAGCACCCAAAAATGGACAAGGCCGTTGCCATCATTTACGATGCTGAAAAAAGCAGTGCCCCCAGAGTTGTAGCCAGTGGCAAAGGAGAGATTGCCCGGAAAATCATCGAAACCGCCAGGGAGGCTGGTGTTTACATCCAGGAAGACCCAGATCTCGTTGAACTGCTGGCCAAGGTCCCTTTGGGACAGGAGATCCCGGGCGAACTCTACCGCACCGTGGCCGAGGTCTTGGCCTTTGTTTACAAGGTGAACGAGCAGTTCAAAAACAAGATCAAGAGCTGAGGCAAACTATCCTTCCTGTCGATCGAGATCCTTGGCCTCATCAATCAGCATCACCGGGATATCATCACGAATCTCGTACAACAATCGGCATTTTTCACACACCAGCCCATCGGCTGCTTCGGTGAGTCTGACCGGTCCCTTACATTTGGGACAGGCCAGGATATCAAGTAAATCTTTATTGATCATTTATTTTTCCTCTAATCTATCAATCACCAGATTACCTTCGCCCTATACTGAGGCGCCTTTTTTCATGAATAAACCCTATCACAGTTAAAGCCATATTTCATCAGCAGATTGGTTCCTTCCAGTATGGATTGTTTTCCTGAGACATGGTACAGTCCCCTGATCTTACCATTCAACAACAAAGGATTAAAAATATGACAACTAAAATCGGTTTTATCGGCGGCGGCCAGATGGGTGAGGCCCTGATTCGCGGTATTATCCAGTCTGGTTTATATGCAGCAGAAGACATCCTGATCGCCGAACCCGATGGCGCAAGACGCAATTATCTCAACGAAACCTATCAGGTTCAACCCTTTGATACCGGAGTCCCAATCTGGAAATCTTGCGCCACTGTAATCCTGGCAGTAAAACCCCAGGTCATGGGTTCTCTTCTCACTGCCTCTAAAGAGCTGATCACCACGGAGCACCTGATCATCTCCATTGCCGCCGGACTCCCCATCTCTTTTTATGAGAGTCATCTCAGCGACCGGCAATGCAAAATCATTCGCGTCATGCCCAATACACCGGCTCTCGTCCTTGAGTCTGCGTCGGCTCTGAGCGGCAACATAAATGTAACGCCTAAGGAAATGGATTTCGCCAAATCCCTGTTTGATGCCGTGGGTGTAGCCATCATACTAAACGAACAATACCTTGATGCAGTCACCGGACTCAGCGGTTCAGGGCCGGCCTATGTCTTTACCTTCATTGAGGGGATGATTGATGCCGGGATAAAAACCGGTCTGGCCCGACCTATTGCCGAGACCCTGGCTATTCAGACCGTGCTTGGTTCGGTTAAACTGATGCAGGAAAGCGGCAAACACCCAGCCGTCCTCCGGGCCATGGTCACCTCTCCGGGTGGCACCACCATTGCCGCCCAGCATGTGATGGAAAAGGCGGGATTCAAGGGTATCATCATGGATGCCATCGAGGCCGCAACCAATCGTTCCATCGAACTTGGGAAGAAATAAGATGGCGACCCCTCTTCATCCCTTTCGCACTGTCTCTGATTTTTCTGTACGCCGGGCGGGCATTATTATCAAAAAAGATCACGAGCCAGCCGGTGCCTTTGCCGACATGCTCTGCAACTGGCTGAAGGGCAAGGGAATTACAGCCACAATCAACCAGATTGATCCTGATCTTGATATTCTGGTTATCCTGGGCGGAGATGGCACTCTGCTCCATGTGGCAGACCAGGCAGCTCGTTACTCTATTCCGGTAATCGGGATCAACCTGGGCAACCTGGGATTTTTGACTGAGCTGACGGAGCAGGAGGCTCTACCGGCCCTGGAAGAAATTATCTCCGGAACCGTGACCGTTGAAAATCGGATGATGCTCAAGACCCGTATCATCCGGGAGGATCAACCAACAGCATATCGGTACGCCTTAAACGAGGTGGTAATCAGCAAGGGAACCCTGGACCGGGTCCTGCAGCTTTCCACCAGGGCAAATGCGGAATATATCACCACCTATAAAGCAGACGGGCTGATCTTCTCGACCCCCACCGGCTCCACCGCCTACAATCTCTCGGCGGGCGGGCCGCTGGTCTATCCGGGGCTGGCATCAATCCTGGTCACCCCTATCTGCCCCTTCATGCTCAGCAGCAGACCGGTACTCCTGCCACCTGAGACCAGACTGAGCACCTGCATCGATGATGGCCCTGGTCATTACGCCAAGGTCATCGTCGACGGCCAGTCATCCTGGGATATGCAGGGCAATGAGACACTGGAGATCGAGGCAGCTGAACATCCCCTGCTCCTGATTATTTCTCCCCACCGGGACTACTTCGCCATCCTGCGCAATAAACTGCACTGGGGACAAAGCAAGCCATGAAGAGTGAAAATAAGTAACAAGTCGAGAAAATGGTGGAGTGTGGTGATCATTCTCTGACAATCTGCTCACCACTCACCCCTTCTTGATCCCATATTTTTTCATCTTGTACTGCAGCAGACTCTTGGTAATCCCCAATTTTTCCGCCGCTCGGGCCTGGACAAAACCAGAGGCCTCCAGGGCCCGGTTTAACATCTTTTCCTCCACCGCGTAGAGAACCTCATTCAATTCCGCCGATTCCGGGATCAACTGACCAAGATCCATCGCCCGCGTCCAGGCGGCCTGAGAACTTCTGGCCGTGGATTCCGGTTGCACATCATCTGCTTCGATTCTGTTGTTATTACAGAGAATGGCTGCCCGTTCGATGGTGTTTTCCAGCTCGCGCACATTCCCTTCCCAAGGCAGGGTCACCAGAAGACGTAAGGCATCGGGACTGATAGAAAGTCCGGGTTTAGCCAGACGTTCAGAAACCGTCCTGATAAAATATTCAACCAGGATCGGAATATCATCCATCCGCTCCCGCAAGGGCGGCAACAGGACATGGATCACATTGAGTCGATAATAAAGGTCCTCACGAAAACGGCCCTGATCCACCTCTTCCTTCAGATCTTTATTGGTGGCGCTGATTATGCGCACATCAACGGACAGCGTCTTACTCCCCCCCACCCGCTCAAAGCTTTTTTCCTGCAGAGCCCTGAGCAGTTTGGACTGCAATGAGAGTGGGATCTCACCGATCTCATCGAGAAACAGTGTGCCGCCGTCTGCCAGCTCGAATCGGCCCTTGCGCATGGCAACGGCCCCGGTAAAGGCGCCTTTTTCGTGGCCGAAGAGTTCACTTTCCAGCAGGTTTTCGGCCAGGGCCGCACAGTTTACGGTGATAAAGGCCTTATCATGGCGGGGACTGTTCACATGGATGGCCTTGGCCACCAGTTCCTTGCCCGTTCCACTCTCACCGGTAATCAGCACCGACGATGGGGTCGGCGCCACCTTTTCAATCAGCTCATAGACCTGAACCATACGCGCATTTTTGCCGACCATACCGGCAAAACCGGTGCGAGTCAGAATCTCCTTGCGCAATCTGATATTTTCCCGCACCAGGGAATAATGTTGAACCGCTTTATTGATGGTGACAATCAGTTCATCATTGGAAAAGGGCTTGGCCAGATAATTAAAGGCCCCTGCCTGCATGGCAGCCACTGCTTTATCTACCTGAGCAAAGGCGGTGATCATCACCACCGGCAG